>CAWUIQ010000001.1:0-148778 GCA_963922565.1 uncultured Rhodobacterales bacterium
CTTCTGACGGGTCCTATAGCTTCAGCAATCTGGATGCCGGTGACTATTCGGTCCTTTTTGCAGCGGAACCAACGGGGAAAACCTTTGTCGCTCAGGATGCTGGCAATGACGATACGGTCGACAGCGATGTTGATCCGGGCACCGGTCAGACACCGACCTTCTCGCTTACTATTGGTGAGAACAAGGAAGACGTCGATGCTGGCGTCGAGGATCCGGGAACAGCATCTATCGCTGGCCGCATTTTCTGCGATGAAAACGACAACTCCGTCGATGACGCAGAGCCTGGCGTTGGCGGTGTCACTGTCACACTGCTGAGCGGTGGCCTGGTGGTCGGTACGACCGTGACCGAGGCTGACGGTTCTTACATCTTCGAGAATCTGGATGCCGGTGAGTATGTCGTGGATTTCCCGACGGAGGTCGACGGCAAGATTCTCGTCGACGCCAACGTGGGTGCTGATGACACGGTAGACAGCGATGCCGACCAAGGCACCGGTGAAACCGGGGTGATCACCCTGAACATCGGTGATGCCGTGACCGACGTCGATGCTGGCATCGAAGATCCGGGCACCGCGCAAATCGGCGATCGTGTGTTCATCGACGCCAATGGCAACGGCGTGCAGGATGCTGGTGAGGTTGGTCTCGACGGTGTTACCGTTACGCTGCGCGATGCCAACGGCAACACCCGCAGCGTCGTCACAGCGGGCGGTGGTCTTTATCTCTTCGATAACCTCGATGCGGGTGACTACACGGTCGATTTCAGCGAGCCAGACGGGTTTGATTTCACCACCCAAGACATTGGTGATGACGCGTTCGACAGCGATGCGGATCCGATCACGGGTGAGACGGCAACGATCTCGCTCGCCATCGGTGAAAGCAACCTGACGATCGATGCTGGTGTCATCAGCGAGGATCCAACCCTTCTGGATGACATGGGCAAAGCCTGTGCCGACGAAGAGATCATGATCGATGTTCTGGCGAACGATACGGACGGCCCCGGTCAGGTGCTGACGATCACCCAAGTCGATGGTCAGGCGATCACAGAAGGCGGCAGCATTACCACTGCGGCAGGCACCGTCGTCACCTTGTCAGGCGGCAAGCTCGTGTTCGATGGCGAGACGGCTTACGAAAGCCTCGACATTGGTGAGGAAGCGATCGAGACCATCTCGTACACCGTTTCAGATGGGCTTGGCGGGGAGGCGATGGCAGACGTCGATGTGACGTTCTGCGGTGTCGCTGAGACGCTGGAGGAACTCTTTGCGAGCCTTCCGCAATCCACGACATACAAGATCGCCGCAACCGATGCAGAAAGCCCGATTGAGCCGGGTGCCTTCACCATCGAAATGTCGAATACGGGTGACGCGCGCTTTGACGGTGTGGTCTTTGAACAGGCCTACTGCCTCAGCCTGCTCGACCCGGCCGATGGTGCAGAGCTGCTGACGAATGCGCCGACGCTGACCGGTGACGTCCTTGACGGCAAAGATAGCTCGGTGCTTGCGGGCAGGTCGAGTTTTGCGACCGGTGGCTCGGCCGCGGACAACCTCGGCTATATCAACTGGATCCTGAACCAGGACTTCGAGGCGAACGGGACCGGTTCCGTTGACGGGCAGTTCACCGGTTGGGAAATCCAGCGGGCGATCTGGGAGTTCACGGACCAGTTCAACACCGACTATCTGTCGAACTTCGATGCGGGTTACGGCGATGACGCCGATGTTGATTTCATCGTCAACGCGGCCCTCGCTGATCCGGCCAATGCGAATTTCATGGCCGGACCTGGCGGCATTGCCAGCCTGATCATTGATCCGAATCCGGCAACGTCTACCAACTCTCAGCCTTTCATCGTCGCCTTCGGCTTCGACGACAACGATTGTCTGTGCTGATCCGAAACAACTTCGGGACGCGTTTCGATGCATCCCGATCCGAGATTTGTGTGTCTGACGCGCAAATGAACCACACGAATGATTGCTTCTGGTCGTCGCGTGGTAACTTTTACAGAAGCGTAAGGAGTGTTTGATGAACAAGCTTCTAATTTCTGCTGCCGCAGTGGTGATGGCATCTCCGGCGTTTGCGTCCGTTAACACGCCTCCACCACCCGCGACAGCCGTTCCAGAAATCAGTGCCTTGGAAGGCACGGCGGCTCTGGCTGCTGTGGCTGCCATCGTTCTGCTGGCTTGGGAGCGTCGCCGTCGTTCGGCGTAAGTTTCTCTGATACCAAGAACAGGCCCGTGCTCGTAAGGGTCCGGGCCTGTTTGCCAATCTTTGTGCGAGATATCTGATGCCGGCGGATCTGACGACACAGCCCCAGTCGATTAGACGACCAATTTGGCATCTCCGCTTCGCCTTGGGGCTGTTTCTGATCGAACTGATCATGATTGGTGCGGTCTTCAAGCACCTGATCGACTTCGAATGCCGTGCCAACTGGCCCGTCACCATATGCAGCGGGGCGGGCGGGGTCATCGTGTCGGCCTATGTTAGTCTTGCTGCGCTCGGGCTTATGTTCGCCCTCTTCCCGGATGCTCTGAGGAACCTGATCGCCGAAGCCGGAACGTCGGCCAGGGCACTAGCCGTGAATGCGTCAGGTTTGGCGATTACGCTGTCGCCCGCGCTTATTCTGCACAACCAAAACGGTGGGGCGCCACTCAATCTTGTTCTGGGCCTCTGGGCGGTTGGTTTGACCGTACTGACCCTGGGCATCCTTCGATACATCGCGCCCTTTGCGCGCTGGATGGCACTGCTGGCTGAGCGCGGCCTTGCGATACTGATGGTGCTGGGGGTCGGTATTCTCGCACCCCTTCTTGCCGGAACCATTCGTCCCATCTGGCGGCTGGATACGATTGCCGATCTTACGTTTCGGGCCGTTGCCTACGTCATCGAAACGCTTGGCTATCAGGTCGAGGCCTATCCGGCCAACAAAATCATTGGCTTTGGCGATTTCTTCGTCAGTGTCGCGCCTGTCTGTTCGGGCGTCGAGGGGATTGCCCTCGTCACGATTTTCGTGACCCTTTACCTTGTCCTCTTCCGGTCCGAGCTTCGGTTTCCGGCGGCCTTGTTGATCTATCCGATCGGCATTCTTGTCAGTGCAACGCTGAACATCGTTCGGATCTCGGTTCTGTTGATCTTCGGGCTCGAAGGATATCCGGAACTGGCCGTTGGCGGCTTTCACAGCCATGCGGGTTGGCTGATGTTCACACTGATTGCGCTTGGGGTCGTCATCGGTGCCCGGACCGTGCCGTCTTTGCAAAAGCGGACCACGGGTGCCGCGATTACGTCAGATCACGGATCGGCGCTGCCGTTCTTCAGCGATCCGCAGGTCGCCAGGATCTTTCCTTTTGCGATCTTCATGTTCAGCGCATTGCTCGTTCAGGCATTCAGCCAGGCACCGGGCGTCGTCTATCCTCTGCGGGCACTGGCCATGGCGGCGGCACTATTGGCTTTCGCATCGGTTCTGGCACAACTGAAATGGCGCATTTCGCCTGATGCGATGATTGTTGGTCTGATCGTTGGGTTGGGCTGGGTATTGATCCCGTACTCGGTCGAGGATGCAACGCCCGCGTATGCCGGGCTTACCGGTCTCGCCCTGATTGGCTGGATGGTCGCGCGGGGTATTGGAACCATCGTTCTGGTCCCGATCATCGAAGAGCTGTTTTTCCGCGACTATCTTGAGGGAAAGGTCAGGCCGTTCTGCGGGTCCATCGTCGCGGCGATATTCACGGCGTCCCTCTTTGCGGCGCTGCACGACCGGTGGATCGAGGCGTTCTTTGCCGGGCTCGCTTTTTCATGGGTCATGCGCCGCAGCAATCGGGTGACCGACGCGATCATGGCACATGCTGTCGCGAACCTGATCGTCTTTGGCTACGCGATTGTCACCGGTCGCATGCACATCATCTAAGGCTGTCCCACAGCGTTTACTTCTTCGAGTTGCCATTGCTGGTCAGCAGATCGTATCCGACCAACGCCGTTGCAAAGGCTATGACGACCAGCAGATCCGGCTCCTGCACCTTCCAGCCAAGGATGCCCACAAACCCGATGAACACGGCGAACGCGATCAGGGATAGCAGCAGTTTCATGTTTCGCCTCCGTCGTCTCCGGCCCAATCATAGAGCCATTGCGCTGTTCTGAGTAGACGCGCGTCGTCACCCCGTGCGCTGACAAGCTGAACACCCATCGGCAGATCGTTTGCGGCCGACAGGATCGGCACGGTGATCGATGGCGTGCCACAATAGGTCCACAGACCGTTGAAGATCGAGTCACCGGTGCTGTCCAACCCTTTGGGTGCCGCACCGGGGGCCGCTGGACAAAGGATCGCGTCGGCCCGATCAAAGATCTCGGTCAGGCCGGAATAGAGCACCTCGCGCCAATCAAGCGCGGCCAGATAGTCACTCGCCGGTATCGCTGCGCCCTCTTCGAGCGCCTCGCGCGTTTGTGGACCCAGCTGATCGAGATGCCGCGCGTAGCGATAATAGTTCTTGGCCATCTCGGCGTAGTTGATCCGCTGGCGCAGAGCTGCCGCATTGTCAAAGGCCGAAGGCAGCGGAACCTCGAATACCTGCTCTCCCAAGGCTTCGCAGAGGGCGGCAAAGGCTTCGTGCGTGTCACTATCAGCATTGTCCCAGCCCGGCGGTTTTACGAACGCAAAGACCGGATCAAAGGGCGGTTTGCTTTGACACGTGCCCAAAAGATCGGGCGGCGGGGCAAAGGTTGTCGCCGGGTCCGCTGCATCATACCCAAAGAGGGCATCGCCAATCATGGCAGCCTCTGCGGGGCTACGGGCGAAAACGCCCAGCGTATCAAGAGACTGCGATTGCTGCAGAACTCCGCGCCTCGGGATCGCACCGAATGTCGGTTTGAAGCCCGTCACACCACAAAAAGCGGCTGGGCGAATGACCGATCCACCGGTCTGGGTACCAATGGCCAGGGGCACCATCGCATCCGCGACAGCAGCGGCTGAGCCGGATGATGATCCCCCTGGCGTGTGATCCGGCGCATGTGGGTTCTTGGTCGCTCCGGGATACATAAAGGCCAATTCGGTCGTGACCGTCTTGCCCATGATGATCGCACCGGCCCGCCGCAGCGCTTCAACGACAAAGGCATCATGACTGGGCACGCGACCCTGATCAACCGGGCAGCCGTTTTCTGTCGGGATCCGCGTCGTGTCGATCACGTCTTTCAGCCCTACCGGAATGCCATGCAGCGGGCCAACGCCACGGCCGCGCCCGCGCAGGGTATCAAGCTCTTTCGCCTGTTGCAGAACGAACTCTGGATCGTGCCAAGCCCAAGCATGAAGCTCAGGTTCCCGTTCAGCGATCCGCGCCAGATAGGCTTCGGCCACCTCGACGGCGCGCAGCGCACCGCTGGCGATGCGATCCCTCAGGGTCAGCGCATCAAATGCCCGAATGTCAGCCGCCATAGATCAGCTCGGGCAGGTAAAAGACGATCTGAGGGAACGTGTACATCAGCACCATCGACAGGATCACGCAGAACAGGAAGGGCATACAGCCCGAAAAGATCTGCGTCAGGCGCACAGATGGCGGCGCAATGCCTTTCAGATAATAGGCCGACATCGCCATCGGTGGCGTTAGGAAACTGGTCTGCAGGTTCAGCGCGACGAGGATGCCAAAGAACAGCGGATCAATCTCGAACAGCGGCAGGAGCGGCAGGAAGATCGGGACAAAGATGATGATGATCTCGGACCATTCCAGCGGCCAGCCCAGCAGGAAGATGATCAGCTGCGCGAGGATCAGGAACATGATCGGCGACATGTCGAGGCCTTGAACGAATTCGCTGATTACATGCTCACCGCCGAGATAGGAAAAGACGGAAGAGAACGTGTATGACCCGACGAACAACCAGCACACCATCGCTGCCGTTCGCGCTGTCAGGTAAACGCTTTCCCGCATGCGCTGCCAGCTCATCGCGCGATAGGCAAAGGCGAGGAATATACCGCCGAGCGCGCCGATCGATGCCGCCTCGGTCGGGGTTGCGAGGCCAAAGAGGATCGATCCCAGCACCGCGAGTATCAGAAATGCCAGCGGCAGGAATGACGTCAGGATCATGAGGGCTAGCTGGCCCTTTCCGACATCGGGTATGTCGTCGTCACTTGGGCGCGGCGCGACACTGGGTTGCAGGATGGACCGCCCAATTACATAGACCAGGTAAAGCCCAACCAGCGTCAGACCTGGCAGCAGGGCACCTGCATAAAGCCGCACGATCGAGACGTTCGAGGCCGCCGCATAGACGATCAGCATGATCGACGGCGGGATCAGGATGCCAAGCGTGCCGCCAGCGCAGATGATACCCGACGCGAAAGAATGGCTGTACCGCGCCTTGAGCATCGCGGGCAGCGCGAGCAGGCCCATCAGCGTGACAACTGCGCCCACGATCCCTGTTGCCGTCGCAAAGAGGGCGCAGGTGATCAATGCGGCAACGCCCATCGACCCCGGGATGTTCTTTGACGCGATATTGAGGGTAGTAAACAGCCGATCGACGATGTTCGCCCGTTCGACGATATATCCCATGAAGAGGAACAGCGGTACCGCCGTCAGGACCTCGTTCGACATCACGGTGTATGTCTGGTTGATGAACAGATCGAATATTCGGTTGTTAAAGAACCCTTCGATGTAGGTGCTGGTGCTGTCCCACCAGCCCGCGGTCTCATCCAGCCGATTGTGTTCTCGCCACATGCGGCGGGCGTCGAAATAGGCGTAATACCCAAACCCGATACCCATGGCCATCAGCGTGAAGGCGATTGGGAACCCCAGAAAAACGAAAACGATAAACAGCCCCAACATCATCAGGGCGACTTGGGGATCCGTCATATGTGGTGATCCTTTTCGGCCTTGGCGGCCTCTTTCATCAGCAGGTCTTCGGTTTCGAACACGTCTTCTTCGGCTTCGAGCCACGCGTTGGTGCGCATACAGTGGATGCAGCGGAAGACCTGCGCGATGCCCTGGATGAACAGCAGAATGCCGGCTGCGACGATAACGGTCTTGAACTGAAAGATCGGGATGCCGGCGGGCGAGTTAACCGACACTTCCTGATACTGCCAGGACCGCGCAGCGTATTTCCAACCCGCAAAGATGAGGGCTGAGACGCCGGGGAAAAAGAAGAGGATGTAGAGGGCCAGATCGACCTTGGCCTGGGTGCGTGGTTGCCAGAGCCGGTACAGGAAATCGCCGCGTACGTGGCCGCCGCGCGAAAGCGTGTAGGCGCCTGCCATCATGAACAACGTCCCGTACATGATGAACGACACATCCAACGCCCACGGTGTCGGATTGTTCAGAACGTAGCGGACGAACACTTCGTAGCCTGTTCCGACCGCCATCAGGACGATCAACCATGCGAATGCTTTGCCGAACGCTGCCGATAGGTTGTCCGCAAAACGGATGAAGCCGATCACGGCTGCTCCCTCCCCCTTATTGTTGTGGGCCCCGGCACAGCGACAGCGCCGGGGCCTCAGACTATCAGAGTTTCAACTTGCCTGGGAAGTAGTGGTTATAGGCAAGCGCATAGTCTGGCGCGTTCATCAGTTCGTAGAACGTGACCTGCTCGACCCATGCACGCTGGCTGTCGAGGGTCTTTTTCATGAACGGATCTTCTTCCAGTTGCGGGATCAGGCCGTCCCACGCCTGGATTTGGGCGTCGAGAATGTCCTTGGATGTCCGATGCACCGTCACGCCGCCTTCGTTCTGCAACCACTGCAGGTCGGCGGAGTATTTCCGCATCGCCTTGGCGGTGTTGGCGGTCGACGCTGCCTCGACACCATGCACAAGGATGGCGCGCAGATCGGGGTCGAGGTCTTCCATGAAGATTTTCGAGAACAGGAATTCGAATGATTCCGACGCTTGGTGGTACGAGGACAGATAATAGTTCTTGGCCACGTCATGCGCGCCAAAGTCCTTGTCCGACGTCGGGTTGTTGAATTCGAACGCGTCGATCACGCCCCGTTCCATCGCGGGCACGATTTCACCGCCCGGCAGCTGTGCAACCGACATGCCCATCGACTGAAGCAGGTCTGCGGCCAAACCAACTGTCCGGTACTTAAAGCCATTAAGCTCTGCGGCGGTGTTTACCTCGCCTTTGAACCAACCGAAGGGCTGAGCGAACATCGGAAAGCCAAGGTAGCCTTCGACGTCGAGGCCCATGATGTCTTGGGTCAGCTCGTCATAGAGCGCCTTGCCGCCACCTTCATAGAACCAGCTCAGCATCGTCGTTGCCGAGCCACCGAAAACCGGGCCTGTGCCGAAAAGCGAGGCCGCCTTGTTCTTACCATACCAGTACACCGGCACCGAATGCGCGGCATCGAGCAGCCCGTCATTGACAGCGTCCAGAACCTGGAACGCCGCAACAACAGCACCAGCTGGCAGCAGGTCGACTTTCAGACGGCCACCGGACATGGCTTCGACCCGATCGGCGTAGTCCTGTGCGAACTCCTGCCAGATGTTCGAGGCCGGCCAGGACGTTTGCATTTTCACGACGACAGGCGCCCCTTGTGCGATCGCCGGAGCTGCCAGACCGCCAGCGGCGGCGCCCCCGATCACGGACCGCTTCAAGAAAGCGCGGCGGCCTATATTTTTCTCAACTGTCATTTGATCCTCCCAGTCGCTTGCCGATCCTTAGTCAAGCGGTACCCCTTACCGCGACAGGCCGGCGCGTGAGCGCGAACTTAACGTAACCTTTCCGGAAGGCAATGAAATTCGGCTTTTGGTCAGATTTTCTTACCGATTGTTGGCGCTAACCACAGATTTCTCGTTGATTTCGAGAGAAGGTGGTCTTTGAAGGCGGGCCTGATGACTGCTCACGACTGAGGCGTTAACGCTGTGCAACAGTCGTTAACCAAAGTGAAAGATTGCGTGCTCCGACGGTTGACGCTGCAATATGATTTCGTTGCAAATGCGCTTAGTTCCTTGGATCAGTCCAAGTCTTGCCACACAAAGAATGTTCTGTTGAACACAAATGAAAACCAAGGCTTCATCACTCGCCCGAGCAGCTTACGAAGATCTCCGCGCGTCGCTTTCCACCGCGCATAGGGCGCCCTTTCGAGGCAACCTGACACGGGTCGCACGCCACAACAAAACCTACTGGTACGACAGCTACCGGGTCGGGACGGTCGTCAAGAAAAGGTATGTGGGCGAAGACAGCCCGCTGCTGCAGAACCAGGTTCGGGTGCACGAGGCAAACCGTGCGAGGGCGCTGAGAGAAGCCAAGGCGCGCAGCCTGCGTGTCAAACTACTAAAGGCCGAAGGGTTTCGTGGGCCCGGATCTGGCATCGGCAGCTTTCTGTCCGCTGCATCTGCCGCCGATCTCTTTGAGCATGGTTTGATGATGATCGGGACCCAGGCGTTCAAATGTTACGAGAACCACCTCGGCTTCATCTTCGCCAAGTCGGAGGAACTGGCGCTGGGCCTGTCGGAACTCGACAGGGTCGAGTTGGCGATCGCTGCGCCGGGTTCCCAAGAGTTCATCGACCGGTTCTGCGATTTTTCCTTTCGGGCTGCTGATGACGATCCAAACGCGTATCTCTGGACCCAGTCACGCCAGGCTGTTCAGTTCCGGTTCTTCGGTGCATCGGCCAGCGGGACCGAGGGGTTTTTGCCTGTTGGGCCATCCGGCGCCGAGTTGCGGATGATGCGATATCTGCGCTTTTTGATGAAAGATCCGATCGACGTCATTTGCGCCTATCGGAGCGGCATTCGCATCAAGGTGCCGCGACCGGATCGTTTCGCTGTGCACAAGCTGATCCTCGCCAATCGCCGCAAGCATGAGGACCCGGAAAAGGCGCGCAGGGACGCGCGGCAGGCCGCAGCTCTGATCGAGGTGCTTAACGACGTCGATCCGGTCAGGTTGCGCGAGACGCTGGAAGAGGCCCTGGGTCGTGGCAAGACATGGCAATCGCACATCGTCGGCACGCTTTCGCGACTGCCGGAAACGGTCGAATTGCTCGAAAAAACCTGATTGATCCGTCTCTATGGGACCACAGCGTTGTTTTTCCCCGTCTTACCGGCGATGAAACCTGTTTTTTCGCGCAACAATTACCGCTAACGTGCCTGCACCGTTTCAATTCTATGCGGCAAAAGCGACAGACAGGCCGCGACAACAGGTAGGAGACTAGATATGGGCAAACGTGACGATCTGATCGCGCAATACGCGGATGATCTGAAGAACAAGTGTGGGATGACCCCCGACATGGATCTTCTCACGAAAGTGACAATCGGCTGTGGCCCTTCCATCTACAACGCCGACGCTTCCACAGTTGCGTCAAGCCAGGCATCAGAGCTTGAGACCGTCAAAGAGAACTTCCTCATCAAGAAATTGGGGCTGTCCGATGGTCCGGAACTGATGGACGCCATCAATAAAGCGATCGACACCTATGGAAAGTCTGAGCGCAACAAATATCGCGCGGTTGTCTACTACATGCTGACAAAGCACTTCGGTAAGGAAAGCGTTTACGGCTGATACCGACCGAAAACCTTTTTGAGGGGGCGGCTGCGACTGGCAGGTGCCCCTTTTTCTCTTCCATCGAATTTGAAATACAGGGCAATCGATTGTTAAGCCCTACGCGGATATACCGAGAACATCCGGCTAGTATGGCCAGACCTTATCAGAGTTACGTGCGGTGGATTTGGGAGCACGTGGGGTGATGAAGGGTTCTGGCAACGGTCTGCCGGAACCCTTCTGTCATTTTAGAACAGTGTCAGGACCACGCCGATAACCGTGCATCCGATGGCCGCATACCCACCGTCAATCAGCGTCAGCCGCATGGGCCGCCCCGCGAAGCCGTAGTTCGTCGCGATCCACGGCGCTGCCAGGAACAGCCCGATGCCCGCCCCCGCGACCAATCCTTTCGCAACCGTGTCGATGCCACCCAGCACAAACACGTGCCGCATCATTCCGGCCACAAGAATGCTGGCCACGATTGCGGTGATATAAGGCAACGGGTCCGACCGGTTCGCAGGGACCCCTTCCTCGTTCAGGACCACGCCTGAGGCTTCCATCCACGGTTTCGCAAGCACAGAATACCAAACGGCGCCGAACATGAAGCTGGCCACCCCGGCAATAATGACTGCAAGAGTTGACATGATATCTCCCCCTTCTTCGGTGGGGGAATGTTACGCCTGACTAGGGATCAAGGCCAGCCAGTGCGCATATGATCTGCCATTCCTCTTCTTTCACCGGCTGAACAGACAGCCGGGAATTGCGGACCAGAACCATGTCGGCCAGCCGCTCATCGGCCTTGATCTGATCGAGAGTTACGGGCGACTTCACGGGTTGCAGGGCTTTGATGTCGACGCAATCCCATCTTTCATCGTCGATCGTGCTGTCGGGATGACTTTCCGCGATCACCTCGACTGTGCCGACCACCGCCTTTTCCGATTGGGAATGGTAGAAAAAGCCCCGGTCGCCGATTTTCATCTCGCGCATGAAGTTGCGGGCCTGATAGTTCCGCACGCCGTCCCACTCTTCTCCGACATCGCCCTTGGCGACCTGCTGATCCCAGCTCCATGCGCTGGGTTCCGATTTGAACAGCCAATACTGCATATGCATCTCCCCCTTGGTTCAGTCTGAAACGTCAGGCCTTTGCCCCCTTTTTGCCGCTCCCGAGCATCGAGGTGCTTTGGGTATCAAGCGGCATACGCGGCCGCGCGGCAAGATCCATGCCATCGGGCGCGCGTTGACCCATCTGTTCGATGGCGGCCCAGGCGATCATCGCGGCATTGTCGGTGCAAAATCGCAAGGGCGGGGCGGCAAAGCGTGCGCCGTATACGGACGCGGCTTGTTCGAGCCCCGCGCGGATCGTCTGATTTGCGGCAACACCGCCCGCGACGCAAATCGTGGCCTCTGCGGGTTCCGATCGTGCGTAGATTTCGAGTGCTCGCTTGCTTTTCTCAACCAGCACGTCGCGAACCGCGGCCTGAAAAGAAGCGGCGAGATCAGCCTGATCCTGTTTGCTGATGCCATTCTGGTCGGCCATTAGGGTGTCTCGCGCCCGCAGCGCTGCGGTTTTGAGGCCGGAAAAGCTCATATCACAGCCCGGCCTGTCGAGCAGCGGACGCGGCAAATGGAACCGGGAGGGATCGCCGGATTGTGCTGAAGCTTCCATGGCCGGACCGCCCGGCTGCGGCAGGCCGATCAGGCGCGCGACCTTGTCGAAGGCTTCACCGGGCGCATCGTCAATCGTGCCGCCCAAGCGTTCGAACGTCATCGGATCGTGCACAATCTGGAACTGGCAATGACCCCCGGAAATCAGCAGCAGCAGATAGGGGTACTCGACCTTGTCGGTCAGCCGAGGCGTCAATGCGTGCCCGGCCAGGTGATTGATGCCGTAAAGCGGCAGGCCAGTTGCGGCGGCGATACCTTTGGCTGTCATGACACCCGAGACGACACCACCAATCAGGCCCGGTCCGCATGTCACGGCGACCGCATCGATGTCAGTCAGAGGTATTTCGGCCTTCTCCAGGGCCTCTTCGATGCACAGATCGAGGCGTTCAGCATGCGCGCGCGCAGCGATCTCCGGGACAACGCCGCCGAAACGCGCGTGCAGGTCGGTCTGGCTATAGACCACCGACGAGTGAACACGCGGCCCATCTGCGTCGCGCGCAACAATTGCGGCTGCCGTATCGTCACAGCTGCTTTCGATGCCGAGAACAGTGACTGGTTTGGCCAATGCGGCCCCCGTTGCGTATGGATATGGGGCGGGTTAACACCTGTAGATGTGACTGACAACGCGCCGAAGACCAAGCTGCCCCTGCTGCTGACGCGGCCCATTTCGGCATCCAAGGCTTTCTGGTCCAGCTTGCCACCGTCGCTTCAGGACCGACTGACCCCTGTTTTCTCTCCGCTGGTTGAGATTGCGCCGTTGCCGCCTGCTGAACCTTTTCCTCAGGTCGACGCCGTTCTGTTCACATCCTCAAATGGTGTTGCGCACGGACCGGAAGGTGAGGGTAGGCGCGCCGTTTGCGTTGGCCAGACGACAACCGCGAAAGCGCGGGCGCGGGGATGGTTGGCAGAGTGTGGCGGCAAAACTGTCGAAGAACTGATCACCTACTTGTCTGATCGGCCCCAATATGCCCGCCTCCTGCACATCTCCGGGGTGCATACCAGAGGTGATCTTGTCGGACGGTTGGCCGCATCGGGCCGTTCCGCCGAACGCCGGGTAGTGTATGATCAGCGCCTTGTGGACCTGACCGAAGAGGGCAAGTTTGTTTTGCGCCAAAGCGGTCCAAAGATCGTCCCGCTGTTTTCGCCACGAACTGCGGAACAGTTCGCGGCCGTCTGTCCTGCGACTGATCAGCTCTGCCTGATCGCGATGAGTGACAGCGTTGCGCGTGCGGTCGAGCCGCTGAATGCTGACGTTGTAGTCGCGCCTGAACCCACAGCAAATAGCATGCGACAAACCCTGCAAGAACTGGCGGATCGCATAAGCGCGGGTTGAGAGCCCGATGCGGCCCGAGTAAACTTTGTTGTATTGGCAACGCCTTGGGTGAGAATCAGGAAGGGGCTTGATGTGACGGACAAAAAGTCCCCGGATGAAGTCGAAGATGAAAAGCCGGTCGAGTCGACCGAGGCCGAGCACAAGCCTGGCGACGATGACCAGGCCAGCGTCGGGGAAACCGTCGAGGATCTGGAAAGCGCGGATCACGAAGAGGTCGACGGCAAGCTCGAAGAAGAGACTGAAGCTGCCACTGAAGAACTGTCCCGCGATGAGATTGCCGAGGACGACCAATCCGACACGACCGATGCCGACAAAACGCCGGATGAAATCGAAGATGCTGTTTTTGACGAAATAGCCGACGAAGCGCCGGTCGAAGCCTCCGCTGTGCAACCACCGCCAGTCACCGAACCTCAGGTCGTGGTGAAGAAAGCTGGTGGTTTCACGATGCTTCTTGGCGGATTGGCCGCCGCGATCGCAGGGTTCTTTGCGGCCCGGTTCGAGATAATTGATCAATACCTTCCGGAACAGCTTCGATCCAACGCGAGCATAGCGACCGAGCTCCAGACCGAGCTGACCGCGCTTAGAGACCAACTTGCTGATCTTGGCGCCAGTGTCACCGCGCTTCAGGATGCGCCGCCGCCGGAGATCCCGGATTATTCGGACAACCTTGCGTCGCTTGGCGAACGGGTCGACGCATTGGAAGAACGCCCCGTCGCGGTTGTCGAAGGCGATACCAGCGCGGTCGATGCTGCGGTTGATGAGTTGCTGAATACGGCGGCTACCCAGCAGGCCGAGATTGAACGGCTGCTGGACAACGTTCGGCAGGGTGAGGAAGCAGCCGCGCAGGCCAAGCGGGTGGCGCTGGCGCGGACGGCTGTGGCGCAGATCAACTCGGCCATCGGGTCCGGTGAGCCCTTCGACGGGCCTCTTTCCGCACTGCAGGACAGCGGCGCGCTCGATCGTGTGCCAGAGGGTTTGACTGCCGCTTCGCAGGACGGCGTGACGACGTTGGCCCAATTGCAGGCCGGGGTTGCCGATGCAGCGCGGGGTGCCTTGGCTGTGGTACGCAGCGAGGAACAGGGAACCGGCGGTGTGGGAGCATTCTTGCAACGCCAGCTTGGCGCGCGTTCCGTGACGCCGCAGCAGGGTGATGATGCCGATGCGGTACTGTCCCGCATAGAGGCGGCGGTGAAATCGGGTGACCTGGGCACCGCGCTGGATGAGGCATCCGGCCTGCCCGAGAATGCCAGAAGCGCCATGTCGGAGTGGCTTGGTGCGGCCGAAACCCGCCACAACGCTCAGTCGGCGCTTGATGCGCTGAACCAGCAATTATCGTCGATGTGAGGGGCGCCCAATGATCTGGTCCGTGGGAAAAGTCATTTTCTTTGTCTGTTTCGTTGCTGCCTTGGCGCTTGGTGCCGGTTACCTGCTTGAATCCGAAGGTGGTGTTCAAATCATCGTCGCCGGGCAGGAATATACGCTTGGCCCACTCGAATCCGTGATCGGGTTGCTGGTGCTGATGCTGGCGCTGTGGATTGTGCTCAAACTCGTTGGACTGCTTTTTGCGACGTGGAGTTTCATAAATGGCGATGAGACGGCGATTACGCGCTATCTGGCGCGCAACCGTCTTGCGAAAGGCTATGATGCGCTGTCCGAGGGTCTGATGGCGCTCGCGTCGGGTGAGGGCCGTCTTGCGATGGCCAAGGCCGAGAAGGCCAACAAGTATCTGGGCCGTCCTGATCTGACGAACCTGCTGATGGCCGAGGCGGCCGAACTGGTTGGCGACCGCAAAAAGGCCGAGACGACCTATCGCAAGCTTGTCGAAGACCAATCAACCCGTTTTGTCGGTGTCCGCGGCCTCATGAAACAAAAGCTGGCGGATGGTGACACCGATACGGCCTTGAAGCTGGCGGAAAAGGCATTCGCGCTGAAACCAAGGCACGAAGAGGTGCAGGACACGCTGTTGCGGCTGCAGGCCGAAAAGTCGGACTGGAAGGGCGCCCGCCAGACCCTCAGCGCCAAGCTCAAACACGGTGTTCTGCCGCGCGACGTCTTCCGCCGCCGCGATGCGGTGTTGGCGTTGTCGCAGGCGAAATCGATCTTTGCCGAGGATCAGACGATCGAAGCCCGCGAGGCCGCGATTGCGGCGAACAAACAGTCGCCGGATCTGGTCCCTGCGGCCGTGATGGCCGCGCTTGGATATCTCGAAAAGGGGCAGAAACGTCACGCGACCCGCGTCATCAAAAAGGCGTGGGAAGTCGCGGCGCATCCCGATCTTGCTGCAGCGTTCGCGCAGATCGAGCCAGAGGAGTCTGCCAGCGACAGGGTCAAACGCTTTGCGGTCCTGACCCGGATGCATCCCGAGGATTCCGAGACAAAGCAACTCCTGGCAGAGCTCCATATCGCTGATGAGGATTTTCCCGCCGCGCGCCGTGCCCTGGGCGATCTGGTTGAAACGGATCTGACGGTGCGATCAGCGACGCTCATGGCGGCGATTGAACGGGGCGAAGGGGCAAGCGATGCCGTTGTGCAGGGATGGCTTGCCCGCGCCGTCACGGCGCCCCGCGGCCCAAGCTGGGTTTGCGACAACTGCAATCATAGCCATGCGGAATGGGTTCCCGTCTGCGAAAACTGCAAGGCCTTCGATACGCTCAGCTGGTCGCGCCCGCAGGAAGCGGTCGTATCACTGCCAGGCGGTGCCGAGCTGCTGCCGCTGCTGGTCGCCGGCCGAGATGAAGCTGCAGTCGAGGATGCCGTTGAAATCGTCGAGAATGCGGATTTCGTCGCCGAGAAGACGACGGTTGGCGACGATGAAACCGAACAGCCCGACGACAACGTCGTGGAGTTGAAACCAGCGGACAAGGGCGACGATGGCCCCGAAAAGGCGTCTGCCTGACGGCAACCCGTCAGATCAATGCGGGCGCCGCGCGCAAATGGCCGGTTTCGACCCCGCGCCAATTCTGAATGGATCCGTTGGTGTAGGCCATCGCGTCAGGGTGACGTGAATCCAGGACGCCAAGCTTGACCAGCATGGCTGCGATTGCGCATTCGCTGGCTCGGGTGGCGCCGTCGACGATCTTGAGCGCGACACCAAGCTTCCGCTCCGGAATCATTGCGACATAGTAACCTTCGGCACCCGTCTTGATGGCCACCCGACCGTCCATCGCCCGCATCAGCCGTGTGCAGGCAGACCGCTCTCCGGCGACCAGTTCGGGATGAGCGACCATCGCGGCGACAAGCCGACTTTCGGGCGAACCAGCGGGGGCAGCTGCAAAGTGGGCCATCGCCCGCGCCATCCCATGCATCGTGGTTGCGAAGTTCGGTGCCGAACATCCATCGATGCCATAACCTGGCGCATCCATGCCCGTTGTGCGTTCAAAGGCATCCCTGACCAGCTTCTGAACCGGGTGGTCAATCTCCAGATATTCTGGTCCCGCCCCCAAGTGCCGCGCGAGCGTAAGGAAACCGGTATGCTTGCCCGAGCAGTTGTTGTGGTACTGACAGGGTTCGCTGTCGGACTTGATCAGCGCGACGCGCGCGGCCTTGTCCTTTGGCATATGAGCGCCGCAACGCAGATGCGCATCCGTAAACTGCAGGTCATCCAACCACTTCTGCACGCGGTCGGTGTGGATCGCGGCACCGACATGGGATGCACAAGCCAGTGCCAGATGCTCGGACCCAAGATGCGCCGCATCGGCAGCGCCGGTTTCGATCAGAGGCAGCGCCTGGATCATCTTGGCCGAACTGCGGGGCAGCATCACCAGATCCGGATCGCCCCACGCCTCGACGATCTGGCCTTTCTCGTCACAAACCACCGCATGGCCCCTGTGGGCGCTTTCCAAAAACGGGCCTCTCCAGACTTCGGCCATTACGACGGGGTCGGTCATTTTTCTCTCTCACAATCCGGCGAATTTTCGCGGTTTCGCCTTTCGTCTCTCGCGCCTTGTGCGCTAATGTGCATGTTGTCGAGAAGAAACAAGGGGCTGGCGTGAAAAGGCGCTACCAAGGCGCTTTATCTGGCCCAAATGATTTGAGGTAAAAACGGCTTGGAGGCTGTCGAAGTATGAATTTCGTGTCGAAGGTAGCAGTCGGAATTTTTGCGGCGTCGATCATGACAGGTGCCTCAGCGCAGGAGCAGAGTTCGAACCGCGTGGCCGTCAAGACCGATTGGAATGTCTTTGCCGAGGACGACCCGAAGGAATGCTGGAGCGTGTCGATGCCCAAGGAGGTGGTAAACACGCGTGACGGCAATGTGGTCGCTGCGACCCGCGGGCAGATCCTGCTGATGGTGTTCTATCGTCCAAGCGCAGGCGCAACCGGTCAGGTCGCCTTTACCGGTGGCTATCCCTTTGCGAGCGGGTCTTCGGTCACTTTGAATATCGGTGGCACGGATTTTGAACTCTTCACCGAAGGCGAATGGGCGTGGCCCACCAGCCCGGAGGAGGACACAAAGATCGTGACAGCCATGAAGCGGGGCGCGTCTGCCGTCGTGACGGGTTTGTCCAGCCGTGGCACCACGACAAAGGATACCTTTTCATTGCTTGGTTTCACTGCCGCCGTCGAAGATGCCGAGGCGCGCTGCGCAAGCTGATCCGCGACAGCCAACTCTGGCACCTTGCTTGCAAAGCCGAACATAAGAACCTGCCAAAAGGCACGATACCATGACAGATCGTATCGCTTTGGGCACCGCTGTTGGATTGACGGTGGGTTGACCGATTTGGTCTAGGCCCGTTCGGACAAGATGCGTCTCAGGTAAGCACCGTATTCGTTCTTGGCATACCGCTTTGCCTGCTCTTCCAGCTGCGCCGCGTCGATCCAACCGGCATCAAAAGCGATTTCTTCGAGACAGGCCGTTTGCAACCCCTGTCGCTGCTCAAGCGTACGAACGAAGTTGCCGGCATCCAACAGGCTCGCATGTGTCCCGGTATCCAGCCAAGCATAACCGCGGCCCATACGCTCGACGTTGAGGCTGCCCTCATGCAGGTACATCTCGAGAAGCGTGGTAATTTCCAGTTCACCGCGGTCAGACGGTCGGACCTGCTTCGCCCGTTCCGGCGCGTTGCCATCGAGGAAGTAAAGACCGGTCACTGCAAAGTTTGACGGCGGTACCTTGGGCTTTTCGATGATCCGCTCCGCCATCCCTTCGCTGTCGAATGCCACCACGCCGTATCGTTCAGGATCAGCCACACGATAGCCAAAGACGGTTCCGCCTTCGGGTTTTTGGTTAGCCCGTTCCAGAAGTTGCGGCAGACCATGGCCGAAAAAGATGTTGTCGCCCAGGACGAGCGTGCTAGGCGCGCCATCAAGGAACTCTTCGGCAAGGATAAAGGCTTGTGCCAGACCGTCGGGGGAGGGCTGAACGATATAGCTGAACGCCATGCCCCATTGCGATCCGTCACCCAAGAGGCGTTTGAATTGGTCTTGGTCGTGCGGGGTTGTGATGATGGCGATCTCTCGTATCCCGGCCAGCATCAGGACCGAAAGCGGATAATAGATCATCGGCTTGTCATAGATCGGAAGCAGCTGTTTCGACACACCCGCCGTGATCGGGTACAGCCGTGTGCCCGATCCCCCGGCGAGGACGATACCTTTGCGATTACTCATGACCAAGGTCCTTCAAGACATTTGCGAGTGCTGTGCGCCAATCGGGCCGATTTATCCCAAAAACCCGCTGCAATGACGAACAATCCAAACGGCTGTTCAGCGGGCGCGTGGCGGGCGTTGGATAGGCGCTGGTCGGAATATCCTCGACCTGACAATCGATGCGGGCCTGCTGGAAAATCTCGCGTGCAAAGTCCGCCCAGCTCGCGTCTGGCGCTCCGGAATAGTGATAGAGGCCAGCGTCGCCGGGGTTCTTGGTGAGGTGATCCGCGATTTGCAGACAGCTGGCGGCTATGCCTGCTGCTGGTGTGGGCCCACCGACCTGATCTGCGACGATTGTCAGCTTGTCGCGCTTAGCACCCAGCCGCAGCATCGTCTTGACGAAGTTGTTCCCATGGGCCGAAAAAACCCAGCTGGTGCGCAAAATGGCCGAGGTTCCACCAGCAGATACGATCCCCTGTTCACCAGCAAGCTTGCTTCGGCCATATGCGCCAAGCGGGTCCACGGTATCATCGGGTTGCCAAGCACGATCGCCGCCGCCCGCAAAGACGTAGTCGGTCGAGATATGGACAAAGGGGATCTGGATGTCAGCGCATGCCCGCGCCATCGCTGTTGGCGCGGCGCCGTTGATGGCAGTGGCCAGATCTTCCTCCTCCTCTGCCCGATCAACAGCGGTGTAGGCCGCAGCGTTTATCACCGCCGCCGGCTTGGCGGTATTGATCGCATTGGCACAGGCTGCAGCGTCAGTCAGGTCAAAATCGGTGCGAGAAAGGGTGGTAACGTCGGCCTGCCGTCGCAATTCGGTCGCGACCTGGCCACTGTGGCCAAAAACAAGGATCATCGCGTGCCGCTCCGGACCCCGACCCGCGAAACCACGCCTTCGTTCTGCAGCAATGGCTTCCACCAGGTTTCGTTGGCCAAATACCAATCGACGGTTTTCTCAAGCCCCTCGTCCAGGGTGACCGAAGGCCGCCAGCCAAGCTCGTCACGGATGCGGCTTGGGTCAATTGCATAGCGCATATCGTGCCCGGGGCGGTCGGTCACGAACTCGATCAACCTGTCATGCGGTGCGTGTTCCCGGCGACGCTCGTCAAGCAGCGCACAAATCTTGCGGACGATCTCGATGTTCTGTGCTTCGTTCTCGCCACCAATATTGTAACTCCGCCCAATCGCACCCTGCTGAAGAACCGTAAGCAGAGCGTCGGCGTGATCCTCGACATAAAGCCAATCCCGGACGTTTTCGCCTGAACCGTAAACCCCAATCGGCAATCCATGCAGCGCATTCAGGATAACCTTTGGGATCAGTTTTTCCGGAAAGTGGTAGGGGCCGTAATTGTTTGAACAATTGGTCAGAACCACCGGCAGGCCATAGGTTTCGCCCCATGCCCGGACCAGATGATCGCTGCCAGCCTTTGATGCCGAATAGGGGCTGCGCGGATCATACGGCGTCTCTTCGGTGAACATCCCCGTTGCGCCAAGCGAGCCAAAAACCTCATCGGTCGAGATATGATGGAACCGAAAGTCGTCTTTCCCTGACGCTTCCCAGTACTTCAGCGCCGTCTGCAAAAGGATGTATGTGCCGATCAGATTGGTTTCGATAAATGCGCCCGGTCCGTCGATCGACCGGTCGACATGGCTTTCGGCTGCAAGGTGCATGACCGCGTCGGGCTGGTGCTGATCAAAAACCCGGGCCATCGCGGTGGCGTCGCAGATGTCAGCCTGTTCGAAGGCGTATCGATTGGATGAGGCCACCCCAGCAACGTTCTCTGAATTCGCCGCGTAGGTCATCTTGTCCACGTTAACCACGTGGTGACCGGCCTCGATGGCCTGCCGAACGACCGCCGATCCGATGAACCCGCAACCCCCGGTTACCAACAGTTTCATGCTGCCGCCTCGTAAACGAATGGGGTCTGAAAATCCTTCAGGAACGGCGCTGCCTTGTCCTTTTCCGAGAGCACGGCCGCACCGTGATCAAAACCCCACTCAATCCCTATGTCAGGGTCGTCGAACCGCACCGCGCCATCGCAGTCGGGCGCGTAATAGTCCGAACACTTGTAGATGATCTCAGTACCCGGTTCGCGTGTGACAAAGCCATGCAGAAAACCTTCGGGAACCAAAAGCTGCTTGCCATTTTCAAAGCTCAGCTCTTCTCCGACCCATTGTCCGTATGTCGGAGAACCTTGCCGGATGTCGACCGCGACGTCGAACAGGGCGCCCCTGCCACAACGAACCAGCTTTGCCTGAGCATGCGGTGGCGACTGAAAGTGAAGCCCGCGCACGGTACCCACTGTCTCTGACAGCGAGTGATTGTCCTGTACGAACTCGATATCAATACCGGCCTCTTGCAGCCGCTTGCGGTTCCAGCTCTCGGAAAAGAAACCCCGGTCATCGCCAAACCGTGCCGGGGTCAAAACCAGCACGCCGGGCAAGGCCGTCTTCTCAATATGCATCACTCTAATCCTGCCAAACCAGGCCCTACGAGCGCTGCTTATCAATCGAAGTATGCGCTGTCACCCCGGGGGCGGAATAGGATCTGCGGAAGCGGTCCAAATTGGCCGCACTAGAGGTGCGTTTGAGAGTTCATGCGCCAGAGCCGGGAGACGGGCCGCTGGCAGATCAGAGCCTGCCGTGATGGCCCGTCTGTTGGTCAGAGCCCACCGACAAAGGTATAGCTGAAAGTTGCTGGCGCACCTGATCTGTTTTCGATTTGCAGGCTGGAACCCGAAATCGAAACCGACGTCTGCCCCGCATTGCCGACCTGCCCGGTGAGCGCCGTGGTTCCGGCGTTAATCACCTGACCGGCGGAAAAAAGCGTCAGCAGGGTCGGAGTGTTCGCATCGTAGGTAAAGATGCCGGCATGTTGATCGGCCGCCGCACCCTGGACCGCCGTGATCAGAACGAAGCCAGCCGATGAAGGAAGATCCACGACTGCGGCAGCGTCGTTCGCGATCTGAGCCGATCCGCTTTGTGCACAACGGATAGCCGTGATGGCAGACGCATTTGATACCCGCATCGCTTCGACAAAATCGGTGCCATTGCTGCTTACCTTGATCTGCAGGTCGTCGTCGCCCGCGAGGCCAATCTCGGATCGCCCCGCCCAGTTGGATTGATAAAGCAGCGATGCCGTTTCCCCGGCCGATGCTTTGTTGACCACCACGCGATGGCTTCCGCCGTCGTGCGACAGCAGGGTCGCGTCGCCTGATACCGACAGACGATTGGTCGTGTCCGCGGTGGTGTTGATGCCAACCGATTGAAGCTGAGAAAGATCGGCGGGGACCAGTTCGACCCACGTGCTCCCGTCCCAAACCCGCTGGTCGGTGGTTGACGCCGAATAGGCCACCCATCCGATCCGCGGAACGACATAGTCCCAGCCGCTATTGACCCAAACCGCCAGCTGATTGGCCGCGCCTGACCAGACGCCAGAGGGTGCCGCCGACAGCGCATAAATCGCGCCCTCTTCGGGATCGGTGGGCGGAACATCGGCGTCGATCGCCACAAGAACAAGTTGGCTGACCGCATCGAGACGCGAAATTGCTTCGTTGTGGGTAACGTGTTTTTGCGCCTGCGCCGGCGCGATGAACGGCATGTCCAAATTGGGTGAACGCATGAGCCTTGAACCTCTGATCCAGCGATGAGCGGAGAATTCTCGATTGGGTCTAACAAAGCGATAAGGCAGCTTGCGGTGCTGTAAGACATCGTTAATCAACTGCAATAAGATAATGATATTAGATGGTTATCGCCGGGATTCGTATCGTCAGCGCAACCCGATCTGGAGGTCGCCACGACCACCAGTTGTTCCTCGCCGAAATCCGTTAACCCGAACTCAACCAGACAGTCGCTGCTCGGAAGCACCTACAGATCGAGCTGATAAGCGGAGCAGTACCTGAAATCGTCAACCTTTCGGCAATCCGGCTCCGTCGGGTGACGGGCCTTAGGCATGAACTCTTGCGATAACGGTGTGGATTGTCTTAACAGGGCGGGAGATCGCGACAACTGACGTCGCTGTCTGAACATTTGGCAAGGCCAAGCGGATTCGAGCTGCAAAGGTATAGTATGGCGCCAGTTTATCCCGTTATCTTATGCGGCGGTTCGGGCACGCGTCTTTGGCCTCTGTCCAGGCGCAGCTATCCCAAACAGTTTTCCAAGCTGATCGGTGATGAGAGCCTGTTCCAAGGCTCGGCCCGGCGGTTCTCCGGTCCGGCATTCGAGGCGCCAGTCATCGTCACCGGCAACGAATTCCGCTTCATCGTCTCCGAACAATTGGCTGCGATCGAGCAAGCTCCCAAGGCCATCTTGATCGAGCCAGAGGGCAAGAACACTGCGCCCGCGGTTCTGGCTGCCGCGTTGTGGCTGTCCAAACTACAGCCTGATGCTCAGATGATCGTCGCACCTTCTGATCACGTGATCCCTGATGGTGCGGCATTTGTGGCTGCCGTCAATGAGGCCATGCCGCGGGCCGCCGCGGGTGATCTGGTCACATTTGGTATCGAACCTGACCGGCCCGAGACCGGCTATGGCTATCTGGAACTCTCTGCCGCGTCAGAGGATCAGGGCCCGGGGCCAAAACCACTCGCCCGTTTTGTTGAAAAGCCGGATCACGCTAAAGCCGTCGAGATGCTGGCGCAGGGCAACTATCTGTGGAACGCAGGCATTTTTCTGTTTTCGGTCCGAGCCATCATTGATGCCTACAAATCCCTTCAGCCCGAAATGATGAACGGCGTTGCCGAAGCAGTCGATCAGGCTGAAAGCGACCTGGGTTTCACCCGCCTTGCTCCGGATCGGTGGGCTGGGATCGAAAACAAGTCGATCGACTACGCCATCATGGAAAAGGCTAATAACCTGTCGGTCATGCCCTTCAAGGGTCGTTGGTCTGACCTTGGTGGATGGGATGCGGTCTGGAAGGAAACGGGCCCCGACGCGGAGGGCAACGTCTGTTCAGATGGAGCAACGGCGATCGACTGCACTGATACGCTGCTCAGGAGTGAGGCTTCCAGCGTCGAAATCGTGGGCATCGGGCTTGATGATGTGGTGGCCGTTGCCATGCCGGACGCCGTTCTTGTTGCCAAGAAAAGCGAAGGACAGCGGGTCAAGGAGGCCGTGTCAGCGCTCAAATCGAAGCATGCCAAACAGGCGGTGGAGTTTCCGCGCGATCATCGGCCGTGGGGCTGGTTCGACAGTCTGGTCATCGGCGACCGGTTCCAGGTCAAACGGATCGTTGTGAACCCCGGAGCCGCACTGAGCCTGCAAAGTCATCATCATCGCTCTGAACATTGGATCGTTGTCGAAGGGACCGCGAAGGTGACGGTCGATGATGAGGTGAGGCTCGTCAGCGAAAACCAAAGTATCTATATACCGCTCGGGGCGGTCCACCGGATGGAAAACCCCGGAAAGGTGCCCATGGTCCTGATCGAGGTTCAGACGGGATCATATTTGGGCGAAGACGACATCATTCGTTACGAAGATGTCTATTCCAGGAGTTGATCTAGTGGATGGCAGCCAACTCAAACAGCATTCCGTCGCAGTCGCCGGCATTGGATATGTCGGGCTTTCGGTTGCGGTCCTTCTCGCGCAGAAAAACCGGGTAACGGCGGTCGACGTCGACCCGAACCGCGTCCAGCAGGTGAATGCAGGGCAAAGCCCTATCGTCGATCCGGAAATCTCGGACTACCTGGCGAACCACAAGCTGGATCTGTCCGCGACGACCAATGCGGAAGCGGCTTACGCAGATGCTGATTATGTCGTCATCGCCACGCCAACGAACTACGATCCCGACACGAATTTCTTTAATACCGGCTCGGTTGAAGCCGTTGCGAAGCAGGTTATCGACATCAATCCCACTGCGACGATCGTCATCAAGTCGACGATCCCCGTTGGTTTTACGGATGCGCTGTCTGAAAAGCTCGGGTCCCAGCAGATCATTTTCAGCCCGGAATTCCTGCGAGAGGGTAAGGCGCTGCACGATAATCTGCATCCTTCCCGTATCATAGTTGGTGAGCAATCAGAGCGGGCTAAGACCTTTGCCCGGTTGCTGCAGGACGGCGCGATGGACGACGACGTGCCCGTCCTGTTCACCAGCGCGGCCGAGGCCGAGGCGATCAAGCTCTTTGCGAATACCTATCTTGCAATGCGGGTCGCGTACTTCAACGAACTGGACAGCTACGCGCTGGTTCACGGGATGGATAGCCGGAACATCATCCAGGGGGTGGGGCTCGATCCACGGATCGGCGAGCATTACAACAACCCCTCGTTCGGCTATGGCGGCTACTGTCTGCCCAAGGACACCAAACAGTTGCTGGCGAACTATCACACTGTCCCCCAGAACCTGATCCAGGCCATCGTTGAAGCCAACAGGACAAGAAAAGACTTTATCGCCGACCAGATCATCGCGCGCCAACCGAAACGGGTCGGCATCTATCGGCTGGTCATGAAGGCGGGGTCCGACAATTTCCGCCAAAGCTCGATCCAGGGCATCATGAAGCGGGTCAAGGCCAAGGGCATTGAGGTCATCGTCTATGAACCTGAACTGAACGAGCCTGACTTCTACGGCTCGAAGGTCACCCACGATCTGAACGAACTGAAGTCGACCAGTGATGTCATTATCGCCAATCGGCGGACCGAGGAGCTGATGGACGTCGCGGACAAGGTATTTACCCGCGATCTGTTCGGCGCAGATTGATCCGACAACGCTTAGGAGTTCCTTACAGGTCTGACTGACACGGTCTTGGCGAATGACAGTGTTCGTTAACCTTGGTTCATTGGTCCAAACTAATCGCTGCTCGAGAGGTGAGAAAATGATCCGAGCTGTAATCGGCGGTGCTGTCCTGGTGTGGTGGATCGGATGGTCTGCTCTGGCCGATCCGGCGAGCGAATGCGGCTTCACCAACGCTTCTCAGGTCGAAATCGCCGATTGCGTGGCCGAAGCGGAACGGGTTGCGGACCTATCCATGAACCAGGCCTACTCCTTTGCACGCGCGGCGGCGAAGGAACTCGATGATGTATCCAGCGCAGCAGTATCCAGTGCCACTGCACTGGAAGCCGGCCAGAACGCCTGGCTACAGTACCGTGATCAGCACTGCGACTTTGTCGGTACGACATTTGGCGGGGGGTCCGGAACAGGGATCGCCATTCGAAGTTGTCGGGTCGAACTCTCGAGGGAAAGAGCAAGAGTTCTCATGCGCTACGCACAATAGTGCCTTGCTTACGCGCATTTTGACTTTCTCAATCGTCCCTATATAGAGGCGCATCGCTATCCGAGATGTGCCATGACCGCTGACGCGCCAATTACCCAGGATGTTCTAACGATCCCCCGGCGAATGCCCGAGGGGCCAATCAACCTCGTTGGTTTGACGCGCCCGCAATTGCGGGAGGTCCTGATTGAGAATGGCACGCCGGAAAAGCAGGCGAAGATGCGGGTTGGTCAGATCTGGCAGTGGATCTACCAGTGGGGTGTTCGCGACTTTACCGAGATGACGAACCTGTCCAAGGCGTACCGGGCACAGCTTGCAGAGCGTTTTGTTATCGAAATTCCCGAAGTGGTCACCAAGCAGATCAGCAACGATGGGACACGCAAATATCTCGTCCGCATTGCAGGCGGTCACGAGGTCGAGGTTGTCTATATACCAGAAGAGGGGCGCGGGACGCTCTGCATCTCGTCTCAGGTTGGCTGCACGCTGACCTGTTCGTTCTGTCACACTGGTACGCAAAAGCTGGTCAGAAACCTGACGGCTGGCGAAATCGTCGGTCAGATCATGGTTGCGCGGGACGACCTTGGGGAATGGCCGGTGCCCGGGGCCCCCAAGGACGAGACACGGCTGCTGTCGAACATTGTCCTGATGGGCATGGGCGAGCCGCTTTACAACTTCGAGAACGTTCGGGATGCGATGAAAATCGCGATGGACGGAGAGGGCATATCGCTCAGCCGTCGCCGCATCACGCTGTCGACAAGCGGTGTGGTGCCAGAAATCGCGCGTACCGCCGAAGAGATCGGCTGTCTATTGGCCGTATCCTTTCATGCCACAACCGACGAAGTCCGCAACAAACTGGTGCCGATCAACAAGCGCTGGAACATCGAGAGCCTGCTTGACGTGCTGCGCGACTATCCAAGGCTGACCAACTCGGAACGGATCACTTTCGAATATGTGATGCTGGATGGTGTGAATGACTCGGATGAGGATGCGCGGCGTTTGATCAAGCTGATTCAGGGTATCCCAGCCAAGGTAAACCTGATCCCTTTCAACGAATGGCCGGGCGCGCCCTATAAACGATCGTCGAACAACCGCATCCGCGCATTTGCCGACATCATCTATAAGGCCGGGTATGCGAGCCCCATCCGAACACCGCGTGGCGAGGACATTCTCGCGGCCTGTGGACAGCTTAAGTCAGCAACCGAGCGGTCACGAAAAAGCCGCGCTGAAATCAACGCCGAGGCTGGCTTGAGCTAACAAATCCCGCTGGGGTTGTGATTTTTCGACCAAAGCGGGTCTTTTCCGGTTTGATTGCCCGGACAAAGCCCAGCAATGACCCGAATCCGATGCAATTTCCGCCACGTCAAAGGTCTAGCGTGACGTCGCTTTCATACGTGAAGCACCAGAAGACTAAGGTAAGGAATGAAGCATTGGTTAACTCTCAAATTATCGATTTGGTCATGCGGGAACGCAAAGTTGCATTGTCAAACCGTGAATGGAAGCATCGCCTGGCCGGTTTTGGCTACGGGATCAAGGAAACCACCCGAGGCATGATCATTGAAACGCTGCCCCATGGCGTCGAAATCTGCCCATTACCAGCAGAGCTGGCACAGTAAACGGTTGATTAACGGCCGGGGAGTTGGTCACGCGGCGGTCCCGGTTCCCAGTTCTGGATAAGATGCAGTGCGTCCTCGGCGGTTTCGACGTACCGAAACAGGTCGAGGTCCTGCGGCGATATCGTACCTGCGTCTGCAAGGGCGTCCCAACTGATGATCGACTCCCAGAATGCTCGCCCGAACAGCAGCACCGGAACTCTCTGCATCCGGCCAGTCTGGATCAGCGTGAGCGACTCAAAAAGTTCGTCCAGCGTCCCAAATCCGCCGGGAAACACGCAGACGGCCTTTGCCCGCATCAGAAAATGCATCTTTCTGATCGCGAAGTAGTGGAAATTGAAACACAGCTCAGGCGTGACATAGGAATTCGGGGCCTGCTCATGCGGCAGAACGATGTTCAGCCCGATTGACCGCCCCCCGGCATCAACAGCGCCGCGGTTGCCTGCCTCCATCACGCCCGGGCCGCCGCCGGTGACAATCACATGTTCGCGCCCCCCGGTCGCGATAGACTTTTCTGTCATCAATAGCGAGAACCGGCGCGCTTCCTCATAGTAGCGGGACAGATCCGCAAGAGTATGGGTTCTGGCCTTGGTCTTGTCTGCAGGCGCCGGAATCCGTGCGCCGCCGAACAGTACGATTGTCGACTCGATTTGCTCTTCTTCGAGGGCCAGCTCCGGTTTCAGCAACTCCAATTGCAGACGAACGGGCCGCAGCTCGGGCTGGCAAAGAAAGGCTTCGTCCGCAAATGCGAGGCGGTAGGCAGGCGATCGCGTCTGCGGTGTATCTGGCACACCTTCGACGGTCTCGATGTCGCTATGGGCATCTCTGAACGGGCTGCTGCGGTCGTCTCTCATCAATGGGCGATCCTTTTGATATCAGCTTTCAGGCGTACATTGTGTTGCCAATCATGACCAGTGTGTCGGCGTACGGATGAGCGCAAAGTGCCAATGCGGGTCGATTGCCACGTCATAGCGTCGTAATCTGCTGATCGCGCTCTTGAATCTCGCCACGGTTGAAGCGCACTGGCCGGAATATGTTTTCGTGGCGGAAGCGGTCGTTGAAAAACCCTCTCGGATTGCGTCTAAGGCCTTGAAAGCGTAGAGCCTAACAAGATTTGTGGGAGGGCAGCATGTCCGGCAATCCTTTGGAAGCGGCGATCGAAGCCGCCTGGGATAACAGAGATTCAATCACGCCAGCGGCGACAGGCGAGACGCGGGACGCGATCGAAGATACGCTTTCGGCGCTCGACGCTGGCGAACTTCGTGTGGCCGAAAAGCAGGGCGATGGCAGCTGGCACGTCAATCAATGGGCCAAGAAGGCCGTTCTGCTGGGGTTTCGCCTGAAGGATATGGAGCAGCAACCGGGCAGTCCGCAGGGCGGTTCCTGGTGGGACAAGGTCGACAGCAAGTGGAAAGACTGGGGCGACAATCAGTGGCGCGCCGCGGGTTTTCGCGCTGTGCCCAACTGCGTCGTTCGTCGCTCTGCGTTCATCGCACCGGGTGTCGTGCTGATGCCGTCGTTCGTTAATTTGGGCGCTTATGTCGATAGCGGGACGATGGTCGATACATGGGCCACGGTGGGATCCTGTGCGCAGATCGGAAAAAATGTTCACCTGTCCGGCGGCGTGGGCATTGGCGGCGTTCTGGAACCGATGCAGGCAGGTCCAACTATCATCGAGGATAACTGCTTTATCGGTGCACGTTCTGAGGTTGTTGAGGGCGTGATTGTCCGCGAAGGTTCTGTGCTGGGGATGGGCGTCTTTATCGGACAGTCGACCAAGATCGTGGATCGCGAGAGCGGTGCGGTCATGTATGGCGAAGTTCCAGCGGGATCAGTCGTTGTGGCGGGTTCCATGCCGTCGAAGAACGGTGTGCATTTGTATTGTGCCGTGATTGTGAAACGCGTGGACGAAAGGACACGCTCAAAAACGTCAATTAACGAGCTTTTGCGTGACTAACCGCGATTTGCCTTGAAATGGGTCTAGCGCCGCCGCCTCGTGGCCAATGACTAGCCCGATTCGACGGCTAACGCGGACCAATGAAGAAGGTGCGTGTTATTTCGAGTTTCCGTCGTTTTCAGGCCATTAGCGATCTTTCCCAGCTGGCAACTGCCGGCGGGGCGACGGCCTATCGAACGATCGCAGAATCGATTCCGGCAGATATCGATGAAACAATCGAGATGACGGCGCAGCTTCAGGATGCCGCGCGTTTTGGGCAGGCACTCAAGCAGGATGTCGGCGACGAACTCTATCCGCGGCTCCTGTTCGCGGCGACCCAGCCGCAATCTAATCGCGCCGCCTTTAGGACAGCCACGGCATTACTGCTGATTGACCGTCTCCTCGATGGACACAGCGAGGATGGTCTCGAAGATTACTGGGACGCCTTTGTAGAAACCTATCGCGGCGAGCCGGGTCCGGTCCGGGCGGCGATCGTCCAGGGCTATCTGGCGGCGTCATCGCGGGGTCTTTGTGATCTCGATCCGCTTCCGGAAGTCGAGGATGGCCTGACCCGAGATGGGCGGGACGTTCTGACCTCTGTTCGCGCGACCGTAACGATACCGGATAGCAAAGCAGAGGGCGCGCGACAGTGTTTGATACACGCGTTGCCGGCTCAGGATCAGGCTGGCGTCGCCGAACAGTTCTGGCGCAGAAACGGGTTCAGCCTGATTGGGCTGGACCGCGCCGTAGGTTCCGCGCTGTGGGCGGGTTTTCGGTATCTGTACGAGGCCGACCAGAAATGGGACCCATTTGGCGCCGGCGCGCGCGGGCCGCTCATTGCGATACCGATGGGTCTCTATTAGGGCTGTTGCAGCGCAAAAGTCTCGGAGCCTGTGATGGCCAAAAAGGAACGAAAGCCGTCAGAGGTCTATACTCTCGTCGTGCAGATCGGCCGCAAACAAGGTGATGGTCTGCCGAAAGACGCCATGGGCGCCGCACTCATGTGCTACGCGAGCGGCGTTGACGAGGCGGAAGCCGTTCGCGAAACAGTTGCCATTCTTAAGCAAGCAGATACCGCGCCTCTGGATGTGACGGGCTATGGCACGCTCGCGGATCGCGAGGCGGCTGGCCAGGACATATCTGATGAAGAACGGGAACTGATGGATCGTGCCAAGGCCGAAAACGCGGTCATTGTCGCTCAGGTCACTCCGTTCTTCGATTAGGGATCAGGCGGCGCGTTTTTCGAACAGGCTGATCGCTTCGTACGGTCTCAGTATCGGGTAACCAAGCCCCGCATGTTCAGGCAGGCTGTTTCGATCGACGTCGCGGAAAACGCTGTGCGGCAAGAGATCCTGTTTTCTGCGGCAGCGCCCTATAAACAGGCTGTCGACTTGCGCACCAGCCGTGTTCAGAACGGCATGGCGTGGCAGAACCAGCTGAACATAGTCGATCAGGTTCTTGCTGCGGTCATAGTCCGCGATGTTGCCTGTCGTCAGGTGCGAAACAGGGACGAGAACGGCCTCTTTCCCAAAGAGATACTCGACCTCGACGCCCCGCATCACCACCATCTGGTGCGGCGCGGCGATCAGGTCGCTTTCCAGACCCAGATAAGGCGCGCGAACCCTGACGGCACGCCAGCTGCCCATGTTGGGCATGGTTCGCTGGATCCGGTGCAAGACCGGCACGCTTTGGCCATCGGCAGTCACCACCAGATCGCCACGCTTGAGGCTGTGCGCCGGTCGCAATCCGTCCGGCGTCAGGATCGGCGTTTCAGCATGGAGTGTCGGGAGGGGCCCGATGGGTTCGATGTCGTCGGAAATCGCACAGGATATCATGTTGTCGGAAAGCCGCCCGGCAGCGGAGTGAAGAAGTGCGAGGTCAAAAGGTCCATCACACGTCGTTTCTTTGAAGACCACCGTTCGCCCGAGGTTGTCCTGTAAAGCAATGCGGGCCCAATTCAGGTCCGTGTCCCAGGCATAGCTGAACCGGATAACATTGGGGGGCTCCTGATCGGGCCACTCGGTTGACGATGTATCGCTCTGCTGACCGCTTGAACGGACCACCGCGAACGCGCCATTTGGCAAAGCACGAAGTCGGAATGACGACCGGAACGGTGCCTGAAGCGAAAGCAGTGTCTCCCCATCAGTGCCTATTGCCGACCGTGCCTCGGCGATCAGAGTGCCGCGCGAGAGGCTCGTCTCTGCCGTCCCCTTGGCGACCCGGAATCGGCCATCGGCCGCGTTTGTGAGTGCAATCCAGGTCATCGCCTCCCCTTCTTTTTGTTATGCAGAAATGCGTGTTTGCTGGAGTAGATCCGCCTCGAACCGCCGGAGTGTCCGACGTGCCGCGCGGCCGTATCCGTGCCCTGTCCACGGATCAATCTCAGGAAAAATTGTGCAGATTTCGTCAATGATCGCGCTTTCGAAACTCGACGTTGTCTGCGGCCCCGGCAGGAAGCTTTCGGTTGGCAGGCCCTCTGCAAAGATCACCTGATGCCGGTCGAACATGATGTGCACGTATTCGACCTGTGCATCGGGAACTGGCCGAACCCTGAGGTCATCGACAAGCGCCTTTGCGGGCACAAGCACCTCAGGTTCGCCAAACAGCAATTCGGCCAGCCCGTCCCTGATCAGTATACGGTGCTCTGGCGACACGAGCAGCTGTCGGTGTTGGCCGAACGTGTTGGCCTTGATCCGTATCGGTGCAAAGGGTCCGGTGCCCTGCACCTTGCGCCGCCCAACCCACCTCACAGCCTGCGGGCCGTCATCCTGGGTCAGCACCAGATCACCAACGGCCAACGTCTCGATTGGGCACTCACCGTCCGGCGTCTTGATCAGGGTGCCAACAACGAAACACGGGATGGTGCTGACGTTAACGATCCCGGTATCCGTGTTGATCCCGTTGTCGACTGTGTAGGTGAAGTTGAAGTCCTCAACGTCGCCATCGCCAAAGATTTCGATCGATCCATCCGGGTTCAAACTGACGGTCTGGCCGGATTTGAGGGTGACCATCGTACCCACAGTCGCCGGCACGCCATTGATATGGGTGATTGTCAGCGCGCCGCCGCTGTTGTTGATGTCGTTATTCAGAACCTCGACCTTGCCGATAGAGTTCGCGCCCATGCTCAAGGTGTCTGTCTGGGCGACGAGATCGGTTTGCAGTGAGTCCGCGGCGATCAGAAGCGACGAGTCATACCGGGCGTCGAACACGTCAGCGACGCCGATACGGATGGAGTTCAGTGATCCCGCCTCGACCGGGATGGTCAGGGACAGCGTGAGCATCAGCCCGTCCATCTCTGTATTCACGGCGCTGGCGGCATTATCGACGTAAAGGTTACTGTTGCTGACCGAGTTGATGTTGCCCGGGTCGACGCCGGCATCACCAACAGCCAGCGGAACCTGCGTTCCGTTGACCCAGACGCCGACAAAATCCTGGTAAATCGTGGTTTGAAATTCCGGATACTCTTCTGATGCAAAGACGAATTGCATCGTCATCACATCCTGATCCGGTACGAAATCAACGTCGAGAAACGAGGCATCACGGGTGCGAACACCGGCCGCTGCATTGAACAATGGTTCGTTGTTCGGGCCGCGTGTGTTGGTTGTCGTATCGGTGCTCTGGTTCGCATCGCCAGAACTGTTGGTGTAATCGTCGGCCCTGCCGGTTGAGAGAATGACACCCGTGTCTGACGGGGTCGCATTCGGCGCGATGCTCGATCCGTCCCGAAAGATTCCGGCCGATCTGTTGTCGCCTGTATAGGATGCGTCCACAATTACGACGCCATCGCCGAAAATGGTTTCGGCCATGTCCTGCGCAGTTGTTCCCTGCCGTACCGTCGTGATCGGGAGTTCCGATGCCGCGACCATTACCTGCCCACCCTACCGTTTTGGCAGAACGTCCGCCGTCACCCGGTTACCCAGCGACGTCAGGTCCGCATTAGGTCAACCCGGATGTGCAAGTGCGATGCTCGAATGCCTGCCTCAGGTCTTATTTTGGGGTTAACCCTAGCATAAGGACTTGATAGCTGTGAATCGGTGCAGATCCGCGACTGTACTTCAGCGCGCCATTTTCGCCACATGTTCAATGTCATGCGCCAGGAAGGTGAACAATGAACGGTACGGATCCAGCTGAGCTTACCGCTGCGTTGATACGCTGCCCGTCCGTCACCCCCGTGGATGCAGGCGCTTTGGATATTCTGCATGATCGCTTGTCTGACGCCGGGTTCGAATGCGCTTGGGCGGACCGTGGCGGCATTCGCAACCTCCTGGCCCGTTGGGGCGAACGAGGGCATCCGAAAACCTTTGGTTTCAACGGTCATACTGATGTTGTGCCAATCGGAAACGAGGCTGACTGGTCAGCACCACCTTTCGGCGCAGAAACGAAAGATGGCGTCATGTATGGCCGCGGGGCAACCGATATGAAGTCGGGGGTCGCGGCCTTTGCGTCTGCAGCGATCGACTTTGTGCAGGAGGCCAAGCCTGACGGTGCTGTCCTTCTTGCAATCACAGGGGACGAAGAAGGCGTCGCGACCGATGGTACGGTTGCGCTGCTTGATCATATGGAGCGTACCGGCGAGCGGATGTCGGTCTGTCTGGTAGGAGAGCCGACTTGTCCAGACGAAATGGGCGAAATGATGAAGATCGGCCGTCGCGGCTCCCTTACGGCACGATTCACGGCGACAGGTGTTCAGGGGCACTCCGCCTATCCGCACCGCGCCAAGAACCCGCTTCCGCCCTTGGTGCGGCTGATGGATCGCCTCGCAAGTCAAACCCTTGACGAGGGCACCGAGCATTTCGACGCGTCCACGCTGGCGGTCGTATCGGTGGACACCGGCAACCCGGCCACGAATGTCATCCCGGCGCAGGCGACGGCGGTCGTCAATATCCGCTTCAACGACGCGCATTCGGGGGAGAGCCTGAGCCGGTGGCTGGAGCATCAAGCCGCGACGATTGCCGCCGAGTTCGATGTCGACATCGCGGTTGCTGTTTCGGTCTCGGGCGAGAGCTTTCTGACACCACCCGGACCGCTTTCCGACCTTGTGGCCAACGCGGTCGAGGTTGAAACCGGGCGCAAGCCGGTACTCAGCACTTCGGGCGGCACTTCGGATGCGCGGTTCATCAAGGATCACTGCCCGGTGGTTGAGTTCGGCCTTGTGGGCCAATCGATGCACCAAGTGGATGAGCATGTCGAAGTCGCACATATCCACCAGCTCAAAGCCATCTATTCGCGGATCCTTCGAGACTATTTCGCATGAGGATCGTCGTTACGGATAATATCACAGCCTGCCGCGCCCTTCGAAGGGATGTCTTTATCGATGAACAGGGCGTCAGCGTTGAGGATGAGATGGATGATCTCGACGGCGAAGCGATCCACTTTCTCGCTACCGTCGAAGGGGAGCCTGTCGGGACGGCTCGCGTCCTCGTCCATGATCAAACCGTAAAGATCGGTCGGGTCTGCGTCGCGAAATCGCAAAGGGGCTCCGGCCTTGGTGCCGCTCTGATGAACGCGACAATCGAATGGGCGCGAGAGGCCGGGTTGTCTACCGCGAAACTGAGTTCCCAGACCCATGCTATCCCGTTCTATGAGGGTCTTGGCTTTAGTGCCTTTGGCCCGGAATATGACGATGCAGGGATCCCACACCGCGATATGGAGCGGCGTTTGTGAAACCAACGCTGATCGTGATGATCAAGGAGCCGCGCCCGGGCCGCGTCAAAACCCGGCTTGGCCGTGACATTGGTATGATCGAGGCCGCGTGGTGGTACCGGCACCACATGAGCAGGCTGCTGTCGAACGTCAAAGATCCGCGCTGGCGAAGCGTTGCCGCCTTTGCGCCGGATCAGGCGAGAACCTTGCCCGGCGAAGTTCAGGAGCACTGGCCCCAAGGTCGCGGCGATCTTGGGCGCAGAATGATGCGAATGCTGCACCGCGCGGGCGGACCTTCGTTGCTGGTCGGTTCCGATATCCATGCCATGACCCGTGACCACATTGCGCGCGCGTGGCGCATTCTTGGACAAAACGACGCCGTGATCGGCCCTTCCCCCGATGGCGGGTTCTGGCTTTTGGGGCTGAAACACCCACGTCGGCACGCCCCTAACTGCCTCGATGGCGCGCGCTGGTCCTCGCCCTTCGCGCTGGCTGATACGGTGCAAAGGCTTGGCGGCAGAGTTGCCTTTACGGACGAGCTGCAAGACATCGATACAGCCGAAGATTTGGCAATGACGCGCACCAAGGCCCGTGATACGTGACGGGGTATGAACCGTCTCCCCACCAAAGCCGAAATTCTGGACTGGATCGCCGCCAACCCGACCCAAACGGCCAAGCGCGACATCGCAAAGGCGTTCGGGGTCAAGGGAGCGGCCCGGATTGATCTGAAGCGGCTGCTGAAGGAGCTCGAAGCCGAAGGTCACATCGAAAAACGCAAGCGCAGCTATCAAGACCCGGACCGGCTGCCACCCGTCAGCGTCCTTCAGGTCACCGGGCCCGACCACAGCGGCGATCTGTTTGCCCGCCCGGTTGAATGGCAGGGTGAAGGCATTGAACCCCGCGTACTGGTGCTGCCCCGCGCCTCTGACCCGGCTTTGGCCGAGGGCGACCGGATTCTCGCCCGGCTGACACTCGTTAAGGAAGACAGCCACAATTACGAGGCCCGATTGATCCGTCGTATCGGCACCAACCCGCGCCGGGTTTTGGGCGTCTTCCGGGCGGGTGCCGAAGGCGGGCGGATCGTGCCAATCGACAAAGGCCACGACAAAGAGTGGATCGTGCCAGCTGGTGCGACGCACGGTGCAAAGGATGGCGAGCTGGTCGAGGCGGAACAATCCGGCCCCAAGGGTCGCCTGGGGTTGCCCCGTGCCCGCGTCACCGACCGTTTGGGCGATCCGTCAGCGCCCAAGGCGGTTTCGCTGATCGCCATCCACCAGCACGGCATACCAGACGCCTTTCCCGATGACGTCATCGCCGAGGCTGACAGCAAGAAACCCATTGGCCTCAAGGGGCGCGAGGATCTTCGCGACATGCCCCTGATCACCATCGATCCGTCCGACGCCCGCGATCACGACGATGCGTGTTATGCGCACGCCGATGACAATCCTGCCAATCCGGGCGGCCACGTCATCTGGGTCGCGATCGCCGACGTCGCGGCCTACGTTCAGCCCGGCTCGGCCCTGGACCGAGAGGCGCGCAAACGCGGCAACTCCATCTATTTCCCCGACCGGGTCGTGCCGATGCTTCCAGACCGACTTTCGGGGGATCTTTGCAGCCTGCACGAAGGTGTTCCACGCGCCTGTATCGCCGTCCGGATGCAGATCGATGAGCGCGGTAATATGATCGGTCACCGCTTTGTCCGCGGCTTGATGCGGTCTGTTGCTTCGCTCAACTATCAGGAAGTTCAGGCTGCCATTGACGGCGAACCCAATGATCGCACGGAACCGCTGCTTGAGCCGCTGCTGAAACCTTTGTTCGAAGCTTATGAAGCGTTGACCAAGGCGCGCCACGCGCGGCAACCTCTCGATCTTGATCTGCCAGAACGCCGGATCGTACTTGATGACGATGGAAAGGTGCTTTCAGTCGCCTTCAAGGACAGGCTTGACGCGCACCGGCTGATCGAAGAATTCATGATCCTCGCGAACGTCGCGGCGGCTGAAACGCTCTTGTCCAAGCGATCACCGCTTCTGTTTCGGGTGCACGAGGAACCTGATCCCGACAAGCTTGATGCCTTGCGAGAGACGGCTGCCGCCTCGGGTTTGACGCTGGCAAAGGGTCAGGTGCTCAAGACGTCTCATCTGAACCGGCTTTTGGCGCAAGCGGCCGCTTCCGAGGATGCCGAACTGATCAACATGGCGACGCTGCGGTCGATAACTCAAGCCTATTACAGTCCCGAAAATTTCGGGCACTTTGGTTTGGCTTTGAAGAACTACGCGCATTTCACCTCGCCCATCCGGCGATACTCCGATCTGGTTGTGCATCGCGCGCTGGTTTCGGTTCATGGCTGGGGCAAAGATGGGCTGACCGCGGCTGACATAGACGAGCTTGAGCGCACCGCGGAACATATCTCGGAAACCGAACGCCGCTCGATGGCGGCCGAGCGGGACACGACAGACCGCTACCTCGCAAGTTATCTGAATGAGCGCGTGGGCGCGGAGTTTGAGGGGCGGATCAGCGGGATCGCGAAGTTTGGGATATTCGTCAAGCTCGAGGGCACCGGGGCAGACGGGCTGGTGCCCATTCGAACGATCGGCAGTGAATACTTCCACTTTGACCGCGAGGCCGGGACTTTGATGGGCTCTGACACCGGCCTGACACTTTCACTCGGCCAAGCGGTGACGGTTCGGCTGACGGAAACTGTTCCGGTCACAGGGGGCATTGCGCTGGAGCTATTGGCCCTTGACGGAAAGTCGTTGCCCCGAGGTCGGCCTTCTCCGGCCCGCCGAAGCCCGCGCAAGAAAGCCATTCGGGCCAAGCGCAAGGGTGACAAGACGAGGCGCAAGGTCACCCGCAGCCGACGCTAGCCCATCTGTTCGGCCACCCGATCTGTGTACTCGGACAGGATTGTGTCGTCGGCGATGCGGCGGCTGAGCGGTGTTTCAACCGGCGTCGATCGCCCACCGCGCAACATGGCGCCAACGCTCGCATCCGCTGCCGTCGCCGTTTGCCCGAAGAGAAACGGACCCTGCCACAACCGGGTCGCGATAGCCTGCAGATCGGGTTCCAGTCGGGCAAGCCGCTCTTCCGCGGTTAAGCGGCCAAGACCCTGTGCATGCATGCCCTTGACCACGTTGCGGCGAATGCTGCCCGCGATGGCGCCCCGAATGAGTTTCGGCATTTCGTTAAAGTAAGTGTCACGGATAAGCGGCCAAACGGCTTCATTGTCCCACCGATCGAGCAGGATATGGAAATAGATGTGTTCCTCGGCCATGCGGATAAAGGCGCGCGATGTTGCCTTGTCGATATCACTTAGGCCGGCGTCGAAATCTACGCCTTTGGCCTCGAGATAGGCCCGAATGTTGTCGCTGTCGCCAATGACCTGTCCATCGACAGAGATGGCGGGCAGTTTTCCACTGGGCCATTTGCGCGGATCCTTGGTGTCTTGGCGTTGCCACTGAAATCCGGATGCGTTGAGCAGGTACATGGCTTTGACGCAGAAGGGGCTGGGTGCCGGTTCGCCAAAGGCGGGCGGATAGGTGATCAGCGTAATCATATCAGGCTCCTCTCCTCAGCGTTTCCTAGATCAGCCTAGTGACAATATCTGGCAGGACATGTGATAGTATGTGGCCATGTCCCGGACCCACCGACTCCTTCAATTGATGCAGAGCCTTCGCAGCTTTGCGCCACCGGTCACCGCTGAACGGCTGTCGAATGAAATGCAGGTATCGCTGCGTACGATTTATCGCGATATCGACACGTTGCGAGGGCTTGGGGCTGTCATCGACGGCGAGGCGGGGTTTGGATACACCCTGATTGAGGATGCGGCGCTGCCGCCCCTGGCCTTTGATGACGACGAATTGGAGGCGCTGGTTCTTGGTCTTCGGGAGGTTACGATCATCGGTGATCCGGCGCTGGCCTCGGCGGCGAATTCCGCTCTTGCCAAGATTCAGGCGCGGGTTCCTGCAAGTCAGGCTCAGAGGTTGAAACACGCCGTGTTGGACGCACAGCGATTTGCGCGCCCAACCGCCCCAACGATCGACGTGGCACGTCTGCGTCGGGCAACGAGGGAAGAATTCAGCGTCCGGTTTGACTACGAGGACGCAAAGGGGCGACAAACCCAGCGAATGGTTAAACCGCTTGGCATCGTCTACCTCGAAAACACCAGCATGCTGTCCGCTTGGTGCCATCTGCGCGAGGATTTCCGGGTGTTTCGTCTTGATCGGATGCGGGAACTTGAGGTGACCGACCTCAGCTTCAGGCCGCATCGGGTAGCGTTGCTGCGCGATCATCTCGAACGGATACGCGCCGAGACGGAAAAATACGGCTCACACCACCACTGATCGCTTTGTTGTCTTTTGAGCCTGCTCGTTTCGGGGTATGGTGCACCAAAAGCGGGAAACGCGAAACGAGGCACAGGCGATGCGGTATCTGATAGGACTGGTTGTTGTACTGTTTGGTGTTGAGGGCGGATTTGCTGCTGCGACATCTGAAGAAACACTTAGGCCGCAAGTCCGGCCCGATGGCGCGGTCCGCGTCGCTTCGGTTGCGTCGGTTCCGGTGCTGCGGCCGCAAATTCGGCCTGAAATCGTACAGAACCTGCAAGCGCCTCAGCCCACCCTTGTCGCGGCCAATGCCCGGTTTGAACGATGGATTGTGGCATTCCGGCCTCGCGCTATGGCGGCTGGAATCAGTGGATCGGTCTTTGATCGTGCGTTTCGCGGGGTCGCCTACGATCCGGAGGTGATCGAGCGCGACCGAAATCAGAGCGAATTCACCAAGACGATCTGGGATTATCTGGATAGCGCCGCGTCAGACACCCGCGTGCGGAACGGCAAGGACGCCTTGCGCAAACACCGAAAAACCTTGGATGCAATCGAGGCCCGCTATGGTGTCGACAAGGATGTCGTGGTTGCGATCTGGGGCTTGGAAAGCGCCTATGGATCGTTTCGTGGCAGCCACAACGTCATTCAGGCGCTTGCAACGCTTGCCTTTGACGGACGCCGCTCACGGTTTTTCGAGGCACAGTTGATCGCCGCTCTGCAAATCCTTCAGAGCGGAGACACTGAGCCACGCAACATGACGGGCAGCTGGGCCGGTGCCATGGGGCACACGCAGTTCATGCCGACGTCTTATCTGGATCTCGCGGTCGATTTCACCGGGGACGGGCGCCGTGACATCTGGGCCGATGACCCAAGCGATGCGTTGGCTTCGACAGCGGCCTATCTGAAACGGTTCGGATGGGTCAAAGGCCAGCCATGGGGCGTGGAAGTACAATTGCCTGCAAACTTTGACTTTTCACAGGCGAACAGGAAAATCCGCAAAAGCCCGGCAGATTGGGCAGCACTCGGCGTTCGGGATATGCAGGGGCGACCTGTTGCCAATTACGGTTCTGCGTCCATCCTGCTTCCGGCGGGCAGCCAGGGTGCGGCTTTCATGATCTTCAAGAATTTCGGGGTTATCGAGCGCTATAACCCCGCCGATGCCTATGTAATCGGCGTCGGCCACCTGTCGGATCGGATTACAGGTGGCCCCAAGATCCAGTCGAACTGGCCGCGGGATGATCGGGCACTGACATTTCGCGAAAGAAAAGAGCTGCAGCAGCGGCTGACGCGCGCGGGGTTCGATACGCTCGGGGTTGATGGCAAAATCGGCCCAAAAACGATAACCGCAGTACGGGCTTACCAGCGCGCGCAGGGTTTGCGGCCTGATGGCTATGCCTCGTTGAAGCTGCTCAAGCAACTTCGTTAGGCTCTGCGTTCACGCACAGATCAACTTGAATGACCGCAGGGTGCTCTGCCCTTGCAACGGGTGAAGCCGACCTTACTGTCGTCGGTGTCTATCACGCACAGAAAGGCTTGCCCGATGGCTGACACGTACACGCCCCCCGAGGTCTGGACTTGGGATGCGAAGAACGGCGGTGAATTTGCCAGCATCAATCGCCCCATTGCGGGGCCGACGCACGACAAGGAACTCCCAGTCGGTGAACACCCCTTTCAGCTTTATTCGCTGGCGACCCCCAACGGCGTAAAAGTCACCATGATGTTCGAAGAGCTTCTTGCGGCGGGTATCGACGATGCCGAGTATGACGCTTGGCTTATCAATATCGGCGAGGGTGATCAGTTTGGCTCGGGCTTTGTCGACATTAACCCGAACTCAAAGATCCCCGCGCTGCTCGATCGCTCGGGACCCGAGCCTTTGCGGGTGTTCGAAAGCGGATCGATCCTTATCCATCTGGGAGAAAAGTTTGGTAAGTTCTTGCCGGCTTCGGGGCCCGGCAGAACCGAGGTGTTCAACTGGCTGATGTGGCAGATGGGAAGCGCGCCCTTCCTTGGCGGAGGGTTCGGACACTTCTATTCGTATGCCCCGGAAAAGTTCGAATATCCAATCAATCGCTACGCGATGGAGACCAAGCGGCAGCTGGATGTTCTGGATCGCGAGCTGGCAGACAAACCGTTCATCGCCGGAGATAAATACTCGATCGCCGACATGGCGATTTGGCCCTGGTACGGTCAGCTTTGTCTTGGGCGGCTCTATTCGGCCGGTACGTTCCTCGATGTCGAGAGCTACGAGAACGTTTTCGCCTGGGCCAAGAAAATTGACGCGCGGCCTGCGACGCTGCGTGGCCGAATGGTGAACCGGGCGTTTGGCGAACCGTCCTTGCAGCTGCATGAGCGGCACGCGGCTTCGGATTTCGATACGATGACGCAGGACAAAGTCGAAGCTGCAGAATAGTCAGGCGCCGTAGCGGGCCATGAAAGTTTCGACCGCGCCGTCGACGACGCGGTCAATCTCTTGGTCGGTCACGGTATCCTGCATTCCGAAGATCATGCGCGGCCAGATATCGGCTTTGCAGAGCTCGCCAAACTGGTTCGCGGCAAGGTCAAAATCGTCGATCCTTAGCTGGCCCCGGTCCGCAGCCGCGTGAAAATAGCCTACCATTTCAGCACGCATAACTTCGGGGCCCGACCGATAGAACTGCTGACCGATTTCGGGAAACCGATCCGATTCTGCCACGCACATGCGAAAGATCTGCTGACCCAGCTTTGACGTCAGGAATTTTAGAAAATGGCGGCCGGCTTGGCCAAGCACCTCGCGCGGGGGTCCGTAATCGTCAATTCGGTCAGTTGCCATCTGTGACTGGTGGCGACACTCAGCCTTTGCAACTTCCAGAAATAACAGTCGCTTATCCGGGAAATAGCTGTATAGCGTCGCCTTGCTGACGCCAGCGGCGCGGGCAATGTCGTCCACGCTTGCGCCTTCGAACCCGTCGGCCATGAATACCGCGCGCGCCCCATCCAGAACCTGGTCAAACTTGCGGCCTTTCCGGATGAGGGGGGACTGGTCGTTCATCAAGGTTCCTTTCGCAGGCTGCGAATATAAACCGCTTCGTTCAGTTACGCCAAGAAAAACGCGTGGCGGGTGTTTGCACAACGCGTGGCTCGCTAGGTTACATCTAGATCGATTCTAAAGTTCTGGGAGTTTTGGATGCGCTATTCCTTTGCGAGAAAACGGTTCAGGGACCTGACGGAACAGGAGGTTCTGGCCCTCGCCATCTCTTCGGAAGAGGACGATGCGCGCATCTATCGGGGTTATGCGGAACGGCTGCGTTCGGACTATCCGAAAACGGCAGCTGTCTTTTCCGGGATGGCGGCCGAAGAAGACCAGCATCGCAAGCGCCTGATCGATCTGCATACAGAACGATTTGGCGAAACCATCCCGTTGATCCGGCGCGAACACGTTTCGGGCTACTATGCGCGGCGGCCGATTTGGCTGGTTGAAAACCTCGGGATCGAGCGGATCCGGGAGGAAGTCGAGGCGATGGAGAAGGAGGCCGAGAACTTCTATCTGAACGCCGCGCAAAGAACGACAGATGCCGAGACACGCAAGTTGTTGGGTGATCTCGCCGCGGCCGAAGCGGGCCACGAAAAGCGGGCGACCGATCTGGCAGCGCAGCACCTAGATGGCGATGCCCGCGATGAAGAGGATCACACCGCCCGCCGCCAGTTCATCCTGACCTATGTCCAACCTGGTTTGGCTGGCCTGATGGACGGATCGGTTTCGACCCTTGCGCCGATCTTCGCCACGGCGTTCGCCACTCAGGATACATGGACGACCTTCCTTGTCGGCCTCGCGGCATCGGTCGGCGCCGGTATTTCGATGGGGTTTACCGAGGCTGCATCCGATGACGGCGAACTTTCCGGTCGTGGCTCACCGGTCAAGCGGGGCTTTGCCTCGGGGATCATGACGACCGTCGGGGGGCTTGGTCACGCCCTTCCGTATCTGATCCCTGACTTCTGGACGGCCACCATCACCGCCATCGTCGTGGTCTTTGTCGAGCTTTGGGCGATCGCATGGATCCAGAACCGGTACATGGATACGCCGTTCTGGCGGGCCACCCTTCAGGTGGTACTGGGGGGCGCCTTGGTCTTTGCCGCCGGGGTCCTGATTGGCAGCGGTTAGGTCTTGCTGCGCCGGTCGATGATGCGGACAGCTTTGCCCTCCGACCGGGCGACCCCGCCGGGTTCCGTCACGACCACCTTCACCGATACGCCAACGGTTTGCTTGATCCGGCTGGCGAGGTCCGATGCGGCCCCGTGAGGCTCGGCTGAGATTTCCGAGATCTCGCAATGGATCTGCATCTCGTCCATGCGGTCCGGTCGAGTGAGTTCGATCTGAAAATGCGGGGCCAGCCCCGGCGTGGCCATGATCGCCTCTTCGATCTGGGTCGGAAAGACATTCACCCCGCGCAGGATGATCATGTCGTCGGATCGGCCAGTGACTTTTTCCATCCGCCGCATCGAACGGGCGGTGCCGGGCATCAGTCGGGTCAGGTCACGGGTGCGGTAGCGGATGATCGGAAAGGCCTCTTTGGTCAACGAGGTAAACACCAACTCGCCCCGCTCGCCATCGGCCACAGGTTCGCCGGTTTCGGGGTCGACGATCTCCGGATAGAAATGATCCTCCCAGATGTGCAGCCCATCCTTTGTCTCGACGCATTCATTGGCGACGCCCGGGCCCATCACCTCGCTCAGCCCGTAGATATCGACGGCGTGCATGTCGAAAGCCGCCTCGATCTCTTGCCGCATCGCGTTTGTCCATGGTTCGGCCCCGAATATCCCCACCTCGAGCGAAGTCGCCCGCGGATCAAGGCCTTGCGCGGCGAATTCATCGAGCACTGAAAGAGCGTAGGACGGCGTGACCGTAATCCCCTTGGGTTTGAAATCTTCGATCAGGCGCACTTGGCGGGGCGTCATCCCGCCAGAGATCGGGATTGTCGTCAGGCCAAGCGCATCCGCACCCAGATGAATGCCCAAACCACCGGTAAAGAGCCCATAGCCGTATGCATTGTGCAGCAGATCACCGGGGCGCAGGCCCGATGCCCGCAGCGAACGCGCCACAACCGAACCCCAAACTGCAAGATCGTTCTTGGTGTATCCAACGACTGTTGGTTGCCCGGTGGTGCCCGAAGACGCATGGATGCGCGCGACTTGGTCCCGCGGAACAGCGAACATGCCGAACGGATAGTTGTCACGCAGGTCCTGTTTGACGGTGAAGGGAAAGCGGCTCAGGTCACTCAGTTCCGCCAAATCATCGGGATGAACACCGGCCGCGTCAAAGCTGGCCTTGTAATGTGGCACATTCTCATAGGCGTGCCTCAGCGACCATTTCAGGCGTTCAAGTTGAAGGGCCTCGATCTCGTCCCGGCTGGCGATTTCAATCGGGTCTAGCGTTGAACGATCGGGGGTCAGGTCTTTCATTCCGAGTGTCCGCCTTCGTCAAAGTGCTGGCCGTTCACGATCCGGGAAAGACCCCGGAAGAGGGCAACAGTCGTTCCCGTCTCATCGGTGACAGTAACATCATAGGTGCCGGACCGACCCGCCCGTGCCACCTCGACAGCATTTGCCGAAAGGCGCACGCCCGGCTGCACCGGGCTAAGGTATGTGATTTGGTTCGATTGGGCGACTGTCACGGCGTTGTAGCTGTTGCAGGCAAAGGCAAAGGCGCTGTCAGCCAGCATGAAGATGTATCCGCCATGGCAGATGCCGTGCCCATTCAGCATTTCAGGTCTGACGGTCATGGTCATTATCGCCGTTCCGGGGCCGATTGCGTCGAGCGTTGCGCCGATCCCCTGGCTGGCCGCATCGTTTTCCATCATCGCGGCGGCGCTCCGTTCTGCGCGGTCCTGCGGCGTCATTCGTGGCCTTTGTGTTTCCATTTGTCGCCAGACTGCGCGGAATCTGTAACATGTCAAGGGTCTGACTGCGGACTTGATTTGGCCATAAAGACAGGCAAGTCTGCGGCATGACTGTTGTGTATCCAACTCCGTCGAACCTGCGCGAAATCCCAAACCCAACGGTTGCGTTTCACCGAACCGAACTCAGCATCATCCTGTCGCTCTACGGTCGGATGGTCGCTGCGGGTGAATGGCGCGACTATGGGATATCTTCGTTGCGGGATGTGGCCGTCTTTTCGATCTTCCGTCGGACGGCCGAAAACCCGCTCTATCGCATCGAAAAGCGGCCAAAGCTGCGGTCAAAGCAGGGGATGTACGCCATCATCGGAATGGACGGGCAGGTTCTGCGACGGGGCCACGACCTCAAGAGCGTTTTGCGGGTACTTGAGCGTAAATTAATCCGCGCGGTCGACTAAGCGGGAAGAACCGGCCGCAGATGCGCCAATAGCGGCCCATCACCCTGCTCTGCGATCCGTTTGATAGCAGCCCCGGCATCTTCAATCGTGACGGCCATATGATAGGCATTGGCATGGATGAGCGTGTCGCGCCCCGCGGCGAACGCGACGTGGCCGCGCCAGAAGAGCAGATCACCCCGCCGCAAGAGTCCATCGGTCACGACACATTCGGAAAAGGCCTGCATCTGCTGATCACTGTCGCCGGGGCATGCGATACCACAGGCAATGAGCGCCGCCTGTACCAGCCCTGAACAATCGATCCCAAAGCTGCTGTTGCCGCCCCAGAGGTATGGCGTGCCCAGAAAAAGCGATGCCACGGCCACCGAATCCGATCCGTGACCGCCTACTTCGGCAACATGCTGCGCGGGGACATAGCCGTGCGCCGTCTCGATGAAGCGGCCTGTGCCGCCTATCGCGGTGAGGACACTGCCATAGCTCAGGCTCATCCGGTCTGGCGATTTGAAGTCCGGATCCTCATAGACATGTGTGGCGATGGCACTGATCCGGTGCGTTGGCTCCGTCCGGGGGCAGATCCCCCGCCGCGCGACATAGCCCACATAACCATCCTTGTCGGATCGGACGTAACTCAACTCGTCGCGCGCCCCGAGCACCGTAATCGCTTCACCAAGGATCAGTTGCCGATCACGCGGGCCATTGGGCTGCGTCGATAGATCGAGAACCGGCACCGAGACCTGAGCAGGTGTTGCCCCATCAACGACCGAGGGGTCAGGTGTTGTGCGCCTGTCTGTCAAAGTGCCAGCATCGTTGGAAGAGCTTCGAAAAGGGCGCGGGTTCCCTGCCCGATCCCGCCCTTTGGTCTGGCCGGGGCGTCGCTGGGTTGCCATCCATAGATGTCGAAATGAAGATAGCTTGGCGTCTCGGTCACGAAGCGGCGCAGAAACAACGCCGCCGTGATCGATCCGGCAAAACCACCCTTGGGTGCGTTGTCGAGATCCGCTATCCCCGGTTCGATCATCGTTTCGTAAGGCGCATGGAATGGCATTTGCCAAACCGGGTCCGCGACACGATCTGCCGCCTCGGACAGCGCGGCTGCCTTTACCGCGTCATCGGTGTAGAACGGGGCAAGGTCGGGGCCGACGGCGACACGCGCAGCACCTGTAAGCGTCGCCATGGACACGATCAGATCCGGGTTATCCTCATCGGCAAGGGCGAGAGCATCCGCGAGGACAAGACGGCCTTCGGCATCCGTATTGTTGATCTCAACCGTCAGCCCTTTGCGTGATGTGAGAATGTCCTGTGGCCGGAACGCGTTGCCCGACACGGAATTTTCGACAGCAGGGATCAGAACCCGTAAACGGATCGGTGCGGCGCCGCCCATCAGCATCTTGGCAAGGCCCAGAACCGCAGCCGCGCCGCCCATGTCCTTTTTCATGAGGCCCATCGATGCGCCGGGTTTGAGGTTCAGCCCACCAGTATCGAAACACACGCCCTTGCCAACGAGGGTCACCTTCGGCCCTGAATCCCCCCAACTCAGATCGATCAGGCGCGGGGGTGTGGCGGATGCGCGGCCCACGGTGTGGATCATGGGGAAGCCTTCGGCCAACAGATCATCGCCCGCGGTTACGCGAATGGTGGCGCCGTGGGTTTCGGCAAGGTCCCTGGCCGCCTCTTCGAGGTCGGCAGGGCCCATGTCAGAGGCAGGGGTGTTGATCAGATCGCGGGTCAGTCCCTCGGCCTCGGCGATGAGGCGAACGCGGTCCGGATCGATACCGTTTGGCGCGACCAATTCGCGAACAGTCCCCGGATTATCCTTGTACCGGGCGAAACGGTATTGAGCGAGCAGCCAACCGAGCGTTTCGGTTTCCAGCGCCGCCTTGTCCAGCGTCGATTGCAGGCTGTACGTGCCGGTGGGCAGCTTTGCCGCACCTGCCGCCAGGTGAAACCGTCCGCGCCGCCGCGTTTTGGCGTTGCCGTAACCAACAAGCGCGCCAACCAAGCCATCGGGGCCGGGCAGGGCAATCGCCTGGCCGACATTGCCCTTGAAGCCGTGCGCTTCAACCCATGCTTTGACATCGTCGGCTTGATCGCCGAGCCAGCCGTCAAGGTCGTCGTCGGCGAGCAGGGTAAGGGGGACCGAAGAGGCATCCGAAGCCGCGAATGTAAACGTCATGATCCCACCTGTACCACTTGGCGCCGCGAAATGGTCGGCGGCACCTTCGCAGCCTGCTTAGATCAGATCGTTATGTCCTGCAAATCCCACATGGCGGACAATGACCCTTCGCCGATGCGCATCAGGCGGGCAAGTGTCGCGGCGAGTGCCACATCATCCCGCGCATCGATACATCGGGTCACGTAGTCGGCGACCCGGGCCAATTCGGCCATGCCGATCTGCTCTGCAATTGCGATCAGTGACCGGCTGCTTTTGCGCAGCTTGTCCCGCTCGGCCGCCCGATACAGCCGATCGCAATGTGACAACCGCAATGCCAGCTCTTCCATGGCGCGGCACACCACGTCTTCGGCTGCATTGTGCCCCAGCTCTGAATACAGCGCCGACAAGCGTTCAGAGTCGACCGCGACCCTTTCTTTCGGCCTGAAATTGGTAACCTGCTCCACCGCACTACCCCACGACAGTTTCGAACGTGCCCCCACTTGGCGGGACGGTTATCAGCGGGCCGGGTTCCTATTTGGTTATTGGGGGCGGGCTTTTTCGCTCGAATTCGAGAACAATTGGGGCTAATCCCCGCCTCAAGAAACAAGGGATGAACCGCCGATGCTCGATTGCAAACCTCTGCCGGCTTACCTGCTGCAACGCTATCAGGGTTGGAAAGCGACAAGTTACCAGGAAAACCAGGCTTGGTTTCGACGGCTCGCCAGCGAAGGCCAGAGGCCCCGGGCCATGGTCATCTCATGTTGCGACAGCCGCGTGCATGTCACGTCGATTTTCGGTGCCGATCAGGGTGAGTTCTTTATCCACCGCAACATCGCGAACCTCGTACCCCCGTATGAGCCAAGCGGCGATTACCACGGGACCAGTGCAGCGATCGAATACGCCGTCACGGCCCTTAAGGTGCCTCATCTGATCGTCCTCGGCCACTCGCAGTGCGGTGGCGTTCAGGGCTGCCTGGACATGTGCGAGGGGAAGGCGCCACAGCTTGAAGCCAAGGAAAGCTTTGTTGGGCGCTGGATGGATATCCTTCGTCCAAAGTATGACGTTGTTAAAGACGTTGAGGATGCGGGCGAACGGGCGCGTACCTTTGAGAAGGCCGCGGTCGTTGCATCCTTGGAGAACCTGATGACTTTCCCGTTCGTTGCCGAGCGTGTTCAAAGCGAGGAACTCAGCCTGCATGGTCTGTGGACCGACATCGGCGAAGGTGGGCTTGAATTCTACGACGCGGAAAGTCGCAGTTTTCAACCGGTCTGACCCTTTCAATTCCTTTCGTGCTCCTTAAATGAACACAAGTTCATTTAAGGGATGCCGATGGATCAGATCTTTTCCTTGGCGGTCGACAATCTTGTTTCGCCCATAATTCTTTCGTTCGCGCTGGGCCTGGCTGCCGCATTGGCGCGATCCGACCTGAGCATTCCCGAGGCGGTTGCCAAGGGGATGTCGATCTACCTTCTGTTTGCCATTGGGTTCAAAGGCGGCGTCAGCGTTGCGGCCCACGGCATCGACGCCAGTCTTGCGCTGTCGCTGCTTGCTGGCATTGTGCTGTCTGCCGGTCTGCCCTTCATCGCTTTCGCGTTGCTGCGGGTCATGACGGGACTAAGCCGTCTGGATGCTGCGGCCGTGGCCGCGCATTACGGTTCGATCTCAATCGTGACCTTTGTCGCGGCCACGTCCGTTTTGGACGCTGCCGGGATCACCTCCGAAGGCTATATCGTCGCCGTAGCCGCCGCGATGGAGGCACCGGCGATCCTGTCGGCGCTCTGGTTGGTTTCAAAGAATGGAAAGCGTGAGAGCAACGCGGATCTTATGCAGGAGATCCTTTTGAACGGATCGATCGTGCTGCTGATCGGAAGCTTTCTGATCGGCTGGGCGACGGGTCAGGAAGGGTTTGACCGCATCGCCAGCTTCATTGACGCGCCGTTTCAGGGGGTGCTCTGCCTGTTTCTGCTCGATATGGGCTTGGTCGCCGGACGCGGCCTCCGGCAGGGCAGTGGCTTTCTCAAGAGAGGTTTGGTGGCCTTTGGTGCTCTGATGCCGCTGACGGGCGCTGTGCTGGGCCTTGGGACCGGTTTGATGCTTGGGCTATCCACGGGCGGTGTCGCGCTGTTCATGGCGCTCTCTGCGTCTGCCAGTTACATCGCGGTGCCTGCAGCTATGCGCGTCGCATTGCCCGAGGCCAACCCGTCCATCTACCTGACGCTGTCGCTCGGCATTACATTCCCTTTCAATCTGACCATCGGCATCCCGCTTTATGTTGCCGTTGCCAGCCAGATGACCGGAGGTTGATCCATGAAGACACACAAGGCCAAGCGGGTTTCGATTATTATCGAGCAGGTGATGCAGCGTCGGTTGGCGGATGCCATGCAAAGTGCCGACGTAACAGGTTACACGGTGTTTCCTGTGCTCGGCGGCTCCGGCCGATCGGGCGAGTGGAGCCGCGAAGGCCAGGTTACGCGAGCGGGCGGTATGGTTCAGGTGGTTTGTGTTATTCGGCCCGAGCGGCTCGACAAACTGCTTGAGGCAGCGTTCGAAGTTGTCGAGCGACACATCGGGATTGTCACGATCAGCGACGTCGAAGTCCTGAGGGCCGACAGGTTCTGAGCGCTAGTGCTTACCAGCGCCACAGCTGATTTGAGTTCGCAGGTCGGCAATTGGTATCGGGCGCAGCGCCCGTACTGGTTTTGCAGGCTCACGGCGCACCGTGTTTCGCCCAAGTTCTTCTTCGAACAACTCTAACAGTTGTGCACGCGTTACAGCGTTCTGGTCTTCAACTCTGTCCTGTCTACGACCGGCCGAAAGGCGACGCATTGGCGACGCAAAGATCCGTAGCATGGCTTCCCCCAAGCACTTGGCAGCGTAAAGGCCTTGCGGCCCGATTTCATCCCCGTGTCCGTGCTGGACACTTCTTGTTTGGCGATGAATGGATTAAGGCGCAACTGTGACGTGTGGGTCATGGGGAATAAGATTTTGGTCTTCCCCGGCTTAATTACGCGCAACTGCTTGCAAGTGAGATTATCGCAATATCCGATTGACGCTAGTTTTCCTGTTTATGAACAAACGGTTAATTCAATAAGCGGAATGTCGCCGAAGACCGGGTTCGATGTGGTAATATCAATTGCCCAATAAGCACCTCTTCGCGAATGACGTAGCGTAACCCTGTGGATAGTTTGCGTCTTTTTTGTGCAAATCTCGCCAAATCACCGGTCAAGCGGTCCAGATTATGTCAATTTGTCGCAAGAGATTCGGTCTCTTTCGTCGGCGATTCTGTTCGAAAGTTGCGCCGAAGACCGGTCTTGAGCAGGTCTATTTCATGGTTGGCTGAAAGCAGACGATAACATCTCGGTCGACCACAGCATGGCGCAGAAGCCTCCCGCTGGCCTGAAACAAGGTCGGCAGCCCCGAGCAAGATCAGCCTTTTTTCAGGATACGCGTCCCCAAGACCTCTGCGATTTGAACCGCGTTCAAGGCGGCCCCTTTCCGAAGGTTGTCCGAGACGCACCAGAGGTTCAGCCCGTTCTCGATGGTCGAGTCCTGGCGGATACGACTGATGAACGTTGCAAAGTCTCCGACGCATTCGATCGGGGTGACGTATCCACCGGGCTCGCGCTTGTCGATGACCATCACGCCGGGCGCTTCGCGCAGGATGTCGCGTGCTTCGTCTTCGTCGAGGAAATCTTCGAACTCGATGTTGACCGCTTCTGAATGGCCGACAAAGACCGGAACGCGGACACAGGTCGCGGTGACCTTTATGGCAGGGTCGACGATCTTTTTCGTCTCAGCCACCATCTTCCACTCTTCCTTGGTCGATCCGTCTTCCATGAAGACATCGATCTGCGGGATCACGTTGAACGCGATCTGCTTCTGGAACGTCTTTGGCGGGACGTCAGCGGTTGGGTTGTAAACGGCCTTGGTCTGATCCCACAGCTCGTCCATGCCACCCTTTCCGGCACCCGATGCAGATTGATAGGTGCTGACGACAACGCGCTTGATGCGGGCGCGGTCATGTAACGGTTTCAAGGCGACGACCATCTGCGCTGTCGAGCAGTTCGGGTTCGCGATGATATTCTTTTTCGAATAGCCTTCGATCGCGTCTGCATTCACCTCCGGCACGATCAGGGGCACGTCCGGATCGTAGCGATAAAGCGACGAGTTATCGATAACAACGCATCCAGCCGCAGCAGCTTTGGGTGCATAGATCTTGGTGGCGTCCGATCCGATCGCGAAAAGGGCAATATCCCATCCGGCAAAATCGAACGTATCCAGATCCTTCGTCGTCAATGTCTTTTCGCCGAACGTAACCTCTGTACCCAGCGATTTGCGCGAGGCCAAAGCCACGATTTCATCAACGGGGAACTGGCGCTCGGCCAGGATGTTCAGCATTTCGCGGCCCACGTTTCCGGTGGCGCCCGCGACGACGACGCGATAGCCCATTCCTTTACTCCTTTTGAATGGCCCGGGCCTATTATACCCGTTGCTTTCCGGGTGAAAGGGGTACTGTGCTTTGGGCTTGTTCCCGACTGAACAAATAGATCAAAAGCCCGATCAAGAGCAGTGCGCCGTAGACTGCGAAGATGATGGCATAGGGGGTCGCGGGGTCCGGTCCGTCGCTTACTGCCCGGTGCAGGCTGCCCGATGCGAATTGGGCAACGCCGACCCCGCCGATCCCGAACAGGTTCATCAGCGTGACCCCTCGTCCGATCAGGTTAGGCGGAAAGAAACTGCGGGCATGGGCAATGATGACCGGAAAGCTGGCACCCAGAAACCCGATGGCCGCCATAAGGGCAATCGATACTCCTGCGCCTTGGGTGATCATGCCGGCAAGGGACAGGATGGCTGTAGCGCACAACATATTGCCGGCGACGACGACCCACTTCCGGGTGCCAAAGAAGCGGTCCAGTGGTCCGTAGGCGACAACACCTGCGATCATGGCAAGGCTCATCACCAGCGTGGCTTGCCCGATCTGCTCGGTGGTCAGGCCAAAGACGTCGTTGAGATAGGGGCCGATCCACAGGCCCCGGATCGCGGCGACCGGGATGTAGTTGGTGAACATGATCGGGAAGAGCAGCCACAGCCCCGGCATTCGCAGAAGATCGAACAGTGATCCGCTTTGGTCTTCCGCCTCGCTTTCGGAAGGATCGCGAACAAGCAGCAGGATGCCGAGTGCAACAACTCCCGTTAATCCTGCCAGCGCCCACATCGTTGCCCGCCACCCGATTGTTTCAGCTGCAAGCGCCGTGGGGTAAGACGCGACGAGGTTCCCCACTGTCCCGACACCGATCATGAGGGCCGCGAGGGTTGCGAACCTGACGGGTGCATAATCCTTTGCAAATATATAGTAGCTGGCCATAAGGACCGGCGAACACCCGATCCCGATCAACAGCATGGCGGCATGGATATGCCACGGCGCGGTGGCAACCGCAAAAACAGCGGCCCCACCCGCGCCCCCGATCCCAAAGAGTATCGCTGCGGTTCGCCTTGGTCCGATCGTGTCGAGCGCCCAACCGACCGGCAACTGCATCAGCGCGAACGACACGAACCAAAGGCCCGAGGCGACAGCCAGCTCGTCAGGACCCGTTCCCAGATCTGTTTCCAGCGGTCCAGACAGGACCGCTAGGAAGGCGCGAAAGAACTGGCTCAGCACATAGGACAGCGCCAGCAGGATGATGCCGGGCGTCATGCCTCGCCGCTTTTCCAGCGCTTCGCGGTTGCACGGGCCGTCTGCGCCAACATTCCTATATCCAGACCCACAGCGAGGAATTGCGCCCCGGCTTCGAGGCTCGCTTCGGTCATGTCCTCGCGGGTCGAAAGGATGCCTGGCGCCTTACCAGCGGCCTTGATCCTGCCAAGCGCGCCCATGATCATCTCCTGCACCTCTGGGTGCATGATGTCGCCCATATGGCCATAATCGGCACTCAGATCCGCCGGACCGATAAAGACGCCGTCTACGCCCTCGACGGCAAGGATGTCGTCCAGGGCCTCCATTCCAGCCCGATTTTCGACCTGAACAAGGAGGCAGATCTGATCGTCCGCGCTCTTCCCGTAGTCGCCGATCTCCCCGTAGTAAGATGCACGGGCAAGCGAATAACCTACGCCGCGCTCGCCGACGGGCGGATAGCGGCAGGCGCGTACAAGCTGTTCGGCCTGCGCCGCGCTTTCGACGATCGGCACGAGGATGGTTTGAACGCCGCAATCGAGAACCTGCTTGATGATCCACGTCTCACCTATCGGCACCCGGACAACCGCAGTGCTGTCGCTGTTCTCCAGCGCGATAAGCTGATTGCGGATCGTTGCGATGTCGTAGGGTGCATGTTCGCCGTCGACCAGTACCCAGTCAAAGCCTGCGGTTCCCAGCAATTCAGACACCATAGGTGTACCCAGTGAATTCCAGCAGCCAAAGATGGTCTGCCCCTCGCGGATCGCTTTCTTGAATGGATTGACTGGTGCCGGCATCGTCTTCCTCCCCCTCTTGAGCCGGACCCTAGAGCGGAAGCAGCGGAAAAGGCCAGCGGAGTCTGCAGGGGCCGCCAGCTGGGTTAGATTTTGTTATCACTCATAACTATTATAGAGAGTTACGATAAAGCTGGGCCGATCCGGGGTGTCAGACGACCTTGATAACGTCCTTGCCGACGGCCAGCATGTATCCGCGCCGCGCGATGTTCTTGACCAACAACTCGCTGACGATCTGATTGCCCAGCGTGTCGCGCAGCCTCTTGATGCGGGTGGCGCCTGCCGCTTCTTCGCAGTCGGCGGCGGGTCGGCCCGAGATGAGGCCTTCCAACTCCGCGCCGCTCAGCACATCGTCGTCCATCCGCGCCTCGGCCAGGACCGACAGGGTTTCCATCGCCGCATCCGTGAGTTTGAACCCGAGGTCGTTCAGATAGACGGTGTTTTCCTCGCGGCTGATCAACAGTGAACTCACCTGAATGCCAGCACGTTCAATCTGTGCCATGCGCCGGTTCATGGCGACGATCATCACCAGAAAGACCAGCGCGGCGATCATCATGCCCGTTGAAAAGACAAGTAGGACAAAGATGACGACCCGGTAGCTGGCCAGCGTATCGGAAAACGCGGTGCCCGATTGCGCGAGGATCTCAAGCAGCTTTATCTCGGCCTGGCTGGTGAGATCTGCGTTCTCGATGAACATCCGTTCGACACGGGCATCGAACGCCCCCGCATCGGGCAGGGTCAGGAACAGCCACAACGCCGACGCGATCAATACCGCGACGATGACAGCGACGCCGATGACGACAATGCGCTCGCCCGATCGTCTTATCTCAGTAGCGGAGGTAGTATCGTCCTGCACTGTCTTTCCTTTGTCCCAGACCTTCGGGTCCGAAGACTGACATGACCTGCAACAACGTCCAACCCTGCGAGGCAAGACGCTGCTTGAGTTCGGACTGTGCAGTGCCACGGTCACAAGACCCGCGGATCTGCGCCACACCATAATGCAGGCGCAGGGGACTGTCCTGTTTGGCCTTGTAATCGGCATAGCACTGCGCATGCGCAGCCATCGGCAGCGTCAGGGCAACAGCAAGAATGAGCGCAAATTTTCTCATACCGTATTCATGTGCCTGAAACCGCAGATATTCAATAACCACAAGCACTTCATCCGCTTGTTATTGGATATCAGGGCGCTGTTATTGCCTGTCTTGCAGCCCCGCTCCCATCATCAATCCAGCGCCACCGCCAATCGGTCGGCCAATTGGAAAACCCGATATAGGAGCTGACCCATGCACCGCAAATTCATCGCTGCCATAGCAGCTGCATCCATATTCATAACAGGCATCTCAGCCGCGCCGGTGCGTGCCGGGGACGACGACGTCGCCCGTGCGCTGGCCGCGATCGTCGGTCTCGCCATCGTCGGCGCTGCGATCAACGAAGCGCGCGATGACCGCAAGAAAAAGGCGAGCGTCACGCGCAAGAAGGTTCACAAGCACCACCAAGTCAAGAAACCGCACCACATTCACCCGCGTCCGCTGCCCCATCGGGCGCGCCGCAACCTCCTGCCGGGTGAATGTCTTTACAGCTTCGATACGTACGAAGGCCCGGCACGCGTCTTTGGCGCGCGCTGCCTGGAGCGAAACTATCGGTACGTGAACAGCCTGCCGCAATCCTGCCTGCGTCGCGTCTGGACGGATCGGGGCACTCGTTATGGCTACGGCGCACGTTGCCTTCGCCGCCAAGGTTACCAGTTGGCCCACCGTTAATAAGGGCCACCCGTCCCACGTGGGGACACTTGAGGAGGATGTTCGGGCATCCTCCTCTTTTTTGTGCCTGCCGCTGTTGCAACGCCGGGACCTGCCTGCTGATATGCCGTATGGGATTGCGAGGATCAGGTGTGCCCGACTTTTCGCTTGAAACGGAATTGCAAGGCCTGCGCGTCGCCGGTGTTGACGAGGTGGGGCGCGGCCCGCTGGCTGGCCCGGTCATGGCCGCCGCTGTTGTGCTGGATCCCGGCAACATCCCCGAAGGCCTGGACGACTCGAAAAAACTGAGCCCGAAGCGGCGCGAGGCGATCCATGAAGAGATCATCTTATCCGCCGATGTGGCGGTCGGACTGGCCAGCGTCGAGGAAATCGATGACCTCAACATTCTGCGCGCTTCTCATCTTGCGATGCTGCGGGCCATTCGCGGTTTGGCAGAGCCGCCGGATCATGTCTTGATCGACGGCCATCTTGTTCCGGCGGGCCTCAACCTGCCCGCAAGCGGCATCGTCAAAGGTGATGCGCGATCCTTGTCGATTGCGGCGGCTTCTATCGTTGCCAAGATCAGGCGCGATGCACTGATGGTGGATTTGGCGCAACAGCACCCCGGCTATGGCTGGGAAACCAATAAGGGGTATCCGTCGAAAAGCCACAAGTCGGCGCTTCAAAATCTTGGTGTGACCCCACACCATAGACGCTCGTTTCGACCGGTCCACAACATCTTGTATCAAGCAGAAATGCTAAGCGATTGATTCAAAAAAGAATTTGACCGCGAATCGCCTTTGACTCATCTTGTTCACAACGAACGAGCGCACCAAATGCGCCGGGACAGAGGCAGTAACGATGAAAGACGGAAAGGGCGCTGAAGCGCTTCCTTTGAACAGTATTCTTGCGGGTGATTGCATCGAGGTCATGCGATCGCTTCCCGAAGCGTCGGTCGATCTGATCTTTGCCGATCCGCCTTATAACCTGCAGCTCAAGGGCGAGCTGCATCGCCCTGACAATTCCAAGGTCGACGCGGTCGACGATGACTGGGATCAGTTTGCGTCATTCCGTGCCTATGATGATTTCACGGCGGCATGGCTTCGTGAGGCGCGCCGACTGCTCAAGCCGAACGGGGCAATCTGGGTCATCGGAAGCTATCACAACATCTTCCGGGTGGGGGCGTCACTGCAGAATGCGGGTTACTGGATTCTAAATGACGTGGTTTGGCGTAAATCGAACCCGATGCCGAACTTTCGCGGCAAACGTTTTACCAATGCCCATGAGACGATGATCTGGGCCAGCCGCGATGAGGCTGCGAAATACACCTTCAATTACGAAGCGTTGAAAGCGCTGAACGAGGGTATCCAGATGCGGTCGGACTGGGTTCTGCCGATCTGTACCGGCCATGAGCGTCTGAAGGATGAAAAGGGCGACAAGGCGCATCCGACGCAAAAACCCGAGGGTCTGTTGCACCGCGTCCTGGTTGGCACCACAAATCCGGGTGATGTCGTTCTTGACCCGTTCTTTGGGACAGGCACGACAGGTGCCGTCGCCAAAATGCTGGGCCGTGACTTCATCGGGATCGAGCGCGAGGCGAGCTACCGGAAGGTCGCTAAAAAACGGATCGCATCGGTTCGCAAGTTTGACCGCGAGGCGCTTCAGGTCAGCGCGTCAAAGCGGGCTGAACCACGCGTGCCCTTCGGCCAGTTGGTTGAACGCGGGATGCTGCGCCCGGGCGAAGAACTCTATTCCCCCCGAGGCGCCATAGCCAAGGTTCGTGCCGATGGAACGCTGATTGGTGGCGAGGTCAAAGGATCGATCCACCAGGTTGGCGCGGCGATCGAGGGTGCCCCAAGCTGCAACGGCTGGACCTATTGGCACTTCAAACGCGAAGGCAAGACCGTCCCGATCGATGTTCTGCGCCAGCAGATCCGATCAGAGATGCAGAACTGAATTTCGAACACCGCCGGTGCCTGTGGCCTAAACCAAAGGCACTCACTTCACCCCGCCTGTCCGCAGGCGGGGTTTTTTCATCCCGACCTGTCGGACAAACACGTAGACATTTGGCCCGCAATGCCGGTCAGCAGCGAAGTATAGAGACTTGAGTCGACTGGTAGGGACGCGCCAAGGGGGTCGATCACCGCCGTGTTCAGCGCACCGGAGGCGTCAAGTGCGGCGATGATGCCCGGATCGAATTGCGGTTCGGAAAAGACGCAGTGTACGTCCAACGCCTGCACCCGTTCCGAGATCTCGGCAATGCGTCCGGCACTTGGATCAACCGCGTCGCCCGCAGCGATCGAACCCGTCGAGGCGATGTCGAACCGCCTTTCAAAGTACTGATAGGCGTCGTGAAAGACGACGAAGTTTCGGCCGCGCACAGGTTTGAGCATCTCCTCGATCTCGGTCGAGGCTGCATCGATCTCGGTCAGGGCGGCCTGCGCGTTCCCCTGATACTTTGCGGTGTTCTCTGGGTCCTGCTCGCTTAGCGCTTCGGCTATGAGGGCGATCCAAACCTTTGCGTTTTCCGGATCGAGCCATGCATGCGGGTCCGTGGGTCCATGATCATGGTGGTCTTCGTGGTCATGATCATGATCGTGCTCGTCAAAGACAGCGTTGTCGCGGAATTCGTGGGTTTCGATGCCGTCTACATCAAGCAGCTCAATAACCACGGCGCTACCGGCAAGTACGTCTAGCGGCTTTTCCAACGATGGGGTCAGATCATGCCCGATCCAGAACACGAGATCTGCCTGCTCAAGCATCTGCGCCTCGGAAGGACGCATTGAGTAGTCGTGAGGTGACATGCCGGGCTGCATGATCAGATCGGGCGTGCCGACCCCATCCATGACCCGAGCGACAAGCGAGAATACAGGAGGAATATCGGTGGCAACTTTCGGTGGGCTGGCATGCAAGGCAATAGCTGGCGTCAACGCAAAAAGGGTCGCAATGAAACGGTACATCGGTGAGTTCCTCGTCCAGAACCAGAATAGATTGGGTTGTTAATTGTTATAATGTATCATAGCAAGCGCTATCGGAGAATGATGTAGATGTCTATCGGCTTCACAGAGCACGACCACGGATCTTGTATTGCCCAAGGCGTTGCGAGCGTCGAAGCGGCGTGCGCGGCAAAGGGCCTGCAGCTTACGGCTGCACGACGCCGGGTGTTGGAGTACCTATTGGCGGAGCATCGGGCGCTTGGCGCCTATGATATCCTCGACAAGCTTCGGAAAGACGGGCTTGGTTCGCAGCCGCCAGTGGCGTATCGCGCCTTGGATTTTCTGGTCGCGAACGGGTTCGCGCATCGGATCGAGCATCTGAACGCTTTTGTTGCCTGCACCCATCCCGGGCAGGCGCATGATCCGGCCTTTCTGATCTGCAAGGAATGCGATGCAGTGGCTGAGGCCCAGATAGAGCCCGTGAAGAACGACCTTGACGAAACGGCGCGAGATGCCGGTTTCCGGCTTGAACGTGCTGTTGTCGAAGCCGAAGGCCTTTGCCCCAAATGCCAGCAGGATGACCAGAAATGACAGCGCTTATCCGCGCGACTGATCTGAGCGTTCAGATTGGCGGGCGCGAGGTGCTGGCCCATGTCAGCATGACGGTTAGTGCGGGTGAAATCGTTACGATCGTGGGCCCAAACGGATCAGGAAAGTCCACCTTGCTGCGCACGATCGTCGGTGCGCTTTCTCCGAGCGGGGGGACGATCTGGGCCAAGGATGATTTGCGGATTGGATACGTGCCGCAGATGCTGCATATCGATCCGACCTTGCCGTTGACCGTTGCGCGTTTTCTCAATCTTCCGCATCGGGTCAGTGCCCAATCCGTTTCCGACGCGCTTGAGCAGGCCGGGGCTGCGGGGTTGGATCGCCGCCAAATGTCGGCCCTTTCAGGTGGTCAATTCCAGCGCGTGCTCCTTGCCCGGGCCTTGTTGAACAAACCGGACATTCTGATCCTTGACGAAGCAACACGGGGACTGGATCAGCCCGGCGCCGTCGCATTCTATCGCCGTATTGAGGACGTCCGCCGTGAATTGGGCTGTGGTATCCTGATGGTCAGTCATGAACTGCACGTGGTCATGGCCGCGTCTGATCGTGTCATCTGCCTGAATGGTCATGTCTGTTGCCAGGGTTCCCCGGAACACGTGGCCTCGGCGCCGGAGTATCGTGCCTTGTTCGGGCCCGGGACGCAGGGCGCGCTCGCCCTTTATCGTCACGAACACAACCACAGCCACGATCACCTCAACGAGGCCGCAGAGTGAGTATCCTCGACAGTTTCATGGTTCGGGCCGCGCTTGCGGGTGTCGGCGTTGCCTTGGCGGCCGGGCCGCTCGGATGTTTTGTGGTATGGCGCCGCATGGCCTATTTCGGGGATGCGACGGCGCATGCCGCGATCCTTGGTGTGGCATTGTCGCTGGCATTCTCGACCTCGGTTTTTTTCGGCGTGCTCGCCGTATGCCTCGTGATGGCGATGGTCGTCGTCAGCCTGTCCGAGCGCGGTTTCGCCATGGACACATTGCTGGGTGTTATGGCGCATTCCGCCTTGGCTTTCGGGTTGGTTGCCGTCTCTTTCCTGTCCGGGGTGCGTGTTGACCTGAGTGCTTACCTCTTTGGGGATATTCTGGCGGTCACCCGATCCGACCTTATGGTAATCTGGAGCGCGGCCCTCGCCGTTCTTTTGTTGTTGTCATGGCGATGGTCGGCCCTGCTGGCCTCCACGCTCAATCCCGATCTGGCCAGAGCGGCAGGTATTGACCCGCGCTACGAAAAGCTGGTGCTTACGCTGACCCTTGCGCTGGTGGTGTCCGTTGCGATCAAGGTGGTTGGAGCGCTTTTGATTACTGCGCTTTTGATTATTCCGGCGGCCGCGTCGCGCCCATTTGCAGAGACGCCGGAACGGATGGGCATCGTCGCCATGGCTGTTGCCAGTGTTTCGGTTTTGGCAGGCTTGCAAGTCTCCTATCACTTCGACACACCGGCCGGTCCGACGATCGTGTGCTGCGCGGCCGGTTTGTTCTTGCTGAGCAGCGGATTGGGTTCGTCCAGGATATTGCGGGGCTGACCCGGCCAAGGGCAGACCCGCTCAAACGTGGTCTTCGGCGAACAGCGCGTTGCGGATGCGCAGTGCGGCACCCTGCAGAACCTCTTTGTGTCCGACGACGTCCGCCATGCTGATCCGCTGGATCGGCCCGTGAACGGCCAGGGCTGCCACGAAGCGGCCCATCGTATCGGTAACCGGAACCGCCATCGCCACCATCCCTTCGACGAATTCCTGACGATCCAGCGAAAAGCCTGCGCTGGCGATCTCGGCCAGCTCTTTGAGCAGCGCCTTGGCGTCGGTGTGGGTGTGGCTCGTCAGGCTTTCGAGTTTGATAGACATGACAAACTCGCGTCTTGCACGCGGGGGCAGGCTGGCCATGAAGCATTTGCCGCTGGCTGTGCAGTGAAATGGCACATGTGTGCCGATGGGGAGTTGGACGCGGAAAGGCCAATCCGTCTCAACCCGGTCCAGATAGCTCATGCCGTCATCCTCGGGTACGACAAAGTTGACGGTCTCGCGGACCACGCGGGCGACTTCCACCAGGATCTGGTGGCGGGAAATATGGGACCTGGAATTGTGCAGCAGGCCCGCGCCCAGATCGCGCAAGCGCCGCGCGGCCTGATACCGCTTCGAGTTGCCATGCCGCGAAAGGAAGCCTTCGCGTTCAAGCGTGGTGCACAACCGATGTACTGTCTGCTTCGGCAACCCAAGGCTTTCGTTGATCTCGGTCGCCGTCAGTGGCTGGTCGCTGCGTCCAAGCACTTCGAGGATCAGCAGCGTTCGCAGATTTGTCGGTATCCTATCGGGCTCGTTCACCGGATCCGGTCGGTTTGTGATTTCGCGATTGTATTCATTGAGAATCGATGTAGCGTTACTAATCGGTAAAAATCGAGAGGAAAAGTCTCATTTTTTGACATTTTAGGTCCATGGAGTTCGATTTCGTCATAATTGGCGCAGGGTCCGCCGGGTGCGCGCTGGCAAACCGCCTGTCAGCGGATGGGCGATTCACTGTCGCTTTGCTTGAGGCTGGGCCGCCTGATCGGAACCCGTGGATCCATATCCCGGTCGGCTATTTCCGGACGATGGGAAACCCCAATACGGACTGGTGTTACAAAACCGAAGCCGATGACGGGATTGCGGGCCGATCCATCCCATGGCCCCGAGGGCGGGTGCTTGGCGGGTCGAGTTCCATAAACGGACTGCTTTACGTCAGGGGCCAACCTCAGGATTTCGACGGTTGGGCCCAGATGGGGTGCACCGGCTGGTCATGGGACAACGTGCTGCCCTATTTCCGGCGCGCCGAGACGTGGAAGGGCCCAAACGGGACCGAATTGCGCGGCACCGATGGACCGCTTTCAGTGCAAACCTCGCGGTTGCGTCGCGAAATTGTCGATCATTGGGTCGATGCGGCCGTCGCTGCGGGATACCGGCGAACAGAAGATTACAACGACTACGATCAAGAGGGCGTTGGTTACTTCCAACTGACAATGACCGGCGGGCGTCGTTGCTCGTCGGCGGTTGCGTATCTGAAGCCCGCTCGGGATCGGCAGAACCTCGAAATTCTAACAAACGCCCAGGTCGAAAAGATCCTGTTGCTTGATGGCCGAGCCGAAACCGTGCGCGCGAAAATCAATGGTGCCCGAAAGGATATCAAGGCGCGGCGTGAAATCATCCTGAGCGCCGGTGCGATCGGTTCACCCCAGATCCTGATGCTTTCGGGGCTTGGTGATGCCGCCAGTCTCAAGCCGCATGGCATTGATGTCGTGAAAGAGCTCAAAGGCGTTGGAAAGAACCTGCAGGATCACCTTCAGGCGCGACCGGTCTTCAAGACCGACCTGAGCACCATCAACGTGGAAACCGACAACCTGTTCAAACAGGCGGCCATTGCAGCGCAGTACGCTTTCACCCGTTCAGGTCCGATGACGATGGCTGCCAGTTTGGGTACGGGTTTCCTGCGCACCGAACCGCACCTGGAAACACCGGACATCCAGTTTCACATACAGCCCTTTAGCGCGGACAGCCCAAGCGAGGGGCCTCATCCGTTTTCGGCCTTCACGGCGTCGGTCCTTCAGCTTCGACCAGAAAGCGCGGGTCATCTTGAATTGAAATCGGCGCGTATGGAGGATCATCCCGCGATCCACCCGAACTATCTGGCGACCGACACCGATTGCCGGACGATCGTTAAGGGCATCCAGGTGGCGCGGCGCATCGCCGAGTACGATCCGCTGAAATCCCACGTCCTCGAAGAGCATTCGCCGGGGCCGAGTATCGCAATCGACGACGAGGAAGGGCTGCTTGATTGGGCCCGGCGTACGGCGGTCACGATCTATCACCCGACCGGGACCTGCAAGATGGGGACCGACAGCATGGCGGTCGTGGATCCAAGGCTGCGGGTTCACGGGATCGACGGGCTGAGAGTTGCCGACGCGTCGATCATGCCGCGCATCACCAGCGGTAATACCAATGCACCGGCCATCATGATTGGCGAGAAAGCGAGCGACATGATTTTGGAGGATGCGGTCGCATGACCAAGACAAAACAAAAAACGCCGATCACCGGCGAGGAGGATGCAAAACACCTCTGACAGAGCTTCGCCCGGGGACCCGCCTTCGCCCTTGGGAGAGAAAACAAAAAGACAGAAGGCAACCGATTCAGGGAGGAACTGAATGTTGAATCTTAAAACTCTGGCTTGCGGGGCACTCGCTCTCGCAATGACGGCATCGGGCGCCTTGGCCGAGACCGTCATCCGCGTGCAGTCGGTGATCCCGGCTCAGGCGGACGAAGTAACCATGCTCAACGAGTTTGCGGCTGATGTTGCCGCGCTGACCGATGGTGAGGTCAAGATCGAGGTGCTGCCAGCTGGTGCCGTCGTAGGTGTTCGCGAGACGCTCGACGCTGTCGACAGTGGTCTGATCGAAGGTGGCTTTGCCTGGACCCACTATTGGTCGGGCAAGCATCCTGCGGCCATGCTCTTTGGTTCGCCGGTGGCCGGTGCCGGTGTTGGCATCGACAACATCGCCTTTATCAGCTGGTTTCAGTATGGCGGCGGCAAGGAACTTTATGACCAGCTCTGGGATGAGATGGGCGTAAACGTCAAAGGCTTCATGCTGCAGCCGGTGGGCCCTGAGGCACTGGGCTGGTTCAAAGAGCCGATCGCGTCGATGGATGACTTCCGCAAGTACCGCTTCCGGACACCTCCTGGAATTCCGGGTCAGACCTACAAAGACATCGGCGTGGCATCGGTTGCCATGGGTGGCGGGGATATCCTCCCGGCGCTTGAGAAAGGCACGATTGATGCGGCCGAGTGGTGCTGCCCGAAACCGGATTCGGTCTTTGGCTTCCAGAAAGTGCTCAAGCACTACTATCTGCAGGGTCTGCACCAGGTCGTGGTGAATGCCGACCTTTACATCAACAAGGATGTCTACAACTCGCTCACGCCACTGCAGCAGAAGGCGCTTGAGGTTGCCGCGAATGCATCCCTGTCCAAGGCGATGTCATACCGGATCTACGAAAACGGCAAGGCGCTCAAAGACCTGACCGAGAACCACGGGGTGATCCTTCACGACACGCCCGAGGACTACTTCACTCAGTACATGGAGGCCGCCAAAGCGTCGCTTGAGAAGAACGCCGCTGAGAACGCCTTCTTCGCTGAGGTCTGGCAAAGCCAGAAGGATTTCGCTGAAATCGCTGTGCCGTTCTGGGCAGGTGCGCAGACGTCGAATGCGAACCTTGGCAGGGCCTTCGCCGATAGCCTCAAGTAAGCCCGACAATAATAAGAAAGCCCCGGCCTCGGTGCCGGGGCTTCGATAACAATCAAACGGCTGCAGGGACGGATAGAATGGCTGATGAGGTCGTGGCTGAAGAGCTGGACATCACCGACGAACTGATCGCAGAGCGTCGCTCCGGTGAACCGGGCGAGACCCCCGACGACATGACATGGTGGATGCGCCCGATCGTGGCGAACATCGACCTGTTGAACCTTTGGGTCGGACGTATCTCGTGCCTCTTGTCGGTGCCGCTGATGGGCTTCATTGTCTACGAGGTGGCAAGCCGAAATGCCTTCGCCATCTTCTCCAGCTATGGCGCTGCTGACTTTGCCCGTAGTATCGGGCTTGGCCCCACGCAATGGGTGCTCGACTACTCGGCCATGATTGCCGGTGCTCTATTCATGCTGGGTGCTGGCTATGCGCTGATGCGCGGGGTGCATATTCGCGCCGATTTTCTCTATCGCAGCTGGTCTGTCGAACGCCAGATGACGGTCGATAGTGTTCTTTACCTGCTCTTCTACTTTCCGGCGATGCTCTTTTTCCTATGGGTTTCGTTCGACTATACCTTTAAGGCCTGGATCAACTGGGAACGTGCGTTTTCAGGTGCAATGGCGCCGCTTGCGCCCGCGCGAACGGCGATGCCGATCTGTGCCGCGCTTTTACTTTTGCAGGGTGTGTCCGAGTTCCTGAAATCACTCTACGAAATGTCCGAGGAACGGCGGCGGTTCTTCCTTCGCCTGCTTGTTCCATATCTGGTCATTCTCGCCGCCATCTTTCTCGCGACGCTGTATCCTAACGCAATTCCGCTTGGGCCGCTCTGGCGGGGTGCGATCGAATTCACTGGTTTGCTCAGCCTGCAATCGTCGACGATCGGCATTCTGATGATCGCCGTCATGCTGTTTGCGATCTTTGTCGGGTTCCCGATCAGCTTTACCCTGATCTTCCTCGCCTTCGCGTTTGGCGCGTGGGGGTTCAAGGCGAAGATGGCGTTCTATCTGCAAACCCTTCAGTTCAACGCCACCATGCTTGACGGACAGCTGGTCGCGGTACCGCTATTCGTTCTTATGGGCATCGTGATGGAGAAGGCCGGGCTGATGGAGCGCCTCTTTCTCGCGATCCAGATGATGTTCTCTAACACCCGTGGCGCTTTGTTCGTGGCGGTTCTGTTCGTGTCGATGATTTTTGCTGCGGCAACCGGCATCGTCGGTGCATCGGTCACCATCCTCGGCATCATGGCCGCCCGAACCATGAACCGGTCAGGTTATGACGTGAGACTGGCGGCCGGGTCCATCACTGCCGGTGGAACGCTGGGCATTCTTATTCCGCCATCCATCATGCTGGTTGTCATGGGCCCTGTTCTGGAAATCCCGGTGACGGAGCTCTTCCAGGCCGCGATCATTCCGGGCATCCTGCTGGCCGTCCTCTACATGGTCTACGCGCTGATCAGGTGCTGGATCGACCCGGATCTGGGGCCTGTGCTGCCTGAGGAAGACCGTGTCGATGATATGGGTTACATCATCAAAGAGCTCTTTCTTGGGCTTGTACCGCCTACGGCCCTAATTGCCGCCGCCCTTGGTTCGATCCTCGCAGGGCTGGCGACGCCCTCCGAAGCTGCAGCATGCGGTGCGTTTGGCGCCATCCTGCTTTCGATGGCCTATCGCAGGTTCTCCATCGGCAGTTTCTATGATGCGCTGATCAAGACCCTGGAGATTACGGTGCTGATCATGTTCCTCGTTGCGGCGTCGAACTTCTTCGGTGCCGTCTTCAGCCGTCTTGGAACGCCGACAATGCTGACTGAGATGTTGCTGCAGTGGGATATGGCGCCGACGCTGATCGTCATCATCATCCTGGCGCTTGTCTTCCTGTTGGGCTGGCCGCTCGAATGGGTGCCGATCGTTCTGATCATTGTACCCATCCTGGTGCCAACGCTGGTCGCGTTGGAAATCAATCTGACCTGGTTCGCGATCCTTGTTGCGGTCTGTCTACAGACGGCGTGGCTCAGTCCGCCGGTTGCCTTATCGGCCTATTTCCTGAAGGGGGTCGTGCCTGAATGGGATCTCAAGGACATCTACCTCGGCATGATGCAGTTCATGGTCATTCAACTGGTCGGACTCACCCTGGTATTCGTCTTCCCGCAGATCGCGCTGTGGCTGCCCAGCTACGTGTACGGGCAATAGCCGATGACCCAGAACCGCACTACTTTGTCGTATCTTCGCTGGCCGCTGATCGTCACCTTTGCGGGCCTCTTCCTTTCTGCATGGCTGGGCTGGGTGACATTGGAGACTGCCAGCGGGGTGCTGTCATTTCTGATGATCGGCACCGTGCTGGCCTGTCTTGAGATCGCGCTGTCGTTCGACAATGCCATCGTAAACGCCAACAAGCTTGTCGAGATGACACCGGTTTGGCAGCGGCGCTTTCTGACCTGGGGAATCCTGATTGCCGTCTTTGGGATGCGGATCATCTTCCCGCTCGCCATTGTCGCCATTTTTGCATGGATCAACCCCTTGGAAGCGGTACTGCTGGCCCTGTCGGAACCGGATGAGTATTCGCGTATCATCGAACACTCGCACGGCTCGATCGCGGCTTTCGGCGGGACCTTCCTGATGATGGTTGCGCTCAAGTTCTTTGTGGATGAGGACAAATCCATCGATTGGATTGAGGGGCTGGAAAGCCGGCTTAGGAAGTGTGGCTCTGTCAGGGGTTTTGAGATTGCCCTTGTCCTGGCCATCGTCCTGACGATTTCGCAGATGTTACCCGATCATTACCGATCGACATTCCTTTTCTCGGCCATCGCGGGTCTGTTGGTGTTCACGCTGGTGGACGGGCTAGGCACTTATCTGGACTATAAATCGAGCAAGATGGCCCAGATGGGTGCTCGCGGGGGGCTTGGGGCGTTTCTCTATCTTGAGGTTCTCGACGCCAGCTTTTCCTTTGATGGCGTCATCGGAGCCTTTGCGCTGACCACCAACATTCTGCTGATCGCCATCGGTCTGGGTATCGGTGCGATGTATGTGCGGTCGATGACGATCATGCTGGTCGAGAAGGGAACGTTGCAGGAGTTCCGTTACCTCGAACACGGCGCGTTTTATTCAATATTCGCGCTGTCGCTAGTGATGTTCGTGCAATCGTTGACGCACGTCCCCGAAATTTTGACCGGAACGCTTGGCGTCGCATTTATCGGTTACGCCTTCTTCTCATCGATCCGCCACAACCGCCGCGAAACAAAGGCCTGAAAACCGGAAACTGGATAATCGCACCATGCCAAAAACATATCTGAAAAGGGCAAACCGTACCTCTGTGTCAGACGCAGGCGAGGTTCGCGAAACCGTGGCGGCCATATTGGCCGACATTGCCGAGCGGGGTGATCCCGCCGCGCTCGAATACGCCAAGAAATTCGACAAGTACGACGGAAATCTGCTGCTGTCGGAGGAGGAGATCGCCGAAGCGGCGGCCAAGGTGCCGGACAAGCTGAAAGATGACATCCGGTTTGCGCACGACAACGTCAGACGCTTTGCCGAGCAGCAGAAATCAACGGTCGCAGATATCGAATACGAGGTCGTGCCGGGCATGACCGCCGGACAGAAGGCTATCCCCGTCGATGCGGCAGGCTGCTATGTTCCGGCGGGCCGTTACCGGCACATCGCCAGTGCGATCATGACCGTGACAACCGCCAAGGTCGCAGGTTGTCGGCACATCACGGTCTGCTCTCCTCCGCAGCCGGGCGAGGGGGTTTCGCCTGCGATCGCCTATGCGGCGCATATCTGTGGTGCCGACAAGATCATGGCGATTGGTGGTGTTCAGGCCGTTGCCGCGATGGCCTTTGGTCTGTTCGGTCAACCGAAGTCAAACATCATCGTGGGCCCCGGAAACCAGTTTGTCGCCGAAGCCAAACGCGCACTCTTTGGTCGGGTTGGCATCGATATGATCGCTGGCCCAACCGACAGCCTGATCCTTGCCGACACGACCGCCGACCCCTTCATCGTGGCCACCGATTTGGTCAGCCAGGCAGAGCACGGATACAACTCTCCGGTCTGGCTTGTCACCGACGACCGGGTCCTTGCCGGCGAAGTCATCCGGATTGTTCCGGACCTGATCGATGACTTGCCTGAGCTCAATCGCGAGAACGCAGCAGCGGCCTGGCGCGACTATGCCGAGGTGATCCTGTGCGACAATCGCGAGGAGATGGCAGCGACATCAGACGAATACGCGCCCGAACATCTGACTGTTCAGGCGGCGGATCTGGATTGGTGGCTCGACCGATTGACCTGCTATGGCTCTTTGTTTCTGGGCGAGGAAACGACCGTCTCTTATGGCGACAAGGCGTCAGGCACCAATCACGTCCTGCCAACATCGGGCGCCGCCGCTTATACCGGTGGCCTAAGCGTGCACAAATACATGAAGATCGTGACGTGGCAGCGCGCAACCCGCGAGGGTGCCAAGCCGGTGGCAGAGGCAACGGCCCGCATTTCGCGTCTCGAAGGGATGGAGGGGCATGCGCGCGCGGCTGATGTTCGGCTTGCCAAATATTTCCCAGACGAAGAATTCGATTTGACCGCGAATGGGTGATCTGGTGATCAGCGCCAGAGCCGTCAAAGCTGTTGAGCTAGATGGGTGGACAACCTTCTTTCTCAGAGGTCTTCGGCTGAAAGAGGTGCCATGAGGACGTTGGCCTGGGCATCAGAAACATTGATATTAGGCGATCGGATCGAACTAAGATGAAGGCTTTGGTTTACGAGGGAAATGAGACTCTGGGTTTCCGCGATGTACCGGAACCAAAGCCTGCACCCGGTGAAGAGTTGGTCCGCGTCGAGGCTGCAGGCATCTGCGGTTCCGACATGCATGCCTTTCTCGGCCACGATGCCCGTCGGCCTCCGCCACTGATCCTTGGTCATGAAGCAGCGGGCACAATCATCGGCGGCCCGCGTGACGGTTCCAGGGTCACGATCAACCCCTTGGTCAGCTGCGGACGGTGCGCCGCCTGTAAAGGCGGTCGCGAAAACCTGTGTCCGGATCGTCAGATTATCTCGATGCAGCCGCGGGAAGGTACGTTTGCGCAGTATGTCTCGGTGCCAACGAGCAATCTGATCGAAGTCCCCGCCGACGTTTCGTTCGAGAAAGCCGCTTTGACTGAACCGCTTGCCGTGAGCTGGCATTCGGCCCGCTTGGGATTAGCCGCCCTTACCGCAGGATCGGAACGCACTGCCCTTGTCATTGGCGGGGGTGCCATCGGACTGGCCGCGTCTCTCGCGCTCAAGGCTATGGGGGTCGCCGATGTAACCGTGGCAGAACCAAATGCTGCGCGCGCCGGGTTCCTTGAAACACTGGGCGAGAAGGTCACAGCCAAACCCGACGGTTCATGGCCGCTGGTTGTGGATGCTGTTGGATATGCCGTTACCAGAGCTACTGCGTCCGAACTGTGCGAGCCGGGCGGCGTGATCGTGCATATTGGACTTGGAGAGGACACCGGTGGCCTCGACATCCGCCGTATGACACTTCAGGAGATAACGTTCATCGGCACCTACACTTACACGGCCGAGGACTTCCGAGATACCGCCGCAGCGCTGTTTTCCGGCCGCCTTGGACCATTGGACTGGGTCGAGCAACGGCCGTTGGAAGAGGGTCAGCAGGCCTTCCTGGACATTCAGTCACATAAGGTTGCGGTGCCCAAGATCATTCTCTCCCCCTGGCAATGATCGGGGCAAACTCGGAGGACATTCGATTGTATCGACGCATCCTTGTTCCATTGGCGCTTGATCACGGTCTGTCGCGATCACTCTTTGACATCGCCCGGCATCTTTGCGGGCCGGAAGGACAGATCACCGCCTTGCATGTTGTCGAAGCCGCCTACGGACTTGCCCATGCGACGCAAAGCGAGGAGTTCGCTCAGGAGGCATTTGATCGCGCGCGGGGTCTGATTGAAGAGCGCATAGCGGGCGTTGGCGACATCAAGGCACATGTTGTCGAAGGTCATGTTTATCGGAGCATTCTGGACTTTGCCGAACAACAGGGCGTTGACTGTATCGTTATGGGTTCGCACAGGCCGGGACCCAGCGATTATCTGATTGGCTCGACCGCTGCGCGGGTTGTGCGGCATGCAAACTGTGCGGTGCACGTGCATCGCAAGAGCTAAGGCTGGCCTTGCAAAAGACGCGTTTCATTAGGGTTTGCCGCCGATCCTTTCGACGCTCCCGTCGAGATCCATCAGGAGCAGTTCAACTTCGAGTTCCGGTTCGCGGGTTTTGATCGTATCGGCCAGCTGTCCCATCCGCGCGGCATGAATTGCGCGCTCTTTTTCGGAATCATTTGCGCAGTCTTTATCAACGAACGCTTTGCAAGCCCCACAATCGCGGTGGTCTATGACGATTACCTTGCGAATGCCATGTAGCTTGCGGGCCAAGGCGACGTGCTGAAGGAAGGTTTCTGCCCAGCCCGGCACCGGTTCTGCCATGACGCCAATGGCCGCGCCTGCGATCGTGACCTGGTCGTATCTTCCACGCAGCCCACGCTGGGCGAGATAGTCAGCCACTGCGTCAAGCAGACGGTGATCCATGCAGTTCAGAACCAGCGCTTCGGCGGTATGGCCAGCCTCCGGTCTGAGTTGGTCAACGGCACTGGTCATTGCGGGCCCTGTTTACGAGAGTGGGCCGACCGGCCGACTTTCGGCCGGTCGCGGTTGGATCAAAGCGCGTTGATCGGGATCTTGAGGTATGACACACCATTGTTTTCCTCTGGTGGCATTTCACCAGCCCGAATGTTTACCTGCACAGAGGGCAGGATCAGTGTCGGCATCTCAAGTGACGAGTCCCGTGCCTCGCGCATCGCCACGAACTCATCTTCGGACTTGTTCGCGCCAACATGAACATTGGAAGCCTTTTCTTCGGCTACAGTGGTTTCCCACTTGTATTCATCGCGGCCCGGCGCCTTGTAGTCATGGCACATGTAGAGCGTTGTCTCATCCGGTAGTGCCAAGATCTTTTGGATAGATCGATACATGACCCGGGCGTCACCGCCGGGGAAATCTGCACGCGCTGTACCGAAATCCGGCATAAAGAGCGTATCGCCTACGAACGCGGCCCCGTCGGTGACATAGGTCATGCAGGCCGGCGTGTGGCCGGGTGTATGCATGGCGCGCATGGTCAAGCCACCAATGGCAAACTCTTCCCCATCCGCGAACAGATGCTCGAATTGCCGTCCATCGGTCTGGAAGCCCTTCTCGACATTGAAGAGCTTGGCAAAGACCTCTTGCACCTCGGTGATATGCGATCCGATTGCCGTGGTCCCGCCTAGTTCCTTCCGAAGATAGGGTGCGGCGCTCAGGTGGTCTGCATGGGCATGGGTTTCCAGCAGCCATTCGACCTTCAGACCGTTATCCTTGACGTATTCGATGATTGCATCCGCCGAAGCGGTATTGGTGCGGCCTGACTTGGGGTCGAAGTCCAGAACCGAGTCGATGATCGCACAGCTGTCGCTGGCGGGGTCCTTGACCACGTAAGAGACAGTGAAGGTTGCCTCGTCAAAAAACGCTTTCACAACTGGTTTCATTTCAAGCTCCTTGCGAGTTGCCTTGCCTTTAGCTGCCCTGCCAGTTCGGATCTTTGATTGTGCTCAAGTCGCGGCTGGCTTTCGGGTTGGGCACGTTGCTCTTGACCACATAGGAATGCATTCATATATGCGCAAGTATGAATATAAAAGAGATGTACTCCACTGCGGATGAAGTCTGCGATCTGATGACGCTCCTGTCGAACAGGAGCCGGCTGATGATCCTGTGCTTGTTAACCGAAGGTGAAAAATCGGTTGGGCAGCTGGCCGAAGCCATCGGTGCGCGAGACACGGCCATATCACAGCAACTTGCGGTGCTGCGCCGCGAGCGGATCGTAAAGGCCCGGCGCGCGGGGCAAACGATGTTCTACAGCATCGTCCGGCCCGACGTCGCCGAGCTTCTGGAGTTTCTCTACGCGAAATACTGCGGCGATGCCGCGCCAAAACAGGAGACGAGTAATGACACTGAAGAAAATCGACGCGACCAAGGCGCATGACTGGGTGAAGTCGGGAAAGGCGGTCTTGATCGACGTGCGCGAACCTGACGAATGGATCAAAGAGCACGTGCCAGAGGCGCATTTGGTGCCGTTGTCGGGCTTCAATGCCGATGATTTCCCAAAAGACCACGACAAGATTGCCGTGTTCCACTGCCGGAGCGGCGGACGGACCGAAGCCGCTGCACCGCAGATCCTGCAGACGGGCTTCCGCGAGGTATATCAGCTGGAAGGTGGCATTGACGCTTGGCGCAAGGCCGGGCTGAAAGTGAATGAGAACGCTAAGGCGCCGATCAGCATCATGCGCCAGGTTCAGATCACTGCTGGCAGCCTTGTGGTTCTGGGGATTATCCTTGCGGTGCTGATCAACCCATGGTTTGCGGCGCTGAGCGCCTTTGTCGGGGCCGGGCTGACGCAGGCCGGGATCACGGGCACCTGCGCGATGGCGGCGATGCTCAAACACATGCCGTGGAATCGCGTGATCAGCGGTCAGCAGGCCGTGGCCAACCCGGCGGCGATCTAAGGTATGAGTGCGACGCGCCTCGGGCGGTTTCTGCCCATCCTGAACTGGATCACCGGGTACAATCGCGGTGACCTTGCCAGCGACGGTATGGCCGGGTTGATCGTGGCGATCATGTTGGTGCCGCAGGGCATGGCATATGCCCTGCTGGCAGGATTGCCCCCCGAGGTCGGGCTTTATGCCAGTATAGTGCCGTTGGTGTTTTACGGGCTTCTCGGCAGCAGCCGTGCGCTCGCCGTGGGGCCAGTTGCCATCGTGTCGTTAATGGTGGCAACGACATTAGGCGAGATCACCGAGGCGGGTGGTGCTGGCTATGTCGGGGGTGCAGTACTCTTGGCTTTCCTCAGCGGCGCGATCCTGCTGGCCATGGGCCTGGCGCGGCTTGGTTTCCTGGTGAATTTCCTCAGTCACCCGGTGATTTCCGGCTTTTCCAGTGCGGCCGCGTTGGTGATCGGATTTTCGCAGCTCAAACATCTCTTAGGTTTCGAAATTCCCCGCAGTCACCTGATCACAGAAACCATCGCCCATGCCGTAACTAATCTTGGGCAGTTGAACCTTGTCACAGCTGGCATCGCCGTCGTGTCATTGGTCTTGCTTTTGGCCTTCAGATCCCGTGTTGCCGGATGGGTAAAGAGTGCTGGTCTTAGTGCAGCAGTTGCCGACGCGGTCGCCAAGGCCGGTCCGTTGGTGGCCGTACTCGTGACTACAGTCGCTGTCTGGCTGCTCGCACTGGACCAAACGGCCGGGGTCAAGATCGTGGCCGATATCCCGGCTGGCCTACCGCCGCTGACGATGCCTGGTTTTGACCTGGCCCTGATCCAGCAGCTTTTGCCCGCCGCGGCGCTGATCTCGGTCGTCGGTTTTCTCGAAAGTGTGTCGGTCGCCAAATCCCTGGCCAGTAAGCGCCGCCAGAAAATCGATGCCGACCAGGAACTGATCGCGCTTGGAGCGGCCAATATCGGTGCCTCGTTTACCGGGGGTTACCCGGTCACGGGCGGATTCAGCCGATCGTTGGTCAACTTCACTGCAGGGGCCGTCACGCCGATGGCGTCCATCATCACCGCAGGGCTGATTGCGTTGACGGTGCTGCTCTTTACACCGCTGCTCTATTTCCTGCCAAAGGCGACCCTGGCGGCAATCATCATCCTGGCCGTGGCCAACCTGATCGATTTCAAGACCTTGCGCGAGGCCTGGATCTACAACAAAGCCGATGCCGCGTCGCTGATCGCCACGTTCTTTGCCGTGCTCACGCTGGGTATCGAAATGGGCATCCTGGCCGGCGCAGGCTTGTCGATCGCGCTTTATCTCTGGCGCACAAGCCGTCCGCACATGGCCGAGGTCGGGCGCGTGGGCGAAACCGAGCATTTTCGAAACGTCCTGCGCCACGAGGTTCAAACCGATCCAAGAATCCTTGCGGTCAGGGTGGATGAAAGTCTTTACTTCGCCAACACCGCACAGCTAGAAGACGCGCTGCTGTCCCGGGTTGCCGAGCGACCAGAGATTGATCATTTGGTGCTGATCATGAGCGCGGTGAACTTCATCGATGCAAGTGCGCTTGAGACGCTCGAGACGCTGATCGAGCGGCTGCGCGATTCCGGCGTCACCCTCCACATGGCCGAGGTGAAGGGGCCTGTCATGGACCGTCTTGAACGCGTCCATTTCCTGGAAACTCTGGGTTCAGGCAGTGTCTACCTCAGCACCCATGCGGCGATGAAAGACCTCGGAGGTTCCGGCGAAGTGCAGGTTGCCTGACAACTGTCTGTTGGGTTGGTTGCTCTTCGACCCGGGCCTGTAGGTGCTGAAAGTCGGGATCGGCACTCAACAATCAGCCTACCGCATCATCCCGTGCAAACACGCCTGTGCGGCCAGGATGTGAGAGGTCATCGCGCTGGCGGCCCAATCCGGTGCCCGCGCTTCTATGGCTTCAACGATTTCCTGATGGTGCGCCGCGCTGCGTTCAAGGTCGCGATCCGTGTACCGGTGATAAGTACGCGCAACGGTCCCGATGTCGATCACGCTGGCCATGATGTAAACCAAGCGGGGTGAGCCGGACGCCTCGTAGATCGTGCGATGAAAAGTTTCGTTCATCTCAGAGATTGCGTTGTAATCGTCATCAGTCCGGGCCGGTGTCAGATCCCGCATCTGCTCAGCGAGGTTTCGCAGCATTTCGATCTGTTCGTCGGTCGCGTGACGGGCTGCGCCACGGGCCGCATAGGGTTCCAGCAGCGCGCGCAGTTCAAAGATCTGGTCGACCTCGCTGGTGTCGAGATGCGCAACCCGCGTGCTGTAGCCGCTGCCCCGTTCGACAAACCCCTCGAGGGTCAGCCGCCGAAGCGCCTCGCGCACGGGCGTCCGACTGATCCCCAGATCGATGGCGAGCCGCTGTTCGATCAGCCGATCGCCCCCTCGCAGCGCCCCTTTGAGGATGTCGTCGCGGATCCGTTTATACGCCAGTTCCGAGGCGGGCAGGGCTGTTTCCGCGCCTTGGGGTGTGTCCGAGATGTTCATGCCGCCTGACCCTTTGGAAAGCCCCCGGCCCGTAGTACGTTGCCGGGTGCGCGGATACCGAGTTTGGTCTCAAGCCATTCGGCGGTCTGGATGGCGGCGTCAAGATCAATACCCGTTGCGATGCCGGAGCGTTCCAGCATGTAAACGAGGTCTTCGGTCGCGATGTTACCCGTCGCATTGGGCGCGAAGGGGCAGCCGCCAACACCGCCCAGACTAGAATCGAGCGCGTTGATCCCGGCCTCGATCCCCGCCCATGCATTGGCGAGCCCGGTGCCGCGCGTGTTGTGCAGATGCAGCCGGGTTTTCTGGCGCGGCAAGGCGGCGCGTAACGCCCCAACCCGTTCCGTCACATCAGCCGGCGTGCCCACCCCGATCGTGTCCGCCAGCGCCAGCTCGTCGGGGTCATGGGTGGCGCAGCGTTCGATCACCTGCATCAGGCGAGCCAGTGGCACCTCACCCTCGAACGGGCAGCCAAACGCCGCCCCGATGGTGACCCCGACCCGCATGTCGCTTTTGGCTGCGGCCCGGATACGTCCGAAAGCCGCGATGCTTTCGGTGACATCCGTGCCCTGGTTGCGCTGGCAGAACGTATCTGTCGCCACGACAACCACGTTGATCTCTGTCAGTCCCGCGGCGCGTGCGCGTTCGAAGCCCTTTTCGTTGAGCACTAACCCGATGGCCCCGCGTCGGATTTCGTCGCTGAGCCCGGTCGCCACCTCGGTCGCATCGGCCATCTGCGGCACCCGCTTCGGATTAACGAAACTCGTGACCTCGGCCCGCCGGATCCCCGCATTCCAGATCCGTCTTAGCAGGTCGAGCTTGTCACCGGTCGAGAGAACAACCTGCTCATTTTGTATCCCATCTCGGGCCGAAACCTCGACTATTTCAACGTTTTGCGACGCCACGCCACATCTCTTTCTTTGTTTTGTATGCGAATCGACCTAGGCTTAACACAGAACGGCGGTGACCGGTAAGGCCAAGACGCCACGAAAAGCCGGCTAACGGGTGTAGGGGAGAGATGAACCAGACCGAGGCACAGTCAAGCCGCGAGGGCCCCTTGGCGGACCTGCGCGTTCTTGAGATGGGGCAGCTTTTGGCGGGCCCATTCTGCGGTCAGATGCTGGCCGATTTCGGGGCCGAAGTGATCAAATGTGAACAACCCGGTGTTGGCGATCCGATGCGTGTCTGGGGCCGCGAAAAGCCTCATGGACGGTCACTTTGGTGGCCCGTCGTGGCCCGCAACAAGAAGTCCATCACCATCAACCTGCGTACCGAAGAGGGGCAGGCTCTGATCCACGAGATGATCAAATCCACCGACATCCTGATCGAGAACTTTCGCCCCGGCACGATGGAGCGGTGGAACCTCGGCTATGACGTGCTGTCCGAGATCAACCCACGGCTCGTCATGGTCCGCGTCACCGGTTTTGGACAAACCGGCCCCTACGCCGCCCGCGCGGGCTATGGCGCGATCGGCGAGGCCATGGGCGGCTTGCGCTATGTGGTGGGCGATCCGTCGACCCAGCCCAGCCGCATGGGTATTTCGATCGGGGATGAACTGGCGGCGATGCACGCAGCCCTGGGTGCCGTGATGGCCATACACGCCCGCGAACGCACCGGCCGGGGGCAGATCGTAGACAGCGCGATTTACGAGGCCGTCCTGAACATGATGGAAAGCCTTGTCACCGAATACGACGTGGCGGGCTATGTCCGCGAACGCACCGGGCCGATCTTGCCCAATGTCTCGCCCTCGAATGTGTTTGAGACTGCGGACGGCAAGCTGCTTCTGATCGCGGCCAATCAGGACACGGTGTTTAAGCGACTGGCGGCTGCGATGGAGCGCCCGGATCTGGCCGAGGACGAACGCTATGCCACCCATTCCGCGCGGGGTCGCCACCAGGCCGAGCTTGATGGCCTGATCAATGACTGGTCCAAAACCATCGCCCTGACCGATCTGGAGACCCTGCTGAACGAGCATGGGGTGCCATGCGGACTGATCTATACGGCAAGCGACATGATCGACGATCCGCATTTCGCGGCGCGCGATGCCATCGTAACCGTCAACCATCCGGAATTCGGCGACATGCGGATGCAGAACGTGGCACCGCGCCTGTCTGAAACGCCCGGTTCGGTGCGCCATGTGGGGCCCGAGTTGGGCCAGCATAACGACGATGTCTATGGCGGCATTCTGGGCCTCAGCGATGACCGGCGGGCCGACTTGACCGCCAAGGGCATCATCTGAGGGTGCGCGATGATCCGGTCCATGCATACACAAGATCACGGGGCGGACTGGTGAGCGCCGATGAACAGGGCAAGGGCACACATCGCCAGTTTCTTACCGTCGAGGAGGCCGCACGCATGCTGAACGTCAGCCGCCTGCGTGTGCGCGAGGCCGTGGCCCGGGGTGAGTTGACCGGGCGGACGGACAATACGGGCCGGTTGCGCGTCGATTTACCGGAGGGACGGGTAAACCTGACTGAAGGCGCGCCGCCCGCTGATGCCGTGGTCGACTACCTCTTTGACGAGATTGATGAGCTTTACGATACGCTGGCCGCCCGCGATCAGAACCTTGATGCGATGAAGGGGCTGATAGCACGGCAGGATCAGACCCTGGACCGGGCCCTTGCCCTCTTGGAAAAGCGCGATGCCGAGGTCGGCACCCTATCATCGCTTTTGGCCCGTGCTCTAGACTCTGCCGAGCGCCTAGCCGAGCAGGGCGGTGATGCGGCTGCTGTTGAGCCTCTGCTGGCCCGCGCGATGGAGGCCGCTGAGCGGATGGAGGCCAAGCTGGCCGAGCGTGAGGCCCAGCTGGCGCATCGCGAAGAAGCGCTTGAGCGTGTTCTGCACCTTGCCGAACGCGGCCTTTCGGCCATGGAACCCGGCTCAAAAACCACCCTGTGGCAACGCCTTACCGGCAAACGCCCCCCGAAATCCTGAGACGAAAGGCGCCGACATGAGTGACACTGACGAACTGATCCGCCGATACGAAGAGCGTCTGGCAGCCCTTGAGGATCGTCTGAATCGGATGGAGGCCGGCAGCCGTCCAGCCCAGTTTCGCCGCGCCAAAAGGGGTGGTTTGCGGTTGGGTGTCGATGTGGGTGGCACGTTTACCGATCTCCTGTTGATCGACCCGGCTACAGGCCGCCAGATGACGGCCAAGGTGCCCTCGACGCCCGAGGACAGCTCGATCGGTGTTCTGAACGGGATCGAGAAGATCTGTGTCCAGAACGGTATCACGCCGTCGGATATTGGTGAGGTCATGCACGGCACGACTGTCGCGACAAACGCGGTTCTGACCGGATCAGGCGCACTGGTCGGATTGGTTACGACCAAAGGCTATAAGGACGTGTTGCAAATCGCCCGGTCCTTTGTACCGGGTGGTTTGGGCGGCTGGGTCATCTGGAACAAGCGCCCGCCACTCGCCCCGCTGGAACTGACGGTCGAAGCTGATGAACGTATAGGTGCCGATGGTCAGGTCGTCGTGCCCCTGAACGAAGCGGCGGTGCGGGCTGAGCTGAAAAAGCTGATTGATGGCGGGATCGAGGCCCTGACCGTGGCCCTGTTCAACGCCTATACGAACGACGCTCATGAATTGCGGATCGCAGAGATTGCCCGCGAGATGGCGCCGCATATCCCGGTTTCGACCTCGGCCGCGATCATGCCGGAGATGTTCGAATATGAACGGACCGAGACAACCGTCGTGAACTCTTATGTCCGCCCCGTCGTGTCGCGTTACATCGACAACCTGCAATCCGAGCTGAAATCCCGCATGGGCGACGTGAACCTGCAGATCCTGCGGTCGGACGGTGGGTTGTCGTCGGCGCAGGGTGCTATGGATCAGCCGGTGAACCTGCTGATGTCCGGCCCTGCGGGCGGTGTTTCGGGCGCGTTGTGGGTTGCTGGGGGTGGCGGCTTTGAGAACCTCTTGACCTTCGACATGGGTGGCACGTCGACCGACGTGGCCCTGATCGAAAAGGGTATCGCCCGTACCCGGCGCGAGACCCGCGTGGGCGATGTTACTGTCCGCGCCCCGTCGATCGACGTACGCTCTGTCGGGGCAGGGGGCGGTTCGATCGCCTATGTCCCCGAACTGACCAAGGCGTTGCGCGTCGGCCCCCAATCGGCTGGCGCGGCCCCGGGCCCCGCCGCGTATCAGAAGGGCGGCGAAGAGCCCACGGTAACCGATGCCAACGTGGTGCTGGGGTATCTGCCCGCCGATGCCCAGCTGGGCGGTGACATGGCCATCAGCCGGGATCTGGCTGCCAAGGCGGTTCAGAAGGTGGCGGATGCCTTGGGTGTCGATCTTGAGACGGCGGCCGAAGGTATCATCCGCATCGTCAACGAGAACATGACCGGTGCCTTGCGCCTTGTTTCGGTCGAGCAGGGGTACGACCCGCGCGATTTTGCCCTGATCGGCTTTGGCGGGGCGGGCCCCTTGCATGTCAACGCGCTGGCCAAGCTGGTACAGTCTTGGCCTGCGATCGTACCGCCCGGTCCGGGCGTCCTTTGCGCATATGGCGATGCCACGACCCGGCTGCGCAACGAGGCGAGCCAGACTTTTGTCAGCCGGGTGTCCCAGACATCCGATGCCGAAGTGTCGGACTTCTTGCGGAAGCTTAGCAAGGCGGCGGGCGAGGCTCTGGCAGCCGAAGGGGTGCCGTCCCCCGATCACGAGGTCATGTACCAGATCGATGTCCGCTATCGCGGGCAGGGGACCAGCCTGCCCATCGACATGACGCCCGATGCCTTCGCCCGCGACGGTCTTGCCGGTCTGGGTAAACGCTTTGACGCCGAGCACGCGCAGCTTTTTACCTTCGCGCTGGAGGCCGAGCATGAACTCGTTGGCCTGCGGGCTGTGGTGCAGGGTCCCGACGCGGGCCGTGTCGGGCAGGCGACTGCGGCAGGCGGTGCCGATGCGAGTGCGGCCAAGGTGCAATCGACCCGCATCTTCGAAGGTGGCGCGTGGCACGACGCCGCGATTTACGACCGGGGCAAGCTCAGGCCTGGCAACCGCATCACTGGCCCCGCCATCGTGACCGAAATGGATTCGACCAGTGTCATCCTGCCCGCTCACGTCGGTGTCGTGGACAGCGTCGGCAACATTCTCATCTGGCCCGAAGGCGACCCGCGCGCCTCGGCCCCGAGCCGCTAGGGAGCGCGCATCATGCCAGCACAGATCATCCAAAGCGACAGCACGCCTTTCTCTCGCGTCGACGTTGATCCGATCACGCTCGACATCGTCGAAAACGCCCTGCGCAACGCCCGGGCCGAAATGGATGCGGTGCTGTTCCGCACCGCCATGTCGCCGGCCATCCGTGAACAGCACGACGCCTTTCCAATGATCGCCAATCACGAGGGCAAGATGGTCGTCGGCCAGTTCGGCTCGTTCCTCTATGGCTTCATGCAGGGCTATGACGGCACGATCGAAGAGGGCGACGTCTTCATGACGAACGACCCCTATTCCTGCGGCGGGGCCGTCAGCCACCTCAACGACTGGCTGGTCATGATGCCGATCTTTCATGAGGGGCGGCTCGTTAGCTGGGCCGCGATGTTCGGCCATATGACCGATGTGGGCGGTAAGGTGCCCGGGTCGCTGCCGACGGATGCCAAGATGATCTATGAAGAGGGTATCATCGTCCCGCCGACCAAGATCTATCGCAAGGGTGAACTAGCGGATGATATCCTCGGCATCCTTTTAGCCAACTGCCGGATGCCGGAATGGAACCGGTCGGATTTCTTCGCCATCATGGCCGGGATGCGGTTGGCGGAACGGCGGGTACGCGAAAACATCGACCGCTTTGGTGTCGACGCCTACATCTCGGCCATGTGGGACATGCTGGACCGCAACAAGATGGCCATGGGCGAGATCATCAAGATGATCGTGCCCGAAGGCGGCCACAAGGCGCATTTCGAAGACTGGATCGACGATGACGGTATGGGGAATGGCCCTTACAAGATCGCCTGCACCCTTTGGCGCGAGGGCGATGTGGCGATCTTCGATTTCTCGGATTGTGACCCGCAATCGCTCAGTTCGATCAACTTCATCCTGAACGAAGAGATGTTCAAGATGTTCTTCGGGGCCTTCACCATCAACCTCTTCGATCCCCAGATCCTGTTCAACGACGGGTTCTACGATCTGGTCGATGTGCGCATCCCAGAGGGTTGCATCCTGAAACCGAAGAAACCTGCGGCGCTGTCGTGCCGGACGCACCTATTGGGCCGGATCTTTGACCTGATGGGCGGGCTTCTGGGGCAGGGGGCACCGGATGCGCTGAACGCGGCCGGCTTCTCGGACTCGCCGCATTTCATGTACGCGGGCTACGACAAGGACGGGGAATGGTACCAGCTCTACCAGATCGGGTTTGGCGGTATCCCCGGACGGCCTGCCGGAGACGGGCCTGACGGGCATTCGCTCTGGCCGGCCTTTACCAACGTGCCGAACGAATTCCTCGAGGCGTACATGCCGCTACGGATCCGCGACTATTCAACGATCGCCGACAGCGGCGGGGCCGGCCTGCACCGGGGCGGCAACGGTATCCAGATCGCTTACGAGTTTCTCGAAGAGGGCGAAATCTCGGTCCACGATGACCGCTGGCTGACCTATCCATGGGGCGTGAACGGGGGCGAGCCCGGGATGCGATCGACCAAGCGGCTGGTGCGGGTCGACGGGTCCGAGGAAAACATCCCCTCCAAATGCGACCGGGTGAAGGTCTTTCCGGGCGATATCCTCTACTTCAATACCTGGGGCGGCGGCGGTTGGGGCAACCCGCTTGACCGCGACCCGGCGCTGGTGATGGCGGATATCGAACGCGGGTTGGTGACGGTCGACGGGGCCAAGCGTTACGGGGTCGTGGTCAAATCAGGAGCCGTCGATGCTACGGCCACCAAGGCACTGCGCGACAAGATGGCCCCGGCACAGGCCAAGATCCCGCTCTTCTCAAGGGGGTTCGACAGTATCGAAGAGCTGAAAAACCGTTGCCGGGCGGAAACCGGGTTCGAACCGCCCTCCGCTCCCGTCTTTCAGAGCGCGTTCCAAAAGGCGGCCGAATAAACATGTGCTTTCATTGTTCCAGAAATACGCCGGGGGTCCGGCGGCAGCGCCCCCGGCCTTGGTCATGAACCAGACGCTCGACGACAATTACGCCCGCGCGGGTTATCACGCGGCGCAACGCCGGGGGCAACGCCCGGCCCTGATCCTGATCGACTTCGCCAAGGCCTATTTTGACCCTGATGCACCGCTTTACGGCGGTGAGGGATGCCAGACGGCGCTCGACAACGCCGCGCGCCTGGCGCCAGTGGCCCGCGCTGCCGGGATCCCGGTGATCCTGACCGAGGTCAAGTATCAGCCGGGTGGCGGTGATGGCGGCGCGTTCTATGCCAAGGTCCCGGCCCTATCCTGTTTCGACGCAGGTCGGGATACCCAGAAACTCGCCCCGCCGCTGACGCTTGAACCGGGCGACATCCTGATTTCCAAGCAATACCCAAGCGCGTTTTTCGGCACATCGCTCGACGCCACCCTGCGCTGGCTCAAGGTCGACACGCTGCTGCTGGCGGGGGTCACGACCTCGGGCTGCGTACGGGCCACCTGCATCGATTCCATTTCCTACGGATTTGTCACGTTGGTGATCGAAGACGCGGTCGGCGACAGGGCCGAGGAGCCGCATCGCGCCAATCTTTTCGACATGAGCGCCAAATATGCCGACCTCGTCAGCACCAACGGCGCCATTTCGTATTTTCAAGAAATATCAACGGCAAAGCCGGAAAGGCAGCCCGTTTAACAGAGGAGTGTGGAAGATGAAGTCGTATGTGATGACCGGGGTCGCGTTGTTCGCCCTGACCCAGCCCGTTTTTGCCGGTGGCCATGCCGCCCAGGAGATTGTGGACCAGTACAGCCAATTGCCGTCATTTGACGCCCCGGGCGAACCCTTTGATGCACGTGGCTGCATGGCTGACAAAAAGATGTTCATCATTCCACTCACCTCGGCCAATCCATTCAACGAGGCGATCAGCCAGGGGTTTCGCGATGCGGCCGAGATGGTCGGTTTCGAGATTCGGACCTGGGAGACCCAGCTTGATCCGGCGGGTTGGATCCAGGGCATTAACACCGCCGTTGCCGAAGGCTATGACCTCATCGACCTGCAAGGGGGCGTTCCACCGGAATTCCTTGTCCCGCAGATCACCGAGGCTCGGAATGCTGGGCTAAAGGTGACGGCCACCCACAATTACGATGCGACCACCCAGACTGCGCCTGATTATCTCGACGGTGCGGCCAACACCGATTACGTCACTGTGGGCAAGGTCATCGGCGCGTGGACTGTTACCCAGACCGAAGGGAAGGTGAACGCCATCGTCATCGGATCGGACGAGGTCACGCCGACAGCCCCCCTCAAGGACGCGATCATCGATACAATCACCGAGCTTGGCGACGGTGCCAAAACTCAATATTTTAATGTCCCCGTGAGCGACTGGGCGACCAAGATCCAGACCACGGTGCAGACCGCACTATTGGCCGACCCAAGCATCAACTACGTTATCCCGGTTTACGATTCTATGTCGCAATTCGCGATGCCAGCGATCCAGATCGCCGGATCATCGGCCAAGATCGTCTCTTACAACGGCACGCCCTTCGTCCTCGACATGATGCGCGACGGCGATGTGGTCGAGATGAATGTTGGCGAAAGCCTCGGCTGGGTTGGTATGGCTGGCGCGGATGCCAATATGCGCCTTCTCTGCGGGTTGGAGCCTGTCGGCACCCTAAACACGCCCGCCTATATCTTCACCGATGCCAATGTCGAAACCGCCGGCAATCCGGCGAACTTCAATGATGGGTATGGCGACGTGCATATCGAGGGCTTCCAGCAGCTTTGGCAGCTCAAGTGATGGAAGGGGTCGGTCCCGCGCTCGAGGCTGAAAACCTCACCAAGCGGTTTGGCGCGGCGACCGCCCTTGATGCTGTATCGCTGCGCGTGGCGCGCGGCGAGGTTCACGGTTTGCTCGGCTCGAACGGGTCGGGCAAATCGACCCTGATCAAGATCCTCGCGGGCTTTCACACTCCTGAACCGGGCGGCAGCCTGCGCCTTTACGACCGGCCGATGCCCCTGCCGATGAGCGGCGCAGAGGCTAAGGCCGCGGGGTTGGCCTTTGTTCACCAGAACCTCGGCCTGATCCCCGAGCTTTCGGTGGCAGAGAACCTTTTCATGCACGATCTGACCACCGGGCAGGACTGGCACCTTGACTGGCGTGGCATGCATGAGCGTGCGCGTTCGATTTTTACCGAGTTCGATCTGACCATTGACCCTTTGGCCCCAGTTGCAACCCTGTCGGCCGTCGAACGGGCCCTTTTGGCCATCGTCCGTGCCTATCGCGAGCTGATGGAGGCTGCGGAAGATCACGCCAGCCGCCCCGGTGTTTTGATCCTCGACGAGCCGACGCCGTTTCTGCCCCGGTCCGAGGTCGAGCACCTCTTTCGCCTTATCCGCGCCTGCACCGCCACAGGTGCCAGTGTCCTCTTCGTCAGCCATGACATCGATGAGGTGCGCGCCATTACTGACCGCGCTACGATCCTGCGCGATGGCAAGCTGATTGACACGGTCGAGACCGCGGCGACATCGCATGACGGGTTCATCAGCCGCATCATCGGGCGCAACCTGACCGCATACGAAGGCGCGGCCAAGGTCATGCGCGGCGGTGAACCGACGGTGATGGTCGAGGGGCTGGCTGCTCCCGGCCTAGGACCCGTGGATTTCGAGATGCGCGAGGGCGAGATCCTTGGCCTTGCCGGGCTGATCGGCGCGGGTGCCGAACGGGTGCCGGGTCTGCTTTTCGGAGCCGAGCCTGGCGCAACGGGCGTTTTGCGGGTGGCTGGACGCCGCTTTGATTTGCAGAAGGTGACACCGCGGGCTGCGGTGGCGGACCGCATAACCTATCTGCCTGCTGATCGGTTGGGGCAGGCAGGAGTGGGTCCGCTGCCGGTGGGTGACAATGTCGCAATGCCTGTCTTCGACCGTCTCTTTGGCCGCTTTGGTCTGACAAGCCGCGCCATCAATGACCACGCCGCCCAATTGGGTGCAGCGGCGGGCGTCAAGCCGAACGCGCCGCAATTGCCCCTTTCGGCCCTGTCGGGCGGGAACGCGCAGAAGGCCCTGATGGCCAAGTGGCTGCAGACGAAACCGCGCCTTTTGTTGTTGGACGAGCCGACACAGGGCGTCGATGTGGGCGCGCGGCAGGCTATCTGGGACGCGCTGGACGCCGCGGCGCGGGCGGATGGCACCGCGATCCTTGTCGCCTCGACCGATTACGACCAGCTCGCCAGCCTCTGCCACCGCGTTCTGGTTTTTTCCGACGGACAGATCCGTCAGGAACTGAGTGGGGCCGCCCTGAACAAGGACGCCATAGCCGAAGCGTGTTTCGGTGCGGAGAAAGCCGCATGAACATGACACCCACCGATCCGCCGCCGCGCGCCCGCGAAGACGAGCTGACGGCACGCATTGCGGCGCTTGAGGCCAAACTGGTGGCCTTTGAAGAGGTGCAGGCTCGCCCGTCGCGCGACTGGGCCACGATCCTGGAACGCGGCGGGCTGGTGATCGCATGGGGGCTGCTGATCCTGATCCTTGGCGCCTTTCGTCCCGAACAGATGTTTGCCTGGAATTCCTATGCAACCATGCTGGGATCGAATGCGATGATCGTGGTGCTGACGCTGGCCCTGATGATCCCGCTGGTGGCAGGCGACTTCGACCTGTCCGTTGCCGCGACGATGGGCCTGAGTTCGATGCTGATTGCCGTCCTCAACGTCAAGGCGGGGATCGAGATTGGGCCGGCCGTTCTGATCGCGGTTGCGGCAGGCGGTGCGGTTGGGGCCGTCAACGCATTCTTTACGCTCTATTTCGGGATACACTCTCTGATCGTCACGCTCGGCTCCGGCTATTTCGTCGCGGGTCTGATCCTGTGGGTTTCGGGGGCCAATACGATTGCCGGGATCTCGATGGACCTGGTGAACGCAGTGATCCTGACCCGCTTTCTGGGTGTCCCCCTCGCATTCTACTACGCCGCCGCACTGACCGCCGTTATTTGGTACGTCTTTCAATACACCAGCCTCGGAAGGCGCTTGCTGTTTGTCGGGTTGGGCCGCGAGGTCGCCAAGCTGTCGGGCGTCAATGTTGTCGCGCTGCGGGCCGGGGCCTTTGTCGCCTCGGGCATCGTGGCCGCGATCGCGGGGGTGCTTTATACCGGCATGCGCGGTGCCTCTGACCCATCATCGGCACTAGCCTTTCTGCTGCCCGCCTTTGCCGCCGCGTTTCTTGGATCGACCACGATTTATCCGGGCCGTTTCAACGCGCCGGGTGCATTCATCGCAGTGTTCTTTCTGTCGACGGGCATCATGGGCCTGAATTTTCTGGGCGTAGACAGCTTTGTTCAGAACCTGTTCTACGGCGGGGGTCTGATCCTTGCGGTGTCGGTGTCGCAGTTGATCCGGGGCCGTCAGCCGATGGATTGAGGGGAGGATTGGATGCCGCAATTCGACGTTGAAGAGGATGCCAGGCGGGCCTTCGGGGCCCTCCAGCGCGGTGGTATCGCCATCGTGCCGCACAATATCGGCTATGCAGCCTTGGGCGGGTCGACCGAGGCGCTGATGACGATCTTCAATACCAAGCAACGTGCCGCATCCAAGCTGAATGCGATGATTGGCAATCGGCAGATCCACAACGAGGTACATGCCTGCTCGACCCGGGGCCGCGAGATCGTCGAGGCCATTACCGAGGATTACGGCTTGCCCCTTGGCTGTGTTGCCCCGGCCAACATGGACCATCCCCTGATCACCGCCCTGGATGATGAGATGATCCCCCGGTCATCGCGCGACGGAACCATCGTCATGCTGATGAATGCCGGTGCCCATCACGCTGCCCTTACGGCGCTAAGCCATGCCAACAGCCTGCCGCTGTTCGGCTCGTCCGCAAACCTGTCGATGGGTGGCACCAAGTTCTGCGTCGAGGATATCGAGCCCGAGATCATCGCCATCGCGGACGAGGTGGTGGATCACGGTTTGCAACCGTTTCACCCTTACGGCCAATCCTCAACCTTGTTGAATGTCGAGACGCTCGAGATCCTGCGCGTTGGTTCGTGCTACGAAGACATTGCATATATCTTGAAACGCCATTTCGGTCATGATCTGCCGCACCGAACGGCAGCCTGAGGGGGCGCCATTATGAACGATGCTTATGAAGAGCAGGGGTTTGGCGCGATCCAGATCGGGTTCGGTGCGCGCCCGGCGGTGCTGGTCGTGGACTTTCAACTGGGTTTCACCAGCGCCGACCAGCCGTTGGGCGGCAGTGCCATGGTCGATGCAGCGGTCGAGAATACGGCCCGTCTGCTGGCCGCGGCCCGTCATGCAAAAGTGCCAGTTCTGCAGACCTATGTTGGCCATTGCAGCGATCACGACGCGCTGAACTGGAAGATCCCCGCCGTGCGCACGGATTTCACGGACGGAACCGAGGGCACGCGGTTGGACCCCCGCATTCACGATCCGGACTATGACGTGGTGTTCCGCAAGATCGCGCCGTCGATATTCTTTCAGACGCCGGCAGTGCAGATCCTGACCAAGCATCAGATCGATACGGTGATCATCGTTGGCTGCAACACGTCGGGATGCGTCAGAGCCTCTGCCGTCGATGCGTTTTCCTACGGGTTCCGCACCATCCTGCCCCGCGATTGCTGTGGCGATGTCGAAGAGGGGCCGCACGATCAGGCCCTGCGCGACATCGACCGGCGGTATGGTGACGTGATCACCAGCCAGGTGGCAATTGCCGCGCTAACCGGCGCTTTGGAACAGGTGGGCGGCTAGGTATCCGCTGAAAGCGCCGTCGCGATCCCACGCAGTTCGGCCAGCCCTCGCATCCGTCCGATCAGCGGATAGCCTGGCAAGCTGTCGCGGTCACGATCCATCAGCAGTTCTTGCCCATGGTCGGGTCGCATGGGGATTTGCCAATCGGCGCGCCCCTCGGATTTACGCCGCGCCTCTTCGTCCAGCAGCGCCTTGATCGTGCCGACCATGTCGGTGTCGCCCTCAAGGTGCGGTGCCTCGAAAAAGTTGGGCCGCCGGGGATCAGGTCCAGCCAGCCGCTTGGTGTTGCGCAGGTGCACGAAATAGATGCGTGGGCCCAGACGCCGCACGAATTCGGCTCCGTCAAAGCTCTTGGCCACACCCAGCGACCCCGTGCACAGCGTCGCCCCGTTCGCCGGCAAATCGACAGCTGCCAGTGTCGCGGCGTAGTCATCGGTCGAAGACATCACGCGCGGCAGGCCCAGCAGTGGGAAGGGTGGGTCATCAGGGTGGCAACACAGGCGCAGGCCAAGCTTTTCCGCGACTGGTACCACTTCGCCCAGAAAATCGATCAGGTTTTGTCGAAGCCGGGCGGCGTCAATCCCGTCGTAGGTGCCCAGCCGTTCGCGCACCTGATCCAGCGTCCAGCCGTCATTGGCCCCGGGCAGACCCATTATGATCGTGCGGATCAGGCGGGTTTGTTCCGCCTCGGACATCTCAGCTAATCGTGCCTCTGCGGCGCATTGCAGAGTTTCCTGGTAATCGTCCCTCGCGTCAGGCCGCTTCAGCAGGAACAGATCGAAGGCGGCGAAATCGGTCAGGTCGAACAGCATCGCTGTGCCCCCATGCGGCTGGGGCGCATGGGTTTGCGTGCGGGTCCAGTCGAGGATCGGCATGAAGTTGTAGCAGATCGACTTGATCCCATTACGTGCCAGCGCTTCTAGACTGCGTTTGTAGGCCGTCAGGTGACTGGCCATCTCGGACCCTTGCGTCTTGATCGCCTCGGACACCGGAAGGCTTTCGACGACGGCCCATTCGAGCCTCGCCGCCTCGATTATCGTCTTCCGCTCGGCAATGGCATCGGCGGGCCATTCCGCGCCGGGTGGATAGTCATGCAAGGCCGTCACCACCCCTGTCGCGCCAACCTGAGGCAGATCGCTGAGCATCACGGGGTCATGGGGGCCGAACCAGCGCCAGCATTCCTTCATGGTTGCCATCCTTTCCGCATCAGGTGGGTTGGGGAGAGGGGCAGTGCAACGCGCTCGCCGCTGCGATGTGCGGCGTAGATCGCTGTCACCAGTTCGATGGACCGCCGGCCGTCGGCGAGCGTGACGGCTTGGCTGGATTGCCCGCTCAGTGCTTTGCCGATCTCGGTCAGAAAGCCGGTGAAACCGGGTGGGGCAGGAGGTACAGCGGCGATACAGGCATTGATGGCGGCTTGGTCGGCTGGGTCGCGCGCGGTAAAGGTCCAATGACCCTCTGCTGGGCTATAGGGCAGGGTCCCCGATGTCGCCGTCAACCTGTCAAAGACGAAACGCAGTCTGGTTTCGTCCCGCGCTGCACCCAGGGTTATGGAACTGGTGGCGATCGCCCCGTCGGCCAGATCAAAGGTTATCACCGCACAGTCCTCGGTCTCAATCGGGTTGATGCGCGTGGAGAGCCGGGCCGTGACATGGGTGACGGGGGCAAAGAAGTGTTCGAGCAGGTCATGTGCGTGGATTGCGTGGCCAAGAACCGCGCCGCCCTGCTCCCCGGCCCATGTGCCTCGCCACGGTACGGCATAATAATCAGCGCCCCGCGCCCAGTGGGTTTCAAGCGCGGCGATATGCGGTCTGCCCGTAAGACCCGCATCGATCAGGGCCTGAAGTTGGGTGAAGGCGGGGCCGAACCTGTATTGAAAAACAGGAAATACATGGCGGCCTGCCTTTTCGGCAGTGGTGGCAATGGCGTCGGCCTCATCGATTGACGTGGCCAGCGGCTTTTCACAGATGACGTGCTTGCCTGCCTTCAGCGCCGCGATGGAAGTGGGTGCGTGCAGGTGCGGCGGCAGGCAGATGTCGATCAGATCAGCATCGCTGTCCAGCGCGGCCTCGATCGTCTCTGCACCGGGGATATCTGGCGCCACGGCTTGGCGCCGGTCCGCGTCCTGATCGACCAGCAACACGACGTCGAATTCCGGCAGCGCCTGATAGGCTGCCAAGTGTTGCGCGCCGATCCCCGCGCCCAGGATTGCAACGCGGATCATGCCTCTGCCATTTCTTGCGCCCTTAACGCCAATTCCATAACGGTAAAGCAGTGGCTCTGGGGCATCGCCGTTTCGGTCCGGTGCTGGATGTCGTGCAGCAGTCGGTCAAAATAGGGTAGCCCAGCGTCGCTTGCATCGATGTTTTCGCAGCGCGTGCCGTTGACCAGAACGACGTGATCCGTTCCCTCGCGCCCGCCGACGTCAACGTATTTGCGCAGTTCGATATACCCATCAGTGCCGAGGAGCGTCAGCCGCCCGTCGCCCCAATTGGGCAGCGCATCGGGTGTGTACCAATCGACGCGGATATAGCCCGAAGCATGGGCCGATCGCAGGGCGATTTCACCGAAATCCTGCAGCCCGGGATCGCGGGAATTCGCATGGTTCGCCACATGGGCCATGGCGATGTCGGCCGTGTCAGAGGCTGTGAAATAAAGAAACTGGTCAATCTGGTGCGAGGCGATGTCAGTCAAGATTCCGCCATATCGGTCGCGCTGAAAGAACCAGTCGGGCCGCGTGGCGCGGTTGAGCCGGTGCGGCCCCAACCCGCAGGTATGGACGACCTGCCCGATCGCTCCGTCTGCGACCAGCTCGCTGGCCAGCGTCACAGCCGGTACCTCGAACCGTTCGGAAAAGTTGATCGACCATATCCGCCCCGTTTCAGCGACCGTCTGGCGGATCGCGGCGAGCTGGGTCAGTTCGGTGCAGCCCGGTTTATCGGTCATCACGTCGTGCCCGGTCTCCATCGCACGAATCGCTACGGCCGCCCGGTCCGCAGGTATGTTCGAGATCAGGGCCAGATCTGCCCCTGCGCCAAGTGCCTCGTCGAGGGTTTCAAAGCGACGCAGATCCGGGAACCGTCTTTGGTAGCCTGATAGGGGTTGTGGTGATCCTTCGGTCCAGTAGCCAAGGCACCGCGCGCCTGCCCGCAGCATATTCTCCGTCATACCGTAGATGTGCCGATGGTCGAGGCCGAGGGCAACGAAAGTGATGGTCATGCGCGCACCTTTTCAGTTTGACCCGAGGCGCTGGCCCGGGTCATGGCGTCGATTACCGCATGTACGCGCAAGGCTTCCTGCCCCATAGCGAGCGGCGCACGGCCGATGCGGACGGCTTGCGCAAAATCTTCGAGGATGGATTGGTGCCAGCCGTGGGTGAAGGCCATCGGATCGGCGCCGCCGCCCGTGCTCTGATCGGTTCCCAGCATCTCTGTCTCGCCGTCGATCCAGTCGAGGCGAAGCGCGTCCCCTTCCAGATGTACCCGCGCTTTGGTGGTGATCAGCGTGATGCTTTCCGTGCCGCCCGGATAAGCGCAGGTGGTTGCGCTGATCATGCCCGTTGCGCCGCTTTCAAAGGTCAGAATCGCAGTTGCGATATCTTCGGCCTCAAGTCGATGCAGGGGGCTGGAGCGCATCTGGGCCTGAAGCTCTTTGACCGGGCCGCAAAGCCAGAGCGCCAGATCAAGCGTGTGGATCGCCTGAGAAATCATCACCCCGCCGCCGTCGCGGGCATAGCTGCCGCGCCCCGGTTCGTCGTAATAGGCCTGATCGCGCCACCAAGGCACTTTGATTTCGACATGGACAACCTCGCCCAAGTCGCCACTTTCGAGACGCTTCATTAGCGTCTGGGACGCGGCCCGGGTTCGGTGCTGGAAGACAATGCCGAGAGGAACGTTGTGGTAGAGCCCGACGATGGCCCGCGCTTGTTCCAGCGTCCGTTCAACGGGTTTTTCCATGAGCGTCGGGATACCTGCTGCCGATAGGGCCTGCGCATGTTCAATCCTGGCATTGGGCGGGGTGATCAGGATCGCGAGATCCGGCTTGGTTGCCGTAGCCGCGTCGATGTCTTTATGGGCGTCGACGGGATAGCCCAGCAGATCTGCCGCCTGATCGGCAAAGGCCCGCGTCCGCGCAAGATCACGCCCTAATACGCCACCCAGCCGCACGCCTGCGCCGTTATCGCGTAGCGCCAGCAGGTGGGTTTGGGCGACCATCCCCATCCCGATCAACAAGGCGTTCATGCCGTTCCTCCCGCCTTCAGATTGGCGGCAATTCGCGGGTGCGCCAAGGGCTATTTGTGCTAGGCTCGCCGACGGGGAGGACGAAAATGGTTTTGAACCTCAAGGGGCTGGCCGAAGAGCTGTATGAGGGTGTGCGGGACGCCCCCATCGTGTCGCCCCATGGTCATTGCGACCCGGCCTGGTTCGCCCAGGATGCGCCGTTTCCAGACCCTGCGGCGTTGTTGGTCATCCCTGATCACTATGTCTTTCGGATGCTCTATTCGCAGGGCGTGCCTATGGAGGATCTGGGCATTGGCGTGCCAGAGGCGCAGCGGGATCCAAGGGCGATCTTCCGTCTCTTTGCGCAGCATTGGCATTTGTTTCTCGGCACCCCGAGCCGCATCTGGATCGAATATGTGCTACGGGAAACGATTGGCTGCACTCTGCCCCTTGGGCCTGACACTGCCGATGCGGTGTACGACCATATCGCGGATTGGCTGGCCGACCCGGCGCATCGCCCCCGGGCGCTGTTTGATCGGTTCGGCATCGAGGTTCTGGCGACCACAGATGGCGCGCTCGACGATCTGGCAGCGCATGATGCGATCCGTGAAAGCGGCTGGGGTGGCCGTGTCATCCCGACATTCCGCCCCGACGCGGTATTGGATCCGGCCTTTCCCGACTGGCGGACCGATGTGGACAAGCTGGGCGCGATCACAGGTCACGACACCGGCACCTACGATGGTTTTCTTGCGGCGCTGCGGACCCGCCGCGCCTATTTCCGGGATAGGGGCGCGACCGCGACCGATCACGCGATTCAAGAGCCTGTGACTGCATGGCTGGACGCGCCGGAAATTGTTTTCGCTCGACTTAGGGACGGATCAGCGTCGGACAGCGATGCGCGGGTTTTCTATGGTCACATGCTGACAGAGATGGCGCAGATGTCGGCCGAAGACGGGATGGTGATGCAGCTTCATGCCGGAAGTCGGCGTAATACGAATGCTGCGGTCTTCACCGGATTTGGCCGCGACAAGGGGGCGGATATCCCAATTGCCGTCGATTGGGTGCGCGGGCTTGAGCCACTTTTGAACCGTGTCGGGAACAACCCGGACCTTACCCTCATCCTCTTTACGCTGGACGAAACAACCTATGCCCGCGAGCTGGCCCCGCTGGCCGGTCATTGGCCCGCCTTGCGGATCGGGCCGCCGTGGTGGTTCCACGACAGCGCGGCAGGGATCGCGCGATACTTTGATCAGGTGGTCGAGACGGCGGGTTACTGGAACCTTGCCGGGTTCAACGATGATACCCGCGCCTTTCTGTCAATCCCGGCGCGGCATGATCTGTGGCGGCGGGCGGTGGCAGAGCACCTTGCGGGGCAGGTCGAAAAAGGGCTGTTAGGGTTTGATGACGCGCAAATGCTTGCCCGGGCCCTGGCCACCGATCTGGCCCGCGACGCCTATAAGCTGGACCAGCCATGAACCGTATCCTGCATCTTGGCGTCGGGAATTTCTTTCGCGCCCACGGGGCGTGGTACACCCGTGATCTGGCCGATTGGCGGATCACCGGGGTCAGCCTGCGCTCACCCATGGTGCGCAACGGTCTCGCCGCCCGGAACTATGCCTATAGCGTGGTCATTAAGGATGCGGGCGGTACGCGGATTGACCGTGTCGCCTCAATCGACCGGATGATTGTCGGCCCCGAAAACCCCGAGGCGGTGGTCGCGGCCATCGCTGACCCGCAGGTCGCTGTCGTCACGCTGACCGTTACCGAAAAGGGCTATCACCTTGGGCCCGACGGCACCCTTGATCTGAGGGACCCGGCCGTGGTCGCCGACTTCGACGGTGCACCGGTCACAGCCATCGGTGCGCTGGCCCACGGCCTGTCGCGCAGAACAGCGCCCGTCACGGTGCTGAGCTGTGATAATCTGCCGGGTAATGGCGCCAAGCTTGGCGCCGCGATCCGCCGCTTTACCCAGTTGGCCGGGTTGCCCTTACCCGCCCCGGTAACCTTTCCCTCATCCATGGTCGACCGTATCACGCCGGCCACAACGGAAAAGATCCGGGCGGAAGCCGATGACCCGATGGCGGTACCCACCGAGGGTTTCAGTGAGTGGGTGATCGAAGACGATTTTGCCGGGCCGCGCCCCGACTGGCCGGGTGTGCAATGGGTCGATGACGTGGCCCCGCATGAGATGCGCAAGCTGCGGATGCTGAACGGGGCGCATTCTTATCTGGCCTATGCCGGGGTCGGACGCGGCCATATATATGTGCATGAAGCGATCGCCGACCCTGAATTACGCTCCGGTGCGCGGGCGTTGATGGCCGAGGCGATGGAGACGTTGCCCGATGCGGTGCGGGCCGTCGCACCGCCCTATGCCGAGGCGCTGATCGCCCGATTTGAAAACCCAAACCTCCACCACAAGCTGCGCCAGATCGCGATGGATGGCAGTCAGAAAATGCCGATCCGGGTGGTTGAGACGATCCGTGACAGGGCGGGGCAGCCAAGCCCGGCGCTGGAAGCCGCAGTCGAGGCCTGGATTGCGTTTGTTCAGGCCGAGGTTGCGGCGGGGCGAGCCTTGGATGATCCGATGGCCAGCGCTTTGGTCGAGGCATGCAACGGCCCTGAGCCGCAAACAGCTTTGCGCCGGATTATCGACCCTAAGTCGGGATGATCGCGCCCCGGTGTCCGATCACCCGGCTGGCAAGGGCGTGGCCCGCCATCAGACACTCGCTTTGGTTATTGCCCTGAAGATAAGCGGCGAGATACCCGCCGTTAAAGCTGTCGCCCGCTGCTGTCGTGTCAACGACATGAGGCGCTGCCGGGTAGTCTTGGATCACATGCTCGCCCAGCGAGATGGGTCCGTCTTCACCGCACTTGACGGCTCCAGTCGCGCGTAGGGCGCGGAAACGAGCAATGACGGCTTCGTGGCTCTCTTCCCGCAAGGCTATTTCGTCATCGACCGAGGGCAGGGCGATGTCTGCCCGGTCCCAAAGCGCATTCATCGTCGCAAGGGCCACCTCGGCGCTCTCCCAAAGTCGTGGTCGGTAATTGCCGTCGAACGCGACCTTGCCCGCGAACTGCCGTAGCCATTCCAGGAGAGCGGTGCGCGTTGTAGCGGGCAGAATGGCGAGTGTGATGCCGGAGAGATAGAGCAGGTCGTAACCTGCCAACGCGTTGAAGCATGGCCCATTGTCGGTCTGGAACATGGACCGTGCAGCTGATTGGCCACGCCAATAGGTAAATGACCGTTCGCCGCGCTCATCCGTCGTGATGGCATAAAGACCGGGCGACCCGTTCGGATCGGTTTCGACCTGCCCAGTAGCGATATGCTCCGCTGCGATGAAATCTCGGATCCGCTGCGAAAACGGATCGCGGCCCAATCGCGTGATGTAATCCACATTGATTTCAGGCGCGCTGCGCTTGATGTAGATTGCGGTGTTCAGCGTATCGCCGGCGACGCCCACATGCGCCGTTTCGATGCCCGTCATGGCGAGCTCGATCATCGCCTCGCCAATTGCTGCGACCTTCATGCGGGCTGCTCCCTTATTGTAGTGCGGCGCCAGATGATGAGGCCCGAGATCACGATGATGCCGGCCCCGGTAAGGGTCCAGGCGTCGGGGATATCGTTGAAGACCAGATAGCTGCCGATCGCAAGGAACAGCAGGAAGCTATAGGTGTAGGGCATCAGGGTGTTCGCCGGGGCAAACCCATGTGCCCGCGAGAAGAGTTCGTGCCCCGCCCAACCCCAGAGGCCCAGACCGATCATGAGCGCCCATTGCAGCGTGTTTTCCGGCGTGACCCAAACCCAAATCGCGAAGGGCAGCAGGGCGACGGCTCCCATGGCCCCCATGTAGAATTGCATCGTTTCCGCAGCCACAACGCCCGAGATCTTGCGAGTGATTATGGAGTAAAGCGCCAATGAGAAGGCGTTGTAGACATTGAGCAGGGCGATCCAGTGGAATTCCGCTCCGAACGGCCGGATCACGATCAGGACACCGATGAACCCCAGCATGATCGCGAACCACCGCCACGGCCCCACCCTTTCACCCAGCAGTGGCCATGACAGGGCGCAGACGATGATCGGGGCCGAAAACATAATGCTGCCTGTGACCGTCAGGGGCAGATATTTGAGCGTGATGAAGTTGAAGATCGTCGCCGATGCCAGCAGGAATCCCCGAAAGAGCACCAGACCCAGATGCTTGGTCGCAAAGGCCGACCAGCCGCCGCCTTGCCGCAAGACCAGCGCGGTCGAGATCACGAAGTGCGGCAGATACCGCATGAAGGCGAGTTGAAAGGCGGGGAGACCCGCCAGGACCAGCCATTTGACCGACGTGTCGATAAGCGAAAAGAACAGATACGCCCCCAGCGTCATGAGGATGCCGAGGGCGGCCCGGTCCTCGGTTGCGCGGGCGGCGATGGCCATGGATCAGCCCTTGAAGTGATCCGAGAAAAAGTCGACCTGGCGCGGCACCATTTCTTCCCCACGGCCCGCGTCGATCGAGCCATGCAGGCTTTCCAGTGTGCTGCCTGCCATCATGGATTGGACCCCGGCCTCTTTGCACATCTGGGCATAGTATCCGACATCCTTGGCGGCGTTCTTGATCGAAAATGCGAGGTTCTGGTCGTTGCCTTCAAGCGCATAGGCCGCGATGAAATCCATCATGCCGGATTTGAGCGGCCCGGCTGACATCACGTCATAGACGCTTTGCCGGTCAACCCCCATGACATCAGCAATCGCAAAGCTCTCGGCCATCGCGTTGGCGCAGGCCTGGGCATAGAAGTTGTTAATCAGCTTGATCGTGTGCCCTGTCCCGAGTGCCCCGAGATGAAAGACGTTTTCACCGAGATCTTCGAGAACGGGTTCGACCCTGTCGTAGGCCGTCTTGTCGCCTGAACACATGATGTTCAGTAGTCCGTCTTTTGCATGGGCGGGTGTTCGTCCCAGTGGCGCGTCAAGGTAGGTGCCCCCTGCGGCAGCGATCTCTTTTCCCAGTTCGCGCGTCGATGCGGGCAGGGAGGTTCCGAAATCGATAACGATGGCACCTTCCTTGATGCCCGCAATGACGCCATCCGGACCACGCATCCGGCTCTCGACGCTGGCGGATGTGTCCACACACAACATGACGATATCGCATCCCGTTGCCAGTTCCTTCGGTGTTGCAGCTTCGTCTGCACCGCGGGCCACGGCCGCCTCGACATTCGCCCGCGACCGATTGGCCATCACCCGCATGGGATAGCCCTTGTCCTGCAGCCGCCCGACCATGGCGCTGCCCATCAGGCCAAGGCCGATGAAACCGATTGTGGGCTGGGTCATGACTGGGTCTCCTTCTTGGGAATGGTGTCGAACGCGCGGGTCTTCAAACCCTTCTGGATCTCGTAAATCGAGATCGGAACATTCGGCTGGGGCTGTGGAATGCGGATAGGGATGTCTTTCAGGCGTGGCGTCAGTGTGGGCTCACCGCAGAGCATTCGGGTGTTGTAATCCTCGATCCCCTCCCATCGGGTCATTGACCCCATGATGGGAAACGCGTCGGCCGCCATCATCTCGTAGAAGAGGATGCGCCGGGGTCGGTCCGAACGGTTCAGCGCCGAGCCATGCACGATGCGCCCGTGGTGGATGCTGATCGACCCCGCCGGGCCGGTCAGTTGTACGGCATCCTCCAGATCCAGTCCATTTTCTTCAGGCAGCATCGCCCCGGCAAAGACCCCATCGACGTGGTGATCATAAACCGGCCCCCCGTGACTGCCGGGAAAGACCATGAGCGGCCCGTTTTCGGGGGCCATATCGTCGATCAGAACCCCGATGGCGAGTATGTCGTCGTTGGTATGGGGATAAAACGCGTAATCCTGATGCCATTCGACCGCAGCGCCATAGCCCGCCGATTTCATATTCAGCTTGGTGGTATGCAGGCGCAGATCGGGCCCGATCAAGTCGCGGGCGGGGCTAAGGATCAGGTCCGAATACATCAGATCCCGCATCACGTCGCTGATCGTGTGGGGCAGCTTGATCCGGCGCAGGCGCGGCTCTTGCGGCGTATGGCTGTCTTCGAGGTCGAGGCGATCGTTCGAGGCGGTCATGGTGGCCGCCTCATCCTCAAACCTCGCAATTTCCGATCGGATCTTGTTCAGCCATTCCGGCGGGATACGGTTTTCGAGAACAAGATAACCGTTGGCTTCGTATGATGCCTTTTGCTGGTGGGTAAGGCACTCCATCACATCACCGCCCCGATCTGCCAGGGAACGAATTCATAGTCACCAAGCCCCTGCGCCTCGGATTTTGTGGTTTCGCCGGACGCGACCCGCAGGAACATCTCGTAAATCTCGCGGCCCTTTTCCTCGACGCTGATGCCGTCGCTCAGGATCGTGCCGGCATCGACGTCCATGTCTTCGGGCATCCGGCGAAAGAGGTCGGAGTTCGTGGCGACCTTGATCGTTGGTGCGGGTTTGGAGCCGAAGGCCGACCCACGCCCGGTGGTGAAACAGACGAGGTTACAGCCCCCTGCGATCTGCCCGGTTACACTTGCCGGGTCATAGCCCGGACTGTCCATGAAGGTGAAACCGGGCGTGGTCACCGGTTCGGCGTATTTGTAGACACCGGTCAGGGGTGTGGTACCGCCCTTGGCCGCCGCGCCAAGCGACTTTTCAAGGATCGTGGTCAACCCACCGGCCTTGTTCCCGGGGCTTGGGTTGTTGTCCATGCTTCCACGATTGCGGGCGGTGTAATCCTCCCACCACTTGATCAGACCCACTAGTCGGTCACCCGTGGCCCGGTCAATTGCGCGGCGGGTCAGCAGGTGTTCAGCCCCGTAAATCTCGGGCGTTTCGGCCAGCACTCCTGTCCCGCCCTGAGCCACGAGCAGATCAGTCGCATAACCAAGCGCGGGGTTCGCCGTGATCCCCGACCAGGCGTCAGAGCCGCCACATTGCAAGGCGACCATCAGCTCGTAGGCGGGGCAGGCCGTGCGGGTCGCCTGATTGGCGAGCGGCAACATCGCCTCGATCTTGGCGATCCCCATCTCGACGGTCTTGCGCAGCCCTGCGACGTTCTGGATGTTCATGGTCTGAAAGAGCGGCCCCTGTTCCAGACCGTAGGCTTCGAGCAACCAGTCGATCTGGTTCATCTCACAGCCTAGCCCAACCATGAGGACGCCCGCATGATTGGGGTGTCGCGCATAGCCCCACATGACCCTTTGCAGCGCCTCGAACCCTTCACCATCGCCAGCCATGCCGCAGCCCGTCCCGTGGACATATGCCGCGACCCCGTCGACGTTCGGATAGGGGGCCAGGCGATCCGGGGTGAAGTGATCGGCGATCATGCGCGCCGCCGTGGCCGAGCAGTTCACAGATGTCACGACGGCGATATAGTTTCGGGTGCCGACCCGACCCGAAGCGCGGCGGTATCCCATGAACGTGTCCGGGGTCGTTGCTGGGTCGACCGGGCGCAGATCGGTTGAAAACTCGTAGGCCCCGTCGGTGTTCCGAAACTCGACATTGTGCGTATGCACGTGATCGCCGGGCGCGATGTCCTGCGAGGCGTAACCTATGATCTGCGCGTATTTGCGAATGGGTTCGCCCTTGGCGATGACCTGTGTCGCGATCTTGTGGCCCGACGGGATCAGGGCGCGCGTTGTAGTGCCCTCGACCGCAGCGCCGACTTCAAGCGGGCGGGTTGCGGTAACCACGGTGTCAGCGGGATCGAGCCTTACGAAATCCATGGGTCACGCACAGTAAGGGGCATCAGATTGCCACCGATGGATCGGGATATGAGCCTGACCGGACAAGCGGGCGCGGGCGTCTTCCCACATGGTCCGCCATGCGCGCCAATCGGTCAGTTCGGTCTCAGGGTTGCTGCGGCTGCGGGCGATAAAACTGGGGAAGTGTTCCCGCCCTGTATTCTGACCCGTCACGTTATAGCGCAGATCGAATGACCAACGGAAATCTGCGCTGCGGTTGGGCAGCGATGCATGGGGCACCAGTGGATGGAAAAGCACCACACCGCCTGCGGCGACGGGCATCGGAACGGCCCGCGCCGTGTCCAACCGGCCCGGCGCGATGGCAGTCTGGCGTTGCGGGCAGTGGGGCAGCAGGCCCTCATCGATACCGGGCACGACCTGAAGACACCCGTTTTCTTCGGTCGCGTCGGTAATCGCGACCCAGACGGTGATCATTTGCGTCTGATCGGCTTCTTCCAGCCCCACGCCACGGTCCTGATGCCAGTCGGTGCTGGTGACATGGGCCCGCGTCTCATCCGATGTGAGTTGCGGGGCAGGCGGCTTGATCCGGACGTGTTGGATGGGGTTCGACGTGATTTCCGGCCCGATAAGTGCCTCGACGATGTCAAGGATGCGCGGGTGGCGGACCATCGCGAAAACCGCCGGTCCGAAATGCATCGGCGTATCGGGTGCGATTTCGTCTCCGGGCAGGCTGATATCCATCGGCTGGAACCAGTCGCACCCGGCTGCATACGACGCGCTTAGCTTTTCCCAAAAGCTCAGCCCTTGGCCGGTTGGCACGGCCCCCATACGCTCCCACCCGGCATAGAGGTCATCCATGAGCCTGCCATACTCTGCCCTTACGGCGCCCAGCGTGTCGTTGGGCAGCACATCCTCGATCACCAGATAGCCTTCGGTATGAAACTGCATGATCTGGCGTTCGGTCAGCATCGTCATACCCTTTCTACAGCAACAGAGTGACGATCGGCGGCCAGATCAGCAAAACCGAAAGGGCGATGAGCTGAATGCCGATGAACGGCAGAAAACCCTTGAAGATGTCGGTCAGCGAGATGTGTGGCGGCGCCACGGATTTCAGATAGAAGGCGGCAGGTCCGAACGGCGGCGACAGGAAACTCACCTGCATGTTCATACAGAAGACCACCCCGAACCAGATCGCGACATAGCGCGGTTCGATCGTGCCGAGGAAGCCGATCTCTTCAATCGGCAGGCGTTGCACGATTGGCAGGAACACCGGGATGATCAGCAGGACAATCCCCACCCAATCCATGAATGCCCCCATGAAGAGCAAGATCAGCATCATGATCAGGATGATACCCATGGTCGCCAGATCCGTGCCCAGGATCAGGTTGGCAACATATGTCGGGCCGCCCGCGATGGTGTAGGCCCCGGCCAGTGCCGTGGCCCCGATGGTCACCCAGATGATCGTGCCCGTCGATTTCAGTGTCCGCATCAGCGCGTCCCACAGCAGGTCAAAGGAAAACTCGCCACGGAAAATCGCAAGAACCAGCACCGACAGCGCACCCATGCCGGCGGCTTCGGTGATGCCGGTGATACCCATATAGATCGAGCCCAGCACCACTCCGATGATGACGATCGGTGGCACCAAACCTTTGCCCATGTTCCAACCGCGTGCGGTGCGCGCGCGCCCGAATACGAACAAGATCAGGGCCAGCGCCACTGCCACCGTGCCCAGGAACCACGGCAGATAGTCCATGGTCCCGAACCGGATCGGATCGCCGGTCTGAGCTGCATTCTGACCGGTATATTCAAAAAACAGAACCCGCAGCGCGAAGAACGACCAGAAGCCTGCCACCAGCACCGATAAAAATGCGAGGAACAGCATCCGCTTTTCGTTGCCTTCGGGCTCGCCCTCGACCGGCTCGGGCAGGGGGGCGTGATCCGGGTTCAGCTGAGTGCGGATGACGATATAGATGATGATAAAGCTCGCCAGCATGAAGCCGGGGATGAAGGCGGCGGTGAACAATGCCTTGATCGAGGTTTCGGTGATCAGGCCATAGATGATCAGTACGATCGACGGCGGGATCATCGTGCCGAGGGAGCCGGAGGCGCAGATCGTACCGATGGCAAGGTTCTGATTATAGCCCAACCGCAGCATCTGGGGCAGGGCGATGAGGCCCAAGAGAACAACCTCGCCTCCGATAATCCCTGACATAGCGGCCATAATCACAGCCATGATCGAAGTGACAATTGCGATGCCGCCGCGTGTGCGGTTCAGCCAGACATTCAGGCTGTCATACATCGACTTCGCGATCCCCGACCGCTCCAGCAAGGCAGCCATGAAGATGAAGAGCGGGATGGATATCAGGACGTAACTCGTCATCACGTCGCCGTATATCCTTTGACTGAGAATATTCAGCGGCCCGCTTCCCGGACGACCGGTCAGGAACCCCTCGCCCCACAGGGTCGGGTCCATCAGCACCGCGGGTTCGAACTTCATGAACAGAACGACGACAGCCATGAAGGCCGAGGCAAAGCCCAGGGGCATCCCGATGGCGAGCAGGATGATCAGGCCCAGCATCAGGACCAGTGAAATCGTGCCGACGTCCATCAGCTCTTCCTCGAAGTATCAGACTGTATCGCGCCGCGGGTGACATCAAGGTCGCCCGTCCCCTCGTCGCCAACGGCCATTCTCAGCGCCTCAAGCTCATCCTGGTCGATGTCGTCGGCGGCGGTGTGCACCACCGGTTCGGCGTTCCAGTCGGAAATGAGGTTCACAACGGCCTGCACCGCAACCAGTCCGATGATGAAAAGAACGGCGGGTTTGATGGTGGCGGGGATCGGCGGGTCAAAGGCGGTGCCAAAGGTTTCCCAGCGATAGAATTTGTCGAACGCCTCGCCATAGCCGCCGTAGATCAGGAAGAACGCGAAGGCTACGATCAGCAAGGTCGAGATCGTGTCGAACAAGCGCTGCATCCAGCGTGGGCAGACGTCATAGAGCAGGAAGATCCGGATATGGCTGCGCTGCTGCATCGCGTAGAGACCGGCGCAAAGAAAGATAAAGCCGGCAATCCACAGCGACAGCTCGTTCGCCCACAGGGTGGCAGCGTTGAGGATATAGCGAACGAACACCTCGTAGAGCATTACCGAGCACAGGCAAACGACCAGCATCATTGTTACGCGGCCGATAAAGACGGCAAGCCGATCGGCCGTTCGCCAGCTTTCGAACTCCATTGGCGCGCGGCGCACCGTCATTATGCCGATCGCGGCCAGAACGGGCAGGCAGAGCAGCGCGACCCAGTCGATAATATCGGCAAAGCCGCCAAACAGCCCACCCATCCCGGGCGATACGTCGTTGCGTTTGAAAAGCGCTGAAAGCTTGTCGTATTGCGAGGGATCCTCGGGCGGCGCAAAGTCGAGCGTGAAGGCCGGTATGTGCCAAACAACCCATCCTGCACAGACGATAAATGCCAGCGGCACAAGCCATTCGATCAGGCTGCCGGAACGCTCCCGCATTCGATCATCCCTTCCCTGAAAGAGAGCCGGCCCGGTTTAGGCGGGCCGGGATAGCGGGGCGCCGAAAAGGCGCCCCGCATTCACTACTATTCTGAGACGAGGCCCAGCTGACCCAGATAGGCCATGTGGCTGTCGACCAGCGCCTTGGCTTCGGGCGTGTCCGCAAACTCGGGCCACGTGGCCTGAGCCGCCGCACGGAACTTGGCCAGCTCTTCTGGTGCCCACTGGCTCAGCGTCACACCGTCAGCGCGCAGTTGGGCCGCGGCCTCTGCATTGGCCTTTTCAAAGGTCAGAGCTGTGCGCAGAGCCAGAGCTTCCATCGCCACCTTCATGATGCGCTGATGGTGCGTCGGCATCGCGTCGAACACCGCCTTGTTACAAGCCAGGTGGTCAGACGGCATCGAATGGAAGCCGGGGAAGTTGGCGTATTTCACGATGTCATAGAGACCGAGGCCGACGTTGTTGGCCAGACCCGACGCATCCGCACCATCGATGATGCCGGTTTCAAGCGCCGTAAAGATCTCGGTAAAGTCCATCACGATTGGCTTGGCGCCAAGCTTTTCAAAGATCTTGGTTTCCATGCCCGGAGGCGAACGGAATTTCCAATCCTTGAAGTCTGCGACTGTTGCGATTGGCTTGGACGAGGCAAAGCTTTCCTGTCCGTAAACCCACCACCCGATCAGCTCCATTCCGTACTTGTTGTAGAGAGGTGCTGCAGCTTCGAGGCCACCACCGAAATACAGCCATGAAAGCTGCTGGTAGGGGGTTGAATACCCACCCATGATGTCGCCGACAAACTGGAACGCGCTGTTTTTACCAGTCTGATATCCGCCACCGGTCATGTCGCAGTCAAGAATGCCTGTCGCGGCAGCGTCAAAGGTTTCGACCGATTTGACGACGGACGAGCTGTAGAACATCTCGACCTGGATCTCGCCATTGGACATGGCCGTAATGTCTTCGACATACTGAGCGGCCAGCTTGCCCGAGACCGTCTCGGGCGCATAGTGCGTCTGTATGCGCAGGGTTGTCGACTGAGCTGATGCGGCACCGGCCAGCAACGCAAGTGAACTGGCAGCCGCAGCCGCCAACTTGATGAGCTTCATATTTTTCCTCCCATGGATCGAAGCGCGGCTTGTGACCTTGGCAGCCATCTTCTTACGCCAGATGGCCGCGAGCGTAACAACGGGTTCGAGAAACGCCAACACAAATTTGAAAATCGCCCAAATTTCGAAATTTTCTTGTAATCGCAGAATTCTCGCCGCACGATTGGGTAAGAGCTTTGATGACATGACCACACGCATCGAAACACCTGATATCTACGAAGATCTGCGCGTGCGCCTCATGAGTGCCCGGTTCGCGCCCGGCGAAAAGCTCAAGCCGGCCGAGCTGCAGGGTCACTACGGATGCTCAGCCAACACGATCCGCGATGTGCTTTTGCGGCTGTCAAAAGTGGGCCTTGTTGAGTTCGAAATGCAGAAAGGGTTCCGCGCCAGCGAAAGCTCACCCGAGGCGCGGCGTGACATAACGCTGTTCCGCGTCCTGCTCGAACGGGAAGGCGCGCGCCTTTCGATGCATAAAGGCGGCACTGAATGGGAGGCCGGGCTGGCCGCAGCCCATCATAAGCTAAGCCATATCGAAACGCGGATTGCGCGGGTAGGCGACCCCGGCGAAGATATGCGGCTGTGGTCGAACGCTGAAAAAGAGTTTCACTTCAGCCTGATTTCCGCTTGCGGCTCTCCGATCCTGATCGAGACCTACAGTAACATTTACGCCCAATTCCGGCAGCAGATGGTGTCACAGGAACGCGACTTTGGAGAAGATTATTTTCGCGCCATTATTGCCGAACACAAGGCGATCCTTGATGCGGCGCTGGCGCGGGATGAAGCGCGGTGCGATGCCGCGATTTACGATCATCTCAAGCGCAACCTCTAGGCCCGGGGCAGGTCGTCCTCGATATAGGTTTGGATGATCTCAGCAAACGTCGTCTCGGCTTCGAACCCCAGTGTGCGGGCCCGGTCTGGCGCGAAATCACGGGGCCAGCCCGATACGATCTTGATGATGTCGGGATCGGGCTTGTGATCGATCCGGTCAACAGCCTCTTGCCCGGCCACCGACCGCAACGCCTCGATCTGTTCGGCGACCGTGCAGCTTAGGCCGGGCAGGTTCAAAGCACGGCGCCCTTCAAGCTGCTCTTCGGCAATGGTGGCCGCATGGGTCAGGAAGCGCGCGGCCGACCGGGGCGAGGCGTGCCAATGCCGTACGGTATCATCGACGGGCAGAACCGCCCGCTGCCCATTCAGCGGCTCACGGATGATACCGGAAAAGAACGATGACGCGGCGAGGTTCGGTTTGCCCGGACGTACGCAGATCGTTGGCAGGCGCAGGGATATGCCGTCAACAAAACCCTTGCGGCTGTAATCCTGGATCAGCAGTTCGCAGGCTGCCTTCTGGGCGCCATAGCTGGTTTGGGGCGATTGGAGGAATTCGTCGTCGATCTTGTCGGGGTAGGGCCCGCCAAAAACGGCGATTGAAGAGGTGAAGATCAGGCGCGGGCGATAGGCTCCCTTGGTGGCGGCGTTCTGAGCCCGAAGCGCTTCGAGAAAATGCCACATCGCGGCAAGGTTCGTCGTCCAGCCCTTGTCGAAATTCGTCTCTGCCTCGCCAGATACGATCGAGGCCAGGAAGTAGATGATATCGAACCTCTCCGCCGCGAGCGCTGCGCCTTGAGCGGGATATGACAGATCGCCCTGCCGCCGGTCGTCGGTTGGCGCCCCGTCTGGTGGGAAGGCGATGTCATGCAGCGTGATCTGCAGATGGTCGTGGCCGGGCAGTCCATTATCGAGCAGCCTGTGCGCCAGCTTTTGGCCCACCATGCCGCCGCCGCCTAAGATCAGGACCCGGGTCATGTCTGCAATCCGTTGCGTGCCTTGAGTTCGAGGTAGAGACCGGAGTGATCTTTTTCCGCCCCGTCCATGTGATGAACGAAGTGATCAAACCGGTCGCGGACATGCTGGGTGATGGGCAGTTGCAGGCCAAGGTCCGCTGCTTCGCCCAGCACATTGTCGAGATCTTTCAGTTGCAGTCGCGACAGCCCCCCGGGCGTGAAATTGCCTTCGGTCATGCGCGCGCCGTGTTGTTGCAGGATCGTACTGTCGGCAAATCCGCCCTTGAGCGCGTCGCGCAGGGCAGCCGGGTCGCCACCCCCCTGTTCAACGAGCAACATTGCCTCGGCCACGGCACCGATCGTCACGGCGACAACGGTCTGATTGGCAAGCTTGGCCAGCTGACCCGAGCCGGACGGACCGACATGAACCGGCCGGCCCATGGCGGAGAGCACCGGGCTCGCCCGGTCGAAAACCCCGGCCGATCCACCGGCCATGATGGCAAGGCGCGCGGTCTCTGCTCCCTTGGTGCCGCCGGACACTGGCGCGTCGAGATGGTCAACGCCGACTTCAAGCAGGGCCGACGCCTGGGCGCGCGCCTCTTCGGGTTTGGTTGATGACATATCGACCCAGATCGCGCCGCGCGGCAATGCCTCGATGATCGTCCGCTGGAGCTCCAGCACTGTCGCGCCATCACTCAGCATCGAGATGATGAGGTCGGCGTCTGACACCGCATCGGCGGCGTCTTTGGCCACCCGCGCGCCATGCTCTTCAAGAGGCATGGCCTTGGCCGATGTCCGGTTCCAGACGGTCAGGTCATGCCCGGCCATCATGAGATTGAGCGACATGGGAAATCCCATCAGCCCGGTTCCGAGAAGTGTAACTTTGGTCATCCGGCGGCTCGCATCCACTGGTCATTGTCGTTTCGCTGACTTACGCTAACAGAAAAGCGGGGCCTCGAAAGGGCCAATGATTATCGCGGTCGGGGAGGGACTGGTATGGGTCGACTGAGCGGCAAGCGCGCCTTGGTAACAGCGGCAGGCCAGGGGATTGGCCGGGCAAGCGCGCTGGCGATGGTGGCGGAGGGCGCGCATGTCTACGCAACCGATATCGATGGCGCGGCCCTCGAAACCCTTGCTGCCGAAGCAGTTGGTCAACTCGATGTTTTCCAGATGGATGTTCGAGATGATGCCGCTGCGGCCGCAGGCGTCGATCATGCCAGGCCTGACATCCTGTTCAACTGCGCGGGCTTTGTCCATCACGGCACGGTGCTCGAGGCAACCGACGCAGATTGGGATTTTGCATTCGATCTGAATGTCCGGTCGATGTGGCGCACGATCCGGGCGGCGCTGCCGGGCATGCTGGAGCGGGGCGGCGGATCGATCATCAACATGTCGTCGGCCTGTTCGTCTGTGATCGGGGCACCCAATCGGTTCATCTATGGCACGACAAAGGCCGCCGTCATCGGGATGACGAAATCGGTAGCGGTGGATTACATCGGTCAAAAGATCCGGTGCAATTGTATCTGTCCCGGCACCGTCGAAAGCCCGAGCTGGCATGACCGGGTCAAGGCCCTCGGCGAAGAGATGGGCAGCTATGAGGCGGCGCTTGAGGCGTTCGTGTCGCGCCAGCCGATGGGCCGCGTTGCCAAGGCCGAAGAGATTGCGGCCCTCGTCGTCTATCTGGCCAGCGATGAAAGCGCCTTTGTCACCGGGCAGCCTCATGTCATCGACGGCGGGTGGAGCGGTTAGGGCAGACGCCTCCGGCGGGAGTATTTTGGGAACAATGAAGGAAAGGCGTGCGAGATGAAGCCCGAAGACCTGCGATCGCGTAAGTGGTTCATGAACCCGGACGATCCGGAGATGACCGCGCTTTATCTCGAGCGGTATCTGAATTACGGACTGACCCCCGACGAGTTGCAATCGGGCAAGCCCATCATCGCCATTGCCCAGACCGGCAGCGATCTCAGCCCCTGCAATCGCCACCACATCGAATTGGCCAAGCGGGTCCGGGACGGGATCGTGGCGGCGGGCGGCACCTGCATCGAGGTGCCGGTGCATCCGATCCAGGAAACCGGCAAGCGCCCGACTGCCATGCTGGATCGAAACCTTGCCTATCTGTCTTTGGTCGAGACCCTGTTCGGTTATCCGCTGGACGGCGTTGTCCTGACTATCGGCTGTGACAAGACCACGCCCGCGCTGTTGATGGCGGCGGCCACCGTCAATATTCCGGCGATCGCGCTCTCGGTCGGACCGATGCTGAATGGTTGGCATGACGGCAATCGCGCAGGCTCCGGTACCGTGATCTGGAAGGCCCGCGAGCGGATGGCTGCGGGCGAGATCGACGCGACCGAATTCATGAAGATCGCCGCCGCCGCCGCCCCGTCCGTGGGCTATTGCAACACGATGGGCACCGCCACGACGATGAATTCGCTGGCCGAGGCCCTGGGTATGCAATTGCCCGGCTCTGCCGCGATCCCGGCGCCCTATCGCGAACGTGGGCAGATGGCCTATGAGACGGGCCGCCGGATCGTCGAGATGGTTTGGGAGGATCTGCGCCCCTCCGATATCATGACGCGGGAGGCGTTCGAGAATGCTGTCGTCATCAATTCGGCCATTGGCGGTTCGACCAACGCGCCGATCCACCTCAACGGGATTGCAAAGCATCTGGGCGTCCCCCTCGACAATGATGACTGGCAGCGGCTGGGTCACCACGTTCCGCTCTTGGTCAACCTGCAACCAGCGGGTCAGTACCTGGGCGAAGACTATCAGCGGGCGGGGGGCGTGCCGGCTGTTGTGGGTGAGTTGATTGCGGGTGGTCTGTTGCCCAACCCGGATGTGATCACCGCGAATGGCAAGTCGATAGGCGAGAACTGCGCCCCTTTCCGTTCTGAAAATGCCGATGTCATCATGAGCGTTGAGGATCCGCTGGTGGCCGAGGCGGGCTTCATCAATCTCAAGGGCAATCTTTTTGACAGCGCGATCATGAAAACCAGCGTGATCAGCGCCGAATTCCGCGACCGCTACCTGTCGAACCCCGATGACCCCAATGCGTTCGAAGGCCGCGCCATCGTCTTTGACGGACCTGAGGACTACCACCGGCGCGTCGATGACCCGGCTGAGGGTATCGACGAACATTGTATCCTATTCATGCGTGGTGCGGGGCCCAAAGGGTATCCGGGCGGGGCCGAGGTGGTGAATATGCGGGCCCCAGCATACCTTCTGAAAAAGGGGATCGAGGCATTGCCCTGCGTCGGGGACGGGCGGCAATCGGGCACCTCGGGGTCGCCGTCGATTTTGAACGCCTCGCCCGAGGCCGCAGATGGTGGCGGGCTGGCGCTGTTGCAGACCGGCGACCGGGTGCGGATCGACCTGAACACCTGCACCGCAAACATGCTGATCGACGACGATGAACTGACCAATCGCCGCGCAGCGTTGGAGGCCAAGGGCGGCTACGCTGCACCGGAAAGCCAATCGCCCTGGCAGGCGTTCTTCCGGGAGAAGGTGGGGCGTTTCGATCAGGGCATGACCCTGAGCGGGGCGGCTGAATTCCAAGATATTGCGCGGAAATACATGCCGCGCGACAATCACTGAGAGGGACATATGAAACTGGTTCGCTACGGCGCGCCCGGCGCCGAAAAGCCGGGAATGATGGTTGAGGATACGCTGCGGGACCTGTCGGGCGTCATCTCCGATATCACGGGTGATACGCTGTCGGATGCTGCCCTTGAAAAGCTGCGCGCGCTTGATCCAGCAAGCTTGCCGGTGGTCGAAGGCAACCCACGCCTTGGCCCTTGCGTGGGCGACATCGGCAAGTTCCTTTGCATCGGTCTGAATTATTCCGATCATGCTGCAGAGACCGGCGCGGATATCCCCGAACATCCGATCCTGTTTTTCAAGGCAAATTCAGCCATTGTCGGGCCTCATGACGACGTGGTCATGCCGCGGGGTTCCACCCAAACGGATTGGGAAGTTGAGCTGGGCGTCGTCATCGGAAAGACGGCCAAGTATGTCAGCAGGGCCGATGCACTGGACCACGTCGCGGGATACTGCATCGTCAACGATGTGTCCGAACGCCATTTCCAGACCAAGCTGACGGGCCAATGGACCAAGGGCAAATCCTGCGACACGTTCGGCCCCACCGGCCCGTGGCTGGTCACGCGGGACGAGGTGGCGGATCCGCAGGCGCTGGCCATGCATCTCGATGTGAACGGAAAGCGGATGCAGACCGGCAATACCGCCACCATGATCTTCACCGTGGCCGAGATCATCGAACATCTGAGCCACCTCTTCACCCTGCATCCCGGTGACGTCATCAGCACGGGAACGCCGCCGGGCGTGGGCATGGGAATGAAACCCGATCCTGTCTACCTAAAGCCGGGCGACGTGATGGAGCTTGAGATCGAGGGTCTTGGCAAACAACGGCAGGAGGTCCGGCAAGATGCCTGATCTGCTGCTCATCGGCGGTGCCACCGACACGATGATGAGCCGGTTGCAGGCCGCCTTCACTGTCCACAAATGGGCTGACCTCGACATGGAATGGCTGACGGGAAACGGCGCCAAGGTCACCCATGTTGCGACCAACGGCCATGACGGGGTCAAGCCAGAGATCATGGCTGCGCTGCCCAACCTGAAACTGATCTCGTGCTACGGCGTCGGATATGATGCCATCAACGCGCAAGAGGCAGTGCGGCGCGGTATCATGGTCACCCATACGCCGAATGTGCTGAACGAAGAGGTCGCCACCACGGCCGTCTTGCTGATGCTTGCCTGCTACCGCGAGCTTTTGCGCGATGATGCCTATGTCCGGTCCGGCGAATGGGAGGCGAAGGGCAACGCGCCCCTTACCCGCTCGGCCGACAACCAGACCGTAGGGATACTCGGTCTGGGCCGCATTGGGCAGGCCATTGCGGACAAGCTTGACCCCTGGGACCCGACGATCCTCTATCATACCCGCAGCCAAAAGGACGTGCCTTACACCTACTGCGCCGACCTTGTGGAGATGGCCAAGGCGTCTGATGTGCTCATCTGCATCACCCCGGGTGGCGCAGGCACTCGGCATCTGGTGAATGCTGAGGTGCTGGAGGCGCTTGGGCCACAGGGCACGCTGATCAATGTCGCCCGGGGGTCGGTGGTGGATGAGGCTGCCCTGATTGATGCGCTTGGCTCTGGCAAACTCGGCTGGGCGGGACTTGATGTGTTCGAGGCCGAGCCGCACGTACCCGAAGCGCTGCGCAAAATGTCCAACGTGGTCCTGTTGCCTCATGTCGGCAGCGCGACGGTCGAAACCCGCGCAGCCATGGGCAAGCTGACGGTCGATAACCTGCTGCAACATCTTGAAGACGGCACGGTTCTGACGCCCGTGCCCGAGTGCCAGTGACGAAGATCACCAAAGTTGAGGCGCGGCTGTTCAACGTGCCCCTCGACGAGGTGCTGGTCGACGCCAAGCATGGTGATCACTCGCATTTTCACCTGATCACGGCGACGGTCACGCTCGAGGATGGGCGCAGCGGTACCGGTCATACCTATAACGGCGGGCGGGGCGGGCATGCGACCGCCAGCCTGATCAAACATGACCTTGCGCCCCTTCTGATCGGGCAAGAGGCTGAGGATGTCGAAGGGCTCTATGATGCGATGCAGTGGCACATGCATTACGTGGGGCGGGGCGGTGTCCTCAGTTTTGCCATTTCGGCCGTCGATATCGCGCTGTGGGATCTGCGCTGTGTGGCAGCGGGCAAACCGCTCTGGCAGATGGCGGGCGGAGCAGGGCAAAGCTGCGACGCCTATGGCGGGGGGATCGATCTGGCCTTTCCCCAGCCGAAACTGCTGCGCAACATTCAGGGCTATCTCGATGCGGGGCTCGGCGGGGTCAAGATCAAGGTGGGACAGCCAACCGAGGCAGCTGACATCGAACGTATTCGGGCAGTCCGGGACCTGATCGGGCCTGACGCAGCCTTCATGATCGATGCCAATTATTCGATGAGCCGGGAGCAGGCGATCTCGCTCGCGCAAGCGGTCAAAGACCAGAACCTGCTGTGGTTCGAAGAGCCGATCATCCCTGACGATTATCCCGGCTATGCTGTGGTAGGGCGCGACGGGGGCGTCCCGGTCGCACAGGGTGAAAACCTGCACACGATCCATGAATTCGAGATGGCGCTTGATCAGGGAAACCTGGCCTTTGTCCAGCCGGATGCGTCGAATTGCGGCGGTGTGACAGGTTGGCTGCAAGTGGCTGAGCTCAGCCGCGAGCACGGCATCCCAGTCTGTTCGCACGGGATGCAGGAACTGCATGTCAGTCTTGTCTCGGCCCAGCCAAACCCCGGCTGGCTTGAGGTGCATTCTTTCCCCATCGACCGCTATACCGAACGGCCCCTCGTGATCGAGAACAAGCGGGCGATCGCACCCAATGAACCGGGGATCGGTGTTCGGTTCGACTGGGACAGGCTGGCGCCCTTCGAAATCCCGGTCTGATGCTCGAATTCGCGGCGGCGGTCTTTTTCCTGATCATCACGCCGGGGCCGGGGGTGCTATCGACCGCCGGGGTCGGATCCGCCTATGGTTACCGGGCCGGGCTGGCCTATGTCGGCGGGCTCTTCGTGGGCAACAACCTCGTCTGCGCACTGGTTTTGTCGGGCGTTGCTGCCGCAGCGCTTGCAGTGCCCTGGCTGCGCACGGTCCTGCTGTTCGGATCGGTCGCCTATCTGCTCTGGCTCGCATCGCGTATCGCGTTTGCAGGCGCGCGGATCGGGTTTACCGAGCCAAAGGCACCGCTCGGGTTCTGGAACGGCGTTGCATTGCAGCCGATCAACCCCAAAGCCTATGCGGTCAACGCCACGCTCTTTTCCGGCTTTGCATTCATGCCCGATGCGCTCCTGATCGAGAATGCGCTCAAATTGCTGATCCTCAACGCGATTTGGGTGCCGATCCACCTGTTTTGGTTGCGGGCTGGTGTCACGCTAAGGCGGCTCAACCTCGCGCCAAAAACCCAGCGATTGATCAATTTCGCCATGGCCGGTTCAATGCTGCTGGTTGTCGGTCTGGCGCTGATTTCGAGCTAGGACCTAAGCCGCCTAGGTCAGGAAGCGACGGTGCCCGCGCCCGTTTTCTCTCCGGGTCTCCGGGTGATGCCAAAGGCCTTCCGCGCCGTGACCAGCCGTAGATCCTCCGGGTCCATCCCGATGCTCAGGATGGTTTCGCGGTCGTAACGCGCTTTCGCGACATCCTGATCGTAGGCGGTGCCAAACAGCCGGTCGATCCAACCCATCCCGAAACTGACATGATAGGTGGCGTCGTGATCCTGGAAGTGATGGACCAGATGGCTTCGGGTGACGCGCTGACCGAACCACCCTTTGGGCACCTTCAGATGCGCCAGCGTATGGCAATATTCGTAGAATGCGAAAGCCGAGATCGACCCGACGAACAAGGCCACACAAGAAAGGCTTAGCGCCGGCAAAGCTCCGATCAGAGGCCAAAGAACCAGCGTGTGCCCCGCAACCGACAGCAAGGCAAAGCGGACAGGGAACCAGTGGTCATCGCCGGTAAAGAACTCCGGATCGGTCGGAAATTCATGATGACCGATGTGAGAACGGTAGAGGGCGTTGAAAGTCGGTTGATCGTCCGGCGGCTCGCGATGATAGACGAACCGGTGCATCACGTATTCGACAAAGAACTGCAGCATGATCCCGTAGAGAAGGGCCAGCAGCATCCAAGGGCTGAATGCAAAGATCAGGATTGCAAAGCCACCCAGCCACAGCGGAAAGAGCCGTTGCAAACTGCCCATGGCCATCAAAACGCGCAGGGTTGGTATCATCGCTTGCATCCTCCCAGGTTACACAGCGGCGGGGATCTGGGCGTTAGTCAACGGTGACGTCGCGTGGTGCCATCCACAACCACGGCATACTCATGCCTCTAAATGTATTGCGGAATGGGCTCTATGTCCGGTTTCACAAGCTCTGTTCGAGCCCGCTCGGAAAACAAGGTGTCGCGTCCGTAGTGGGTGAGCATAATATCCGTTTCGAGAAGACGATCATCGACTTCGATAAACTCATCAAAAGAGTTCGTCGAACCGGCTTTCATCATGAAATACCTGACCGCCTGTATCCAGGAATACGTGAGCGTCTCGTGGTATTTGGACTCAGGAACGCCATTCTTTTTCAAGAACTTCTTCAACGAATGCTTCATGGTTTCGTTGGCCGTTTCAGTAGGGTTTTCGCAAAGATAAATATAGGCAAGCCTCAGGTGCTCACGATGGCGAAACTCGGAGGGCGGGACCTCTCCGGCTTCAAAGCGAGCCCTGAATGCTGCGTCCTCACGAGACGGTTTGGCGCTCATGACACTCTCCTAACGGATCAGTCAGAATGAAGCGCCACTTTAGCCGAAGCGAGGCCCGATTGCGAGCGTCAGCTTCGCCCACCGAGCCGGGCATCCGGCGTCTAGCGGTGCGCCCAAACGGTCGGTCCTTCAGCCCTTACCCTCGGATAAAGTCGCGGTGCATCACCCCAACCGCCACACGAAGCCGCTAGCTCCGAATGCCTCGTACCGATCCCGCACCAGCGGGTCGTGGCCGGGGATGACGCGGCCAAACGCTCCGGCGAGCTGCTGGATCTGTTCGAATCCTTTCACCATATCCTCGCGATCGACGACGATGGGAAACAACAGCCCCCGCTCGAAATTCTCATAGTAATGCGCCGCATCCGAAGCGAGGCAGAGCGGCCCGCTTTCCGTCATCACCCGCACCGCTTGCAGGCCGCGCGAATGCCCCCCGATCTTGTGGACAGTCACACCCGGTGCGACCTCGTCCTCGCCATCGCAGAACTCCACCCGGCCTGAGTAGACGTGCTGCACCATCTCGCACACATGGTCTGCCGTGAAGGGATAGCGCAGATCTGGGTTGCACATGCAGGGGCCGGTTGCGAATGCCATTTCGGCAGCCTGCATGTGGAACCGGGCCGCCGGATACCGGTCGAGGCCGCCGGCGTGATCGTAGTGGAGGTGGGTGACGATGACCGTCTCGACCGTCTCAGCGTTGATGCCCAGTACCTCGAGCGACTTGGCCGGGTCGCGCAGGATCGGGCGGCCCCGCCGCTCGGCCTCTGCCATGTCGTAGCCGGTATCCACGACGATGCGCTGTGATCCGTTGTCCAGAACCCAGACAAAGTAGTCCATGCCATGCGGGGCCGCCGGGTGATCGTCGTCAAGAAAGCTCTCGGCCCGTGTCCGGTCGTTCCGCTCTGCGTACTTCAAAGCATAGACGCGCCATGGTGCACTCATCCTGTTCCCTCCATCGATGTCGGGGGTCAGGGTACACGCTCGCCCGTTTGACGGAACACTTTCCTGCCCCTAGCCTCGGTCTGGTACAAACTGGCGGGACAGACATGACACTCACGGTTGCGGTCATCGGGCTTGGGTATTTCAGCCAGTTCCACCTCGATGCTTGGAACAGGGCGCCCGCCGCCCATATCGTCGGGGTTTGTGACCGCGACAAAGCGCGGACCGAGGCGCAAGCGCAAGAATTTGACGTGCCGGGCTATACCGACCCCGAGACCCTGCTCGCCAATGCCGATCCGCAGATCATCGACATCGTAGCCCCACCACCCGCGCATGCAGACCTGATCCGCGCCTGCCTCAAACCCGGGCGGCTAATCATCTGTCAAAAGCCGTTCTGCACGTCGATTGACGAGGCGCAGGACATCATCGATCTTGCCGACCAGCACGAGACACGCATCGTCATCCACGAAAACTTCCGGTTCCAACCGTGGTATCGGGAGATGCATGGGTTTCTTGGCTCTGGTCGCATGGGGGCGCTTTATCAGGCCCGGTTCGATCTTCGGCCTGGAGACGGGCGGGGACCTGCCGCCTATCTCGACCGGCAACCGGCTTTTCAAAAGATGCCCCGCCTCCTGATCCACGAAACGGCCGTGCATTTCATCGATGTGTTCCGATGGCTCTTTGGTCCGATCGAAAGCGTCTATGCCGACCTGCGGCGGCTGAACCCGGTCATCGCCGGCGAGGATGCGGGGGTGATGCTGCTGCATCACGCCGGCGGGCCGACGACGACGTTCGATGGAAACCGCTTGTCCGATCATGTCGCTGACAACCTGCGGCATACAATGGGCGAATTCACGATCGAGGGCGAAGGCGGCAAGTTGACGCTCGACGGGAACGGGCGCATCCGGTTCCGGCCCTTCGGAGCAGACGAGGCCGAAACCCTGCTGATCACGCGGTCGGTCGATGATGCAACATTCGGTGGCGGATGTGTCGCGGCGCTGATCGACCATGTCATTGATGCGGTCGAACGGGGCGGTCCTCTCGAAAATGAAGCCCGCGACTATCTCGCCGTCATGCAGGTGAGCGAGGCCGCCTACCGATCTGCCGCCGAAGGGCGAAGGATCGACCTTTAGGCGTCGCCAAAAATCGACTTAAAAACGCCGATCCCCGACCGGAACCCGTCTTCGAAATTGCCATTGCCCGGGTGATAGACGCTCTCGAAACTGATGACGCCGTCATAGCCATCGGCGCGCAGGGCATCAGCCATAGGTTGGAACTGGTCGGCAAGTTGACCTTCGCCCATGCGTTTGACCTCGAGCGTCGCACGGGGCGTATCGACCTGCACGTCCTTGATGTGGATGTGACCCAGGTAACCGCCTCGCACCTCGTCATAGCCATCGGGCCAGGCGCGTTCGTGGCACCAGCAATTGTTGGCGGGGTCCCAAAGCACCTTCAGGGCATCCTTGGCATCCAGAGCGTCGATCAGCTTTCGGGCGGTGTAGTTGGAATTGACCATGGTGCCGTTGCCGGTCTCAACAACGAGGGTGACGCCTTCGGCCCGGGCCAGCTCGACCGCCGGAGCGATCATCGGCGGCATCGTGTCCCACGCGCCCTTGGCGACATTCCAGACCTCGGCACCGCCTTTGCCCCAAAGGATCTGTTCTTTCTTCTGGGTCATGATGCGGACCAGCGGGCTGCCAACGACATGGGCCATCTCGATCACGCGCTTCAGGGCGTCCATGTGCTGGGTATGCAGGGCGTCGCCAGGGCGGTTGGCTGTGCTCATGCCGGCAAAGATATGGCGGCTCAGACACGATACCGGTTTACCCCGATCGCGCAACAAGGTGTCGATTTCGGCGATCTCCTGCGCTGAGTGATCGCCGACTTCAGTGTCGCCCACGAATTGCAGTTCGGCATAATCCAGTCCGAACTCGTCCATCACATCGACAGCATGAGCCAGATCGCGGCTGATGCCGTCGCAAATAACTCCGAGCTTCATGACCGAGTCTCCCGCGCGCTTTCGCGGTGCAGCTCGGCGCCCACGATCTCTTCGATCACGCGGGTGCAGACCCAGTTGTCGCCGTTCGGATAGCGCGTGCGCCCCGCGTGAAAGATTTGCATCGCGGATGCTGCAGTGTGCAGGGGCACGCCCAGTTCTTCGCCCAGATCCATCGAGATCGTGAGATCCTTGTGCATCGTGTTGATGTGGCTTCCGGTCCCCTCGAACTGCCGGTCGATTATCTTTTGCAGCGCGTTGTTGACCACGCCGCACCCGGCGGACGAGGTGGAAAAGACGTCAAGGATCACTTGCCCGGGCACGCCGGCTTTGGCGGCAAGGGCCGCGGCCTCGAAGGTCGCTGAAAACTGCGCTCCGATCAGGGATTGCAGGCAGGCCTTGACGGTTTGGCCTTCGCCCGGTTTGGTTCCGACCCGATGGATCGAAGCGGAAACCGCACCCATCACGGGTCCCATACGATCGAGTACGGAAGGATCGCCCGCCGCCATCATGGTCAATGTTCCGCCCTGTGCGCCGGGATAGCCGCCGGAAACCGGCGTGTCGATTAGGCTGAGGCCGGAGCCCTCCATCGCCGCGCCGATCGCGCGCGCCTCGCTGGGCTTTATCGTCGCCGTTAGCAGGATCACTCCGCCTTCCGACATAGTTTGCGCCAGACCGTCCGCCCCCAGGATCACGTCGTGGGCTTGTGCGCCATGCATGACCATCACAAAAACCGCATCTGCCTTGGCCCCGATTTCGGCCACGCTGTCCGCGACCCTACCGCCCATCTCGTGGAACGCCTCGATGCGGGCGGGGAGCAGATCCAACCCCCATGTCTCGAACCCATTCGCAAGCAGGTTCTTAGCCAGGCCCGAACCCATATCACCCAATCCGATCACACCAACCGTTGTCATGCGGTGTTCCTCCCTTTTTGTTTTCAGATGGGGTTTCTAGCGCATCCCATGCGCCGGGCGGGTCCAGTAGACACCCCTGCCCATAGCGCCCCTGCCGTGGGGGCAATGCCAGCCTAACACGGAGCTTGCGGATTTATAGGCGGTATTTACGTTCACAGTCCGAGCTCGTGGCCCGTCGTCATTTGCGTTTGCTCGCCTATACCCCGACGGTGGGGCGATGCTGTCGTTGACGATCCTTGGTATCCCAGCTAGGCCGCGCTGGGGTCTGTCAGAAATCGAGGCTCGATTGAAGAAGATCATCGTCACCGGAGCAAACGGCGTCGGCAAAAGCCATTTCGCCACCAGGTTGGGCCAGGCGCGGCCTGACGTTCCAGTGATCTCATTCGATGCAATCAAGCTTCGGACCAACTGGCAGCAAAGACCGCGTTCAGAAATCGCCAGCGCCTTGCAGCGAGAGATCGGGAAGGAGGCGTGGATACTTGAGGGCGGCCCCAGCCTTCTGCCTCAAGCCATTGAGAGGGCTGACGCGTTGGTTTGGCTCGATCCACCCGAACTGGTGAGGGCATGGCGGCTGTTGTCCCGCCCGTGGAAGAACCTTGGCAAGACAAGACCAGAGTTGCCCGCAGGCAACGTCGATTGGCCATTGCAACAGTACAAGTTCGCCATTCGCAGCCTCAAGAATAGGGCGCGACTTCGTGCGCATATCTCGCAAGTATTTCGCAGTGCAGATGGGCTTGAGAAGTGGCGATGTCGCGATGAAGACGACCGAAACACAGTTGTCGCACAATGGGCGACGGCCGGGCTTTGAGCTTATCGTCGAGCTTCGACGTACGATGCCGAAACGGCGGCTCACCCGACTAGCCGACAGACCGTCAACTGGTCCCCCATCAAACCGGGCCAGCATACCGTTCAGATCGGCAAGCCCTCGCGGCAGAGCGTTCAGAGCATCCAGGAAGTCAGTGATGAACACACGGTCGGCGGTTCAAAAGTGACGAAATGTTCGCCGATGCAGGCATCGGTTCAAGCTATTCTAGAAAGTTCGATGCCAGTAGGCGCTTACTTCATTGGTAACGACTGCCCACGGTCAATCATGCCAAGTCCACAGCCTGTCCGGTCTCGGCCGAGGTCTTGATAGCCACGACAACGCGCAAAGCCCGCAGCCCGTCCTCGGCCGTGACGAGCGGCGCGGCCCGCCCGGCGATAACATCCGCGAAATGAGCAATCTGAGCTTGTAGGGCGTCAACCCGGGCAACAGGCATCCGTGTCGCTGAAATCGGAGCCCACCAATCTGGACCTTCTCGCTGTGACCAATGAGCGAGGTTGGGTAGCGCCAAGGATCCTGCCGTGCCACCGATCCAATAGCAGGTTTGGTCGGTTGCGGGATAAGCGGGGTTCTCATGGGCCGTCATCTCCCAGCTCCACGGTCCGACGGCCGCATCGCTGAGGTTCAAGGTGCCCAAAAGACCGCCGGCAAAGCGGACGGCGACGACCACGGTGTCTTCGGCCCCGTTGTCGCGGACGGCCCCGCTTTCCATCGCCTGAACGCGGGTGATGGGGCCGCAAAGATGCATCAGCAAATCAACGTCGTGGATGAGGTTGATGAAGAGCGGACCGGCCCCCTTGCCCGTGCGCCATGTCTGCTGAAAGTACCGGTCGGGCTTGGGCAGCCAGCATTGGGCATGCAAAGCCGTCAGGCGACCCAAAGCGCCCTCTGCGATCAAACGCCTGGCTTCGGCAACCAGTGGCATGTGGCGGCGGTGATGACCGACAAGAACGGGGCAATTGCCTGCCGCATCCACGATGCGCGCGCCGTCGTCGGATGACCCGGCCAGCGGCTTTTCGATCAGAACCGGCTTGGAGGCGGCAATGCAGCGCAGAGCCATCGGAGCGTGCTGATCATTGGGAACGGCCAGAATGACACCATCGCAAAGAGGCAAGAGATCATTCAGATCATCGACCCAAGGCAGATCAAGGGCGGGATCGCGATTGGGCTCGACCACGCCGACTAGCGAAACCCCTGGCACCGCCCCAATCGCCGCGACGTGACGGCGGCCAACCAGGCCCGCGCCAACCAACCCCAAACTTGTCATTCCCTGCCCCACACTTGCGCCAGCGGGCAGGCTATCACCAGATCATCGATCTTCAAAGGCGTGGGGTCTGCCCGGAAAGCGCACGACGATGCTGTCAGACAAATTCGAACCAGTCTCAGTTTGCGGCAGAATGATAGAACCTATGCGGAACAAAGCTGCCGCCACTCGGCGAGAGCGGCGGTACGGTTGAGTTTGAGATTTGCGCGAGAATAGAGATGGCGGTCCTGACTAAAGTCATTGCTGATGGATGCGTGGATGGAGGTAGATTTCTTAGGTGAGCGGAGCGGACGAAATCGCAACATCGCCTGTTCTCGTCGTCGAAACGGCAGGTGAGAGTTTTGAGCTCGATTGTTCAACCAGTGGCCGGTCATGCGGCGCTCTGCATTGCCAATCACCTTCATCGCAGTTCCATTTGATCGTAGACGATCCGTCACAATGACCTCTGGGTTCCCGTACAGCTTCATCGATTTTCTGAGGAATTTCAAAGCGGCTTTGCGATCCCGGCGCTTGGTAACATAGCTTTCAAGCACCTCGCCTTCATGATCAACGGCACGCCACAAGTAGTGTGTCTCGCCATTATTTTTCACGAACACCTCATGCAGATGCCACTGCCAGTTCGAAAATGAACGCTTCTTACAAACGCGATTGCGTCGGATTTCTGCGGCAAGTACTGGGCCAAACCTGTTCCACCAATATCGAATGGTTTCATGACTTACATCGATGCCACGTTCGTGCAGCAGATCCTCGACATTTCGAAGTGACAAAGGAAATCGAAAGTACATCATCACCGCCAGACGGATAATCTCTGGCCTAGTTTTGAATTAGCGGAATGGGGAGCACTTTCTCATCCGGAAAAGCTACGAGACCGCAATACCAGCTTCAAGCCGGTTTCCTCTGACAGAACCCCTGGGGCAAATTGACAAACTGTTCAGGTTTCCACAGCAGTGAGCGCTAACTTCACCGATAGCCCGGTATTAAGCAGGTGCTGCTCCCAAATGGCTTTGGAGGCATCTTCCGCCCGGGCACTTAGGGCAGACATAAGCGCTTCGTGTTCTTCAATCGATTGGGCCCAACGGTTCCGATCAAAGATCGCCATGTAACGACCGCGTTTGGCCAAAAGCATCAACCGGTCGCGACTGGCTGCAAGCATCGGATTGGCCGCAATGCGCACGATCGCGTCATGAATGACGCTGTTCGCTTCGAAGTAGGCATCGAGGTTTTCGTCCTTGTAATGCCCAACCATGCCGTCATGAAGCCGTTTCAACTCTTCCAATTCGTCTTGTGTGATGCGCGTCGCAGCACGGGCCGCCGCTTGTCCTTCAAGTCCTGAAATCACTTCAAACAGGTTGAGCGCATCTTCAGCCGAATAGGGCGTGACCCGCGCGCCCCGGTTCTTGAATATCTCAACAAGACCTTCCTGCCGCAGAAGCTTCAGCGCTTCCCGCATCGGCGTCCGCGAGACGTCAAGCTCCGCACAGAGTTTGCGCTCCACCACGTGTTCACCCGGTTTCAGCTTGCCCCGTACGATCAGATCGCGCAGCGTTTCCGCCACGTCTTCGGTCAGTGACAGGGACACAGTTTCGGCCTCTTGCTGGAGTGAGGGAGGAACGTTCACGGCACACCATCCTGTTATGATATAACACTATTTTCGGGTTTCTTTTGTCCCGAACACACTGGTTTTCAATTGAATACCTCGCAATCATCCATGATTCGCAAAGCGATTTTGTGTTCGTATCGCACACCACAATCGAATTACAGGGCTTCCTTACCCTCGAAAACTGGACCCAAGTGCACAGCAAATGAGCACTGGCGCCGAAAAGCAAAAAATGGAATGCCATTTTTTGTTGACCTGAGCCTGAGCGACCGGGTGCGATGACGTCATGACCGCCTTTCCATGGCGAACGTGAGGCGGAATTCGGCGCTGACGGGGGCGCTTCAAACAAGCAAATCAGCTGGGGAGAACGATATGTGTGATCGTCATGGAAGCCGGAGTTTTCCGGACTTGAACGGTTTGGATCTCGGACGTCGGGATTTCTTGAAGCAGGCTGGCGCAGGCGCGTTGGCCATGAGCGTCGCTGGCGGCATGGGAGGGCAAGCGCTGGCTGCGACCTCATCCGTCAAATCCACGCATGGGACAGGTTTTTGCAACCTGCCTCTGTTTCTCAGCCATGCGCGTCAAACAGCGATGGAGGACGGGCTTGAGCTGCAATTTGTCAACACGCCAACCTTCGCAGAACATGTGACTTTCCTTGGCACGGGGCAGGTGGATGTGGGCGTTTTGCCCTATACAAGCTTCGTTGCGCTTTATGCAGCAGGCGCGCCTGTGAAAATCGTGGCCGGTTCGGGCATTGAGGGCTGTGCGATCATCTCGCAGCCGGGGCTCGACAGCGCCGAGAAGCTCAAGGGCAAGACGCTGGGAACGTTCCAGCTCGATACGCTCGAAGTGCTGCCCTACGACTATCTCAAGGCCAACGGCGTGGCGATGTCAGAGGTCGACGTGCGCTATGTCGGCAACACACCCGAAGCGGTCGAAGCCTTCAAGGCCGGTGCGCTGGATTGGATTTGCACAATCGAACCTTACGCCTCCTCGCTTCTGGAAGAGGTCGAGGGCAGCCATCTGCTGTCGGATGGCAAGGACATCTATGGTCCGCTCTACACCGACTGCGTCCTCTGCGCGCGCGACAGCCTGATCGCCGAGAACCCCGATGCCATCAAGGCGCTGATAAAGGCTATGATGAAATCGCAGCTGGCCTTTGAGCAGGAAACCCAAGATGTCCTCGATGAGGTCGTCGGCGTCTATTACAAGACCTCGATGGAAAACGCCGTCATCGGCGCGACGAAACAGCCGCCCATGGTCGACCAGCGTTCGAATACCGACTTTATCCTCGGCCGGACCGACAGCCTAAAGGAGATGGGCTACATCAAGGAAAAACCGGATGCGAGTGCCATCGACTGGTCCATGATGGAAGAGGTGATCGCCGAGAACCCCGACCTTCATGCAGCCCTGAAGTTCAAGTCGTAACGTGACCTATCAGGCAACCGAAGAGGGGGGCGGCATGGCTGCCCCCTCAGGCATCGATGCGCTCAAAAGCCGCCTCAAAGGCCCCGCCGTGGCGCTCGGCTGGACGGTGGTTTCCGTCGGCCTCTTTGCGCTCCTGTGGGAGTTTTTGTGGCTTGTGGGCCTTGCGGACCCCAAGCTTTTGCCGCCGCCACATATCTTTATGGGCAACATCACGGAGCAGGCGCAGTACTTCAACACAGCCCAACGCTGGCAAATTGGTGTCGATCCCAGTGCCGGGCCCACGCCTTACGAGGCGGTCGGCATAACGATTGTCTCGTCGACCATGCGCGTGCTTGTGGGCCTCTTTTTGGCTGCCGTTATCTCGATCACCGTGGGCATCGCCATCCGTTACTGGAAGGTGATGGAAAACCTCACCCTGCCCACCATCACGCTGCTGGCGCCAGTCTCGCCAATCGCGTGGCTGCCCGTCGCGATCTTTCTTTTCGGGATCGGGAATGCACCGGCGATCTTCATGGTCTTTATCGCGCTATTTTTCACCATGACACTGGCCACGATCACCCAGATCGACAGCGTGAACCCGAACTACATCAACGTGGCGCGCACCATGGGCGCCTCTAAGCGCCAGATCTATACGCGCGTCATCCTGCCTGCGATCCTGCCGGGCCTTCTTGTCGTCTTGCGCCTCAACCTCTTCGGCGCCTGGATGGTTGTCCTTATCGCCGAGGCCACAGGCGTTGGCTATGGGCTGGGACAGGTCATCATGCTGGCGAGGAACACGTTCAATCCGGGGTTGGTGTTTTTCACCATCGTCATTATCGGCCTTCTGGGCTTCTTCTTCGATTTTGGCCTGCGCATGGCGCAGCGGCGCTTGCTGTACTGGCTGCCAAAAGGCGCGGGGTCGCTGGGATGAGTACGTCTGTTTCATGTAAAAACGTCGGTAAGATCTGGGCGGCGGGAACCCCCCGCGCCCACGAAGCCCTGCGCGGCGTCGATCTTGAGGTCGAAGACGGTGAGTTTGTTGTGCTTCTGGGCCCTTCGGGCTGCGGGAAGTCCACACTTTTATACCTTGTGGCGGGGCTGGAAGAGGCCACATCGGGCGAGACGACCTCTTTTGGCACGCCCATCACCGACCCTGCCCCGGATCGCAGCCTGATCTTTCAGGAAACGTCTTTGTTCCCATGGCTCTCGGTCTGGCAGAACGTCACTTTCGGCCTCAGCCTTGGGTCGAAGTCGGAAAAGGACCGCAAAGAGATCGCCAAGGAGGTCCTGACAAAAGTCGGTCTGCGCGCAGCCCTCGACAAACGTCCGCACGAGCTGTCAGGCGGCATGCGCCAGCGTGTGGCCGTGGCCCGTGCGCTGGCTATGGAGCCCAAAGTCCTCTTGATGGACGAACCCTTCGCCGCACTCGATGTGCAGACGCGTGCCAAGATGCAGGACTTCCTGCTGGATGTCTGGCGCGATGCGAAGGCCTCGGTGCTCTTTGTCACGCACCACATCGACGAGGCCGTGGCATTGGCCGACCGCGTTGTCGTTTTCACCTCCCGTCCCGGCACGATCAAGGAGATCGTCCCGGTCGCTCTGCCGCGCCCGCGTGATCCCTTCGCCCCTGAGGCACAGGAACTGCGCAAACACCTGACCGCGATCCTCAGCGAGGAGGTCGACAAGGCCTTTGCCGAGCAGGAGGCGCTGGCTTGACTATTCCAAAGGAGGTCTGATCCATGACCACTCTCGTCCGTGGACGGACTGTGTTTACGAAACCCATCGACCGCAAGGGCTGGGAAGAGATCGAGGACGGCGCGGTTCTCGTTGTTGAGAACAAGGTTGCCGCCATCGGCAGCTACCAGACGCTAAAGGCCGAGAACCCCGACGCGCACGTCCTTGGCAATGGCAAGCAGATCCTGATGCCGGGATTTGTGAATGGGCACCACCACGTTGGCCTCACGCCGGTGCAGCTTGGTTCGCCAGACATGCCGCTGGAACTTTGGTTTGTCACCCGTATGGTCAACCGTGCCGTCGATCTTTACCTCGATACGCTCTATTCGGCCTTCGAGATGATCTCGTCCGGTGTGACCACAGTTCAGCACATTCACGGCTGGATCCCCGGCAAGCTCGATGCTGTCATTGGCGGCGCCAACGAGGTGATCCGGGCCTATGAAGATATCGGGATGCGCGTCAGCTACTCCTTCGCGCTGCGCGACCAGAACCGCCTTGTCTACATGGACGATCAGGAGTTCGTGAAGCTTCTGCCTGAAGACCTACAGCCCCAGATGCAGCGCCATTTTGACCGCTTCGGCATGGATCTCGATGACTTCATGGACATGTTCAGCCATCTTCATGACCAGCACCATAATAAGGATCTTGTGGGCATTCAGCTCGCGCCAGCGAACCTTCACTGGTGCTCGGATGCGGCCTTGGGACGGCTTGCGGATGCCTCATCGAAATACAACGCGCCGATGCACATGCATCTGGTCGAAACGGCCTTCCAGAAAGAATATGCGCATCGGCGTGGAGGCTGCACAGCGCTCGAATACATCGATAAGTTCGGTCTTGTCGGGCCGAACCTGACCATCGGACATGGCGTCTGGCTCAACCAGTCCGACATCGAATGCATCGCTTCGAAAGGCGCGCATATCTGCCACAACTGCTCCTCGAACTTCCGCCTCCGCTCTGGCGTTGGCCCTCTCAACGTCTGGGAAAAACACGGCGTCAATTGCGCGATGGGCATGGACGAGGCCGGGATCAACGACGACCGCGACATGCTGCAGGAATTCCGTATGGTCCTCAATGCCCACCGGACGCCTGGCACGGACGACAGCGTCCCGACCGCGGCGCAGGTTCTGCGCATGGGTACATCCGGCGGTGCACAGACGACGGCCTTCAGAGGGCAGATCGGCTCGCTCGAAGTGGGCAAAGGGGCCGACATGGTCCTGATGGACTGGGACAAGATTGCCTATCCCTATCTTGACCCGGAATACCCCGTTCTCGATGCCGTGATCCAGCGCGCGAAGACTGATGGCGTCGATCTGGTCATTTGCGCGGGCGAAGTGATCTACGAGGAGGGTAAATTCTCCCGCGTGGACCGGGCCGAGGCTCTGGAAAAACTCCGCCAGGACCTCACCCGCGCTCTGACCGCCGAAGAGGTCGAACGCCGCGGGCTGTCCAAGGCGCTACTGCCGCATGTGGAGAAATTCTACGACAATTACTTCGACGCAGACCTTCATCAACCCTTCTATCGCCAAAGCGCGATGGTGTGATGACCACCAACAAGGAGAGACCCATGAGATTGCTCAAGACACTCGCCCTCGGGGCCATGATCTGCGGAACGACGGCCCTTGCGGAAGAAACGTACAACGTTGCTTTGGATGGCACTTTTGCGCCGCATGCGATGCCAAAGCTTGATGGGGGCGTTGAAGGATTCAATGTGGACTTGGCGGCAGCGCTGGCCGAGCAGATGGGCGCAAAACTGGACGTTACAGCCGCGCAATGGTCTGGGCTTTTGCCTGGGATGCAGGCAGGGACCTACGATTTTCTGGTGGCCCCCACGACGGTGACGGAAGAACGCGCAGGCAACATGCTGTTCAGCGAAGGTTACCTGAACACCGACTTCCAGTTTGTTGTGAAAGCGGGCACCGATCCGGTCGAGACGCTCGAGGCCATGAAAGGCAAAGTCATCGCCGTCAACAAGGGTTCGGCCTATGACAAGTGGGCGCAGGATCTGGCATCCGATGTCGGCTGGACCGTGGAATCCTACGGCACGAACACCGATGCAGTTCAGGCCGTCATGTCCGGCCGGGCCTTTGCCAATGTGGCGGGCAACACCGTGTCGGCCTGGGCCGTCAAACAGAACCCGGGGCTCGAACTGTCGTACCTGCATTCCACGGGCAAGGTCTTCGCCATCCCTTTCCCCAAAGGCAGCGAGGAACTGCGGGTGAAGGTGGAAAGCGCGCTTGAGTGCCTCAAGACTGACGGCACGATCGCGGCACTGTCCGAGAAGTGGTTCGGTGTAACACCAGCCGCAGATTCAGCAGCCATGACGGTGTATCCGGGCTTCGGTGTGCCGGGTCTGCCGGGCTATGTGGAAAGCGGCCATACACCGGAGTGCTGAATGCCGCCAGTGCTGTCCATCTCCGGGCTGCGTCTGTCCTATGGCGCAATGGAAGTCCTGAGTGGCATTGATCTGGACGTGGTCGAAGGCGAGGCAACCTTTGTCATCGGCCCGTCTGGTTCGGGAAAAAGCAGTCTTTTGAGATGCTGCAATCGTCTGGAAGAGCCCGGCGCGGGACACATTCTGTTTGAAGGTCGGGATATCCTGGCGTCTGGCATTGACCTCAACCAGATACGCCGCCGCATTGGCATGGTTTTTCAGTCCTTCAACCTTTATCCCCATATGACCGCGCTTCGAAATGTGCGCCTCGCTTTGCGCCGTGTGCTGAAGCTTCCCCGAGACAAAGCCGATGCGCTCGCCAAGGCGCAGCTCGACCGCGTTGGATTGTCTGCGCATATGTCGCAATACCCCGCGCAACTCTCTGGCGGCCAGCAGCAGCGCGTTGCGATCGCCCGCGCATTGGCGCTGGAACCCCGGATCATGCTCTTTGACGAACCCACAAGTGCACTTGATCCGGAACTTGTGGGCGAGGTGCTCAATGTTGTTTCGGAACTCAAACGCGATGGCATGACTATGGTCATTGTCAGCCACGAGATGCGCTTTGCTCAGAGTGCGGCCGACAAGGTCGTCTTCATGTCTGATGGCCAGATCATTGAGGAAGGCCCTCCGACGCAAATTTTTGGATCGCCTCAGGCGCAGCGCGCACGTGACTTTGTCGCGCAAGCCGCGGTTTGAGACCAGCATGACCCGGTTCGAAGCCTTTCTTGACACCTTTTTTAACGCAAGCGTCATGCAGCGCTATTTGCCCAACATTATCGAGGGTTTCTTCATCACCTGCGGCATCGCCACTCTGGTCGTGATCTCTGGCCTTGCTCTTGGTCTCGCCCTTGCTGTTTTGCGCAGCTATCGCTTCCGATTGATCAACGTTCTGATCGTCATATTCGTTGATCTTTTGCGCGCCCTGCCGCCCTTGGTTCTGATCCTGATCCTCTACTTCGGCTTGCCCAATCTTGGCCTGACCCTCTCCGGTTTTGTCGTGCTCTGGCTGGTTCTAACCCTTGTGCTTGCCGCCTTTGCGGAAGAGATCTTCTGGGCTGGCATTCTTTCGGTCGACCAAGGCCAATGGGCCGCCGCGCGCTCGACCGGCCTCGGATTTTTCCAGACGCTTACGTATGTTATTTTGCCGCAAGCCATCCGCCTGACCATCGCGCCTTTGACGAACCGCACCATCGCCATCACCAAAAACACGGCCCTCGGTATGGTCATCGGCGTCGGAGAATTGCTCAATCAGGCCACCACGGCCCAGTCCTTTGCGGGTAACGCCACGCCCCTGCTAATGGCTACGGTCGCCTATCTCATCCTCTTCATCCCGGTCGTCTATCTGGGCCGCTGGATCGAGACCCGCTTCGCCTGGAGGCGCGCCTGATGGAGGCGCTGCTTCAGCAGTTTTTTAACCTCGAGGTCATGGCCCGCGCCTGGCCCATCATGCTGAAAGGCGCGGGCCTGACCGTGCTTCTCTGCCTCGCCGTTGTGCCTTTGGGCCTGATCGGTGGCCTTGGCGTCGCGCTGGCCTCGACCTCACCCTCGCGGCGCGTCCGCTGGCCCGTCGTCGTGCTTGTCGACATCTTCCGCGCCGTCCCTCCCCTGGCTCTGCTGATCTTCATCTCTGCCGGTCTGCCCTTCGCCGGCATCCGCCTCAGCCCGTTCATGGCAGTCGTTGTGTCCTTTTTCCTCAACAACTCCGCCTATTACGGCGAGATCATCCGCGCCGGGATCGAATCCATCGGCAAAGGCCAGCACGACGCTGCCCGCTCGACGGGCCTGAGCGCATGGCAGACGCAGACGTATGTGATCCTGCCCCAAGCCTTGCGGAATGTGCTTCCCGACCTTGTCAGCAACACCATCGAAGTCGTCAAACTGACTTCACTCGCCTCGGTCGTAGCGTTTGCCGAACTGCTCTATGCTGCCGAAATGGCCAGATCCGTCACCTACAACGCCTCGCCCCTTGTCATGGCCGCCGCGATGTATCTGGTGCTTCTCTGGCCCGCGGTCCGCCTTGCCAGCGGGCTGGAACACCAACTGCGATGAAAGGATCGCCAATGCGCGAGATCGTGACCGCCGCCCTGCAACTGGGTGCCATTCAGAAGGCCGAGAGCCGCACCGAGGTGGTCGCCCGCATGATCGCCCTCTTGGAACAGGCCCAAGCGGCAGGCGCAACCTTCGCCGTCTTTCCAGAACTCGCGCTGACCACCTTCTTTCCCCGCTGGTATATGGAGGACCCCGTCGAGGTCGACACCTGGTTCGAGACCGAGATGCCCGGCCCTGACACCGCCCCGCTGTTCAACCGCGCGCGCGAACTGCGCATGGCCATGACCTTCGGATATGCCGAACGCACGCCCGACGGCCAGCACTTCAACACCTCGATCCTCACCAACCGCGACGGTGAGATCATCGGAAAGTACCGCAAGGTCCACCTGCCCGGTCATTCCGAATTCGACACCGAACGCGCCTTCCAACACCTCGAAAAACGCTACTTCCTGCCCGGCGATCTGGGCTTTCCTGTCTGGCGCAACATGGGCGGCATCATGGGCATGCTCATCTGCAACGACCGCCGCTGGCCCGAAGCCTATCGCGTTATGGGCCTGCAGGGGGTCGAGATGGTCACACTCGGCTTCAACACGCCCTCTGCCAATTCCCAGCAGGGCAGTGAAGGCCCAGAAGATCGCCTGTTCCACCACCGCCTCAGCTGCCAGTCCGGCGCCTACCAGAACGCCACATGGGTCATCGCCGTGGCCAAGGCAGGTGTCGAGGACGGCCATCCCTTGATCGGGGGCTCGCTGATCGTCGATCCCAACGGCAAGATCATGGCCGAGACGAAAGGCGAGGAAGACGAGATGATCGTGCATGCCTGCGATCTGGATGCCTGCACCTTTGGCAAGACGACGATCTTCGACTTTGCCCGCCACCGGCGCATTGAACATTACGGGCTGATCACCGGACGCACGGGCGCGGAGCCGCCTGCCTGATGCAGTTCGACTTCGCTGACCTCACGCCGCATGAGCGCTATAAACTTTTGATCGCGACCGTCATGCCCCGCCCGATTGCGCTGGTTACAACGCAAAGCGCGGATGGTGTCCTGAATGCGGCCCCGTTCAGCTTCTTTAACATCTTCTCTGAAGATCCTGCCCTTGCCATTCTCGGCCTAGAAGCGCGCCGGGACAATGATGGGATGAAGGACACGACTGCGAATATCGAAGCTATGGGCGAACTGGTCATCAACCTTGTCGACCGCGCCATCGCCCAGCCCATGGTCGCCTGCGCCGCCAAGCTGGGCCCGGAACAGGATGAACTCGCCTTCGCCGGTTTGACCCCGCTGCCCTCCGCCAAAGTCTCAGTCCCTGGCATCTTGGAGGCCCCTGTACGCCTCGAATGCACGCTCTTCGAGATGCGCCAGATCACCCAGCGCCGCCACCTCTGTCTGGCCGAGGTTCAGGCGATCTCAGCCCGCGACGGCATCATCGACCCCGCAAATCTGCATGTCAGCCTTCACAGATACCGCCCCATTGGCCGCCTCATGGGCGAATGCTACGCTGAACTGGGCCAGGTGTTCGAACTCGCCATACCTGAAGTGGAGACCCCGTGACCCTCACCGAAGACGCCGCTGGCGTTTACATCATCTCCGCCACACCCTTCACCGAAGACGGTGCGATTGACTATGCCAGCGCCGACAAGCTGGTCGAGTTCTACCTGTCCAAAGGCGTCACGGGCATGACGATCCTTGGCATGATGGGCGAGGCGCCCAAACTCTCATCGGACGAGTCACTCGCTTTCATGACGCATATGATCCGTCGCGTGTCGGGCCGTGTGCCCGTGATCGTCGGTGTCTCGAATGCAGGTATCGCCAACATCGCCGCGCTCAGCCATGCCGCGATCGATCAAGGAGCCACAGGCGTCATGATCGCGCCTCCGCGTGGGCTTGGAGACGATGCCAAACACTACGGTTATTTCGCACAGTGTTTCGAAGCGCTCGGCCCTGACGTACCCGTATGCTATCAGGACTTTCCACTGTCGACCGGAGTATCCCTGTCCACTGACCTGTTCCTGAAAATGGTCGCTGACTTCCCCCAGCTTGTCATGCTCAAGCACGAAGACTGGCCGGGCCTGAACAAACTCTCAAAGATCCGCGCCGCGGATGGTCGCCGTGTCTCGATCCTGTGCGGCAATGGCGGCATCTTCCTGCCGGAAGAGATGGCCCGTGGTGCCGATGGTGCAATGACCGGCTTTGCCTTCCCCGAGATGTTGGTCGACGTCGTGCGCCTCTGCAATTCCGGCCAACTGGACGCTGCGAGCGATTTGTTCGACGCCTACCTGCCCATCATCCGGCTGGAACAACAGCCCGGCGCTGGCCTTGCCATACGCAAGGAAATCCTCCGCCGTCGCGGCGCACTGGCTTGCAACGTGGCCCGCGCGCCGGGACCAAGACTGACGGATGCCGATCATGACGACATCACCCGTCTCATGTCGCGGCTCGAGCAGCGCTTGAGCGAACTGAAAGGAGCCTGAGCCATGTTTGACACGATCGTCAAAGGCGGCACGGTCGCAAACACCTGTGCCACGTTCAAAGCAGATATCGGCATTCGTGATGGCAAGATCGCAGCCCTTGGTCTCGATCTTGGAGAGGCGCGGCAAGTGATTGACGCAAAGGGGAAATACGTCCTGCCCGGCGGGATCGAAACCCACTGCCATATCGCGCAGGAATCCGCAACGGGCGCGATGACCTCCGACGATTACTATACGGGCAGCGTTTCCGCCGCCTTCGGGGGTAATACGACCATCGTGCCCTTTGCCGCGCAGCATCGCGGGCAAACGATCCCTGAGGTTCTGCAAATCTACGACGACCGCGCAGCCCCCAAATCGGTGCTCGACTATTCCTACCACCTGATCGTCACCGATCCGACCGAGGCCGCCATCAACGAAGACCTGCCCGCCGCCTTTGCGCGCGGCATCACATCGTTCAAGGTCTTCATGACCTACGACAAGATGATTGTCTCGGACGAACAGTTCCTCGATATCCTCGTCATGGCCCGCGACAACGGTGGCCTGACGATGGTCCACGCCGAAAACAACGCCATGATCAAATGGATGGTGAAACGTCTGATCGACCGCGGCTACGACGCGCCAAAGTACCACGCCGTCAGCCACCCCGCCGTGTCAGAGGTCGAGGCCGTACGCCGCGGCATCGCGCTCGCATCCTTCGTGGAGGCTCCGCTGCTTTTCGTCCATATCTCTACCGATGCGGGCGCGCGGGCCGTGGCCGAGGCGCGCATGGATGGGCGCATGATCTTTGGCGAGACCTGCCCGCAATACATGTTCCTCACTGCCGGTGACCTCGACCGTCCCGGCGCGGAAGGTGCCAAGTTTTGCTGCTCTCCGCCCCTGCGCGACACGCAAACCCAGACGGATCTGTGGCGGCACCTGAATGCCGGGTCGCTTCAGCTTTACTCCTCGGATCACGCCCCCTACCGCTTTGACACGTCCGGCAAACTCTCCGGAGGGCCGAACCCGCCCTTCAATCGTATCGCCAACGGCCTGCCTGGCATCGAACTCCGCGCGCCCCTGCTGTTCTCCGAAGGGGTCGCCAAGGGGCGCATTACCCTTGGCCAGTTCGTTGCACTGACCGCCACCAATGCCGCCAAACTCTTCGGTATGGATGATTGCAAAGGGTCTATCGCGATCGGTTATGACGCCGATATCGCCATCTGGGACCCAGCCAAAACCACTGAAGTCACCGCCGCAGGCATGCACGACAACATGGACTACACGCCCTTCGAAGGCTGGACCCTCACCGGCTGGCCCGTCACGGTCATCAACCGGGGCCGCCTCATCGTCGATGCAGGCGAACTCAAAGCCGACGCAGGCTCAGGCTCCTTCGTCGCCCGCAAGGCATTCGATCCAACCGGCTTCATCCCCCCACGCGCTCCCGAGATGGCAGAGGCCACCAACTTCCGCGCAAAGCTCTTCTGACCCCATGAAAAAGATCCTCGTCATCAACCCCAATTCGAACCCCGACGTCACCCATGGTCTGGCCGAGGCCCTCGCCCCACTCAATATCGCAAACCGCGCCCAGATCGAATGCATGACCTTGGCGGAAGGCCCCTTCGGGATTGAAACGATGCTCGATGCGGAACGCGTCGTGCTCCCCCTGCGCCAACTAGTCCTTGACCGTACGGATGCGGACGCCTTCGTCATCGCCTGCTATTCCGATCCCGGTCTCGCCCTTTGCCGCGACGCCACGACCAAGCCCGTTTTCGGCATACAGGAAAGCGGCCTTTTCGCGGCGCTCCAGCGCGGCAATCGCGTCGGTGTTGTCGCCCTCGGTCCGAAATCCATCGCCCGCCATCTGCCCTATATCCGCGCGCTTGGCCTTGAAAGCCGCCTCGCAGCCGAACGCCCCCTGCATCTGAGCGTGGCCGAAAGCGAAGCAGACAGCGCCTATCCCCGCATTGAAGAGGTCGCCCGCGCGTTGATCGAAGAATATATGGCTGACACGCTCCTGATGGGCTGCGCAGGACTCGCGCGCCACGTGCCAAAGCTGGAAAGTGCCCTTGGCGTTCCGGTGACAGAACCCACTCAGGCCGCAACGATCCAAGCGCTTGGTGCCGTGCTGCTCGCCTAAAGTCACATCACTCCACCTAAACAATTCGATGTTCGAACAACTTCTGGTTCGGTGATCGACCCTGAATATTCTGCCTGTCCGAGTATTGCCAACAGAAAACAATATGATGGGCAGTGATCACAATGAGTTTTGCGGATCTGCGTCGGGCCAGCTTATTGTCTGGCCGCTTTGACTGCCCCTGCTTGGGCAGACACCACCGATGTCACCTGGAAATCGCAAGTCGTCGTCGAAGAAGCGGGCGAGTTCTGCTCGGACGATCCAAACTGCTTCAACCGCTACCATCCCGACATTCCGACTGTTGCGAACGCCTCGCCCGGAGACGTCATCGTCTTTGAAACGCGCGACGCGCTCGACAGTGACCTGACGCTCGACCCGAACTCTGACGATGTGGCCGCGCTTGACCTCTCTGGCGTCCACCCCTTGACAGGCCCTGTTGCGATAGAAGGGGCCGAACGCGGCGACGTGCTTGCCGTTACCATCGTCGACATCGCCGGACGAGTTTGGCTATACCGTGATCGTCCCAGGCTTCGGATTCCTGCGTGACGAGTTCACAGAGCCCTATTTCGTCGGCTGGAAGCAGACCCGCACCCACGCCGTGTCGGACGCGATGCCTGGCATCGCGACCCCCTATGAGGCCTTCACCGGCTCCATCGGGACGATGCCCGGCGAGCCGGAGATCGAGGCATGGCTCGCACGCGAAACCGCCTTGGCCGCTGCCGGGGGCATTGCCTTTCCGCCTGAACCGACCGGCGCGCATCCTGTAGGCATTTGCGGCGCGGGCGGAACGCAAGAAACGACATGCCTGCGCACGGTTTCACCGCGTGAAAACGGGGCAACATGGATGTGCAGCAGATGCAGTGGGCACGACGATCCTGATCCCCTGCTTCGTCGATGGATGCAGCCTTTTCATTGGCGACGTGCATTGCGGCAAGGTCATGGAGAGGTTTCGGGCATCGCGATTGAGACCGGTGCGGTCGTCACGGTGACCAAGGAAATCCGCAAAGGCGCGGGCGAATTCATCAAGAACCCGCAGGTCGAAGGCGGTCCACAGATCAAGAATATCGAACCCTCGGCCTTCCACCAAACCATCGGCTACCCGTTCAAGGAACCGGGAACCGTACCGACCTATCACACCTATCTCGACAGTGCCGTGATCGAGGATCTGCCGCCGCTCTCGTAAGACCTGACCATGGCCGCGCGCAATGCACTCAAGCAGATGATCGATCACATCACGCGCACCTACGATCTCACGCGTGAGCAAGCCTATATGTTGGCTTCCGTTGCCGTGGATCTGCGTGTGAGACAGGTGGTGGATGTGCCGAACTACGTCATCACCGCCGTTCTGAACAAGGATGTCTTCGTCGATGAATAGGCGCGGCTTTCTGGCTTTGGCTGGAGCGGCGCTGGCCGCGCCTGCCGGGGCGCATACGCCCTACGGGCAGTGGGTCGTCTATCGGCAGAAACATCTGCTGATCGGCTCGCACCGAAAGGACATGCGTACATATGATCTGGCCAAACGGGTCGTCTTGGGGCTTGAGGTTGAACTGCCAGAGGCGCAGGCGCTCGTGGCACGCGGGCCAAGACCGTAGCGCATTGCTTCACTGATCGGAACGGGACAATTGTTCGTCACGGTTCTCTCAGCGGATGAAGCGGGCCGCATGGCCCGCGCGGAGACACCTTTCGAAGGCTATCCTCCGACACCGGTTCAGGCGCTTGCTGCGCTTGATGCAGGCTATCTGCTTGATGCAGGCTATCTGCTTTATGCCGCGCCCGCGTCTTCGAAAGACCATGCGCGGCTTGTGACCGGAGCTGTGGATCACGGTGGTTTGGGGCGGGCGCCGAACAAGGCCGACATGCATCCCGGGGCGGCGGATTACTGGTCATGATCCTTTGCCCCCAAGGGCCGTCATGAGGGGCCCAAGCCGCGCGCTGTTAGTCCCCCGGCATCGTCGACGGACGCGGCTCCGGCAAAGGCGACGCACCGCCATAGTGCGGCAATGGTTGCCGTCGCAAGGAAAGCTCGCCTTTTGCATCCAACGCCTTGCAATGATTGGCAATCTCTTCAAGCGTCGCGAACCAGACCTCGCCCGTTTCCTGCATCTCAGTGATCATCTGTTCGATCCGCTCCCAACGCGACAGACGCCCCGAGACAAAGGGATGCCAGACCGCGATCCACAGGCCGCCCCCCGCGCGGCGCATCGCGTTGAATTCGGCCATGAAGATCTCCATCGCGCGGTCCGGTGGCAGGATCTGGAACATGTAGTCAAGATCGATGGAATGCACATAAGGCGGCCAGTCATCCGTGGCCCAACTGACCGGCAGTTCGACTAACTCCCCTTCCGGCGGCGCAAGGATGTAGGGCACATCATCGCCCATGAGCGAGCTGTCATAGAGGAAGCCCTCCTCGGCCAGGAAACCCGGCGTTTCGGCCGACATATTGTAGAGCGGAGAGCGGTTGCCGCGTGGACGTTGGCCCGTGAAACGTTCAATCACTTCGATAGAGCGCTGCATCCAATCGCGTTCCTCCTCAGGCGGCAACGCGTTTGGCGCCTCGTGGATGTAGCCGTGAAAACCAACCTCGTGGCCGTCCTTTACGATGGCCTCGACCGCTTTGGGGTGTTGTTCGATGCACCAGGCCGGGATGAAAAACGTCTGTTTCAGGCCAAAACGCCGGTAGCCATCGAGGATGCGTGGGATGGCAACGTCCGGACCATACCGCAGCATCGAGATGCTGGAGAGGTATTTGGTGCCTTGCGAGCCTTTCTCGATATGGATCAGGCTGTCGGCGTCCATGTCGAAGGTGATGGCGACAGCGACTTTGGCGCCATTGGGCCATGGGATGGGGTTCTGGATCATGTAGAGCCTCTCACAACATGACGGCCCCGCCAGAGGGGCAGATGGTTTGGCCGGTCATGAAGCTGGCCTTGGGCGAGGCGAGAAACATCACGGCGGCGGCGATTTCTTCGGGGGTGCCAATGCGGCCCATCGGATTTTGTGTCTCAAGCGCGAGGGCTTCGGGAGACATGACCTCGGCTGTTAGCATGGGCGTGGCCGTTGGACCGGGGGCGACGGCGTTAACCCGGACATTGGGCGCACATTCACGTGCCAGAGCACGGGTCAGGCCGATGACCCCTGCCTTGGATGCGCAATAGGCAGCGAAGTTGGCACGGCCCAAATGAGCAAGTTCGGAGGCGATGAAAATCAGGCTTCCGGTTCGCGCTTGCGATCCGGCCGACTGGGGAGGCTCTGCCTCCCCAGACCCCTCCGGGATATTTTCGGCAAGAGTAAGGGGGATGAAGGCGTGCTTGAGGGCAGCTTGGGCCACGAGAAAACTCCCACGCAGGTTCACGGCGATCTGTTGATCGAAAGCTTCCGGTGTCATGTCCAAAGTGGGGCCTTCGATCAAGATGCCCGCGGCGTTTACCACAATGTCCTGCGGCCCCGCCGTCGCAAAAAGAGCTTTGACCGAAGCGGGGTCTCTGACATCGACATAGGCGATTGCACCGCTGGCATTGAGGTCCGCGCCAATGACCTCTGCGCCTGCGGTCTCGAGTGCTGTGAGGCAGGCGGCACCGATGCCGCTGGCTGCTCCTGTGACAAGAGCTCGCTGGCCCTTCATTGCATGACCTCCCCGCGATCAACCGTATAGGCTTGACCGGTGATATTGCGCGCCGCAACGCTCGCAAGAAAGAGATACATGTCGGCCATGTCTTCGGGTTCCATCAGGCCCGTCAAGGCTTGCGCGCCGGTAATCTCGGCCAGCAGTTCCTTTTCGCTGCGGCCTGAGCGGCGGGACATCTCGGCCAAAGACCGCATCGAGGCTTGCGTGCGGACCCAGCCAGGGCAGACGGCGTTGACGGAAATCCCGCGAGGGCTGAGTTCCTGCGCAAGGCTGCGTGTCAGGCCGATCACGGCGTGTTTCGAAGCGCAATAGGCCGAGAATTCGGCCACGGCGGTCTTACCCCACATGGAGGCCGTGTTGACGATGCGCGAACCGTCTTTCAGTTGTGGCAGCAAGGTTCGGATAACCGAAAAGGTGCCGATTACATTGATCTCGGTGATGCGGGCAAAAGTGGCGTCAATTTCGGGCGACGGGTCTGTGATGGGGGTGATGAGCTCAAGCCCTGCATTGTTGATCAGCACATCCAGCTTTCCGGCCGCCGCGGCCAGGCGCGCGCGCTCTTCCGGTTTGGTAATGTCACAGGTGAGGCCAGAGACAGTGCCATTAAACTCGGCAGACCATTTAGCCGCAGTCGCGGCCACATCGTCCTCAATCCCGGCAATGATCAGGTCGGCCCCGGCGGCAAGAAATGCGCGCGCCACACCCGCGCCAAGGCCCATATTACCGCCGGTGATCAGCACGCGCTGGCCTGCGAAATCATACATGGGCGGCCTCTTGTACGGCCCGGGCATACTCGGCCCGGATGACTTTCTGGACATGGCGACGCAGGTTTAGGAAGTCAGGCGCGTCGCGCAAAGATTGGTCACGTTTCGGACCAAGTGCGGCGTCGATGTTGAGATCCTCAAGAATGTGTGCGGGACGGGCTGAAAAGATGATGAGACGGTTCGCGATCAGGATAGCCTCTTCGACATCATGGGTAACGAAGATGGTCGTCTTGGCAGCGGTCTGGTTCAGTTCCATCAGCTTGGTTTGCAGATGCTCGCGCGTCAAAGCATCAAGTGCGCCAAAGGGTTCGTCCATCAAAAGCACATCTGGGTCGGCAGCCAGTGTCCGGGCAATGGCCACACGCTGGCGCATGCCGCCTGAGATGCGATTTGTGTAGCTGTCCTCGAAGCCTGTGAGCCCCACTGTGGCGATCAGACCTTTGACGATCTCATCACGTGCGGCTGCGCCGACGTCGGTGCGGTACTTCAAACCCATCCGGATGTTGCCCGCAACTGTCAGCCACGGGAAGGCGCTGTAAGACTGAAAGACCATTCCGCGCCGTCTGTCCGGGCCTGCGAGGACTGCTCCGTCAAGCGTGACCCGGCCCGCTGTCGGTGTCTCGAGCCCGCCGATCATACGCATCAGGGTGGTCTTTCCGCAGCCGGATGGGCCAAGAAAGGTGACGATCTGGCCATTCTTGATCTCCATTGATACTGGCGTAACCGCCTGCACCGCGCGCCCGTCGTTGCGAAAGGTCTTGGCCACCTGATCGAGGACGAGATGGCTCATGACCACTCCAGGTACCGAAACCATCGACGATGCGCATAGCGAAACGCCTGATCGGTCAGCAGGCCGATGAGGCCGATGGCAACGATGCCTGCCATGACTTCGGGTGTCTTGACGAAGCGGCGGAGCGACCAGATCACGTGGCCCACACCGGAAGAGGCGGCGACAATCTCGGCGATGATCAGGTAGGTCCAGCACCAACCCAATGTGATGCGTAGGTTATCGACCATGTTGGGCAGGGCCGCCGGAGTGATGATATCGCGGATCACCTGCCACTGATTGGCGCCCAGCGTGAAGCCGGATTCGACATATTCCGAGGGAACGCGCTTGGTGTCGTCAGCAATCAACAGCACAAGCTGGAAGAACGTACCCATCCAGAGGACCGCGATCTTTGAGGCCTCTCCCACGCCGAACCAGATGATCAAAAGCGGCACCATCGCCGGAACAGGCAGATAGCGGATGAAATCGGTAAAGGGCTCGAAGAACGCTCCAATGGCGCGGTAGCATGACATCAGCAGACCCAAAGGGACCGCGACAAGGACCGAGAGCAGGAACGCCAGCCAAACACGTCCGACAGAGATCAGGATATCCGCGGCAAAGTCGCGTTCGGTGAACAGACGCCCGAAGGCTTCGACAACGGCCCAAGGCGTGGGCAAGAACTGAGGTTTGACCCAGCCCGAAACGGCGGCGATGTGCCAAAGGCTCAGAAAGGCCAGAAGCCCTGTCAGACCGAGTATGATTTCGGTCTGACGAGGTATTTTCGATCTGAAGGCAAGCACTTAGCGGGTCTTGCCCTCAAAGAGATCAGGCAGCAGAGACCCATCGATATAGGGCGCGTAAGGCAGGGCGGTGTCTTGCAGGTCAAGCGAGAGGTTGATGTCGTTAAAGGCATCAAAGACCTCCTTCAGTTTGCCGTCGCCGGCCAGCGGCATGTATTCGAGCGTTTCCTCATAGGTTGTGTATTTGACGCCTGCCAATGCCTCTTTCATCTCGGCATCCGGCACGCCGTACTCGCTGGCGGAAAGCGCGATGAACGCATCCGGGTCTTCCATATAATCGTCAATGGCCCGGTAAATCCCACGCAGGAACTTGGCGTATTTCTCGGGGTTGGCCTGATAGTCGTCCGTACGCACCAGTATGATATCTGTGATCAAGCCCTCATAGTCGCCTGAATGCAGCAGGACCTTTGAGCCCTCGCGCGAGGTGTTTTTGACGATCTGGCTCAGCATCGGCTCCCATGTGGCGACAGCGGCGATGCTGTCGTCTTCGAAAACGGCGATGGAATCATCAGTGTTGATCAGCTTGATGTCGAGGTCCTTGACGGACTTGCCGATCTCGTTCAGCGCATATTGCGTGAGCACGGTGCCGGGGTGGTTGATCTCACCTGCGAAGGTCTTGCCCACCAGGTCAGTGACTGTCTCGATGCCGGGTCCGGCCACAACCCCGTCTGCCCCGATGGAGATGTCGATAGTGCCAATGATCGTTCCTGTCGTCTCAGGCGTTCGGGGGCTGGCCATACTCTCGCCGATGGTGCGCATCGTGCAGTCAATCGAACCGGTTTCAAGTCCCGGGAGCACGTTCGCCCGGTCGTTGTCGAAGGCCCAGGTCACGGTCAGGTCTTCCTCGGCGAAGTAGCCGTTCTTTTCTGCGACAAAGACCGGCGCGAAGCCAAACCAGAACGGAAAGACACAGTTGATCGTGTCGGCAGCGCGGACACTGCCCGTGGTGAGCGCAGTGACAAGTGCGGCAGTAAGAGCGAATGTTTTCATGTTAATCCCCCTAGATATCTGGGAAGCGTAGGGCCAAAATGGCATGCCATCTATTCAAGGCACTCTTTGCAGGTGGAGGCGGATGAGATCTGCTCATAAAATTGGCGGCACTCGTGCAATTGCCATGTTTTCAGGCAAGCATCTGGCCCGGGAAGGCTTCAATGGCGGGGATATGGATCAGAGGCGGTCGGAAGCGCGTGCATCCACTGGGCATATTCCCTTTCTTCAACGCGTCTCACCAAGTCTGAAAGCGCCTTTAAGGGATCATCCGAGAGGTCGACGCAAAGGTCGATGGGGGGTGATTTTCCGATAGGACCACGATTGCGGCAGACATCAGTCCGCGCGCGTCGCCGCCTGCATCTGCTCCGGCGCCCAAAGCGGCCAGCAACTTCCGAAGAAAGCTGCCTTGATGCGTTTCATAACCGCTCACCAAGGCCTTGATGACACCTGCATCGGACAATATGTTCCCTGCCGCGCAGATGCCAGGTTGCACCAGCTCAGAGACCGTTGGCACATTGTCTTTTCCAGAAAACACCCTGGCCAGCCCGGTTTGGTCAAGGGCAAGCAGTTGCCGGGATTCGCGACCCAGATCAGGCGTGACGACGTCATGAACCGCTTGCGTTGGCGTAGGCCCCTTTTGCTATCTCGTTGAGGACGTTCTCGGCCCGTATTGCGGTGCTTCACAACGCCATCTTACCGAACAATGCCATCGCAACAGTTGCCACAGAAGTTGCACTGGATGAAATGCGTCGCCGCAGCACCAAAGTTCAGACAATTACCGTTTTTACTGGCACCGAACTGCGCAGCGGCAACAAAGCGGAAGTCCAAGTCGACGATACCTTCAAAGCCACGCTTATGACGCATCCGAACGCTCCGAGAAATGAGGGGGAAGCCGCGTTCCGCATTGGAGATGGAGTGAATGTCTTTCGACTTGGTAAGCTGATTGGGCGGTTCGGACTAGAGCCCTTTATGATTGTCCGAAACGGTGCGATTGGGTCACTGGGCGGAGAATCTGAGGTGCAGTTGCCCGTTCTTTTGGAAGGCGCACAGGTGTATTGATCAGCCGACGTTCGCGTCAAAAGGCTTCCAAGGCTCAATGCTCTGAGTGCGCTTCGGCGAGAAGGCATAGGATTTCATAGCCGAGGGCGGCCCCTGCCAGTGACGTGACATAGCCCGCGTCGAAGGGGGGCGACACCTCGACAAGGTCCGCGCCAACATAGTTGAGGTGACGCAGGCCGCGCAGAAGCGTTTGCGCCTGATGTGTGGTCATCCCGCCAATTTCTGGGGTTCCGGTGCCCGGGGCGTAAACGGGATCGAGGCTATCGATGTCGAAGGTCAGGTAGACGGGGCGTTCACCAACAAGGGCGCCGGCCTCTTCCGAAATGGCCGCGGCGCCTGTGTCATGAAGCTCTTCGCAAAAGACGACGCGCATGCCGGAGGATTCTGAGTAGTCCCAGCCTTCGGAAAGGTTCTGAGTGCCGCGAATACCGATCTGGATCGTCGCTTTGGGATCGATGAGGTTCTCCTCTACTGCGCGGCGGAAGGGGGCGCCATGGTTGAACTTCGACCCTTGAAAGCTGTCCCAAGTATCCGTGTGGGCGTCCACATGGATCATGGCGACGGGTCCGTCTTTGGCGATGGCGCGTAGCAGAGGAAGCGAGACGGAGTGGTCACCACCAAAGGCAAGGGGCATGATGTTGGCTTCTACAAGACCCGCGGTGAAGGCCTCGATTGCGTTATGCGAGGCTTCGATGTCGAAAATCTGCTCAAAGGCCACATCGCCCATGTCGCAAACGCGGCACATGGCAAAAGGATCAATGCGTGTGGCGTGGTTGATTGCGCGGATAAGCGAGGATTGATTTCGGATTTCGCGTGGGCCGTGACGAGCACCGGGGCGGTTCGTCAACGCACCGTCGTAGGGGATGCCGAACAGGCCGATGTCGATGCCCTCAAGGCTGGTGGCAAGGGGGGCACGCAGAAGCGTTCCGATCTCAGCGAATCGTGGGGCGAAGCGGTCTGGCTCGGATGGGGGACGAAAGGTCATGTGGGTCACTTTCAGAATGATTTCGTTTCGAACAGCTCGGCACGGACCCAAGCCGTCAAAAGGTCTGTGGCATGGCCAAAGTCGGCGATGTCCATATGTTCCTCTGGATTGTGGCTTCCGTTTTCGTTGCGGATGAAGATCATGCCAACGGGCACGCCAAGTCCGGCGAATGTCGCGCAGTCATGCCCGCCGCCGGAGGGGATAAGACAATGAGCGATGCCTTCAGCGCTGGCAACCTGCTGCATGGCCTCAATGATGCGTGGCGTCATTGGGGCCGGAGCGGCGCGGGTGGCGGGGCCAAGATCGATCTCGACCCGGCGTGTGGCAGAGATACGGGTGCATTCAGTGGCGCAATTGGCGGCAAAGGCGTCCAGTGTGGCGGCGTCCTGACTGCGCATGTCGAGGGTAAAGTTCAAAAGTCCAGGGACTTTGGTAATGCCGTGCTGGGCCGGATCGGTGGAGAATTCACCAAACGTCAGCACCATGTCTCCACCCTGCGCTTCGGTCTTCAGCCAGAAGTCTTCCAACACGTTGACCAGCGCGGTCCCTGCCAGGACCACATCGCGCCTGGCAGAACGTGGGACGGCCCCGGCATGGGTTGTCTGACCTGCGATGCTAGCGAACCGGTGGCGGATGTTGCCACGGATGCCGGTGACGATGCCGACAGGAAGGCCCGCTTCGACAAGAACAGGACCCTGTTCGATATGCACTTCGACAAACGCGCGGATTGTTTCGGGGTCGAGTTGGGCCTCTCCATCGCGGATGGCTTGCGGCTCGAATCCCGCCTCGGTCATGTGTTCGGCCAAGGTGCGTCCGGTGTCAGAGCGGCAAAGCGTATCGGGCAAGTCGCTCGGCAGTAGGCCAACGGCGGCGCGACTGCCAAGGTAATGTTGAGGGAACCAGATCATTTCCTCGGCGCGGATGACCATCAGCGTGACATCGCAGGGCGGTTGGGGACCTTCGGCCAGCCGCGCAAGCATCTCTAGCCCTACCAGAACACCCGCAGCGCCATCGAAGTTTCCGCCATGAGGGACTGTGTCGATATGTGATCCGGTCATAAGAACTGGCGCGTCGCGGTCCTGCCCCGGCAGGGTCACGTAAAGGCTGCCAATCCTGTCTGTGCAGTACTCAAGCCCGAGCGCTTCGGCTTCACGGCGTATCAGGTCATGCGCGGCGTTTTCCTGCGGGCTGTAGCTTGGGCGCGTCAGCCCAGGGGGATCGTGGCTAAGCGCTGCCAGCTCTGCAAAGAGCCGTTGCGCCCGCGCGCTCAATAGAGAGCCTCGGGCAACAGCATGACGATCTGCGGGAAAAGGATGATCAGCCCGATCATCGCCAGCATGGCGGCCACAAAGGGCAGGATACCGCGATAGACGTCAGCCAGTTCGCCTCGGTTCCGGACACCCTGAACGACATAAAGGTTCATGCCAACAGGCGGTGTAATCAGGGCGAGCTCCATCATGATGACAAGGAAGATGCCAAACCAGACCGGGTCAATCCCCAGATGCAGGATGACGGGCATGACGACCGGAATCGTGCCGACCATCATCGAAAGCGTCTCAAGAAAGCAGCCCATGACGAGGTAGAACAGGACAAGGATCAGGGTCATCTGCGTTGCGCTCAAGCCCAGATCGGTGATGACACGGCTCATGGCTTGGGGGACGCCGAGGAGACCCACGATGAAGTTGAGGAAGAAAGCCGCTGTGATTATAAAGAGCAGCATAGCCGAGGTCTTCATCGTAGCGATAAAGGCCGCGTGGAGCATTGGGAAGCTCAGCGCTCCGTTGCCCATTGCGAGGAAGAACGCCATCACGACGCCAATGGCCGCAGCTTCGGTCGGGGTGGCCCAACCGCCATAGATGGCGCCCATGACGACCACAAAGATCGCAAGCGGCGGGATGAGGTGGCGCAGACGCGCCAGGCGCTCCTGCCGAGGTGCGGGCGGGCTCGGGCGCTCGGCCAGGCTGGGTTTGAGCAGGACCGCACCGGCGATGATAACCATGAACAGCAGCGTGAGCAGCAGGCCGGGAAGGATGCCAGCCGCAAAGAGTTGCCCGATCGAGGTGTTGGTGAGCGCGCCGTAGATGATCAGGTTGACCGAGGGCGGGATCAGAATGCCAAGTGTTGCTCCGGCGGCGATGGTGCCCAAAACCAGCGGCTCATGATAAGCGCGGCGCTTGAACTCATCCAGCGCTACCGTTCCGATGGTCGCAGCCGTCGCGACAGAGGAGCCGGAAACGGCTGAAAACATGGCACAGGCACCAATATTGGTGTGCAGAAGGCCTCCGGGCAGCCGACTGAGCCAATCGGTCAGGCTGTCATACATCTTCTGTGTGATGCCAGCGCGCAGCAGGAGTTCGCCCAGCAAAACAAAAAGGGGAATGGTCGTCAGCAAGAAGTCGTTCATGACCGACCAGAGGTTTGTCCCGAAGGATAAAAGGACAGGCGCACCGAAATAGGCCAAAGCGCCAAGGACACCGGTGGCGAGCATGGCGACACCTACGTGCAGGCCGATGAACATGAGGCCGAGCATGATGGCAAAGCCGATGGCCGCTCCTAAGGGATCGATCATTTGCGGGCCTCTTCGATCTCTTCAGCGACGGAGGGTGGTGCAAGAACGCGGTCGGCAGCTTCCAGGCCATTGCGAAGGGCAAGAAGGCCTCGCAGAGACATCCAAAGGGCGGCGATCCCAAATAAGCATAAACCTGCAAGCCAAAGTGACTGCGGAATCCAAAGAGGAGTCTGCAAGGGGCTGGATGAGACCGAACCAAACACGAGGCTGTCGGAGAGGGTGCGCCAGCCCATATAGGCCATGAAAGCCGCAGCCAGCCCAAGTGCAACATACGCGGCAAGGTTCAAGGCAGCCTGAATTTGACCGGGCAAGCGTAAAAGCAAAACGTCAATGCGCGTATGAGCCCGTGCTGTCGCAGCCAGTGCCATGCCAAAGGTGCCGGTGACGGCCACGACATAGCCGCCAATCTCGTCCACGCCCTGAAGGGAAAAATTTAAAGTCTTGCGAGCGAGGATCTCGACCACGATCAGGAAGGAGAGGCCAAGGCAGGCGTAACCGCCGAGAATGCCAATGATGCGCATGGATACTCCGGTGCAAACTGTCGTCGCGCCCAGCATGTCGTCCGGGCGCGTTTTCTGCAAAGATGGAGGCCCCTGAACACGTCCGGGGCCTCTATCGCGTCACTTCAGTTCGATGCCACGGGCCGCTCCAACTGTGGCGTTCCAGATCTTGGTGCAATCGGCAAAGCCGGCGTCACAGCTTTCGGCCCAGCCAGGCAGAACCTTGTCCATGGTCGCGGCGGTGACTTTGGCCTGATCCTCGGGCGTGGGTTCGACTAGCGTCATCGAAAATGGTGTGTAGTTTTCACACCCGTCCCCGCCCGTATTGCAGGAAATCGCCCAGCCATTGTTCTGCTTGGCAAGGGCCCAGAAGGCCTCTTCGAAACCTGCAAACTCTGCCTCAAGCTTCGCCTGTTCTTCCGTCGAGAAGCTGTTCCACTTGTCCAGATTGATGAAGTGCGCATTCACGGACCACGAGATGCCAAGCGGCAGGAAATGCGTTGTCACCTCGGGCCAGTTGCCTGTGTTGCCGGAGGTGGGTGATGTGATGGCGCAATCTACCACACCGCGCTGTAGCGCCGGGTAGACTTCCTTGAAACTCATGGTCACGGGCGTCGCACCAAGCGCTTCGATCAAAGTGGACATGGATGAAGTGTAAGAGCGCACCTTAAGCCCTTCAAAGTCGTCAAGGCCCGAGATATCGGCGTTGCAGTAAAACACTTGTGGACCATAGGGCCAGACGGCCAGCGGCTTGGCGTTGAACTTTTCGGCCACGCGCTTTTCAAGCTCTGGCATAAAGGCATCCACGGCCTCTTCGAGCTGCTCCATCGAGGTAGACACCCCGATCAGGTCGATTCCCTCAAGAAAGGCATCGTCCCGTGCCGCGGCGCCGACGGTGCTTTGCACAATGTCAAAAGCACCCGTGCGCACCATGCGCAGAGTGTCCTGCATATCCACACCCACCACGTCGAGCGGATTGAAATTGATCGCAAGATCGATACCGGTCTTTTCGGCAAGGCCGGCATAGAACTCCTGTTCCAACTTTGTGTGAAATTTGTGGGTTGAGACGAGACCTGTCGCGCGGATCGCCGTCTCGGCAAGAAGTGGCGCTGCTGCAAACGCCAATGTGGTTGCGAGGATAAGTGACTTCATTGGTTTACTCCGTGTTGATTGATTGGTTTTGGAAGTGACGTACGATGTCGATGCGTCGGGCCCGCCAGACCTGACCATCGAGCTTGGCAA
>CAWUIQ010000002.1:0-138417 GCA_963922565.1 uncultured Rhodobacterales bacterium
GAAAGATTTGGAGGCGAGTACCGGAATCGAACCGGTGTACACGGATTTGCAATCCGCTGCGTCACCACTCCGCCAACTCGCCGCCGGACTTTGGTGCAGGCTTTGGCCTAGCTCAAAGGTTTGCGACGCGCAAGGGCAACACGTGCGAAAATGCTTTCCCAGACCGTTGCCGCATGCCCACATCTGTGGCACATCACACGCGACACTCAGATCAATGTGAGGCCAGTGCATGGTTGACTTTTCGGCAAGGCGAACAGTGATGGTCGATACTCAGGTGCGTCCCGCGGATGTCACCAAGTTTCCCATCATTGAGGCAATGCTTGCTGTTCCGCGCGAAGACTTCGTGCCAGTCGCGCTGCGCGAAGCGGCCTATCTGGGCGAAAACCTCGATTTGGGCGGCAACCGGGTCATCCTTGAACCAAGAACGCTGGCCAAGTTGTTGGATGCGCTTGATATTCAGAAAACCGAGCTGGTGCTCGATATCGGCAGTTCCTACGGATATTCGTCAGCCGTCATCGCCCGCCTGTCCGAAGCCGTGGTTGCGCTGGAAGACGACGAGGACGTGTCGCGTGAGGCGCAGGAAAGCCTGATGAGCCATGGCGCGGACAACGCGGTCGTCCATCAGGGCCCGTTGGCAGAGGGTGCGGCCGGGCATGGCCCCTATGACGTGATCATCGTCCAAGGGGGCGTCGAGCAGGTTCCGGACGCCGTTATCGACCAACTCAAGGACGGTGGTCGGATCGGCTGCATCTTTGTGGAGGGCGGACTTGGCGAGGCTCGTATCGGCTATAAGTCGAGTGGCGGCGTTTCATGGCGCCGTGCCTTCCATGCCGGCGCACCGATCCTTGCCGGCTTTGACAAAACACACGAGTTCCAACTTTGAAAAAACAATAACGGGAAAAATACCCGCCAAAATTGAGGCAGAGGGAGACAGCACAATGAAATTGCGCGGAATTGGACGCTTGAAGGCAGGACTGGCCGTTTTGACGGTGTCTGCCATCATGGCCCAACCCAGTTGGTCCGAGACATTGGCCGATGCCCTTGTCGGTGCTTACAACCACAGCGGCTTGCTAGAGCAGAACCGGGCGCTTTTGCGCGCGGCGGATGAGGATGTCGCAAGTGCATCAGCCAGCCTGCTGCCAATCATCAACTGGACTGCCGATATCTCTCGCACATTCGGTGACTCGGCCTCGGCCTCAACCGGTTTCTCCTCCCGGGACATCGGTAGCACCGAGGCGAGTGTGGGCCTGACGGCGCAGCTGCAGATTTACGATTCCGGTGCGGACAGGGCTCGCATCGAGGCGGAAAAGGAAAACGTCCTTGCCACGCGCGCTGGTCTGACATCGGTCGAGCAACAGATCCTGCTTCGCGCAGTGCGGGCATTCATGAACGTCATTCGCGCAGTCGAGAACGTTGCCCTGCGCGAAAACAATGTGCGCCTTCTGACCGAGGAACTGCGCGCCGCCCAGGACCGTTTCGATGTGGGTGAGGTGACGCGGACCGATGTTGCACTGGCCGAGTCAGCCTTGGCCGAGGCGCGCAGCGGTCTTGCCGCGGCTCAGGGTGACCTGCTTCAGGCGCAAGAAGAGTATCGGAATGCGGTTGGACGGCGCCCCGGGTCGCTGACGGCGCCGCGTGCTTTGCCACGGGCGCCTTCGGATCTCGATGGTAACAAATCGCTCGCCTATCGGTCGAACCCTGACCTCGCTCAGGCGCAGCGGCTCGTATCCGCGGCCGAACTGAACATTATTGCAGCCGAGGCCGATATGAACCCGGTCGTCACGCTTGATGGATCGCTGACGGCGCGGGAGGACCTTGACGACGAAGGCTTTACCCGCAGCGGCACCGTTGGCATCGGCCTCAGCGGCCCGATCTATCGCGGCGGATCTTTGTCATCCGTGGCGCGGCGTGCGATTGCAAACCGTGATGCACAGCGCGCAAACCTGCACCAGGTGCGTCACAACATCGAACAATCCGTCGGCGACGCCTATGCCGATCTCTTGGCATCCCGGGCACAGCTGGAAGCGTCCGAGCGCCAAATCCGCGCGGCCCGCATCGCCTTCCAGGGTGTTCGCGAAGAGGCGACACTCGGTGCCCGTACGACGCTGGATGTCCTCGATGCCGAGCAGGAGCTGCTTGATGCCCAGGCCAACCGGATCGCGGCTCAGGCTGATCTCTACATCTCGGCCTATGAACTTCTGGAAGCGACAGGTCAGTTGACGGCCGAACGGCTGGGACTGCCTGTTCAAACCTATGACCCCGCAGCCTATTACAATCTGGTCAAAGACGGTGTGGCCAAACGCAGCCGTCAGGGCCAGCAGCTTGATCGTGTGTTGAAGTCGCTTCAAAAGAACTGACAATTATCGGCACTGGTTGTGCGAAAAGTAGCGCGCATGTAGAATTCGCGTAATGGTTTAAGAGTGGTGCTCGCATGTCTGATCCAATGACGAATACAGAGGTAGAAGACATCCTGTCGTCAATTCGTCGGCTTGTTTCTGACGACAAGCGCGGTGATCGTACGCCCGAAGCACCGGACCGTCTGGTCCTGACACCGTCGCTGCGCGTCGGGGATCAGGCGGAGCAAGACCCGGAAACTCCGGAACAAGAGATGGCCGACAAAGACGAAACCGAGAAGGAAGCCGTTGAATCCGCCGCTGATGACGCGGGGGTCGAAACCAAGTCGGATGCTCTTCCGTTAAGGGAAGAGCAGCGTCTTGACCCTGTTGGTACGGACGATCCGCTTGCTCAGAAGATTGCTGCTCTCGAAGCTTTGGTGGCACGTCGCCAAGACGGGTGGGAGCCGGACGGCACAGATGCGAGCCCGAATGCCGGCACGGATGCCGAAACGCTTGCATGGCAGGACGAGACACCGGCCAAGGCTGAGACCAGCGGTTTTTATAACTTGTCACCGGACGAGATGATCCCCGACGCTGAATTCGAAATGGCCAGCAATGGCGACGATGACGCGCAGGCGGCGGATGATACTGAAACCGCTGCCGAGGCCAAGGAAGCGGGCACCGGTACCGAAACGCCTACTGTAGATGCCGCAAATGCCGAAGCCTCGGAGCAGGAAAGTTCGAAAGCGGATGCTTCTGACGATGAGCCAGCCGGTGCCGTATTCCATCGAAGCCCGCACGGTTCCGCGTCGTCGAGTGAGACTGCCGACAAGGCCAGTGGCGCTGGAAAGCACGACAAGGCGGATGGCGACACGTCAAGCGGTGTGTTCTTCGAAGAAGAGATCATCGATGAAGAGGCGCTGCGCGAACTGATCAGCGATATTGTGCGGCAGGAATTGCAGGGTGCTCTGGGCGAAAGGATCACGCGCAACGTGCGCAAGCTGGTTCGCCGCGAGATCCATCGCGCGCTGGCGGCTCAGGACCTCGAATAGATCAGCCAGACCGAGGCGGGCGTTTTTTGTGGGGCGTCGATCGATGTCGTCCTGTGCTCAGTACGACCCCCAAAAATGAAAGGCGCGCCCGTATGGGCGCGCTCTTCAATACACGGTTAATGGAGTATTAAGCGGCTTCTGCCTGTTGCGCCGCGGCATGCCGACGCTCGGATTCTTCGCGCGACAGCGCGACCGAGGTGCGAACACCCTTGCCAACAAATTCCATCAGACCCTCGACAACGCGTTCGTTCGGATCGATCCCGGCGCAGGAGAGCACTTCGCGACCATCGCGCGAGCGTGCCCAACGGGCGATCTGCTCAGGCCCGTTGCCATATTTCTTGTCGTCCGCAATAGCGTCGTCCAATGCAGCCAACACAACGGCTGCGAACAGTTTGCGCGCACGATTGCCCTGTTCGTTGTTAAAGGCCGTGCCGTCAACGAAGTCTTTCATTCGTCGTCCTTCCTATTATTCTTGCTCTTGTGTTTTTCGGCGTGGCGCTGGTTATGACCGATATGTAACGATTCGGATACCCCGAAATTGCATAGCTCCCATGCATGAGATACATACCTAGCCATGCGAAACAACGACATTTCGTTGCCTTGCGGCGCCACTACCCGCGAGATATAGGGATTGGCAACAAATCATCAACCTTTCGACAAGCTTCTGACACATGCCAAAAATCAACGGTAACGAAATCCGTCCAGGGAACGTTCTGGAACACAATGACGGCCTTTGGGCCGCCGTGAAGGTCGACCACGTAAAGCCCGGCAAGGGGGGTGCATTTGCCCAGGTCGAGCTGCGCAACCTCCGCAACGGCTCAAAACTGAACGAAAGATTTCGCAGCGCGGACAAGGTCGAACGGGTGCGGCTTGAACAGAAAGATCAGCAGTTCCTGTACGAAAGCGACGGGATGCTCGTTTTCATGGATTCAGAGACCTACGAACAGATCGAACTCCCGTCCGAATTGCTGGGTGAACGCCGCCCGTTTCTGCAGGATGGCATGACGATTGTCGTCGAGTTTTATGAGGCCGAAGCCCTCAATGCGACGCTGCCGCAAAAGGTGACCTGCAAGGTCGTCGAAACCGAACCGGTGGTCAAAGGCCAAACGGCCGCGAATAGCTTCAAGCCCGCGGTTCTCGATAACGGCGTCAAGGTCATGGTGCCGCCCTTCGTCGGCCCGGACGAAGACATCGTCGTTAACACCGAGACGATGGAATACACCGAACGGGCCTGATTGGGGCACGGGGGCCGTTCAGATCAGCTTAACGATCTGCTTGCCGCGGTTGCGGCCCTGCAGCAGGCCTATGAAAGCGGTTGGCGCGTTTTCCAGCCCTTCGGCGATATCCTCGACTGTCACGATCTCACCTTTGGCGAGCTTCGGCGCGACTTCTGCCAGAAAGGTGGGGTACTGATCCCAGTGGTTCGAGATAATGAAGCCGTTCACACTGAGGAAGTTGACCAGGATCGTGCGCCATAGCCTCGGCACCTGCAGGCCTGCACCCGCATCCGCGCCCAGACCGCCGGCATTGTACCAGGAGATCATGCCGCAGACCGGGATGCGACCATGCGGGTTCATCATCGGGACCACAGCCTCCAACACCTTGCCGCCGACATTCTCGAAATAGATGTCGATGCCGTCCGGGCAGGCCTCACCCAGTGCTGTGCGGAGCGCCTTTGCGTCATCGTATGCGCGGTGATCTATGCAGGCGTCAAAGCCGAAGGTTTCCGTGGCCAAGGCGCATTTGTCGGCGCCCCCTGCGATGCCGACCGCTCGCAGACCATAGGACTTGGCCAGCTGCCCGACCATGCTGCCAACCGGCCCCGTTGCGGCGGCAACCACCAGCGTTTCGCCCTCTTTCGGGCGACCGTATTCATTCAATCCGAACCAGCCGGTAAAGCCGGGCATGCCAAGAACACCAAGCGCCGCGGTGATCGGCATTATGGTGGGGTCGATCTTGCGAAGCAGATTGGCGGGTTGGACAGCATGCGTCGCCCAGCCGAACATGCCAAAGGCAAAATCACCGGGTTCAAAGGCGTCGGAGTTGGAGGCGATCACTTCGCCCACGCCGCCCCCTTCCATTGTGCCGCCAATCGGAACGGGTGCCGCGTAGGACTTTGCATCATCCATCCTGCCGCGCATGTAGGGGTCGAGCGACATATAGTGGACGCGCACCAGCACCTCGCCATCACCGGGCTCCGGAACGGCATCGCTGACAAGATTGAAGTTTTCCGCGCTCGGTGCGTCGCTGGGGCGGCTGGCCAGTGTGATCCGCTGCATTTCTTCTGTCATTTGATCCCTCCTCGGTTGTATCGAAGGTGCGATCCCATTGCCCCCTTGGCAAGCCCAACCGTGGGGCGTATAGCCCGCCTCTGACTTTTTTGCGGAGACCGGATTCATGCAAGGCAGCGCGAACCTCAACATCATGATCAAGGCCGCGCGCAAAGCGGGCCGGTCGCTGGTTAAGGATTTCCGCGAGGTCGAAAACCTGCAGGTATCGATGAAGGGGGCTGGCGACTTCGTCAGCAAGGCGGATCTGGCTGCCGAGGAAATCCTTAAGGAAGAATTGCGCGGCGCCCGACCGAACTATGGCTGGCTGGCGGAAGAGGGCGGTGAGGAAGACGGTGAAGACCCCACACGCCGTTGGATCGTCGATCCGCTTGATGGAACCACGAATTTCCTGCACGGCCTGCCGCACTGGGCTGTTTCAATCGCGCTCGAGCACAAGGGCGAGATCGTGGCCGGTGTCATCTTCGATGCCGCCAAGGACGAAATGTATGTTGCCGAAAAAGGCAACGGCGCGTGGATGAACGACCATCGTCTGCGCGTCTCGGGTCGCTCAAAGATGATCGAGGCTGTCTTCTCGACCGGTTTGCCTTTTGGGGGCCGCGCCGACCTGCCCGAAACGCTACAGGATCTCGCCCGGCTGCTTCCCGGCTGCGCGGGTGTGCGCCGGTGGGGCGCGGCGGCGCTGGATTTGGCCTATGTCGCGGCCGGTCGCTATGACGGGTTCTGGGAACGTCGCCTGAATGCGTGGGACATCGCGGCGGGCATTATTATTGTCCGCGAAGCTGGCGGCCTTGTCGAGCCGCTTGACCCCAAAGGGGATGCGCTGGCCGATGGCGAGGTGATCTGCGCCAACTCCGAAATCTTTGCGCCATTCGCCAAGACCATCCGCGGTTAGGCGCGGCGTTTCAGCGCCGTCGCACTTTTGGGATGTTGGATGATGTGTATCGCGCTTCGGGATGAGGCGGATGCCCGTGGGTCCGTCTCCAGAAATCGGGGCCGCCCCTGCGGAGCCAAAGGGGCAGGGTGAGCACAAGACCCGCGACAAACCCACCGGCATGGGCCCAATAAGCCACGCCGCCTGCCTCCGGATCGGCGCCGACGCCCCCGACGAACTGCATGCCAAACCAGATGGCCAACATCAGCCAGGCCGGGATGGGGATGATCCGGATAATGATGATGAAGAACAGCAGGATATCGACGCGGGCCTTGGGAAACATCAAAAGATAGCTGCCCATGACGCCGGCGATGGCGCCAGAGGCCCCAACGGTCGGAACGTTCGAGTAGGGTGCCGAGACGATCTGGACGAGGCTCGCGGCTATGCCGGACGCTAGATAGAACATCAGGTAACGAAAATGCCCCATCTCATCCTCGACATTATCGCCGAAGATGAAGAGGAACAGCATGTTCCCAGCCAGATGCAGAATGCCGCCGTGCAGGAACATCGAGGATACCAATGAAAACGCGTTCTCTCCCGCCGTGATCCGGGCCGGGATCATGGCCCAGTCGAAGAAAAACAGGTTCAGCATCCGTGGGTCCGTGAACAGCTGGAAGTATCCGAGGAATACAACGATGTTCAGGGCCATCAGGCCGTAGGTCACGTAAGGCACACGGCCAGATGGATTGTGGTCGCGAATGGGAAACATGCCGCGAAGCTGGCCCGGCGCCGAGCCTAGGTCAAGTTGGCAATAAGACCGCAGGCACGACAGCCGTCATTGTGGGATCTATCCAACGGCTTCCCTTGCATCTTGCGCGGTGCCGTACCGTGGAAGATCAGCTGTCGTCTTGCCATGAGCCGCCATGACCGTATCGCGAACAAATGCGATATGGGCCGTTTCTTCTATGATTTCGGCCAGGTATTGCGCTTTCATCAGCGTCGATCCCACGCCAATGGTCCCGTGATTTGCCAGAACCGCCGCGACAATGTTCTGGTCTTTGAACACCGGGCTGATCTCTTTGTCGGTCTGGGGGCCACCGGCAGGGGACAGCGGGATGAGCGGCATTCGCCCAATTTTTTCTATGGTTTGGACGGTCAGGCACGGGATCTCGATCCCGGCGCTTGCGTAACCCGTCGCCCATGGGCTGTGGCAATGGACGACCGCGCGGATGTCGTCCCGGATCCGATATAGATCGAGATGAAAATCGAGGTCCTTGGAGGGTTTGTAGGGTGAGTCTTCAATGGTGCCGTCCAGATGCACAACCTGAAGGTTTTCGCGGCTGCATTCATTGAAACCGACGCCCGACGGCTTGATCACAATCGCATCGGCACTGTCCAGCCGAGCGGAAAGATTTCCACCGGCATTCGTTTGCAACCGCAAGTCAAAGCACCGTTTGGCGGTGGCGATCAGTGCATCTTTCTTTTCGATCAGGTCGTCCATGGTTCGTCCTTTATGCAGACAGTTCCGCCAAGGTGGCCGTAATGTTCGCCGTCACTTCTGGGGCAAACAGATGAGCATCCAGTCGGGTAACCGGTATGGCGGAGTTCAATTGCGTTTCGAGCGTTTCGGCACAAATCGCGCGCAAGTCCGGGTCTTCGATCGCGCCGCCGGGTCGGTCATGATGCGAGAACCCGCCCATCGGCAAAATGACCGCGCATGGACCTTTGATGCCGTTTAGTGCTGCGGCGAGCTTTGAACTCACGTGCTCCATCTCGTCTCCGGTCAATTTCACATGCGTGAAGAGCGGTGAGTGTCGGTAGTGCGGCCTTGCCAAAAGGTGGTCGGGCACAGAATTGAGTTGCCCCAGACCGACAAAGTTCAACGCACCGGGCAGCACGATCCGCGGCACGTTACCCCCGGCGGTGAACCGATCCGGCATCGCGACGTGCGCCCCGGCAACATGCAGACGGGTCAGTTCATGCGGTGTCAGGTCGATGATGGCGTCGAATGCGTCACTTGCTGCAAACCGGGAAAAGGCCGCGCCGCCAAAACCGTTGGAGTGAAACACCGTCGTTTCGCGCCCTTGATCCGCGAAGGCTTTGATCAATGGCCTGACTGCCCCCTCCGTGGCCCCAAGCGCCGTTAGGCCCACGGACGGCTTAATGTCGGTCAGCTCGCCCTTGTGGCGCTTCTGGCAAAGGCCAGCGGCAATGAGCGCAGTGTTTTCCAAGGCGTCGCGCAGCACCCCGTTAAGCCCAGAGATGTCGGCCAGTGTGGGTACCAGTACGATCGCGTTGTCGGCCACGGCAAAGCGCGGGTCGAAGGGCAGCGTCGTGCACAGCACTTTTGGAAAGGAAATCGGAAGGCTGCGCATGATCTGCAGGGCGATTTCGGCACCGGTGCCGCCCCCAATACCCACCACGACTTCTGCGCCTGCCGTGATCTTGTCGACGATCTCTGAAATTGCCCGCTCCGCTGTGGCGTTCATGGCCCGGGACTTGGCGTCGCCCGCCAGGATCTGCCCCTTCGCGGCCAGCGACGTGTCGATGACTTCAAAGCTGATGCCGGCAGCGTCAAGCTTGTCTGTGAGGTACCCCGTTTCTTCCCCTTTGGTCTCCAGCGTAGCGAGGACCAATGCACGAACGGCCATTGTCTAGCCCTTCACCGCGCCGGCTGTCATGCCGGTGATAATCTGGCGGGACGCGAGCAACGTGAAGATGATGGGCGGTATCGCGAGCAGCATTCCGGTCGCCATAATCACCCCCCATTCCACGTTGAACTCAGACATGTTGTTCACGATCAGGATTGGAACGGTCTTGGTGTTCCGATCGCTGAGCGCAGACGCGAGAAGGTATTCGTTCCAAGCGATGCGGAAGGTGAAAATCGCGGCAGCGGCAAGCCCGGGTTTGATCAGGGGCAGGATCACCTTGAAAAAGACTTGAAACGGACCGGCGCCATCGACGCGCGCGGCCTCTTCCAGCGATTGGGGAACCTGAACGATAAAGCTTTGCAGGATCCAGATTACGAATGGCAGGTTCATCGCGACATAGACCAGAATGATGCCGGAATGCGTGCCCGCAAGGCAGACATCCCCTCTGCCACCAAAGGTATCGCGGATCGCCCCGCCAATCAGCCCATCCCTGTCGAGGCAGAATTCGTTGTTCCAAAGCCCGAAAACAGGAACCAGCAGAACGGCAGGCGGAACCATGCGGACCATGAGCGTGGTGATCGAGACCGTGTCACGACCCATAAAGCGAAAGCGGACCAAAGCGTAGGCTGCCATCGATCCGATCACCAGTGTCAGAATGGTCGATATCAAGGCGATGATCAGTGAGTTGATAAAGGCGCCGCCGAACTTCAGCGAGCAGAAGTCGATATGCTCAGGCTCGTACCACAACACGTCGCACAACGCGGTTTCGTAGTTCTGGATCGTGGGCAGAAACAGCAGCCCGCTGGTTCCGGAGATGATGTCGACATCCAATTTGAACGAGTTGACGAACATCAGCAAAACCGGCCCGACCGACATAAAAACCAGCAGCGCTATGACTGCATAGAAGGCCGGGTTTTGCTTTTCGTATGGTTGGTCCATCAGTTGCCATCCTCCGCTGCCATGCGCACGCGCGCGGCCCGGATCTCTTGCAGCTTGTTGAAGGCAAACATCCCCACCGTCAGCAGAAGCAGGATGATCAGCAGGTAGTTGGACATCGCGGCGGCAACGCCAAGTTCCCTGAACTCTGTCGCTGTCCGCGAGATCCGCAGCGCAAGAATTTCGGTCGAAAGGCCCGGACCGCCTTCGGTCAGCACGAGAATGACCTCAAGCACTTTGAAGGCATCAATCAGGCGAAGGAGCCCGGTCACGATGAGCACCGGCATCATCAGCGGCAGCTTGATGAACCAGATCTGTTGCCAGGCAGTTGCCCCGTCAATCCGGGCGGCTTCCAAAGCCGATCGGGGCAGGGACTGCAGCGCGGCGAGCGCAAGTATGAATATGAAGGGCGTCCACTGCCAGATATCGGCGATAATGACGGATGTCAGCGCGTGCTGGCCCAGCCAATCGACGCTTGGAAGGCCAAGACCTTCGAGCGTTCGATTAAAGGTGCCGACGGTCGGGTGATACATGTAGCGCCACATCAAGCCAACAACGACCGGGGCAATCATCATCGGCAGGATGAACATGGTCCGCAGGACCGACATACCGCGAATGTTGCGGTCGAGCAGCAGCGCAAGCCCGACGCCCACAACCATCTCGATCGTTACGACGAAGAAGGCAAAGCGCAGTGTGACACCGAGGCTTTCGTGAAAATTCGGGTCGGACCAGAGGAAGGCATAGTTTTTCAGCCCGACGAATTCCGCCTCGCCGATCGACTGACTTGGGTTCCAGTCACGAAAACTGCCCCATACCATGTATCCCAGCGGATAGAGCAACGCGATGGCCATGATGATCACGGCAGGCGCCATGAACATGTAGGGCGTCATCCTGTTGGCCAACGAGCGGCTCATGCGGCGGACCTTTGACTGGAAGCGGGTTTGGTAAAACGGGGCGCACTTGGCGCAAGCGCTTCGCACGCCCCGTCGGGGAGGATCAGATTACTGCCAGGTGTAGTAACCAGCGTCTTCCATGACGGCACGCGTCCGCTCTGCCACGCCATCTAGGGCTTCCTGGATGTCGAGATCCTCGGTCAGCACCTTGGACATCGTGGTGCCAATGTCAGCGTTGATCTTGCCCCAGACCGGGATAATTGGGCGCCAGTCCGGATCGGCAAACTTAAGGGCTTCACCAAAGGTCGACGCAAACGGATACTTTTCGTTCAGACCTGCATCCTGATAGGTCGAGAAGCGGGATGGGTTACCGCCTTCCATGGCGACCATCAGATCACCCTCTTTCGACGTAAGCCATTGCATCAGCAGGAACGCTGCCTCTTTGTTTTCGGCGTTCTTGGGGATGGCGATGCCAAAACCGCCTGTCTGCGAGCCACGGCGTACACCCTCGGGGTGCATGGCATAGCCAACCTTGCCCACGACCTTGGACCTCTCAGGGTTTTCGAAGCCCGGCATGAAGGCGATCGAATCCATGAACATCGCTGCGTCACCGTTCGCAAAGGCGTTTGCCGCCTCGGACGGACCAAAGCTCATCGCGCCCTCTGGGCCGCAATCAACGATAGTTTTCAGCGCATTGGCGGCTTCGACACCCGCTGCATTGTTGATGATCGGGTTCCACGCATCGTCGAACACGCGGCCGCCCAGCGGGGCCAGATGCAAGAGGAATGCGTGGCTGGCCTGATGGCCTGATGCTGCGCGTGATGCCATGCCGCCCATGCCCGGTTCGACCTCGGGGATCTTGCAGGCCGCGTCGAGCAGCTGGTCATAGTTTTCTGGCGTGGGGATACCATGCTTTTCAAAGATATCCTTGCGGTAGGCCAATACGGAGGTTTCAGATCCGAAAGGGATGCCGAAGAGCGATCCTGTCTTGCCCGGCAGGTACCCTTTGAAGCCACCGGCCACGCCGATGTTTTCGACATAACCGTCGATCAGGTCAGCCGCGTCATAGTTCGGGTTCGCCAGTTTCGGGTTCATGAAGTATTTTGCTAGGTTTTCCAGCTGATCGGCGAATACATAGTCGGCCTTGGAAAAAACCACGTATGAGATGAGGTCATATTCACCCTCGTCCTGCGCCAGCTCCAGCGTTTGCCGTTCGCGCATCTTGAGATAGGGCAGTTGGTCCACCTCGACCTCGATCCCGGTTTGGCGGGTGAATTCAGGCAGGACCTTGATCGCAGCGTTGTAGTGCGGGTGTGCGGGGAAGTTCACGACAAGGGTCGTGCCCGCATATTCTTCGTAAGGATTGGCAATGGCCGCACTGGTCATCAGCGCCGCCGTGGCGCTGCCCAGTGCCGCCATCTTGATGAATTTCAACATTTGTTTCCTCCCTAAAAATGTTGGTTTGATTACAGGGCCGTCTCGGTGTCGCGATCAAACAGGTGCACCCCGTTTGGATTGACGGCGAATGTCAGGGTCTGCCCCAAGGCGACCGGTGTTTCGGAGTTCAGTTCGACCATGACCTCGGCAGAACCGCATTTGCACAGCAGAACGGACTGTGCGCCGACATACTCTGAGACCAGTACGTTCAAAGACAGCGCGCGTGTTGCAGGGGCGTCTGGATCGAAGCGCAAGTCCGAAGGGCGAATGCCCAGAACGACGTTCCGGTTTTGGTGAGCCCGCGCCTTGTTCCCTTTGGGCCCCTCGATCTCCAGTTCAAAACCGTCGCCTGATACGAAAACCGCGCCATCGCGCTCCTCGATCTCACCGCTCAGAAAATTCATGGGCGGTGAGCCAAGAAACCCGGCGACAAACTGGTTCACAGGCCGCTTGAACAGCTCTTCGGGCGTGCCCTGTTGCTGAATGTATCCACCGTGCATCACGACGATCTTGTCGGCGAGGGTCATCGCCTCGATCTGGTCATGGGTGACGTAGATCATGTTCTTTTCGACGCGCTGGCTCATCAGTGCCAGTTCGGCGCGCATCTGGCCGCGCAGCTTTGCGTCGAGGTTGGACAGCGGCTCATCGAACAGGAATATGCCGCTGTCTTTCGCAAGCGCCCGCGCCATGGCGACGCGCTGACGCTGACCACCGGACAAAGCGCTCGGTTTTCTGTCGAGAAAGTCGGTCAGGCCCACCATCTTGGCGACGTCGCGAACCTTTGCATCGATCTCGGATTTTGACTTGCGGGCAAGCCTGAGCGCGAAGGAAATGTTCTGCGCGACGTTCATGTGCGGATAAAGGGCGTAATCCTGGAACACCATGGCCAGATCCCGCTCTTTCGGCTCGAGATGACTGACCGGTTCGCCATTGATGTAAATCTCGCCGTCAGAGACATTCTCTAGCCCGGCGATCATTCGAAGGGTCGTTGATTTTCCGCAGCCGGAAGGCCCTACAAGAACAGTGAACTCGTTATCTGCCATGTCCAGATTGATGCCGTGCAAAACCTGCACAGCGCCGTAGCGCTTAACGAGACTTTGCAGCTGGATTTCAGGCATCGAATCCTCTCATTGCACGCCACGGACTATTTTGTATACAAAGATAAATGTAAATATGCAAATTTGCCAAGCGTTCGAAAATCTGCTAGCTGTCCGGAGTGAAAACGATGGAGCCGGCATGAGTTCGACCACAAAGCCCTCAACAGTTCAGCGCATCGAAGCCGTTCTGACAGATGAAATCAGCATCGGAGAACTCAAGCCCGGCATGCGACTGGACGAGGCGAAGTTGGCCGAGCGTTTCGGGGTGTCCCGCACGCCGATCAGAGAGGCCCTCAGTCGATTGACGGCGCAGGGCATCCTTGTCCCCGGCGAGAAACGCGGCGTTTTCGTCGCGCAGTATAGTCGCGAAGAACTCGCCCAGATCTTCGAAGCCATGCATGAAATCGAGGCTGCATGCGCAAGAATTGCATCACAACGCCTGAGTTTGTTGGCGAGAACGGAGATTGAATTCGCTCAGGCCGAGTGCATCTCAGCCGCCAAAGCGGGGGATCGGGCGGCATATCTTCGCGCAAACGAAGCCTTTCATCTGGCGATCTATAAGGCAACCGGCAACCCCTACATGGCGGAAATCGCCACCGAGTTTCGGCGTCGTACCGGCCCGTTTCGCGCGAAAAAGTTCGCGACGAAAGAGGACCTGGCGCGGTCCGCTGAAAGCCATCGCGAACTGATCGACAACATCTTCAGCGAAGATTCGGTGACGGCATCCAATGGGATGCGAAGCCACATGACTGAGAGCTTTGTCGAGACGCTCAAGGCAAACTGATGGCCCTTTCAGCATATTTGCCTTGATTTTGTGCGCAAAAGATAATCTTTGTATACAAAGTAGAATCGAAGATATGGACCATTAAGATGGGCGTTGCCGAGACGAAGATTTATCCGATTAATACCGGTTGGCTGGAAGCGGACTTAGGCACCTACATTTTCTGGAAGGGTCCAGCCGGCAAGAAGTATTGGAACCCCGTTTACTGCCATTACGTCGATACCGGCGAGCATAAGATTTTGATCGATACCGGCCTGCCAGACGAAGAGCGGGCGACCAAGTACCACCACAAATGTGAAAAGCGCGGCTGCCTTCAGGTCCATGAGCATCTTGAACAAAAGCTGGGTGTGCATCCTGATCAAATCGATGCGATCGTTTTTACCCATCTGCATTGGGATCACGTGCAGAACATGAAGAGGTTCAAGAACGCGCGCTACATTGCCCCCAAGGCCGAAATCGAGATGGCCTATAATCCCCTACCTTTGTACTACCGCACTTACGAGGCCAATATTGGCGTCGAGCAGGCCTATGCCGGCTGTGTTTTCGAAGCGGTCGAGGATGAGTGCGAGGTGCTGCCCGGGATCACTATGTTCCACACACCGGGCCATTCCGTTGGGCACATGGCAGTGTCCGTTGCGACCAGCGCGGGTGATATCTGCGTCGTGGGTGATGCGATCTTTGTCGAGCGCAATCTTGATCCGAACCCCGCCGAAAAGTGGCGGCACTGGGTCCCCGCGCGTTTCGTAAACTCCTACGAAGGGTGGAAGTCAGTCGAGGAGATCGACAAGCGCGCTGATTATGTTTTGCCATGTCACGACGAAGCGGCAAATGCGCGGTCTGATGTATATCCTTACGAAGGCATGCCGATCCGGAAGCGGCGTCAACCGATCCCGGGCTATAAGTTCTATTTCGGAGACATGCCCGCAGGCGCGGTCGACAAGGCGGCGCCCAAAATGACCGAGGCAGAGGCAGAAGCCTACATCGCCGGGCTGATCGATCCGAAAGACATGGCCGAATACTAAGTCCGGTGACCCAGGCAATCGAGACACTCGAGGCGATTGCATCCGACTATGATGTGATTGTCTTCGACCAGTGGGGGGTACTGCACAATGGAACCGCCCCGTACCCCGGAGCAGTCGAAGTTATCGATGCTCTCAAGGGTACGATTGCGGTGCTGTCCAACTCCGGCAAACGCGCGGCCCCGAACGAGGCCCGGATAACCGCACTGGGTTTCACCGAAGGGGCATTCAACTACGTGATGACCAGCGGAGAGGCGCTGTGGCGCGATGTATCGCTGGGCAATATTGCAGCGAAAACCCTTCACGCTGTCGAGCGAGAGAACGGCGATGCAACCAAGTGGGCCGCGGGGCTGTCAGTCGCGCTGACCTCCGATGTGGACAAGGCCGATGCCATCCTGATGATGGGCCTCCCGGATAATGCGAACTTCGCGGATTGGGCGCCGAAACTCGAGACCTGGCGCATACGGGACCTGCCGATGTATTGCTCCAACCCTGACCGGCAAAGCCCACGGGCCGGCGGCCTAGTAACCTCTCCGGGGGCCTTGGCCCACGCCTACAGCGAGATCGGCGGGCAGACCACGTTCTATGGAAAGCCACACCGCCCGGTTTTCGATGCCTTGGAGGACGTGTTCGGAACGGGCCGCTATCTGATGGTTGGCGACAGCATGGAACACGATATCGCGGGTGCCCATGGCGTTGGTTGGGACAGCTTGTTGGTCGAAGGCGGGCTATATGCTGACCGCTTCGCGGCCGGTGACGGAGACCAAGTCATTTCGGATATCGCAGCCGAACAGGCGTGTGACCCGCCCACCTACAGGATCAAAGGACTTCGATAGTGACAGTTGCAAACCTCGTGACCGCTGAATTCCGGGCTTTGTCGGCGACGCTGGGCAAGGACCCCTTGCAGGTGCAGGGCCCCGGGGGAAACACATCCATCAAAGACGGCGCGGTCATGTTCATCAAAGCCTCTGGCACGGAGTTGGCCGATGCGGAGGACAAGGAGATCTTTGTCGCCGTTGACCGGGATGCCGCCGTTCTGGAGGCGAAAGAAGAGGTTGGTGACGGATCTTGCAAAGACACCGTGCTGGACAAGTCGAACCCGCTGCGCCCATCGATCGAAACAACATTCCACGCGGCATTCGATCATCGCGTCGTCGCACATACGCACTCGGTCGCGACAATTGTCCACGCGATCAGCCCGGAGGGCCGCGAGGTGGCCACTAAAAAGCTGGAAGGCCTGCCATTCGCCATGGTGCCCTACGCCAAACCGGGCCTGCCGCTGACCCGCGAAATCCTTGCCCGCATTACGTCCGAAACGCAGGTTGTCGTCTTGCAAAACCATGGGCTGATCTGCGCGGGGGAGACGGTAGAAGAGGTCCGAGGTTTGCTTGCCGAGGTCGAGGCGCGGCTGACATTAACGGCCCGAGAGTTGGTAGCGACTTACAGCAAAGAACAGCTGCCTGCCGGGTTTGAATGGTCGGATTATGGTTGGCTCGCGCTGGATGAACCGACGGCTGAGCTGGTTCTATCCGGAACGTATTACCCGGACCATGTGGTGTTTCTGGGCCCCGGTCTGCCGGTTGAGGATCATGATGGGAACCCGCCAGCAATTCTGAAGCGAGGACAAGGGGTACTGATCAGATCGGGTGCCACACCTGCGCAGAGGACCATGCTGCGGTGCCTGTCGGATGTTTTCAGCCGTATGCCTGCCGGTTGGTCGGTCGATCCGATTGGCGCCGAAGCCGAGGCCGAACTTATGAATTGGGACGCTGAAAAGTACCGTCAGGCCTTGGCTTCGCGATCATGAACCTCGCGCTCGGCATAGACGTGGGGACATCGGGCGTTCGGACCGCTGTCATGGATGGCGATGAACTCGTTTCCATGGCGCGCGCGGAACACCCAGAACATGATCCGGCCCGGATTGACGCGAAGAGTTGGTGGTGTGCCGTAGAGACCTGCATGGCAGCGCAAATGGAGGCGCTCAAGTCTCTGGGCGTCGATGCAAAGCGGATCGGCGCGATTGCGGTCGATGGCACATCGGGCTCGATGGTCTTGACGGATGGCGATCTCAATCCCACCAGTCCGGCTCTGATGTACAACTCAAAGGGCTTTGATGCCGAGGCCGAAGTGATCGCGCGGCATGCGCCCAGCAATCATATCACGAGAGGGAGCAACTCGGCTCTGGCCAGGGCCCTGCGGCTGGTGAGGCTCGCAGAAGCCGAGCCGAAGCATCTGCTTCATCAGGCGGATTTCATAGCCGCGAAACTCATGAAGGTCGGTGGGCATTCGGATTACAACAACGCGCTCAAAACCGGTTTCGATCCTGAAACGGAGCAATGGCCCGATTGGATTGGCGCGGTGATTGACCCCGATCTCCTGCCGAAGGTGCACGCGCCGGGCGCTGCGCTGCATCAGATTTCCGCCGAGGTCGCCGCGAAGTTTGGCCTGTCTGAAAAAGCCATCGTACACGCGGGCACCACTGACAGCATCGCTGCCTTTCTGGCCTGTGCCGCCATCGAAGAGGGCGTGGCGGTCACCTCGCTGGGATCGACGCTCGCGGTCAAGCTTCTGAGTACCAAGCGCATCGATGATCCTGCTGTGGGTCTGTACTCGCATCGTCTTGATAATCTTTGGCTGGTCGGTGGCGCATCCAACACCGGTGGCGCCGTTCTCAAGCGATACTTCACGGCAGACGAACTCGACCGGCTGAGTCACCAGATTGATCCCGACAGCCCGCTAAACCTCGACTTCTATCCGTTGCTGGCACCGGGAGAGCGGTTTCCGGTCAACGATCCTGATCTTCCGCCAAGGCTGGAACCGCGCCCTGCCGATGATGTCGCTTTTTTGCAGGCGCTTCTCGAAGGCATGGCTGCGATCGAGGGCCAGTGCTACGACGCTATCGCGCAACGCGGCGGAAGCCGCCCGAAAAAGGTTCTGACGGCGGGGGGTGGTGCCTTGAACGAGACATGGACTGCAATCCGGGCCAGGGCGCTCGGTCTAAAACCCGTCAGGTCGGCGCAAAGCGAAGCCGCGGTCGGCGTAGCCAAGCTCGCAGCGGGTGGCGGACAGCGGTAGTTTTCAGTTCAGAAGCAGTTATTTTGACCGCAGCGCAAATCTTCCTCGGCTGTCCCAAACACATTCGGACAATCGGACCCCGCGATGCCGATGACCGGGTCAGCGCTGGTCCACTATCCGTACGGTAGCGACATGATCGGGAAGCGATTGCCCGCGGACCGGACTTGCAAATGCTCGAATGAAATTTGCCCGGCCGCGCTTGCAGCTCAGCAAGTTGCTGCTTGGGCAGTCTGCTATTGTGCCGTTTCCGAAGATTAGTCCTTTGTGGTTGTTGTCCAGTTGGTTAACAAGCAATGAAGGTTTGCTGTCAACGTTGCCCAAAGAGGTGCGCGGCGGCGAGTTGCTTTGGGAGGAATGCGCTTGAAAGACTTCGGTTCTCAATCGGACGCCAATGGTTCGCAAGACGCTGACGAAAACGTTCATATCGCACTAGAGCCGCGAATTGCCTTTGATGCTGCAATGGCCGCTGAGGCCATTGACGCTGTCGAGGACCGTACGGCCACGATTGAAACAAGTTTGCCAACCGACACCGGTCAGGATATCGAGGTGCTGTCTTCTGGACTCGGAGAAGTGCCGGACGGTGCAAACCATGTCGTGTTCGTCGACCCCAGTCTGCCCGATCTGGATCAGCTGATTTCAAACGTACCGTCGGCAGCCGAGGTGATCTTTCTGGATCCCGAACGCGATGGAGCCGAGCAGTTGCACGAAGCGCTCTCAACCCGAGAAGAGACGGATGCTGTGCATATCCTTGCACATGGCGCGGAAGGCTCGCTGCAGCTTGGCAGCTTGGTTCTAACGACGGAGACCATAGAAGGGACGTATGCCGATACGCTTTCCGCCATCGGCGGGATGCTGAGCGATGACGCCGACATATTCATATACGGTTGCGATTTCGGTGCAGACGAGACGGCGGTTGCTGCACTCGCACAGGCAACGGGCGCGGATGTCGCCGCGTCCGACGATGTGACCGGTGCCGCGCAAAGCGGCGGCGATTGGGAGCTCGAGGTCGAAGTCGGTACAATTGATCACAGCGCGTTGGCGGCTGCCGAATGGTCAGGGACGCTCGCGCCGGGTGATTTCGACGATGATGGCGTGCCCGACGATGAGGACGCTGACGACGACAACGACGGCATTCTGGACACCGACAGCTTCGTTTCGGTCGATCCATCGGATCCGTCTGTTCGCCCAGATCTCTTTCCCAGTGGTTTCAGTGTTGGCGATGACATCACCACCGACGTGCAGGCAGCGGGCGGATTGGGAGGCTTTGCACCCAATACCGGGAACGAGATGACGGTTTCGGCCGAACTCTTCGGCTCGGCGCGGTTTACAGGTGGGGTCGATCTGGTTTCGGTCAGTGGGATCGCCGAGGTGATCCAGTTCCAGCCTGATCGAGCGAGCAACTTTGACATCTCTGATCCCACAGCCGGTAATGCGGCGGTCTATACCTTTGAATGGGATCTGCCGATCCGCGATCTGACCCTGGATGTTGGTGGTTTGAACAACGCCGATACCGTGGTGTTCCGTGCCTTCAATGGTACGACCGAAGTGCCGATTACTGCGGCGAATATCCAATTGCTGGATACGACCCCTGGTCCGAACGGTCAGGGTCTGGTCCGCCTGGCCCCGAATGCAGTTGCTGGCAACGCTAATGACGGTGGGACCGGTGTCACAACCAATAATGTCCGGCTTGTCCTGCCGGATGAAATCACTCGGATCGAGTTGGCAACCGGGAAAAACAGTAGCTCGAACAGCACCGTCACCTTGGGTGTCCACACCTTGAACTACCGCACCGCGCTGGACAGCGACGGCGATGGCAACGTCGATCATCGCGACATCGACAGCGATAACGACGGCATCACCGACAATGTCGAGGCGCAGTCCACTGCGGGTTATATTGCGCCATCCGGGCAGGGGACCGCGATCATCGACGGAAACGGCGACGGCGTCGACGACAACTATGCGGGCGGTTTGACCCCGGTCGACACCGACGGGGACGGAGTTGCCGATTATCTGGATGACGACAGCGATGCCGACGGCATACCGGATGTAGCAGAGCGCGCCGACGGCGGACCGACCTCGGCCTCGGGCGCAGATACCGACGGTGATGGCCTTCTCGACGTGTTCGAGGGCGCCAGCGCCACGGACGGTGTCGATGTCAACGATGAGAACATCGTCGGCGACAACGGCGGCGCCGATGGCGACTACACGCGTTTTGCACTGGGCGATACCGCCGGTGGTACCAACGCCAACGAAGCGCAGACCGGGCGCACTTCGAACGATGCGGTCGCCGGGGTCATCGATCTCGATTTTCGCGATGGTGACACGGACAACGATGGCGTTAACGACATCGACGACATCGATGATGACAACGACGGTATCCTCGATATCGACGAACTGGCGCAGGCGATCACCGCAGCGCGTGAACAGAACCAGGCGCTGCAGAGTTCTGGCATCATCGCGACATCATCCGGAACCAGCAACCAAACCCCGGGCAGCATCGCCATCTATGCGCTCGAAGACCCGGCGAACCCGGGCGTGACCATCGGCTACCTGAGGGCAACTCTGACGGAGTTATCCGATCCGGGCTCTAGGCTTGATTGGCGCTTTTCCGGGGTTTCCGGGGGCCAGCCGAGCGCGCTGCTGCGTGCCAATGACAACGACACAAGCACCGACGAGACGGCGACGATCCAGTTCGAGCTGTTCGGGTTGGGGGATACACCGGCGTCGCTCGTCACAGGTGCACCCGGAACGGATCCGCTCAGGTCGAATTTCAACGCGACCGTGGGTGACGTTGATGGCCCGCCCTCGGGGCGTACCGAATTCGTTCGCGCAGAATTGGGCGCGCTGTCGGCCTACACGGTTGAGGATGGGGGCGATCTGACCACATCCGAAACCGAGGTCCCGGGGCAGGTTACGGTCACGGGCACGGTCAATAACCCCGATGACCTCGCGCGCTTTGAATACGTGGCGACCCAGGCTTTTGAGCTGACCGTCGGTACGAACAGGGCGAATGCCGGCTACGCTTTTGATCTGAGCGGCAGTGCGACATTCACAGATCCCATCACCACGATTGTTGGTGTCGATTCCGATGGGGATGGGTTTGACGACAATCTGGATATCGACAAGGACAACGACGGCATCACCGACAATGTCGAGGCCCAGACAACGGCTGGATACATCGCACCGACAGGAAATGACGCTGATGGTGATGGCCTGGACGATGCCTATGACGACACGCCGAATACAGGTGCGGCCGGTAGCAACGGCCTGACGGAAGTTGATACGGATGGCGACGGCGTCACTGATACCCTGGATCAGGATAGCGATGGCGACGGGATAGATGACGTTGCCGAACGCGGCGACGGTGGGCCATCCAGCGTTCCGGCAACCTTCACGGACACCGACGGTGATGGCTTGTTGGATGAGTTCGAGGGCTCCGACGTTAGTGATCGTTTCGACGTCAACGACGAAAACCTCGATCCGGCAGATACCAATTTCCTGCTCGCGGGCGATCCGGCTTTGGATGCCGATGGTGGCAATGCGATCCCGCTGGGTCTGGATCTGGACTATCGGGATACCACTGAGCTTGAGGACGATATCGCGTCGACCGAAGAAGATGTGCCGGTCACCGTAAATGTACTGGGTAATGACGACATCAACGCGGCGTTTGATCCGACCGATCCGGATTCAGGCGCCACACTGACAATGCTTGATGGAGCGGGCAATCCGGTGTCCGGCCCACTCGTCGTGCCGGGCGAAGGCACATACGAAGTGGTCGATGTCTCTGGCACACCACAGATCCGTTTCACTCCCGCACCGGGCTTCACGGGAACGGCCGGTCCTGTCTCTTATGGCGTCGTCACCGGCGGCAATGTCATTGCATCCGCTGAACTGAGCGTGCTGATCGATGCGTCGCCCGATCCGGCTGACGATACCTTTATCGGGGCAGAAGACACGGATCTTCCTCTCGATATCCTCGGGAATGATGACGTTGGAAACGGTTTGGCGAGCGTCACGATCGACACGATCCCGCCCGCTGCGGAAGGTGTTCTTCAATATACCGATGCGGTTGGCAACAAGGTCGACATCATCGCGGGAACCGTCCTGACCCCGGCTCAGGCCGCAACACTGACTTTCGTGCCTGCCCCCGACTTTTTCTCGCCCGTCACGCCATTCGACTACACCATTACGGATATCGATGGTGACAGTGGCAGCGCGACGGTGAACATCACCATCGACGGTGCGCCAGAGCCACAGCCGGATGTTATCACCGTGACAGAGGACACGCCCACACCGGTTGATATCGCGTCGAACGACGACGGAGGTGAGCCGCCATTCACGTTCAGCCTCGACAGCGTTCCGCCGACCTCGCAGGGTACGCTGACTTACACTGAGGCAGGCACCGGGAACACGATCACGGTCGATCCCAATAATCCGCCATCCGATTTGAGTGAAGCGGAAGCGTCCAGTCTGATCTTTACTCCGACCCCGGGCTACACTGGGCCCGTTGATCCGATCGTGTACACAGTCACAGATGATGATGGCGACTCCGCGTCCAGCAGCGCGACTCTGACCATCGATCCCGTGCCTGATCCGGTCGCAGATGTTCTGACAACTCCGGAAGACACGCCTTTTGATCTTCCGATACTCGACAATGACGACGTTGGGGACGGGCTCGCTGCGGTGGTGATTGACACCGCGCCGGCCGCAGCGCAGGGCACGCTCAGCTATATCGACGCCTCTGGCATACGGCAGACGATCGCATCCGGCGGTACGACGCTGACACCGGCGGAGGCGGCGACGCTTCGCTTTGACCCCGCATCTGACTTTGTCGGGCCGGTGACGCAGATCGGATACACCGTCGAAGACACCGACGGCGATACCGCGTCCACAACGCTGGACATCACAGTCGACGGCTTGCCCGACCTGAGCCAGGATGCGGTGCAAACGCAAGAGAACACGCCGGTTGCTCTTGATCCCCTGGCCAACGACCCCGATTTCGGCGACGGCTTTGACAGCGCGACGATCGACACGGTGCCTCCATCATCTCAGGGTACGCTGACCTATGTCGACGACACCACAGGCGCGACGATCACAGTAGCAGCCGGAGCAACGCTGTCCGAAACTGAGATGGCCACGCTCGGCTTCACGCCTGCCACTGGCTTCAACGGCAGTGTCGACCCGATATCCTACACAGTTCGTGACACCGATGGCGATGAGGCGTCAACGACGATCGATATCGCTGTCGCCGCGCTTGTCGAAGCAAACGACGATACGCTCGAAACCCCGCAGGACACACCGATCACGGTCAATCCTCTGGCGAACGACGATCCGGGTGGACCGGATGCCGTGGTTGCGATTACGAGTGTGCCGCCCGCTGCGCAGGGTACGCTTACGTATGTTGATGCAAGTGGCGCGACCCAGACCCTGAGCCCCGGGGACGCGATTTCGACAAGTGAATTCGCGACGCTCGTTTTCACGCCGACTACAGGGTTCGTTGGACCGGTTGATCCGATCGACTACACCATCTCGGATCCACTGGGGAACACGGACAGCGCGACAATCGGCATTCTGGTTGACGGCATCCCCGACGCAGCAGACGACGTCATTTCCGGAGAGGAAGACACACCGCTTCCCCTCGACCTGCTCAGCAACGATGACCTGGGTGATCCGCCGGGTTCCGTCCGTATCGACACTGTTCCTGCGGCAGCTCAAGGTACTTTGACCTACACGGATGCCTCGGGCGCAACACAGACGGTATCCCCCGGAGACACGCTGACGCCGACCGAAGCGTCGTCTTTGGTGTTCGAGCCCGCGAGTGGTTTCAACGGTGATGTGGACACGTTCGGCTACACCGTGATCGATGTGGATGGTGACACGTCGTCGGCTGAAGTCTCGTTGTCCATTGATGCCGTTCCCGATCTTGTGGCGGATGTCTTTGTCGTTCCGGAAGACGTCGAAGCGGCGCTGCCAATTCTCGACAATGACGATCTTGGCGACGGTGTCGACATCGTCACGATCGACAGCGTGCCACCGTCAAGCGAGGGGGTCCTGCAATACGTGGATGCGAGCGGAGCGACGCAACCCGTGGTGGCAGGCGCGCCTTTGAGTGCTGCAGAGATCGCAACGCTCAGCTTTGACCCCGCGCCAGACTTCTTCGGCCCCGTGACCCGCTTTAGCTATACGGTCACCGATACGGACGGGGACGTGGACACAACAACGGTGGATATCCGTGTCGATGGCCTGCCAGAGCCGGCGAACGATGTGTTCTCGACCGATGAGGATACGCCCGTCGTCATCAATATCGTGGCCAACGACGATCCGGGCGACGGTCCTGCAACCGTCGCTCTGGATAGCGTGCCGCCGACCTCGCAGGGAACGCTCACCTATACCGATGAGGAAACCGGCAACACCGTCACGATCGACCCGAACAATCCACCCACTGGGCTTGCTCCGGTTGAGCTTGCAACTCTCACCTTCACGCCAGTTGCGGATTTCGACGGGACCGTCGATCCGATCGCGTACACAATCACCGACGCCGATGGCGACACGGCGTCGTCAGTGGCAACGATTGTCATCAACGCAACGCCCGACCCGGTCGCAGACACCATCGTGACGGATGAGGATACACCCGTTGCCCTGGATCTCGTTGCAAATGACGACGCGGGGGATGGGCTGGCCAGCCTGACGATCGATACGCTGCCCAATCCCACGGACGGAACACTGACCTACACCGATGCGTCCGGCGCTGAGCAACCGGTGGTGGCAGGTGTCCCGCTGAACCCCGCCGAGGCAGCGACCATCGTCTTTACCCCGGCGGCGGACTTCAACGGAGCCGTCCCGGCGATCCCGTATACGATAACGGATCTGAGTGGTGACAGCGCTTCGAGCACGGTGAGCATCGCGGTTGATGCCGTGCCTGATCCGCTTGACGATACCGTCACGACGCCCGAGGACACGCCGGTTGCCATAAACGTGCTGGCTGACAATGGTGCAGGTGCCGACGATCTGGGCGATGGTCTAGGCTCGGTGCGGATCGATCGTATTCCCCCGGCCGCACAAGGCACCTTGACCTACACCGACAGTTCGGGTGGGACGCAAACCGTTACCGCGGGAACAGTGCTAGACCCCAGCGAGGCGACCACGCTTGTCTTCAGCCCGGCCACTGGCTTCAACGGTCCGGTTGCCACGATCCCCTACACGATCATCGACTCCGATGGAGACACCGGAACCGCCGACCTCAACATCACCGTCGACGGCTTGCCTGATCTGTCGCCAGACGTCTTTGTTGGCGGCCCGAACGAGACGCTGGCAACCAACTTCATTGCCAATGATATCGATTTCGGCGATGGCCTTAGGTTTGTCACAATACCGACCGCTCCGGACCCGGTGCAGGGCGTTCTGACCTATGTCGAGGATGTGACCGGTGCGACGATCACGGTCGCTGACGGCGAAGAGTTGAGCGAGGCCGAAATGGCGACGCTCGAATTCAACCCCGAGGATACGTTCTTCGGCCCGGTCGATCCTATCACGTATACTGTCACCGACATCGACGGCGACGAAGAAAGTTCGGTCGCGAGCATTTTCATCGACGCCACCACCGATGTTGCCAATGACGATCTTCTGACCAAGGAAGACACGCCCATCGACCTCAATCTGCTGGTCAACGACGAAATCGCAGATCCGGCATCGACAGTAACAATTGGCGCTACGATCCCCGATCCGGCGACCGAGGGCGTCTTGACCTATGTTGATAACATCACTGGCAATCCGGTCCAGATTGCAGCAAACGACACGCTCAGTGTGACCGAACTCGCCACCATTCGGTTCGAGCCCGTCGCCGGCTTCACCGGGACGGTGACCGGCTTTGACTATACCGTCACGGCTTCGCCAGCCGGTGGTGGAGTATCTGACACGGCCGGGGTGACGATTGTCGTGGATCCCGTGCCCGAGGCGGTGAACGACGCATATGCGACCGACGAAGACACGTCGGTTGCGATTCCGGTCAACGACAATGACGACAACGGAACGGGGTTCGCGTCGGTGCAGTTCACCTCGCTCCCGACAGCGGCAGAAGGCGTGGTCGAGTACCAGCCCGGCGGGACCGGTGGCTTTGCTGCGGTGACAACATCGACGGTGCTGACGGCGGCCGAGGCGGCGACTTTGCGCTTCACCCCCGCGGCGGACTTCAGCGGCGATGTGGCGACGTTCCAGTACCGTCTCACCGACGTCGCTGATCCTGATGGTGTTCAGGACAGCGACCTCGCGGATGTTGATATCTTTGTCGACGCTGTGCCCGATCCGATGAATGATGCGGTCACGGTGGACGAGGATACTCCGGTCGATATCGACATTCTGGGCAATGACGATCCCGGCGATGGTGTTGCGAGCGTTACGTTCACCAATGTCCCGCCCGCATCTGCCGGTACGCTGACCTACGTCGATGCGGGTGGTAATCGTCAGCCGGTGACGGCGGGCGCTCCGCTCAGCCCGGACGAAGCGGCCACCCTGCAATTCACGCCAGCGCCTGACTTTGACGGGGCGATTCCAGTCCTGAACTACGAGCTGACCGACACCAATGGCGACGTGGGTACAGCAACACTGACCCTAACGATGAATCCCACACCTGACGCCGATCCGGACGCATACCTGACCAAGGAAGATACGCCTATCGCGATTGATCCAACGGTCAACGATCTGGATGCAGGTGATCCCGCCTCAAGCGTCACGCTGACGACGCCACCAGCGGCGCAAGGCATTCTGTCATACGAAACGACGCCCGGCGATACTGGTACCCGAGTGAACCTGCCCGCCGGTGCGGCCTCGCCCAGCTTGACACAGGCGCAGTTCGCCACGCTCATCTTCACGCCGACCGCCGACTTTGCCGGTCCGGTCGATACGATCCCCTACACGGTGACGGATGGTGACGGCGATACCGTAACGACAACCATCGCGATCGAGGTCGATGCAGTCCCCGATCCGGTGGATGATGCGATTACGGTCGATGAGGATACGCCGACCGTGTTCTCGGTCATCGGCAATGACGACCAGGGGGATGGGCCGGCGACGGTGACCTTCAGCACCATTCCCGATCCGTCCGCTGGCGTGCTTACATATCTCTCCGACACGGGTGTGGTGACGCCGGTGACGCCCGGTGTGCCAATCTCGTCAACCGAAGCGGGCTTGATCACGTTCACTCCTGCCCCTGACTTTGATGGCCCGATCCCGTCTATTGGTTACACCTTGACCGACGCGAATGGCGACACCGGGACGGCAACGCTGACGCTCACCATGAACCCGGTCCCAGATGTCGCCAGCGACGCGGCCGAAACTGATGAAGACACACCAGTCGACATAGACCCGCTGGCAAATGACCCCGATCTGGGCGACGGTCCATCGACGGTGGCCATCACCGCACCACCCGCGGCGCAAGGCACGATTTCGTACGAGACGACGCCGGGCGACAGCGGCACGCGCGTCGATATCACAGCTGACAGCACGCTTGCCGGACTGACGCCTGCACAAGTGTCGACCCTGCGCTTCACACCGACGCCTGATTTTGACGGATTGATCGACCCGATCCCTTACACCGTCACGGACAATACCGGCGATACGGCGACTGCAAACATCTTCGTCGCGATTAATCCGCTGCCGGATCCTGTTGCCGATGTGGCCGAAGTTGAAACAGGAATACCGTTCGACCTCGACGTGCTGGGCAACGATGATCTTGGCGACGGGCTGGACAGCCTGCGATTTGACAGCCTGCCACCGGCCGGTCAGGGAACGCTGACGGTGCTTGACGGTGGGACGCGCCGACCGGTCGTGTTGAATGAGTCGCTTTCGCCGGCTTTGGCGGAAACGCTGCAGTTCGATCCGGCGCCGGGATATCTGGGTGCGGTTGACCAGTTCACATATGTCGTACGCGACACAAGCGGCGATGAGGCCGGGACAACGGTGGATCTCTTTGTCGACCCCGCGCCTTTGCCACAGAGCGATGTAAGCGACCCGACGGCCAATGGCACGCCGGTCACGATCGATGTCATTGCAAATGACTCGCTCGATCCTCGTGGTGATGTGATCGATCCAACAACGGTTCAGATCTTTGGCACCAGTAGTCCCGGTGACCCGCTTACAGTGCCGGGTCAGGGGACATGGACAATCAATCCCACCACTGGCGCGCTGACCTTCACGCCGCAAACCGGATTTGTGGGCGATCCCACGCCGGTGCTTTACACCGTCGAGGATGACGATGGGCGCCGCTCGGTCCCGGTGGCCGTTTTGGCCGATTATGTGCCGGTCGCAGATGATGACGCCGAGACCAACCTGCCGCCGGGCCCTGCGACAATCGACGTTTTGGCGAATGACGTGACGGGTGACGCGATTGTCCCCGGAACAGTCCAGATCGTTGGCACGGCAAATCCGGGCGACCCGTTGGTTGTGTCGGGTGAAGGCACCTGGACGATTAACCGCTTCACCGGTGCGATCACTTTCACGCCCGAGGCCGGCTATACGCTTGATCCGACACCCGTCCAGTATGTGGGTGAGGACGATCAGGGCAATGTGTCGAACCCCGCTAATGTCGTCCTCGACTATGCCCCCGTGGCGCAGCCCGATATCATCGGCGGCATCGTTCCGGGCGAAGTCGTGGTGTTCGACGTCATATCGAACGACACGCTGGGTGACGCTGTCGATCCGAACTCGTTCCAGTTCGTGGGAACTACAAACCCAGGCGATCCGCTGGTTGTGCCGGGGGAGGGCACCTATACCTACGATCCTGCGACGGGCACGGTAACATTCACACCCGAGCCAGGTTTTGCCGATGTAATCACACCGATCGCGTACACGATCGCGGATGACGAAGGCAACCGGACCGATCCGGTCTCGTTCACCATCGAATATCTGTTGCCCAACACCGATGACGGTGACGATGTCCCGGACGATCTGCCGGAAGACGATATCGATCAGCCGCAGCTTGTGGTGGACCCGATCATTCACGATACGGCAACATCGCTGATTTCCCTGAACGCCAATGAAATCCTGTTCGGAGACTTCCCGATCCTGACGGCGATCAACGGGTTGTTCAGCCTTGGGGGAACAACGGTTCTGCCCACCACTGATGTTCCCGTCTTCGGCGGACTTGAGGCACCGTATCCCATCACCATGGCGGTTGAGGACGTGGATCCCGGCTTTATCGTCGGAGAGTTTGCGGGCCTCGCAGAGCCGTTGTTGGAAAGCCTGCATCACAAGAGCAATCCACAGGCGACCTATTACTTCCTGCTGGGCGAAAACCGGATCCTGGCCATTGAGACAACGGTCTCAGAAGAGAGCGCGTCGCTGCGTATTAACGCGGTGTCGAATGATATCGCGGGCGCGGATATTCAGCTGGCCGCGCCGGACCGGATTGGCCTTGGTGGGGCTATTGCGCTTGAGGAAGGATACTTGCGCATTGAGCGAGGTGCTGGGGACCTTACGTTGCCCATCTACGTCCAAACCGATGCGGGCGACGAGTTTGACGGAGAACTCATCATAACCTTTGCAGACCAATCGGTTGCGGTATCACTATCGCCTGCGTCGAATAAGGGTTTCACGGGTGAGGTCGATGCGATTGCGAGTGCCGGGATCAATGAGCTTGCCGCGCTCAAATCGGCATTGCTTTGACAAAGCTGGCAACCTCGTGGGACACACCTGCAGGTCGGCCCAGACGCAAGTCAAACCGGTGTGATGATTGGATGGATCTGAAAGCATAAAGCGGACCACGCAAAAGGCGCGTAAGGGCGACGGGCAGGATCATGCCTTGCGCCTGCTGCAGCTCGAAGCCGACATTCGCCGTTGCGAAAGCCTGACCGCTCTCATCCATCACTGCGCGAACGAGTCTCGTGCGTTGCTCGGTTTCCGTCAGGCCTTCGTGCTGAGCAGGCGCGGACGCAGGATGAGAGTTGCGGCGGTGTCGTCGGTGTCTGTGGTTGAGCCGAACGCGCCGCTGGTCAGGCAGGTTGAGAGCATCATCGGGGCGCATGAGCGCGACGGGCAAATCGACGGACTGTCGGACGTGGTCTTTGAGCAGGATGCATGTGGCGACAGCTATCCGTTCCCAAATCTGATCTGGGTTCCGTTTCTATCGCACTCGGGCAAGGCATTTGCGGGTCTTCTGATTGCGAATGAACGACCGTTCCCCGAAAAACGCAGGGCCGTCGCCGAACGGTTGGGAGAAACCTACCGCCACGCTTGGCTCGCGCTGACAAAGGGGGCGGTCAGCAGCAGGCGGCCTCTGGTTTCACGTCTGGCGATCTTGCTCGCGCTGGCGGGATTGGCGGCGATGGTGTTTGTAAAGGTGCCGATCTCGGCCATCGCGCCTGTCGAGGTGGTTGCGCGTGATGCCGCCCCTGTCACAGCTGCTTTGGATGGTGTCGTCAAGGAAATCGCCGTTCGCCCGAACCAGCCGGTTGAGGCTGGAAACCTGCTTGTCCGCTTTGAAGATACTGAGCTGCGCAACGCCGCGGACATTGCGCAGCAGCAGGTTGTGGTTGCGCAGTCGCGCGTGAACGCCCTGTCCACCGGCGCATTCGGAGATCGGGCCGCGCGAAGGGATATCGCGATCGCGCGGGCCGAACTGGACCTCGCACAGGCCGAACACGCGCTGGCCCTCGAGAGATTGCAAAGAACCGAACTGCGCGCGGCAACCCCGGGTCTCGCCGTTTTTGACGATGCGCGCAGTTGGCGTGGCCGTCCGGTCAGCATCGGCGAGAAGATCATGGAAATCGCTGATCCGAACCGGATCGAATATGCCATTGCTCTTCCGGTTGACGACCTAATCGCGCTGGATCGATCCAAGCCTGCGCGGATTTTTCTGGACAGCGCGCCGCTTCAGGCGCGGATGGGTGAGATTTCACGAGCAAGCTATCACGCGACGCCGCAGGGAGACGGGCTTCTCGCCTATGAATTGCGCGCGGTCGAACCCGATGGCACGGGAACCTTGCCACGTATCGGCGCGCGCGGCACGGCGCAAGTCATGGGACAGGATGCCCGCCTGGGTTTCGTTCTTTTCAGACGCCCTATCGTCTGGATACGCCAGACATTCGGCCTGTAGCACATGACGACGGGCGGGATCTCGGACGATTTCGTGCTGCCCACATTGCGCGAGGACTTGCGGATCGAGCGGTCTGTGCCTCTCGCCTCCGGCGCGCCGTCCTGGGTTATCTACGATCCGATGCGCCATCGCTACTTCCAGGTTGGCCGGCGCGTGATTGACATTCTGTCCGGTTGGGGCGCAGGGACGGTCGGTGCACTAAAAGAGACCATCGCCCGCCAGAAGGGCGTCATCGTCGAACCCGGTGAACTCAAAAACCTGATCGGCTTTCTCTTCGCAAATGAGCTGACCGCTCTTCCCATGTCTGGACGATCAGAGGAATTTGCTGCGCGGGCAGACAAGGCTCGCCGCAAGGGCCTGCTTTCGTTGGCGAAGGCCTATCTGTTCTTCCGTATCCCTCTTGTCCGACCCGATCGTTTCCTTGATCGGACACTGCCTTTTGTACGGATCTTCTTCTCGCCTGCATTTGTCCTGATGGTCATCATCGCGGGCTGCCTTGGGCTGGCCCTTGCGGCGCGTCAACTGGATGCGTTTCTGAGCTACGCCGGAAACGTCATCTCACTTGAGGGTGCGGGCGCGTATGCCGTGGCCATCGTGATCGTGAAGTTCTTTCACGAATTGGGCCACGCCTATCAGGCAAAGCTGCGCGGCGTGACTGTGCCGTCAATCGGGATCGCCTTCATGGTGATGTTCCCGCTTCTTTATACCGACGTCTCGGATGCCTGGCGTACACGCAGCAGACGCGACAAGCTTATGATCGATGCGGGTGGCGTCCTCGTCGAGCTGTGCCTCGCCGCAATCGCGACCCTCCTATGGGTTTTCCTGCCAGACGGCCCTATGCGGATGATCGCCTTTTCAGTTGCGACGACGAGCTGGGTTCTGAGCCTCTTCGTCAATCTCAATCCGTTCATGCGGTTTGATGGCTATTACTTCCTTAGTGACGCGACCGGGCTGCAAAATCTTCAGCCCCGTTCATTCGCGCTTTTGCGATGGCGGATCCGAGAGTTGCTCTTTGGACTGGGCCACGCGCCACCCGAGCGCGTCAGCCGCGGAACGCGCCGCTTCATGGTCGTCTACGCGGCGATGACAGCAATCTATCGGTTCTTCCTGTTCATCGGGATCGCGCTTCTTGTCTACCAGCTGTTTTTCAAGGCACTTGGCATTCTTCTCTTTGTGATCGAGATCGTTTTCTTTATCGCCTTGCCGATCGTAAGGGAAATTGCCGTCTGGATCAGGATGCGCGCCGAAATCGCTAAATCACCTCGCGCATGGATCACGGCTGGCTTGTCCGCTTTGCTCTTGGGTTTCTTCTTTTGGCCGATGCCCGTGACGGTCCATGCGCCCGCCGTGCTCGGCTACGGCGAAGAGGTTGAGGTCTTTCCCGCTTCGGGCGGAAAGATCGTCGACGTCGATCTGGAAAATGGCCGGGTGTTGAAAAAGGGCGATCTGCTTTTCACGATCGCTTCGCCCGAATTGGACAGCCAGATCGAAATGACAGAGCGGCGCAAGGAACTGCTGGATTTGCGTATGGCCAGAACAGTCGCGGATCTGGACGAAAGAGCATCAAGGCGGATTCTGGAACGAGAGCGCGCCGCGCTCAGTGATCAGCTTGACGGCCTTTTGCAGGAACGCGACGCGCTGACCGTGGTTGCCCGGATCGACGGTGTTGTCGTTGACGTCAGTCCGGATGCAGAAGCCGGCGTGTGGGTGGGCCGGGAACACAGGCTGGCGCGCATTGTTGATCCGGCTGCGCTTAGGCTCAGGGGATATCTCGCCGAGCACGATCTTGCCCGCGTTGCGTCGGGCACCAAGGGTGTATTCGTACCGGACGATCCCACTCAGGCGACGCTCTCAACCGAGCTCACAAGCATTGCGCGCTTCGCAGCCGAGCAGCTTTCGCAAGAATATCTGTCTTCTGAAAATGGTGGATCGATCCCGATGGAGGCGCCGCGCAACCAAAGCGATATCGCGCGTCCTCACGGATCGTGGTTCGCGATTTCGGCATCGGTGACAAACATGGCGACGCAGCCACTCGCAAACGCTCAACGCGGCAAGATCGTCATGGAAGGGCGGGCTGAAAGCTGGGCTTACAGATTCGCCCTTCAGGTCGCTCGTGTCTTGGTCAGGGAGTACGGCGCTTAATGGTCCAAGCACCAAATTTCGGCAGATATTCGCCTTGCCCAGCCGGTTTGGGGAATTGGAGGTGAAATATGATGCCAGCCTACTACCAACGCATTGTGGTCATGTGAAAAAGTATATGCGTATGAAAGTTTACGGGTGACGCCAAACACCCTGTGTGCATAGTCCAAGTAATCAACTTGCTCGTATCAAGTGTGAACAAAAGAGCTGCGCCTTTTCGTCATCTGGAAACGGATCTCAGAGACGGAAGCGACAAAAAAGCAAAACCGTTCGACGGTGACAGTGGAGGAAAAAGTGGGACAGATCGGCCAGACCAATATGGTCCGCGGCTTCGGCCGCATTTTCGGTGTGATTGTAACCAGCGCGCTGGTGGCAGCCTGCGATATCCAACCAGAGCCGTTGAGTGACCAGGAACTGCTTTCGATTGCGCAAGGCCGTCTTGCCGATGTCGTGTCGCCCGATCAGGAGCCTGTTACCGGGACGATAAGCCTCTATGAGGCCATGGCGCGGGCCATCAAGTACAACCTCGACCGACAAGTCGAGTTGAAAGAAGAGGCCCTGCGCAGCCGGGAATTGCGCCTTGCAGATTACGATATGCTGCCAGACTTGGTGGCGAGCGCGGAATACACGAGCCGAAACAACGACCCCGGCTCGCGCAGCGTGAACCTTGAAACCGGAACGGTTTCGACGACGGCGACCAGATCGACTGAGCGCGATGAATTTGACGGTGACCTTACCCTGACGTGGGACGTGCTGGATTTTGGCATCTCGTACAATCGGTCCCAGCAGCGCGCAGACGATGTTCTGATCGCGCTGGAGCAACGGCGTGCCGCGACGAACCGGGTGATCGAGGATACGCGCTCGGCCTATTGGCGCGTTGTCAGCGCTCAGCGACTGCTTCACCGGGTCCGCGACCTGAAGGCACAAGGCGAGCGCGCCCTCAGAAGGTCGGACCGCCTTGTCGCATCCGAAGAAGCCAACCCCCGCCAGCAACTCGAGTTTCAACGAGATCTGTTGGAGGATCAGCAATCGCTTGAGCAATTGTCGCGTGACTTGTCCGTGGCGAAACGACAGCTTGCCGCCCTTATGAATTTGCCAATCGGTTCTGATTACCGGGTTGCGATGCCGACACGCGGCAGACACCGCTCACATCTTGAGATGGGCCGGGATGACATGATCCTGTCGGCCATGGTGAACCGGCCGGAGTTGCGTGAGATCACCTATCGCCAGCGCCGGAACGAACAGGAGAACCCCATTGCGACGCTTGAGGCGATTCCGGGGCTTCAGGTTTTTGTCGGCACGAATTTCTCGGACAATGACCTGCTGGAGAACGATGATTGGGTGACGACGGGGGCCCGCGTTTCGTGGAACCTTTTGCAGCTTGCCCGGCTGCCCGAACGGCGACGCAACATCGAAGCGGGCGGCGAGTTGCTCGATGCCCGTGCGCTGGCTCTTACCCAAGCCGTCGCCACACAAGTGATGGTCAGCCGCGCGCGATACCAATCGCTGCACAAGGAATATCACGCGTCAGAAGCCTACTTGGGTGTCCAGCGGCGCATTACCCAGCAAGTTCAGCGTGAATTCGACGCGGGCACAGCCTCCGAGCAGGAACTGATGAACGAACGGTTCGAACTTCTTGTCGCCGAGCTTCGGACAGACGTGACGTTTGCCGATATGCAGAATGCGTTTGCCAACCTCTATGCCTCGATGGGCCTTGATAGCTATGATGGCCAGCTGAGGGGGGACGAGACGGTCAATGAGATGGCCGCGGTTCTCAAGAGCTGGTGGCAAGCTAGAGGCGACAGAACGATCAACTGACCAAGATGAGCGGTTAGACACCATGCGCTTGTGTGCCGGTTCGTCCATGATTGCCGCGGTATGGCTTGCGATGGCGTCGCCCGTCGCCGCGCAACAAGGGGATTTGCAGGCTGATGGGCTGGTCGCATCGAGGGCGCAGATCGTCATATCCAGTCAGATAACGGCTCCGATCCTGAGCATGCCTGTTCGCGCCGGCCATGCCTTTGCTAAGGGCGATCTGCTGGTAGAATTCGATTGCGCAGTGCTGGAGGCAGAACGCGACGCGCAAGTCGAGCGGCAGGCCGCGGCGGATCAGAACTTTGCCACAGTGTCCCGCCTCGGCCGCTCGGGTGCAGTGGCCAAAGGTGAAGTGATTGTTGCCGAAAGCGAAGCCAAGATTGCAGCGGCCGATTTGCGTGCCATCCAGGCTCAGCTTCGCGGATGCAGGATATACGCGCCCTTCGACGGGCATGTCGTCGAAACCTTTGCCTCGACTTTCGAGAATGTGGGTCAGACTCAGGAGGTCATCGAAATCGTCGACAGTGGCGGCCTCGAGGTCGAACTGATTGTGCCCTCAAACTGGTTGAAATGGATGAGGGTCGGGACAGAGTTCGAATTCGAGGTCTTCGAGACTGGTGAGGCACACAAAGCTGTCGTGGAAACTATCGGCGCCGTTGTCGATCCGGTCAGCCGCACGGTAGAGATTTTCGCGTCATTCTCCGGGACACCGGAAGACGTTTTACCCGGGATGACTGGTGTCGCATCTTTTCGGAACCAAAGCGGCCAATAGCGCGAGCATGGATGGCAAATGACCCTCTGCTCGGGAGAGGCCGTTCAGAGTGATCAGTTATCGCAATAACTGCATGAACTGGGATGAACGTCGGTGATCGACGTTTCGCTCAACCGTTTGACAAGGCTCTCTTCAATTTCTTGGAGGACTTCAGCCACGCGTGTTTGAAGCCCTGCTTCGACGCTGCACTGCGGCGGTCCGGCGTCGTCGCTGGCCCCGGAAACGAACCGCTCGTCCAGGGCAAGATAAACGTCTGCGAGCGTGATGTCTTTGGCTGGCTTTGCCAGTCGCCAACCACCCGAATGGCCCTTTTCTGATGAAAGAAGGCCCGCTTGGCGGAGCTTCCCAAGCACCCGTCGCACGACCACCGGGTTCGTGCCAGCGTGATCGGCAATATCTGCGGAGGTTCGCACGCGATCTGGATCTCCCGCCATATGGCTGAGCGTGTGCAAAGCGAGAGACAGGCGGCTATTACGCTTCATCTGCAGTTTTTCTCCAAGCTGGCATCATACGTAACAATTGCTGTTGCACTATTCTAGTAACTGCGTAGGTTGCGTGAAGCGCAGTTCGTTCATGGAGAGCAGTCATGTCAGATACCCGACTTCCCGTCACGGTCCTTTCCGGATTTCTCGGTGCAGGGAAAACCACATTGCTGAACCGCGTGCTCAACAACCGCGAGGGGCGGCGGGTCGCCGTGATCGTTAATGACATGTCCGAGGTCAATATCGACGCAGACCTCGTACGTGCCGATACAGAGCTCAGCCGCACGGACGAGACCCTTGTTGAGATGTCCAATGGATGTATTTGCTGCACTCTCCGTGATGATCTGTTGGACGAAGTGAGGCGCCTGGCGGGCGAGGGGCGGTTCGACTACCTGCTTATCGAGAGCACGGGAATCTCCGAGCCGCTGCCTGTTGCGGCCACCTTCGATTTTCGGGATGAGTTTGGCGACAGCCTGTCCGACGTTGCCCGGCTCGACACAATGGTCACGGTGGTTGATGCCGTGAACCTGCTGAAAGACTTCTCCAGCCATGACTTCCTCCGCGACAGGGGGGAAGTCATGGGCGAGGAAGATGAGCGGACGCTCGTGCATCTGCTGACCGATCAAATGGAATTTGCCGATGTGGTGATCCTCAACAAGATCGCAGATGCAACCCCCGGCCAGGTCGATGCCGCGCGCAAGATCATCCGCAGCCTGAATGCGGATGCCGAGATCATCGAGACCAACCATTCCGAAGTCGCGGCAGAGAAAATCCTCGACACTGGGCTCTTCGACTTTGACAAGGCCCATGAACACCCGATGTGGGCCAAGGAGCTTTACGGCTTTGCCGACCATGTACCTGAGACCGAGGAATATGGTGTAACCTCATACGTCTACCGGGCACGGCAGCCCTTTATCCCTGAGAAAATTCTTGCGGTTCTGAACGGCGACATGCCGGGTGTGATCCGGGCGAAAGGGCATTTCTGGATCGCAACACGTCCGGAATGGGTCGCGGAGTTTTCGCTTGCCGGAGCACTTTCGAGCGTCAAACCCATTGGTACCTGGTGGGCCTCTGTCCCACAGGAGCGCTGGCCCGACCACGCGTCTGCGCGCGAGTACATGCAGCAGCATTGGATGGAGCCGTGGGGCGACCGGCGGCAGGAGCTTGTCTTCATTGGTTCGGGCATCGACTGGACTGCACTCAAATCCCAGCTTGATGCCTGCCTCGTTCCATCTGTCCTGGCCGCGGGACCCGACGCATTGCCGCTGGACCTGCCGGATCCGTTTCCCGGCTGGCGTCGTGTTGAGGATGCCGCATGAACATCGCAACACCGGTTTTTGCAGACCAGCCGGCTGGCGTCAGTGTGGTGCGCGATCCCAAAGACTTGCATAGCTTTCGCGATCAGGCCTGTGCGGCGGTGATCTGGGGCCGTGAAGTGCCATCGGACGTCATCGCATGGCTTGTCGCGTTGGATGACGAATTGTTGCCGAGCGGGCGGATGGTCGTGCGAGCCACCGATGTCAAAGAGACTGCTGGCCACCTGTGCAATGTTGCCGATATGCCCGAAGGCCGGCAGCGCGACTGGCTGATCGACGACATCACCATGCTGGCGCGACGCTTTGGTGCAATCATGCAAGCTGGCTGTGTTCGGCTTCGGCTGCAGGCTGTTACAACAAATGCTTGCCGCAAGTTCCACCTTGATGCGATCAACGGTCGCCTGGTTTGTACCTATCGCGGAACGGGCACCCAGTACGGAACGTCGGTGCGAGGAGAAGACCCCGAGCACATCTTCACTGCCCCAACCGGTGCTCCAATTCTGCTGCGGGGCTCCCTATGGCCGCCAAACCCATCGACAGGCCTTTTGCACCGCTCACCCCCGATCGAGGGGACAGGTGAAACCCGTCTCGTCCTCGTTCTTGATCCGATCCTTGACCCAGAGGACATCGAGTGAGCGGAAATCTTGGGCAAAGCAGCCTACGGCGCAAGAGGCGCTCCGGTGATCCAATGGATGCCTTTGACGGCCTGCCTGCGCCGGTGCGGCAGTGGGTCGCTCAAGCGGCCCTACCGTGGTCCCCGGCCTCAGTGCGCCGCATTTGGTCCAAATCGCGGGCTAGGGGGCTGTCCGCGGAAGAGGCGCTCTTGTCGCTCAACGACGCTGAGGCCAAGACGCTGGCACGTGATCGGCAGTCCACAGCTTTCAAACTCGGGTCCAAGGCCTGAGGGATATGCTCGTGTTCTGACCTCCGGAGTTCTGGCTCTCCCGCGCAGCCACAAAACTCCATGAGTATCGTACTGAATGCTGTCATCTTTGCGCGTCAATCAGGGGACTGACGCTTTGCGAAGGCAGCGCCAAAGCAAAGCGGAAGACAACGGGGGACCAAGATATGCCCTCAACCGCGCGCCGCAGTGGGGAGGTCGCATTGTCTCTGAAGATACCGGCGCGCCCGTTTGGAGCCGCGTTTGGTCCGCCATGATCGTACTTGGTTTGCAAAACCTGCAAGATATCGTAGTTCTCCACTATGACGGAAAGTGTTGACTCCATATTGAATGCTCTGCCTCGGCGCCTGAAAGAGGCTCGCAAGGCTCAAGGTTTGTCTCTGGACGCGGTTGCCAATCTTAGCGGTGTGTCTCGGTCGATGGTCAGCCAGATTGAACGCCACGAAAGCAGCCCCACGATCGCCACACTTTGGAACCTTACAAGGGCCTTAAACGTGGACTTTGCCGGGCTGATGGACCACGGTTCGCAAGGTGACAAAATCGACATACTGCGCGCCAACGAGGTCCCGACCATCGAGAATATGGGGCAGGGCTGCCGTATCGCGATCCTTTCTCCGCCGGAAGACGCGGGTGAACACGAAGTGTATGACATCCACTTTCAAGAGGGCGGCTTGCTCAGCAGTCAGCCACACGCTCGCGGCGTCGCCGAGCAGCTCACCGTTCTGGAGGGCGCGGTGCGGGTGACATCGGCCAGTGCAAGCTCTGATCTGTCGACTGGTGACACGGCGCGCTATGCGGCGGATGTTACGCATGAGATCGCGGCGGTGCAGGGGCCTGCGCGGGTGTTTCTGATCGTGAAGCTCCAGAAGTAATGCCAGGATAGATAGTTTCCGCTATAGCGGATAACATTATTGCGGAATTCTGTCCGTTATGACAGATATTGGGTGAGAAGGAGAATCTTCGTGCCCAATCCGTTCCTTGCCGATGTTACCGACACCCTCGCGCAGATCGAACGCGAAGGCCTCTATAAACGCGAGCGTCTGATCACCTCTGAGCAGGCCGGGACGGTCACAGTTGGTGAGCGAGAGGTGATCAACCTCTGTGCCAATAACTACCTTGGCCTCGCGAACCATCGCGCCTTGGTTGACGCGGCCAAGGGGGCGATGGACAGGCACGGCTACGGTATGGCCAGTGTTCGGTTCATCTGCGGCACCCAAGACCTGCACCGCGATCTGGAAACGCGCCTCGCGCGTTTTCTGGGCAAGGATGACGCCATCCTGTTCGCCGCCTGTTTCGATGCCAACGGCGGACTGTTCGAGCCGCTTTTGGGGCCTGAAGACGCGATAGTCTCGGACAGTCTGAACCACGCATCGATCATCGATGGCATTCGCCTCTGCAAGGCAAAGCGATATCGCTACGCCAACAACGACATGAATGATCTGGAAGAGAATTTGAAACGCGCCCGCAACGAGGGCGCGCGGCACATTATGATCGCCACAGACGGCGTGTTTTCCATGGATGGCTATCTGGCCAACCTGCCCGAGATTACGCGTCTGGCCAAGAAACATGACGCGGTGGTCATGGTCGATGACTGTCATGCGACCGGCTTTATGGGGCCGAATGGTGCGGGCACGCCGGATCACTTTGGCGTCGATGTCGATATTCTGACAGGGACTTTGGGCAAGGCGCTTGGTGGCGCGATTGGCGGCTACATCGCCGGACCGCAACCGGTGATCGACCTGCTGCGTCAACGGGCGCGCCCCTATCTCTTTTCCAATTCTCTGCCGCCGGCAGTGGTGGCCGCCGGGATCGAGGCAATCAAGCTCGTCGAGAACGGTGCAGATTTGCGCGCGCGGCTCTTTGAAAACGCGGCCTACTGGCGTGCTGGGTTGGAGCGGTTGGGCTTTGACCTCTTGCCCGGAGAACATCCCATCGTTCCCGTGATGCTGGGCGAGGCACAACTTGCGCAGGATATGGCATCCAAATTGTTCGACAATGGCGTCTACGTCTCCGGCTTCTTCTTTCCTGTCGTCCCCCGTGGCCAGGCCCGCATCCGCACGCAGATGAATGCGGCTTTGACAACGAAAGAGCTCGACCGCGCATTGGCGGCTTTTGAGAGGGTTGGCCGTGACTTGGCGGTGATCCCATGAGGGCCAACACCATGACCGCGCTCGCCAAGACGAGGCCGGAAGAAGGGCTTTGGCAGATCGAAGCGCCGGTGCCAGAAATCGGACCGGACGACGTGCTGATCCGTATCAATGCCACCGGCATTTGCGGGACCGACATCCACATCTGGAACTGGGACGACTGGGCCGCGTCAACGGTGCCGCTGCCCATGATCACGGGGCATGAATTCGCAGGCGAGATTGTCGAGATCGGCCGCAATGTCAGCGGCCTCTCTCTTGGTCAGCGATGTTCGGGCGAAGGGCACCTGATCGGCAGTGAAAGCCGTCAGTCGCGCGCAGGCAAGTTTCACCTTGATCCCGGCACCCGCGGGATCGGTGTCAATGAACAAGGCGCCTTCGCACAGTATCTCAAACTGCCTGCTTTCAATGTGGTGCCATTGCCGGATGACATCCCGGACGAGATTGGCGCGATCCTCGATCCCTTGGGGAACGCAGTCCACACCGCTCTGAGTTTTGATCTGCTGGGCGAGGATATTCTGATTACAGGGGCCGGCCCCATCGGCATCATGGCTGCAGCGGTCGCCCGCCACGCCGGCGCGCGTCATGTGGTGCTGACGGATGTGAGCGGCTATCGGCTCAAACTTGCGGAAACGGTGGTTCCAACGGTTCGCACGGTGGACGTCGGTAAGGAAGACCTGAACGACGTCATCCAGGAATTGGGCCTGAAGCAAGGTTTCGATGTCGGCCTCGAGATGTCCGGCAACCAGGCGGCACTCGATCAGATGGTCGAGGCATTGGTCATGGGCGGAAGGATCGCGCTGCTTGGTATCCCGCCCGGCCAGTCCCCCGTCGATTGGAGCCGCATTGTCTTCAAGGCCATCACAATCAAGGGCGTCTATGGTCGCGAGATGTTCGAGACCTGGTACAAGATGATCGCCATGCTGCAAAACGGGCTTGATGTCAGTCGTATCATCACCCACCGGTTTGACGTCTCTGACTATGCAAAGGGTTTTGCCGAGATGAAGTCGGGCCAGTCCGGCAAGGTCGTGTTGAATTGGCGCGGGATCAGCTAGAAGCCGGTTTGGTATTACCCGTCCTGCGGACCTCTTCCTATGCCCCGGCAATGCATCGGTGGCAGATGACTTTCGCGACAGTTCGTAGGAAAGCAAGAGGTGCGGAGCAAAGGCGTGTTGAGCTCTGCTCATTCCAGGATAGGTTGGCCGACAACACCCTCCGCTTGCTCTGAAAGTGGTACGAAGCGCAGTTTCACCAAAACCGCAAAGTCAATGAATGGCATGGTTGCCTATCCAGCCACACGCAGGGGAATTGAGCTTTTGACCTCTGCGACGATCTGGCCAAGAAGTGCGCGAACGGCATCATTACAGCTCTTGCTGAAATCGACGGAGCATGGCAGGTCGAGGCGATTGTCACCGGTGCGCTTGCCCCGAACATCGCGGCGCTTGCGAAACGTGCGCTGGCGGGCGGGTCGCTGGATGCGCGCTTTGCCGCGATGTTGTGATGGACGGCAGCGGACGTGACGTGATTTCTCTCGCAGGTTCGGGTCGGGACTATGTCTTGCTTGATTACGACCGCGCGCCTGATCAAGTCACGGAATTCAGCGAGAGTGACGTCATTTTCTTAAAGAATTTCGATGCCTATACCGGCGTCCAGCGCGGCGCTGATTTTCACCTGCGCGCCAATGGTGTGACTGAGGTTGTCCTCAGTGACGTCACCACGACATGGGCCGAGCTTCTCGATAATGGCCAGGTCGAAAGTGGTGAGGCCTTTCTCGAAGCGGTTGCGGCTCTGGCGGATTTGCAGCCGAATGACGAGCCTCCGACCAAAAAGCGTCAGACAGGGGAAAATCCATCTCAGAACTCTGACGATGATAATGGTGCAGGGCGCGTGGCCGGGCGCTTGTTTGTCGATGCCGACGGCGACGGCAGCTATGATGAAGGGCAGGACACGGGCATCTCCGACCGCACGGTTGTGCTGTTGCGCAATGGGAGAGAGGTGGCGACGACTGAAACCGGTGCGAGCGGCTATTACAAATTCGATGATGTGCCCGTTGGCGAGGACTATTCGGTGCGGTTTTTTGGGGCGGAAGACGGCACTGATTTCGTGGCGCGCGATGGCCAGCATATCGGCGTTGCCGGTAACCTGAATTCGCCGGTGTTTGCGGTGACCCAGGGTGAGACCAGCTGGGAGGCCGGCCACGTCTTACCCAAGGAAAAAGAGACTGGGAAGGTTTCCGGCCTGGTGTATGCGGGTGCCGATGACGAGATCGCGATGGCAGGCCTAGAGGTCGCGTTAATGAGGGACGGCGCGGAGGTTGCCCGGACGACGACGGGCCCTGACGGCTTCTATACCTTTGGCGATATTGCTGCAGGCGAGGGCTATTCAGTCCGCATTTTCAGCGGTGAAGCCGAGGTGAAATTTAAGCCGAATAGCGGCGAAAGCGTTGGCATCGCCGGCAATCTGAACAGCGCAGAATTCACAGTGCGTGGCGGGAACACGGTTTGGATGCGCTCTGAAGCCGAGATGCTCACGGGCAAAGTGGCTGGGCGCCTCTACGTCGAGGAAGACGGACGTTTCGGCTATGATGATGCCGAGGATTGGGCGGTCAGTGGCTACCAAGTATCGCTCATCAAGGACGGCGAGGTGATTGCCACCACGACGACGAATGATGAGGGTTACTTCGAATTCGACAATGTCGTGACCGGTGACGGCTATAGCCTGCGCTACATGTCCGAGACTGGCGGAATGTCGTTCCTGACCGAACCGGGCCAATGGGTCGGTGGTGCCGGAAATCTCAACTCCGAAAAGTTCGATGTGGCGGAGGGACAGACAACATGGCAGCGCGGCGCGATGGAGCGTCCGGGGCGGCTTGAGTTGGGTACTGCCGACATCAAGACCAGCGAGCGTGGCGACTGGACCCGCATCGACTTCGAACATGGTACCATCATCGATCCGATTGTCGTTGTGGGTCCGCTAAGCGGAAACGGTTCTGACGAGGCTTCGATCCGTGTGCGGAATGTGGATGAAACCGGCTTTGAACTGCATGTTTCGGAATGGGACGGCCTCGATGGTTTCCACGTGGCGGAAAGTATCAGCTGGATGGCAGCGAGCCGCGGCTTGCACACCTTGCCGGATGGCTCGGTCGTAGAGGCCGGACGGACCACCCTCGAAAACGAAACGTCGAAAGAGGTCCAGTTCGGTCGCGAATTCGAAGAGCCGCCACTGCTGTTCTCGAGCCTGTCGACGACCAACGGTGCACAGCCGGTCACAACGCGCATGAGCGATGTGTCTGTTCGCAAGTTCGAAGTTGCCATGCGAGAGGCGGAAGCTTCGGACGGCCATCACATCGCCGAGACGTTGGACTGGATTGCGATCCTTGATAACGGTGATCTGTTCAAATCGGGTCAAGCGACAACGAATGATCAGTGGACGAACCTGGGCATTGACCACAACCATACAGATGCGGATGTATTCCTTGCCAGCTTGCTGACGGATAACGGGCCCGACACTGCGACGCTCCGGTACGATAGGGTGGCGGATGGGTCGATCCGCGTGCGGATCGATGAGGAAAAGACGCTGGACGAAGAAAAATTCCACGTGAACGAGGACATGAACTTTTTCTTCGCTGACGTTGGCAGCTATCTTCTCGAAGCCTGATCCGCGACCGTCACTGACCGATCAAACGATCCAAACGTCTATCTGCCTGGCCCTTGACAGAAACCGGGCAGACAGACCCATCTTTTCAGGCCGACATTTTGGAAGTCGCCACCAGTCAAGTTTTTTCCCGCCGGCTCATGCTCGACAATTTGGATTTGGGGTTACGCTCCTTTTTAGCTGGAAGGGAAGATAATTGAGGGACGCCGGCTCGGAGGCGTCTACCCGCTGAACCCGACTTGTTGGGTCACCGCCCAACCTTTAATGCAGCTTGGTCGGATCGACACGGTAGGAGAGGTTCGGCGAAGCGAGTGATTTGCGATCGGCGACTTGTGCGAGTGCACATGCTGGTCGTCATGGTGTATCCGAGCAAAAGCTATACCGCCCGCTAGGTAGCTGTCTTCTTGTAGACCTGGGTCACCGTCGTGCGCCTCATCGAATGCATGCCACAAGCGCTCGCCTGTAGGCCAAGCGAAGTCAGCCAGTCTCGGACAATCCGCGCATACTGGCGGGTCGAGATGTGCAGGCGTTCATGGAAGCGGCTGCGCCAAAGGTACTCGGAGCCGACCATGACTCGTCTTCCATCCACTTCTCGACCAAGGCGCGCGTGCCTTCGAATATCTCGAACCGAACTGGCTTTTTTGAGTCTTGCTCCGCAAGACCGACGTCCGTTCCTTGATCTGAGCGGACGCCAATTGCCGAGACATGCGTTGGCCCAGGCGGGCGTTTCTGACCAATGCTGCGGCATGCAGGCATGGCCGCTATGGCCTCGTCCGCGGTGTTCAAGAACCGCTAAGCTGTGACTTGATCCACTGCGTTTGTGGATCCGCATCGTTGCGGCGGTGCCAGACAACCGAAACAGGGAAAGACGGCAGGTCCAGAGGTGGCTTTTGCGTCGCAAGGCCAAAGCGGTCTGCAAAGGCTAGGGCCACGCGGGCGGGCAGTGTTACCAGTGCATTTGATGCGGCCGCGGCTGCGAGCGCGGGCAGGAAAGCGGGCAGTCCAAGCACGACCCGGCGCTCCCGGCCCAACTTCTCAAGGTGAAGGTCTACGACGCCACGAAGCTGGGCGCCTGGAGACGTCAGGATGTGGTCCATCCTGCAATACGTGTCGAGATCGAGAGAGGTTTTGCTGGACAGAATTTCGGGATGCCCCGCAACAACATAGGTATCCTCATACAGAACTTCGCTCTGGCAGGTCTTCGGCACGTCGCGAAAAAAGCCAAGGGCCAGGTCCACCGCGCCATCTTGCAGCGCCTCCATCGCCTCGCTGCGTCCGCGTGGGATCACTGAAAGGTCAAGGCCGGGGGCCGTATCGCGAAGCCGCGCAGCCAAGGTGGGGATCAGCACGGCCTGTTCCGTATGCATGGCGGCCAAACGCACCAATCCCGAAGCCGTCATCGGATCAAAGGCGCGTGCAACGCCGAGCGCTCCGCGCAACGTTTCGACCGCCTGTGCAATCGGGGCTTCGAGCGCGAGCGCCGTGGCTGTCGGTTCCATGCCGTGTGGGCGCCGAAGGAACAAATCATCGCCGAATATCTCGCGCAGCCGCCTCAGTGCCTGACTGATTGCCGATTGCGTCAGGCCCAACTCATGCGCAACATCCAACGCTTTGCGATGTTTGAGCAGGCCAAGGAACACCAAAAGCAAAGTCAGGTCCAGCCGTCTGAGTTCGGATTGGCTTAAGTCTGACATGAGCGCAATTCGTTCTCCGCCATTCGGAAATCCCAATATCCAACACTGGCGAATACAGCAAACCCCAATTCGTCGGAGCGCGCGCACCATGCTGAAGTCTCTTGTTATCGCAGCCATCCTTTCTGTTTTGGGCACGCTTGCCCAGGCAGAAGACGGATACATTTTCAACTTCGACGATGTCGACTGGCAGCCCACAGGTGTTGAAGGTGCTGAGTTCGCGGTCCTCTGGGGAAGCTTGGAGGACAGCACCGCAGTCTTTGCCTATCGCCTGCAACCGGGCACGGTTATCCCCTTACACACTCATCCCAACGACTACTGGGGCCTCTCGTTGCAGGGGCGCTGGATCCACTTTGACGCGGATGGCAATGAAGAAATTCACGGACAGGAAGCCTATGCATACATCAAGGGAGGAGATGCCCACGGCGACAGCTGTGCCGGCCCCGACGTATGCATCAATATCGTCGACTCCGATGGTCCCAGCGTGACCGTCTTCGTCGAGTGATTGTTTCGATGCAAGATGGCCCCGCCCCATATGGCGGGCCACGGGGCGTGGCCATTCAAATTGGACAAGGCGTCAGGATGCGCGTCGCGTCGCGCCCTCTGAGCGACATGTCTGTTGCGAAGTCGCGTTCGACAAAGGACGACGGGAAACGGCGAGATGAATGATACCGTCACCATCGTTGTCCGGCAAAGTGTGAAGCCTGGTCATGAGGAGGCTTACGAAGCCTGGCTGAAGCGCATGACCGAAGGAGCGCAGGCCAATTTTCCGGGCTATCTTGGAGTTGGCTTTCATCGGCCCCGTCAACCCGGGGAACAGTACCGTCAGGTTTTCCGCTTCGACAGCATTGAGCAACTTGAAGAGTTCGAGCGGTCCGATTACCGGGCAGAAATGCTTGCCGAGGGCGCCGTGCACTTCGCAGCCGATCCATCTTTGGAGCGCATGACCGGCCTCGAATTCTGGTTCGATCCCCCAAGGGGCACGAAGGTGCCACAGCCCAGTCCGCATCGCATGGCGTTGGTCATGATCGCGGTCGTGTTCACCATGATCCTTATCCTGAGCACAATCATTGCAGCGCTGACACCAAATTGGCCGCAGCCACTGCGCCTGCTTTTAACCGTTTCGGTTCAGGTGATCCTCATGACTTATGTTGTCATGCCAAGACTCACACCGCTCATCGCGCGTTTCATATACCCCAGCACCCGAACGGCCTAGCAGACCAAAAAAGGCCCGACGACGAGTCCGACTTACAGGTTGGCGTTTTTCAGGTGTCTCTCTTCAACCACCATCTTCGAGCGGAACCGGTCTTGCTCGCAATTCGGGACACAGGGGACCGGACGTCTCAGTCGTTGGTATCGTCCGGCCCCTTTGGGCAATCATCCCGTGTCGAGCGCCTTGACCAGATACCCGATCAGGGTTCGGAGCCGATGGGGCATCCTGTCCCTTGACGGGTAGACCAGTACGGTCGGTTGCGGTGCGACTTCCCATTCCTGCAAAATGGGGGCGAGGCGCCCCATTGCCACATCACGCGCTAGGTAGGTTTCTGCAAGCCGCGTGATGCCCAGCCCTTGGCGGGCTGCTCGCACAAGCGCCACACCGTTGTTGCAGGTCCAACGGCTTTCCACGCGGACTGTCATGGGGCGATCGCCGTCCACAAAGGCCCAGTCGCGTTGCGCGGACAGGCAGGTATGTTCTGCAAGATCGGAAGGGGCGTGTGGGGTTCCGTTGGCCTGCAGATACGCGGGCGCCGCGCACACGATCATGCGGCGGGTGCCGATGCGGCGCACGACAAGATCGGGATCGTCCGGCATGCCGTGCCGGACAGCGAGGTCGAACCCTTCGCGGATCAGGTCGATGCGTCGGGCTGAGATATCGAGATCGATCTCGACCTCGGGGTGCAGCGCAGCAAAGTCGGCCAGCGCCTCGGCGACGTGGATTTCACCGAACAGACCACCCGCCGATACGCGGATACGACCAACCACACGGTTCTGTCGCTCGGCCAGGTCGGCTTCCATGTCACGGATATCGTTCAACACCGCCGTGGCGCGCTCGTGATATTGCGCACCGATATCGGTCAGGTTCACTTGGCGGGTGGTACGGTGCAGCAGTCGCACCCCAAGCCGCGCCTCGAGATCGGACACGCGACGGCTGACGAAAGAGGGTGAAACACCAAGCGCTTCGGCAGCTCTTGTGAAGCCGCCCTGATCGATCACGGCACAGAATTCAGCCAGTCCGTCCAGCTCTTTCATTGTTGCTCCTTGGCAATAATGCGTTCCAGCTCAGCCTATATATCCAGCCATGTGGGAAAGATAGATGTGGGTCATCGAAAACATCCAACCGTTTCAGGAGATACCAATGACCCTCGCTTCTCGCACTCTCGCTGCCGCCGTCGTTCTGGCCGCCGCTCCGTTCACCGCGCTTGCAGGTCCCGCTGCAGAGGCCGCCGAAGCCTTCTTCGACCGTTACCGTGCCCAAGATGTGCCCGCCATGATCGAGCTTTTTCAACCCAAAGGCGTTGTTGAATACATTCCCTTCGCTCTCGCCGGTCCGGTTGAAGAGGTTGGCCCGGGAAGCTGGGGGGTACTGATCGACGCGTTCCCCGACTTGTCCAACGAGGTGCATTCAATCACGGAAGATGCAACGGGCACGCGCGCCTATGTCGACGTCAACATTTCGGGCACCCAAACGAAAGACACCTTCGGCATCGTGAACCAGGGCCGCTCTTATGATCTGCGACACATGTTCGTCATCGAGGTGGATGACGCAGGCCAGATCACCCACGTAACCGCCTTTTGGGACAATGCCGACTGGTATCGTCAGCTTGGTCGCACCCAGATCGATTGATCCCTTCATTGGCGGCGCTTGATGCCGCCTAACCCAACCCATCAGGTCGGAGAAACCCCATGACCACCCCTCGCATCCTTGTTGTCCTCACCTCTCACGACACCCTCGGCAAGACCGGCCGCAAGACCGGCTTCTGGCTGGAGGAGTTCGCTGCCCCTTACTACGTTTTCCGGGACGCAGGCGCGAATGTAACGCTTGCCTCACCGGCAGGCGGGCATCCTCCCATCGACCCTAAAAGTGCCGAACCCGAGTGGCAGACCGAGGCAACTCATCGTTTTGATGCCGATGTGGCTGGCAAGGAAGCGCTGGCAAGCACCCTTAAACTGTCAGATGTCGATGCAGGTGACTACGACGCCGTGTTCTTCCCCGGCGGCCACGGACCGATGTGGGACTACCCTGACAACACAACACTCGCAGGGTTGATCGAGGCCTTTGACGAAGAGGGCAAGCCGATTGGCGCTGTCTGTCACGGGCCCGCCGCTTTGGTTGGCGCGCGCAGGGCAGATGGCACGCCGTTCGTGGCTGGCCGCCGCGTGACGGCGTTCACCAATGGCGAAGAGGATGCCGTTGAGCTGAGCGACGTTGTTCCCTTCCTGCTGGAAGATCGGCTGCGTGACCTTGGCGCGACAATCGACAATGCCGCCGACTTTACAGAGCACGCGATCACCGATGGTAACCTTGTCACGGGTCAGAACCCGCAATCTTCGGAAGCGGGCGCAAAAGCGGTGCTCGCGCTTCTGGCCGCGCGTACCGGCGAAACGGCGTAAACGGGAAAGGTCCAGCAATGTCACTCGCTCTTTCCCCGACCGCAGTTTCGTTTCCCTCTAACACTCGGCTTGGGCTCGTCGCGGGTTTGAGTGCTGCCGCCATCTGGGGGGCCTATCTTGCCCTTTCGCGGGCCGGTGTGGCGGCGGGGCTGGACGGACTTGATGTTGCCGCTTTGCGCTATCTGGTGGCCGGGCCTGTGATGATCGCGATCCTACTGGTCCGACAGGATGGGCTGCGCCCGCGTATGACCGCCGGACAGGCCGTCAGTGTCGCGGTCCTGCTTGGTCCACCCTTCGTACTGCTGAGCGTGGGCGGCTATGCGTTCGCGCCGCTCGCCCATGGCTCTGTTCTTGTGCCCGCATCGCTCACATTGGGCGGTCTGGCTTTGTCCCGGCTGTTTCTGAAGGAAAAGCTCGGCTCTCAACGCATGATCGGCGTCGGCATCATACTGGTGGGGCTCGCCCTGATCATCGGTTTGGAGGGGGGCGTGTCCGGCACATCTGTGATTGGTGATGCCATGTTCGTTCTCGCCGGCCTATCGTGGGCCACGTTCGCGACCCTTCAGCAACGCTGGCAGCTTCCTGCAATGGACGTCACAGCCGTGGTCGGTATCGCAGGCCTGATCGCCCTTGTCCCGGCTTACCTGATCTTTCACGGACCCGATGCGCTGATGACTTTGCCTCCGGCGATGCTGGCTGCGCAGGTGACGGTGCAGGGGCTGCTGTCCGGTGTCGTTGCGATGATCGCGTTTGCGGCCTCCGTACGCCTGCTCGGGGCTGCGCGTGCGGCAACCTTCCCAGCTCTCGTACCCGGCTTTGCGCTGCTGATCGGACTACCGCTGACGGGTGAGGCTTTGTCTATGCTCCAGGTCTTCGGTCTATTGGCGCTTGGTCTGGGATTGTTGACGGTGCTCCGGGCGGGGCGGACGCAATGCGGCCAGCGTTGAAAGGATCGATGCGAAAGGGCGCATTGTCCGCAAACCACCCTTTCGCCGGACGTTTGGCCGCGCAACTGCAGCGAAAGTCCGGTCTGGCGAAGCTGCACCGCAGCGCTTGACTGCATCGGCAATGACCGGATTGGGCCGTCAACGCGGATTTATCAGGCCTTCTGGCTGCCGCCTATCAATTACCGCGGCGGATCTGCCAGTCGATCATTTGGTGGGTCCCAAGGTTGCGCGGCTTCAGCAAACACGACGAATGCTGGGCTGAACTTGGAGGGTTCGTCCAGGGTGGCCGCATGAACGTATATGCGCTCAGGAAATCTCTCGGTTCGGCTTGTCAGTGGCGAACCGCATTCGGGGCAAAAGCCGGCGTAGGTGACTGCACCATTGTCACTTGCAGAGGCAAATTCCTTTATAATCCCGGAAACCTCGAACTCGGCCGCTGGAACTGCGAACGCTGAAGAATGACCGCCGCCCGTAGCTCTTTGGCACTTTCTGCAATGGCAATTGAACGAGAACTCGACCTCGGCGCGAGTTTGATACTTCACAGCACCGCAGGCACAGCCACCGTGGATGGTCTCAGTCATGACGTTTCCCTTCCAAGAGCCGCCGCAGTTTCGGAATGCCGCTCGACCATCCAAATTCAAGAGCTTGTTTTGCCTGAAGTGTGGGAAGGCGTTCGTGCACCAACGTCACGCGTGTGCCCCCGGCCTCCGCGCAGAAATGGACACTTACGCGTGTTTCGCGTCCTCCTGTCAGGTCACTATCTTCTTCGCTTTCCCAAGTGAACGACAGCAATTCGTCAGGTTCGATAGCTAAGTACCGACCGTGATGATGCGAGACATCTCCGGACTGCGAGATCATCTTGAAATGCCAACGACCACCGATCTTGACCTCCATCTCGAGGACTTCGGCTCTGTAGTTTTCAGGACCAAACCAAACGGCAATTTTGGCGGGGTCGGTCCAGGCTGCGAATGCCTGATGAACGTCAACCGCATACCAGGCCGATACTTTGACCCCGTTCGCATTGGGTGCAGCCTCACCGCTCATCGGTCTTCTCGCTCCTCAAGAAATCTCCCAGCGATTCCAGATTGGCGCCCCAGAATGCTCCATACTTCTCCGCCCAGGTCAGAAGAGGTCGGAATCCTCTTTCGTCCAATTCGATGCGGTGTTGCCGACCGTTCAACGTCCTGCGGATCATGTCTGCCTCCTCGAGCACTCGTAAGTGCTGGGAAATCGCACCCGGTGATACGGCATGATCTGCACCGAGTTGGCTTACCGTCGTCGGTCCATCCAGAAGTCTATCCAGCATCCGACGCCTGACAGGGTGCGCGAGTGCTGAGAAGGCTGCATCGGGATTTGCCATGATTTATATTTCCCTAAACTGTTTAGGTATTTCTAAATTAAATCGTTAAGCCGTCAAGACTGTCTCAAAGTGGGGCAAAAGCCGTGCTCAGGGCAGATGGATTAGATGCCAGCGTTGCCCTGAATAGCGGTTACCAAATAAAGTGCCATTCCCAGTGAGCGATGAACGTCCGTTCTGAAGGCAGCAACTGCAGCATCGAATGAGGCGGCCGGACTTCGGCTTTGGGTCGTCCTTGCCCGGACGATTTTTCCGACAGGGGAACATGTTGCGGCTGACTGAACGACGGTGCAGAACCCGGCCTGCTCATTGGTCACGGCGCAGCGAAAATCATGTGTGGATGGCTCCTGCATAGCAAGTCCTTTTTTGATCTGATTTGTGCATTTTGTCAGAAGCAGTCGTTTGTCCGGCCTGTTTACGCGGCTTTGACCGCTGGCCCTGATGGGTTCCGCAAACCAGGTCCCTTACGGCTTAGCGGGCTATGATACCCGGGACATTCGGCGGGGTGTCCTGGTCTTGGCGGCTGACTTATGTACCATCATTTCGCAGGTCTTGCTAACTCGTTGTTCTTTCTCCTCAGACTACATGTGGGTTGTAGGGGGCGTTGCCGGTGAGCACGGCCCAAACGATCCGAGCCGTCTTGTTAGCCATCGCGGCTGTAGCCAGGCGGGCAGGTTTGCGTTCGAGTAGCGACGTCAGCCACTTGCTGGCACGCTCTGGGTGTGATCGCGTTTGTCGGACCAGAGATGTCATGCCGACGACAAGCAGTGATCGCAAATACTGATCACCCATCTTCGTGATCCTTCCCAGCTTTTTTTGCCGCCGCTGGATTTATTCGCGGGGGTCAGACCAAGCCAGGCTGCGAACTCCCGACCATTGCGGAACTGATGCCCGTCACCGATGCTGGCGATAATGGCAGACGCTGTGACGGCACCAACGCCAGGGATCGTGCGCAACAAGCGGACACGCGCATCTTCTTTGGCGACCTGCTTCAGGCGTTCTTCGTACCAGCGGACGCGCTGGTGCAAAGCCATGAGCTGTTCTGATAGGTTACGGATCACCTCATTTGCAATGTCCGGCAGGTCGAGCTCTTCACAATGGGTGATGTCCTCAGCAAACCCCATCACGCGGGCCAGCCCTCTGGGGATGTAAATGCCGAACTCGGCGACCAGACCGCGCAATCCATTGATCAATTATGTTCTTTGGCGGACCAAAAGATCTCGCGCACGATGCAGTGAAAGCATCGACTGCTGCTCGACGGTCTTGGTCGCCACAAACCGCATAGTCGGCCGAGAGACCGCTTCGCAGATTGCTTCGGCATCAATGGCGTCTGACTTCCCGCGTTTGACGTATGGCTTCACGTACATCGGCGGGATCAACCGAACCTCGTGACGCAAGGCAGTGAGTTCGCGTGCCCAGTGATGTGCGCTGCTGCAGGATTCCATGCCGAGCAGGTAAGGTTCCAGTTTCTTGAAGAATGGCAAAACCTGTGCGCGCCGCAGCGGTTTATTGAAGACGACACTTTCATTTCCCGCAATTCCGTGGACCTGGAACACGTTCTTGGCCAGATCAACACCGATTGTGGTAACTTGCATGGGGTGGCTCCTCTCATAAGCAGATTTTGACACCTGCACTATGGCGCATCACGACGCCGGTTGGAGCAGGAGCCATCCACCCCATCGGCTCTCCGCCCGGCATGCAGGATGCTTCCGGCTGCCCTCGGTCGTCTGTACGTGTCGCAGCAGAGGACGGTTTAAGCCCAACTCGGACTTTGCGATCCTATGTTAGGTGCGCTTGCAGCACCAAAACCGCTACATCGTGTTGCATAACTTGTCTTCGCGCATTATTAACTGCTTCCACTCATCCAAACTGCAGCTGAGTTCTCCTCCTGAATGCACAAATTGTATCCAAATCGCTCTCTGCGTAATAGCGCGTAAGGTTGCAAGTGCCAGCGAATTTCGGCTCAACAAAAATGTGTGCTCGGCACTCCAGCATTATAGCGCAGCAGTCTGATCTGGTGATGCGTTGCGCTCAGCCATTTCGATCCAATCTGATAGTCGCGTCATATTTGTTTCTTTCGCAGACGAGCTTGATTTTCACGTCATTGGTTTTCAATGCGACGGATAGGATTTCGCGGGTTTTCGATATGCGTCGTTCTAGTTCGATCTCGAACTGCGGATCATCCTGCCACCCAGGATAGATGTCCTTGACGCAAAGTTGGTCGACAAACGGGAAACGGGCAATCAATTCAGCGAGCGTGGCGCCTGTCAGGCTTGACGATTGTGAGCCCGGGTTCAGGTCGGACACGATGACTGTGTCGTATCCATCAAACACCCGCGTCTCGCGTTCCAGTCTGACATAAAATACTGGATCGTCCGGTACTCTCGCTAGCAGCGCAAACGGATCCTCGTCTATCACCGCCGGCTTCTGCGATACGCCAAGCTTAGGGTTGAGATTTTGACGCATACGGGTTTTCGTCTTTCCAATAACGAGGAGATTGGACAATGCTTGTAGTGCTATGTGGTCTTCAATCTGCAATCAACATCGGAATGATCCTACGCAGCGCTGAGGCCTATGCAAACCCCGTAGTGCTCATCGACACATTTAGCGTGCTTGAAAACAGCACAGATGTACCGATCATATCTGATTTCGCATGCGGAGCGCTTCAACGCAACCCGCCTGAAGTCCTCGAAGACTATTCAACCCTGGACGCACACAAAGGCCGCCTTATCACGACAACGACCACCGGTCCGTCCCGCGCTATGGCAAAGTTCAGTTGGCGCAATGATGATGCTCTATTGATTGGCAATGAATATAGTGGGGTCCCACCACTAATCGCGGAAAAAGCCGACGTGCGTATTCGGATTGCGATGCCTGCGGTCTTCGCACCCAAGACACCATCGGTGTCTCCCATTGACCCCGGGCGGGTCGGCCAGATCGCAAATGCGTCCGAACCTGCGCTCAATGTCGCTGTTGCTGCCTCTGCAATGATGATTGACGCTTACGCTAAATCGATGCTGCCTACACAAGCGGAAGACGCGTAGCGAGCTAGACTTAGGCAGTCTGTTCGTCGAAACCTTGCTCTTCCAGTCGTCGCGCACGTACAGCGTCCTGGCGATACGTGCCCAGGTCGCGCAGGCAGGCCACCATCTCGATTACCGTTTCCAGATCGACATGGGGCAGAGCCACGACATTGTCGGACGGCGCGGCCTCTCCGATCAGCGGGTCTGGCTCACGTACTTCAACCTTAAAATCAACGATGTCGGTCATGGGCTGTTTCGCGCTCCGCTCCCCGCTCAGATGTCAACGGGACGTTAACCGCTGATGTCTTTAAAAAGAGTTAACCATAGACTGAGGTTGCAGCGCCGTTGGCCCGGCTCGGGAGAGATGTGCGATCTGTCAATGAGATTCTTACAAAATGATTAACGGATTCGCCGAGAATCGCTTGACGTGTATTACAACTGTGGGCGACGAATTGGACATTAATCGGAAGCTTTTTTGAGGGAGATTATGGAAAAGACCTTCTTTGTCATTACTCCATATGGTGACCCGTACAGCAAAGACAAACAAGAAAAGGCTACCCATGCGCTTGTTTCCGGCCTGCGCAGGAACATTCTGGATGTTGCAGCAGATAAGTGTCGAAGTCACGGGTTTGATGTGCGCATCGAATTTGGCAGCGACACTGCCCAAGGCGGGACAATCTGGGAACAGATCGGGGCTCAATTGTCGCAGTCCCACGGCGTTATTGGAATTCTGGCCAGTGACAAGCCGAACTCGTGTATTGAGATCGGTTTCGCTTTCGGGCTTTGGTATACGCCAATCCTTTTGCGATTCAAGGACTACATGGTACCGTCGGACCTCGCGGGGCATGAGATCCCAACCTTTACCCGCGAACAAGCCTTGGGCGAGGCGGATGCATCAAATGTGGTGGACTGGTTGGTCGAGCGACTGATGACGACGCCTGTCCGACATGACAGAAAAACACCGCCATACCTCCCGCCAACGACCAGCTCGGATGGGCGTGTCCGAACATATGAAAGATTTTCCAAGGCCGTAGACGTTGATGAATGGTCGGACATGCTCTGGGCCGCCGAGTCGGAAATCATTATCGCCAGCCCCAAGTTGACCGCTATCAACAAGGTCCCGTTCATGGATCGGAAGGACCCGGCGTCAGTGGAACCTCGGGAAACGACGACGTTCAAACGGCTGTTGACCGCCAAGATCATAAAAGACTGTGTGAACGTCACGATGATCCTGCCCGACCCGGATAGCGTGAACTATCGGGACCTCAAACGCCCTTTGGATGACAAAGACGAAGCGCTCGACGAGTACAAAGAGAACCTCGAGCAATCCAAGAAGCGTTGGTTTACGGTTCTCGACACGATTGAAAACCAACGGCAGGAACGTGCATTGGAAAATGAGCCCGACATTGGCCGGTTTGAGGTCATCCTCACATCTGAGCTCTATTTTCCGCACCGCCTGACGATGACGGAAAAACGCATGTTGCTGACACTAAGGTTCTACAAAGAACAGTTTAATTCTCGGTTCTGCATAGATGCTGGGCCTCAAAGTCAATTCGATGAATTCGAGACGCCAATCTATGAACTTATTCGGCAAGATGTTGCCGCCATTCGGAAAGGGGACGGTCCAAGATCACGCGTGGCGTTCGAAAATTGGCGGGACAGGAGAGCATCTTGATGCCAGGCACGACACTGTCCCCGATTGCCCACTTTCTGACCGACCACGTTGCGACATGGGAAAACGACGATCTACTAATTGAGCAACGGGCACGAGACGAGCTTGAAAGGCGGGAACCAGAAGTCTTTCCTGTACTCGATTGGCCTGCCCTGCGCGATGGATTCTGTGCGATCGACACCGAAGCGAACGGTGCCAAAGCTTGGACTGATCAATGGCGTAAATGGACGGTCATCGCTGCCACGGTGGCGCTTGTGCTTGCGGCTGGATCACCTCTTTTGCCAACCCCTCTGCAATGGTTGGCAGGGCTGCTTGCGGCCTTACTCACCGTTCTTACTGCTGGTTCCGTCGCTTATGGGATGGTTCTGTATCGCGGCGGACACTCTAACTGGCTGCACCTGCGGTTCAAAACCGAACGTTTACGTCAATTCTACTTTCAGTATCTAATTGCTGAAAGTGATCGTTGCGCCATAGCCATTGATAAGCCTGACACATTACCAGCACTATTAGAGCATCGTCAGGCGGCTCTCGAGGACTTCTTGAGTAGTACGTTTGAAGATCCGGCCGGCTTTCAGGCGGCACGCCAGAAAATGGAGGAAGATCAGCTGAGCCAAGCATTTTGGATAGACGCAAGCTGGGCGGATTCTACTCCAACCTACCAAGGGTCTGGCATGGTAAAGTTCTTTGATCGATTGCGAAAACAGCGGATCGAAGGACAAGGGAAATACGTTGTGAAGAAGACGACTGGGTCGATTTACTCGCCACGCACTCGCGCAAACGTGATGAATACCGCGTCGCAGATCACTGGGTGTATAATGCTGGGTCTTGCGTTTTGGGTCGGCCTGTTGCTGATCCAGGGAGTTAGCATCAAATCAGAGCTTGTTGTGAGTCTCATCGCTGCCGAAGCCGTTTGCGGCGCATTGGTTGTAGGAGGACGAATGGCACTCGACACGCATGGGTTCGCTGGTGATGCGGGGCGTTACGGCTGGTATCTTGCCGCTATCGAAAGCCATGAAACGGCATTCAACAACGCGCGGACTGTCACTGAAAAACATGCGGCTCTGGCAGCTATGGAGAGGTCTTCCTACAGGGAGTTGCGGGATTTCATTCACCTGCACTCCAAATCCCGGCCAGGCATCGCTTAGAGCAGAAATGGTTTAATAGTAGCAGCGGAGCGTTGTGAAAGTTCGATATGATTAGACCAAATGAAAGCCGTGGAATTGCTCGATTGGCAATTCATGCTGCATCACCACAAAGGGGACACCACACATGCGAGAGATTGCCGATTGAGCAATATCTCCAAGGTTCTATACCAGGACAGTCTCGCAACTTTCGGGTGCGCGCGATATCGCTGCGAAAGAGATTTTGGAATTGAGTTAAGTCGCAGCGTACAAACGACCGCTTTGACGACACCTGATACAAAGCGGTGTAAAAGGCGCCCCATCTGCAAACGGATGCTGCGTCAGCATCAGCCGCGTTAGCAAAAGGCGGGTTTGTCTGCAGAGCCGCCAGGGCATCCAGGTTGAGCAACGTCTGCTTAGGGCTGCGACCGGTCATCGGTTCGATGCAACTTAACAGCAGCATCGTCCGCGGTCTCGACCTCCGCCCTTCGTCAGATCATGCAGTTGCAGCGAATGGCGGCTCAGGCGGGCCGCACCGCGGCGTGGCGAACCTTTGGCCAATGGCGGCAAAGGACCGACCATTTCGATTTTGTTTCGGAGACTGCAGTTGACCCTTCGATTCATTCATTTAGGCTCAGCCCTGTCAGGGGCGCCGCGAGGCTGAGACGTACCCTTTGAACCTGAACCAGATAATGCTGGCGGAGGGAGACAGGATCAGACCGCTTCGCGCCTGTTCGGGTCTTTCTTCGTTTTGATAGAGGAAAGACCATATGAAGCTGACTGCTGCGATGACAGCGCTTCGCGCCAACGCACCTCTTGTCCATTGCATCACAAATTACGTTGCCATGAATATCGCGGCCAATGTCACGCTCGCCGCAGGTGCGTCGCCGGCGATGATCCATGCCATTGAAGAGGTTGCGGATTTCGCGCCAAATAGCGGTGCGCTATCAATAAACATTGGTACTTTGTCCACCCCTTGGGCGGATGCTATGAAAGCTGCAGCCAAGGCGGCTTTGGCTGCAAACGTGCCATGGGTACTGGACCCTGTCGCACATTTTGCAACGCCCTACCGGGCCAAAGCCGCGCAAGATCTGCTGGTTTTGAAGCCGAGCATCGTGCGGGGGAACGCGTCCGAGATCATTGCTCTGGCCGGTGGGGCAGGTGCCGGCAAGGGCGCAGATAGCGGCGACAGCGTGGCCGATGCACAGACCTCGGCCCTGGCTTTGGCGCAAAGCCACAGCTGTATTGTGGCTGTGTCAGGCCCCGAAGACTTTATCACGGATGGAACACTCAGCGCCCGGGTCAGCGGTGGGTCACCGATCATGCCAATGATCACGGCGCTCGGTTGTTCCCAGACGGCCTTGGTCGGGGCCTATGCAGCCGTGGCGCCCGGCCTGGAAGCCACCGTCGCGGCGTTTCTGCATTTTGCCGAAGCGGGCGCGCGGGCTGAGGCCCTCTCGTCAGGTCCGGGCAGCTTTTCGGTCGCATTCCTCGACCAGTTGCACGGCCTAGAGCCGGAAGATCTGGACGAGGCGCGCGTGACATGGGCCTAAGCGCGCGCGACCTGCGCCTTTATCTGGTTACTGATCCCGGTCTATGTCCCGGCCCGCAGTTGATTCAGACCGTCACGGCCGCGGTCAGAGGTGGTGTGAGCTTTGTCCAGTTGCGCGACAAAGAGGCGTCGACGCAGGCGCGCATTGATGCGGCGCGCGCTTTAAAGCAGTGCCTGCATGGAACTCGGGTGCCACTGGTTGTCAACGATGATCTGGAGGCCGCGATCGCCGCAGATGTCGACGGCGTCCATATCGGTCAGGATGATATCGGAGCCGGCGAGGCCCGTGCCCGTCTTGGCGCGAATAAGATCATTGGATTGTCTTGCGAGGACATCGACCAGGTCGGGGCGGTTGATCCTGATGTTGTTGACTATCTTGGGCTTGGGACTGTCTTTGCGACTGCCACAAAGCCCGATCACAAGCCAACGATAGGGCTTTCCGGGCTGGCCGAGATGGCGCGCATTTCCCCTATCCCTTGCGTCGCGATCGGTGGGCTGAAAATCGAACATACCGCGGCTGTGCTAGATGCGGGGTGCGACGGGATGGCCGTTGTCTCTGCCATCTGCGGGCAGCCTGATCCAGAGAAGGCCGCGAAGGCTCTTAGCGACGCGCTTCATCGAAGGAAGGACCATTTGACATGACCAAAAACGTGCTAACCATTGCGGGTTCTGACCCTTCGGGCGGCGCTGGTATTCAGGGGGACCTCAAGAGTTTTGCCGCCAACGGGGTGTACGGGATGGCCGCAATAACCGCATTGACCGCGCAGAACACGCAGGGCGTGACCGGGGTGGAATTGGTTCCGCCTGCTTTTGTAAAAGCGCAAATCGCCGCGGTCTTTGCGGATGTCCGCGTCGACGCCGTCAAGATCGGGATGATTGCCACGGCCGAGATCGCCATCGCGGTTGCGGACGCGCTTGCAGATCACGGTGACATCCCGATTGTACTGGACCCTGTCATGATCGCCAAAGGTGGTGCGCCGCTTTTGCAGCACGACGCAATGGAAGCTTTGCGGACGAAGCTTGTTCCCCTTGCCACCCTTATCACACCAAACCTGCCAGAAGCGGCGCGGCTATTGGATGCTGACGAAGCCACCACCCGTGATGCAATGGAAGCGCAAGCCCGCGCTTTGACCGAACGCGGACCAAAGGCGGCGCTTGTCAAAGGCGGGCACCTCACCATCAGTGACAGCCCGGATGTGCTTTGTGTCGGATCCGAAGTGCACTGGTTCGAAGGCATCCGCACCGCAACAGAGAACACGCATGGGACGGGCTGCACATTGTCATCTGCCCTGGCAGCTCAGCTCGCCAAAGGGCTGCCCGTACACGAGGCGGTTGCTAAAGCGAAAGGCTATGTGGCGGGCGCGATTGCTGCCGCAGACACCTTGAAGATCGGGCATGGCCACGGCCCGGTGCATCATTTTTTCGAACTGTGGAAGGATTAGATAAGAGCAAGGCATTAAGCGAACAAACTGTTTTGGTGACGGGTGCAGGCCGCGGTCTGGGTGTCGCCATTGCAACCGTGTCCGCGGGCGAGGGGGCGCAGGTCATCATCGACTATCGAAACAGCGAGGGTGCCGCCGAAGCTTTCAATTGGTGTGTTGGTAGTCTGTTAAGGGCCGTTCTCATTCGAGCAAGACTGATTTACGGTCAGATGCTGCGCCTGCTGCGACGTCCCTAGCGAGCCCAAATCGCTGGATGCGACGCAGAGAAGTGAAAAAAGAAACTTGCTCGCGGCACATCTCGGATTGTCATCGGCTATGATATGAGAGCCTCTGGTAGCGGCCAGAAAAATTGCGGAGTAATTCAGTGTTAAAATACATCTATCCAGACGGAAGTCATTGTTATCGCGCAATTCATACCGCGCATGCGGTTTTTCGAAACGAAGAAGGCAAGTTAATCGCGCGCGCCGAAATGTCAGACCAGAGTGGGATGTACGAATTCGAGATCAAAGGCTTTGAGATCTTGGAGCCGGGCGTGTTTTACGAATAGCCTCAACGGCAGCTACGTCCGCAATTGTGAATTCGACCGGCTCTCGATTTGGCCCCTGCAGCGAATGGCAGGTTCGACGGGCGCATTGCGGCGACCGCGACTGGCGTCCGACGGCAGCAAAGGACCGGTTCGCAAGCTCCGCTTGCGCAGTGACTGCACGAAATTGGATTTACTGAGCTACTGCCTAATGTTTTGACGGTTTTCGGTGCAAATTGAACAGGTCTCATACCATCTGAAACAGGACGCGTATGTGGGTGGACGCTGAACAGAAGAGACGTCCGCAACACCCATTGCGGACGTCTACCGTGCCTTGGGATCAACGCGGGTTTCAGGCGATGGAGACGGTCCCTGCAGATCGACCGACTGCCAGATCGGGTCTGCTTTGCCCGGAGGTCATGATCTCGGGCAAGGTGAAAACCAGAAGCTTCCGTAGATCATGTGCTGGGATAATGGTGCTGAGTGCGAGGCCCATGATCGAAGCACTGTAGTCCCTGTCCGGTGACATTGGGAAATCCTATTGTTGGTTTTGACGTTTTGCGCTTTGGCAGAGCGCGGACTGTTACCGTTCCACATGGCGATCAAGAAAATCGAGTATGAGAGCTGCGATTTCGGGCGCGTGGGTTTCCAGGGCAAAATGACCGGCATTCAGAAGATGCACTTCGGCGTCCGGCACATCCCGAGAAAAGGCATGCGCGCCATCCGGACCGAAGAATGGATCGTTTTCCGCCCACACGGCCAGGACAGGCGGTTGATGGGTGCGCAGGTAGCGCTGCCATTCCGGATAGAGTGCGACATTGGTTTGGTAGTCGAGAAAGAGATCGAGTTGGATGTCTGACCCCTCTGGGCGGGCAAAGTTCTGGAGATCATGAGCCGGCCCGTCGGGGCCAATCTGCGACAGTCGATCCGGGGGTGCGCCATGGGTATACTGCCATTTGATTGCGCTGAGTGTCTGGAACTTGCGGAGCGCTTCACGGTTTTCTGGTGTTGGCTCGGCCCAATACGTCTGGATCGGGCCCCAGCCGTTTGTAAGCCCCTCCGCGTAGACATTTCCGTTTTGCGAGATGATCGCCGTGATCCGGTCAGGGTCTTTGACGGCGAGACGGAACCCGACCGGTGCCCCGTAATCAAAGATATACATGGCGAACTGATCCAGACCCAAAGTCCGGGTAAAGGCGTCGGTGGTCCGCGCCAAGGCGTCAAAGGTATAGTCGTGCTCTGCGCGCGGCGGGGCGTCGGTTGCGCCAAAGCCGACCATATCAGGTGCTATCACGCGGTATTCATGCGCCAGTAGGGGAATGAGGTCGCGGTACATGTGGCTGGATGACGGGTAGCCGTGCAGCAGAAGAACCACGGGCGCATTTTCTGGACCAGCTTCGCGATAGAATACGTCTATCCCGTCCACAGTAAGCGTATTGTACGAGACGACCGCCTGCACGGCTGCTGTGTCTGAGGACGTCATCTCGTCCGCCGAGATAGAGTTTTCGGCATAGCTTGATGCTGGAAGCAATGACTGCAGTGCCAAGCCCAAAGCGACGGGGAAGGGGATAAGCCTGCTGACCAGGCGCGTGCGGGGCATCGCGGGTCTCCTAAAGAACACAGTTCGCGTGTTCTTACGCTGGAGTTGTAGCGCGGTCTTTCGATGGGAACTGAGCGTTTCGGGAACTTGCGATTGATCCAATTCGGCGGCCGCACTCGGGCAAATCGCAAGATCACGAAAACGAGATCACCCGTTACGAAATACAGTGCTGAAAGCGCCGGGTACGGTGAAGTCAATTGCTGTCCTAGACGACGCGTTTACAAGCCGGAGGCTGACATGGACTACCCAGAGTTGGTTATGCGAAGCGCCGCGCACGATATCCGGGGCTATCTTGCTTCTGCTGAATTGGCGACCGAGCATCTGTGCACCCACACAGACGCCAAGGTTGTTCGTAGTGCAGAACGTATTTCTATGGCGATTGAGCAGGTCGTCAGCATTTGCCGAAACGATCTGGTTGAAGCTGAGGGTGCCGCGGCCACCACTGACCACTCGGCGCAATCCATCGTGTCACTTCTGGAACAGATCAGCGCTTTGATCGCACCGGTGATGGCCAAACCGATGTCTGTTTCAATCAGCGTCGACGACGATGTGAGCATCGACTGTTCTGGGTCCAGTCTTTTTCGGATTCTCTACAACCTGTCCGTCAACTCCGCACATGCGATTGCCCGCCACCACGGCAGCCACATAGGTTTGCACGTGACCCGCCATGCGCAGAGCATTCGGTTCGTCGTTGCAGATGATGGCCCTGGCCTGCCGGACCACATCATCGATCATCTCTATCCGCGCATCGACCGCAGGGGGCCCAAATTGAAACGCATCGGCTTTGGATTGATGTCCGCGGTCAGCTTGGCCAAGAAAATGCACGGCGCCCTTCATCTGGTCGAAAGTTCCCCGTCCGGCACCACGTTTTGCCTCGTGCTGCCCGACTGCCTGGTCAGGTAGACTCCCGACTTGTTCCAGGCCCTTCTGGGCGGACCGTCGTCCCGCGGTCCGCCCTTTTTTCGTGGAACGCATGGGTTTCGCAAGAATTCATAATATCAAGGTGCGCACATGTGGTAAGTTGAATTTACATATCGACTGTAACTTGAGGATTGCGCTTTTTGCGCGACGCATGAGGATCAAGTCAGTGACCTTACAGGCAGTACAAAGTGAAAGGAGCCAAGCCGCAGGCGGCATCGCTGACTACGGTTCGATTTACGGCAAACTCTATACCAAGTTCCCTTTGGTCACCCGTACAGCAGGCTCCATGCCTCTCGACCTCATTCGGGTAGATCAGAAGAGCCACGAAACCAAAGACCCGGCAATCGAACAGATCGTCTTCCGGCTCGTTCTCGAAAGCGACATGACACACTCGGCCGTGGATATCGGCAATGGACGAGCCGTCCTGTCGGGGCGCAAAGGCAGCTTTTATCTGGCCCCCGCCAATGCTGCTTCCTACTGGGAAGGGCAGGGCGATCACAGCTTGCTGATGCTCGCACTGCCGAAAATCAACGTGGACCAGATGATGTCGACGGAGAGTGGCGCAAGCACGCTCGACGCTCTCGAACCGCTATACAATCGAGACATTTTCAACGGAGCCATTCCAAACCTGATGAACAGGATCTGGGATCACAGTACCCACGATGGCCCCGGTGCCTCATTGCTGGTGGACGGGCTGTTCATGACGTTGCTTGGCACTTTGGCCGGATTGGCAGACGCCAACACAGGCTCTGGCGACAGCAGCAGCGTCTTGCCCCTTGATCCCGCTCGGCTTGTCCGGGTTACCGATTTCGTCGATGCAAATCTTGATCGCGCTGTCTCTCTTGATGAATTGGCGGGCGTCGCGGGGATGTCGATGTTCCACTTCTCACGCTGCTTCAAACGGGCGACGAACACGACGCCGCATATGTTTGTCACCGCCCGTCGGATCGAGGCCAGTCGCGCGATGTTGGCCAACACCGAAGAGTGTCTGGCAGAGATTGCCTATGCCTGCGGCTTCTCCAGCCAAGCATACTTCACGACCAAGTTCAAAGAACACACAGGGCTGACGCCCGGAGCCTATCGCGTGGAATTGCGCAGATAGAGTTGGCCCTGCGCCCTGCAGCTCAAACAAAGATTGAAGACCATGTCCTATACCGGAGACCCGTTCGGGCAAATCGTCGGCCTGTTTACTGGCAGGGTAGAAACACTTTGGCCTGGGCAAGCGCCGTCCGCTATTGCGAAAACGCGCGTTGAGGGGCTGTGTCATATCACAGCGTCAGGGCTGGCAGGGGACATGTGCGCTGATCTGAGCGTCCACGGTGGACCAGATCAGGCGATCCATCACTATGCAGCTGACCACATGCCATTCTGGCAATCCCGTAACAAACAGCAGGCAGCGGCGTTCGCGCCCGGGTGCTTTGGTGAAAACGTCGCGACGACCGGCCTTGATGAACACAATCTGTGTATTGGCGATGTTCTGAGCATGGGAACGGCCCGGGTGCAGATCTCGCAGGGGCGACAACCGTGCTGGAAACTCAATGCCCATATCGGTCGCAAGGACATGGCCTATGCTTTTCGCAAGACACGCAAGACGGGGTGGTACTACCGCGTTCTTGAGCCTGGCGTCGTGACCCCCGACAGCTTCATGCATGTGGTGGAGCGCCCAGCACCGCAATGGCCGATCCATGATGTGATCACCGCCCGGTTCGCGCGTGAGGTTTCGCAGGACACCGCACAACAACTCTCTGCTCTGGCGCCGCTTTCGGCAGGATGGCGGGCGCATTTCCATAAGTTGTGTCGGGTCGAATGAAGGTGGCTGGGCGACCGGTAGCAAAAGCTGTGTCCAGCAAACGGTTAGCGTCTGTCTGTCGCTGGGGTGACGCACGATCGCTGCGGCGTTTGCGTCGCCCCGGCCGTGCGCTGTGTTGGGCGCGATCAGCGCAGAACAGGAACCTCTCGCAATCGCGCTTTGGCAAAGTCGATAAAGCTGCGCGTTTTTGCCGGGGCGCGCCGGCCCTCGACATGGACGAGATGGATCGGCAAGGGTTCAGGTTCAAATGCGTCAAGGACCGACTGCAACCGGCCCGCGTCAAGGTCGGGGCCGACCTGATACGACAGCACACGGACCAACCCCCAGCCCTGCTGCGCCACGGCAATCGAAGCCGCGACACTGCTGAGCCTCAGCCTTGGCGTCAGCCGCACGGCATGTTGCTGATTACTGCCAAACTTCCAGTCTGTCACAAGCCCTGCTGGCGCATTCGAGATCACCTGATGATCCGCCAAATCCGCAGGCGTACGGGGTATGCCGGCCCGCTCAAAGTAACCGGGGGCACCACACACCATGCGACGCACCTGACCGACGCGCACAGCAGACAGGCCAGACGACGGAAGCGGGCCAATGCGCACGGCAACGTCGAACCCTTCCTCAACAATGTCGACAACCCGGTCGACCATCAGCACGTCGGCGCTCATTTCGGGATGCGTATCGAGATAGGCCGTGATGATCGGAGCGACGTAGATGCGCCCAAACTCGGTTGGGCAGGTCAAGCGCAGCTGACCCACCGGATTGACGGCCGCACCGACGGCTGCGTCGTCTGCGGCCCGGAGTTGCGCGAGAATATGGCGGGCATCTTCGAGATATGTGCGCCCGACATCTGTCAGCTTCACGCGCCGCGTCGTGCGGGTGAAGAGCCGCACACCCAATCGGTCTTCGAGCGCGTTTACCCCCCGCGTCGCAGACGGCGCACTCAGTCCGACAGCGCGCGCTCCGCCGGCAAAGCTCTCGGCTTCGGCCACGGCAATGAACACCTCAAGGCTTTGCAGACGATCCAAGACGCCCCCATTACCGCTATTCTACAAAATAATGTCTTTCTGAAACGGTACATTCAATTGCTGGCTGTAGCAATCTACTTGTTGGGCACCGACGATACCGTTCCATTCAAAGGCTTCCAGCTATGACCGCACTTACCCCGCGCCACCCACTGCCCCCGTTCACCGCGGACAGCGCAGCCGAGAAGGTGCGGCTGGCCGAAGACGGCTGGAACGGTCGCGATCCGGCCAAGGTCGCGCTCGCCTATACGCCGGACAGCAGATGGCGTAACCGGGCGGAATTTGTACGCGGCCGCGCGGAGATCGAGGCGTTCCTGACCCGCAAATGGGCCAAGGAGCTCGATTATCGATTGATCAAGGAATTGTGGGCGTTCGCAGGCAACCGGATCGCTGTCCGCTATGCCTACGAATACCACGACGACAGTGGCAATTGGTTCCGCGCCTACGGCAACGAAAACTGGGAGTTTGATGAAAACGGGCTGATGGCGCACCGCCATGCCAGCATCAACGAACACCCCATCTCCGAAGACGACCGCAAGTTCCGTTGGCCCCTTGGCCGACGCCCCGATGACCACCCGAACCTCAGCGACTTTGGCTTTTAGCACCGAAAGGATCAGTTCGATGACTACTCCCGTAAAGCTCTATCGCAATCCCAAATCCGGCCACTGCCACCGGGTCGAGTTGATGATGTCCTTTCTGGATGTCCCCTACGAGACCATCGATCTCGACATGGCAAATGGCGCGCATAAAGCCCCTGACTATCTAAGGATCAGCCCATTGGGTCAGGTTCCGGCCATTGACGATGGCGGTGTGACATTGTCCGATAGCAACGGCATTCTCACCTACCTCGTGGAAACCTATGCCAAGGATTACAACTGGACTGGACGGACACCTGAGGAAAAGGCCCAGGTGCAGCGTTGGTTGTCTGTGGCAGCAGGCGAGATCGCGTATGGTCCCTGTGCCGCGCGGCTGGTGACCGTCTTTGGTGCGCCGCTGGATCATGCCGCGGCAGTCGCCAAGGCGCATGGGTTGTTCAAGGTGATGGATGCGGCCTTGGATGGGCATACGTTCCTCGTGAACGACCGCATCACCTTGGCGGATGTGGCAGGCTACAGCTACATCGCGCATGCGCCCGAGGGCGGTGTGAGCCTCGCTGCCTATCCCAACATTCGGGCGTGGTTGGCGCGGATTGAGGCACAGCCGGGTTTTGTTGCCATGGCCACATCGCCCATCCCTGAAGCTGCCTGAGAGCTCAGTCCGATATCTGCAGAGAGGCCGACCATGCTTGACGATGCCAACCCTTTCCATGCCGGAGAACGTCGCGCGCAAGCCCGCGCCGGCGTCGGTGACGTGGCCGCCTGGGCGGGGGGCTACATCCGGCCAGCGATGCCGGATCAGCACCGCGCATTCTTTGCTGACTTGCCTTTCCTTGTACTGGCAGGGGCGGACGCGGATGGGCAGCACTGGGTCACTCTTCTGGACGGCCCGGAAGGCTTTGTTACCTCGCCAGATGCCACGACCTTACTGCTGAATGCGACCCCCAGCCCACAGGATCCATTGGCAGGGAACCTGACCAAAGGCACCGATGTCGGGGTGTTGGGCATCGAACTGGCTACACGCCGCCGCAACCGGTTGAACGGGGCATTTCGCCGACAAGGCACGGGCTATGCCATCGATGTGCGCCAAAGCTTTGGCAACTGTCCGCAATACATCCACGAACGAGCGTGGCGTAGAGTGCCTGCCGGAGAAACGCTGCCCGCGATCCGCACAGACCGGTTGAACGACCAGCAGATCGCAACCATTCGTGCCGCTGACACTCTGTTTCTGGGAACTGGACACTACGCGCAGGGCGAGTACGCATCGAACGGTTTTGACGCGTCACACCGGGGGGGTGCGCCGGGTTTTGTTCAGGTCGTGGATTCTACACATCTGCGCATCCCGGACTATGCGGGAAACAACTTTTTCAACACCATCGGCAACCTGTTGGAGAACCCGGCCATCGGCCTTGTGTTCGTTGATTTCGAAACAGGTGGGCTGTTGCACCTGTCCGGCAGTGCCACAGTTGACTGGAACCCGAAGGACAACCAAGACCCAGATGCACAGCGTATGATCGACGTCACCATCGAGGCGGTGGTGGAGCGTCCCGCCGCGCTGTCGTTGCGCTGGTCACGCGACGATGAAGGTCTGCGTGATCTCGTCGTGACCCGGAAAGTGGTTGAGGCCGAAGGCATTACGTCACTCTATTTGGCTGCTTCAGATGACAAACCACTTTTGCCTTTTGACGCGGGCCAACATCTGCCGATTGAACTTGATATCCCCGGCCAGCCGGCCCTGGTGAAACGAAGCTATTCACTGTCTGGAGCACCAGGGACCGACACGTATCGTCTGAGCATCAAGCGTGAAGAACGGGGGATCGCCTCGCGCTTCCTCCATGATCAGGTGCATGTCGGCAGCCGCATTGCGGCCCGCGTTCCGTCAGGCGAGTTCGTTGTACCGGATGACGAGAGCCCGCTGGTGCTGGCCAGCGCGGGTGTCGGCCTGACACCGATGCTGTCAATGCTGCACGCCGCCGCGCAGCAGTCAACAGACCGCCCGGTATGGTATGTGCACGGCGCGCGGAACGGGGCCCGGCACGCGTTGGCATCGGAAGTCGACGCCTTGGTCGCCTCCAAACAGAACTTTGCCAAACAAATCCTCTATAGCCGACCGTCAGAAGCGGACACCGTCGGGGTCGACTATGACGATGTTGGGCGGATCAACGCCCGGACATTGCTCGATCTGCCGACCGGTCGAGGGACCCAGTACATGCTGTGCGGCCCGTCTCAATGGATCGCGGATGTGTACGCAGGGTTAGAGGCTGCGGGTGTCCCTGCGCAGCACATCCATTTCGAAACATTTGGCCCTGTCGGCTGAGCAACGCGAAAAACTTCGAACGTACTGTCCCAAGGAGATGCCAAAATGACCGCCGCAACCTATCACTTCATTCGCAACGCCACCGCACGCCTTGATTATGGTGGCAAGACGTTCCTGCTGGACCCTATGCTGTCCGATAAGGGCGCGCTGCCCTCGTTTGCAGGCATTGCGCCCAACCCAACTGTCGACCTGCCAATTCCTGCGCAGGAAATTGTGGCGGATATCGACGTGGTGATCGTCAGCCATCTGCATGGCGACCACTTTGACGATGCGGCGGCCGGTCTTCTGGACAAGTCGATCATCATGCTGACCCCGCGCAATGGGGCTTCGCCCAATCCACGCGAAGGCGCACCAGACGTGCCTTTCAAGGAAAGCTTGAATGCCAAGGGCTTTACGGATGTGCGAGAAATCGGATCGGCATCTTCGGATCACACTACGATTGACGGGATCACGATCCATCAGGTCTTTGCCCGACACGGCAAGGGGATTGTCGGTGACGCCATGGGCGGTGTGAACGGTCTGATTTTTGAGGCAGACGGAGAACCCACGATCTATTGGGCCGGAGACACGATACTTGATGAGGGCGGCGAGGTTGAGGCGGTCCTGAAACGGTTCAGACCGGACGTCGTGATCGCCCATACAGGCGGTCCCGTTGTCGAAGTGATATCGCCTGAAATCCTTTTGATGGATGCCGCACAGGCGGTGACATTCTTCGGCCTTGCCGCGCGTGAAAACGCAGATGTGCAGATCATTGCGATCCACATGGACGCTCTTGACCATTGCTTTTCCACGCGCACGGACCTGATCGCGGCACTTGACGATCAAGCAAGCAATCTGCGGGATCGGGTTAGTATCCCGGCGGACGGTAAGGCTGTCGTGATGCGGAAACCTGCGGCTGCGTTACAATAGCATCTTCGCGCTTAGGTGAGTATATCTCGGATATGCGCCGTCTTGGCTCGCGAGTAAGTTTGGAAGAGCACACCAAATCATGGTGTGCTCATCTGCTGTCATAGACAGGCGGGCCGCAGCGATCGAATCTGCGCCCGGTACAGGGTATCTGCCTTTGCGCTGGCTTGCGAAGCGCGAACGACAACAGAAATGGTGGTACGCCCCGAACGCTTGTCTGAGGGAAGCGGCGAGATGAAGCTCTTGGCGTCTTGGGGATAAGCAGCCCTGGAACGGACTGCCTTTCGCTTTCATATGCGCCTCATTGTCCTGGAGGTGAGAAGAACCCGCGGAGTAGCGTGATCTGGCCATCCTCATTGAAGGTGAAGTGGTTGATCCCGTCAAAGGTGATCTCCACCCCGTCAGATGTGGTGCCACGCCCCTCCCATTTGGCAACCGCTTCATTTCCGACTACATGGACGAAGCTTTCATAGAGCCCGATCTGTTGAAAGGCGCTCACAAACCCTTCGCCCTGAGCAAGGATTGCTCCCGGTGTGTCCTTGACCGGAAAGCCGACCGGGTCATCCAGCACGGCGTCCGGTGCGAAGGCAGACGCCCATTGGGCGGCGTCCATGCTGCGGGTGCCTTGGAAATATGCCTCTACCCATTCGTGTACGGTGGCCGCATCGAATGGATTTCCCTCGGGCGAGATCTGAGTGCGCACTATATCCTGCGCCTGCGCGGCGGTGGCCAGGGTGCCGATGGCTGCGGCTGCAAGTGTTTTGCGGAGCATGGTTCAGTTCCTTTCGATTTGAGTGGTGATTAGTTGCCTTCCTATTTCGCAACGTTACGTCTCGTATATGAGTGAATCGTTTGCCTTGTCAATACGCAACGTTGCGTTTAATATTTTGGGTGAGGAGCGTCATATGACAGACCAAACATCAGCTACGCGCGGACGCCCGCGAGACACCAAGACTCACACCGCTATTTTGCGAGCGGCGTTTACGGTTCTTGAAAAGGAAGGTTACGCCGCTGCGACGATCGAACGGATCGCAGCGGAAGCCGGAGTAGCCAAGCAAACCATCTATCGCTGGTGGAAGGGCAAAGCTCCGCTGTTCATGGAAGTGCTCGCCTACAAAGCTGGTCAGGCCGTCGAGCTGCCCGATTCAGGCAGTTTCAAAGGCGACCTGACCGCCCTTCTGACGGGCACCTTCGCCGCCGTCTCGACAACATTGCGGCCCCTGATGCGCGCGCTTGCGGCCCAGTTGCTTCAGGATGATGATTTTGCAGAGACGATGCGCGATGTATTCGTGCGGCGGAGGCGAGCAAACGTAAGGTCACTCGTCGAAAGGGCCATCGGTCGTGGGGAGCTGCCTGTCGAGACGGACCCGGAACTCATCTGCGATATTGTGTTTGGGACGATGTGGTACCGGCTGATGTTCGACCATGCCCCGCTGGACAAAGCCGCAGCCGAACAGATCGCCGCGGCTGCCAACACTGCGGCATTCCACAGCAGAAGGTGACCCGCTTACTACGTTCGGCAGCGTCAAAGCCGCCATTGGACAAGTGGCAGCAATGTGGGCTGCGAGCACTGCATATTGAACAGTCGGGCCACGTCCGCAAAGGGCCGTCGCTCCTGACCACTGGCTCAGCTTGAAAGAATGCCGCGCTCTTTATGCCCGGTACGCCGGCAACGGCGATCGATCTTGTAAGGCGATGACCCGGCGCAGCATGATCTCGAACAAGGCCTGCCGCGCCGATTGCCCAGAAGGATGATCGTAGATGTTGATTGTCTCACCCGGGTCAGAAGCCAGATCGTAAAGCTCGTTCCAGTCTTCGCCCTCGCGCAGTGACATACGATGCTGCTGGGTCACAATGGTGCGCACACGCTGCGGTCGGTCAAATCCGGTCATCCGGCGTTGGCTATCTTCTTCCACGATAATGGCTTCTGGTGGCGCGCTCGCGTGCAAATCTCGGCCTTGAATCCCATTGAATGGCTGGATGCCCGCCCGGGCGAGAATTGTGGGGGCAATATCAATTGACGAGGCGAGGCCGGGGTCAATCTGCCCACGCGCAGCTGATCGTGGGTCATGCCATATAAAGGGAACGCGGATGATACTTTGATAATGAAGGAGCAGCTTCAACATCAATCCGTGATCGCCCATGTAATCACCATGGTCAGATGTGAAAATGACGACAGTGTCCTCTGCAAGGCCCAACTTATCGAGCCGCGCCAAGACCCGGCCGATGGCATCGTCGATCATCGTGATCATCCCGAAGGTCAAGGCGATGATGGATCGCGCCTCGTCCTCGGTGACGGCAAAGGGGTTTTGGTTATCGCGAGGGTCACTGCCGCGTTCCATCGCCTCTTTCATCGCGCGGATCGGTGGCAGATCGCCTTTCCCGAAGGTTGCGGGCAGCTCAATCGCAGCAGGGTCATACATGTCCCAATAGCGACCCGGTGGCGTGAAAGGGTGGTGCGGGTCGGGAAACGACATCTGTAAAAAGAAGGGTGCGTCGTTTGCCGCCCGCTCTGTCAGCCAAGCCTCGCTGCGATCTGCAATCCAACTGGTCGAATAGAGCTCTTCTGGAACAGCCGTGCGCCATGCCTGTGGGGCGTTGATCCGGTTGTCCGGCAGTGCGTTTTCCGGACCAACCAGCATGTCAAAGTCAGCACGTTGTTCGCGCGCCCACAAAAGGTAATCACCGGAAGCGCGATCCGCGTGATCAGCGGCAACCTCGACATGCTCAAAGCCGTAAAAGTCCCCCTGCATGCGCTCTGCAAGTGGCCTTTCCCACTTCGGAACGACTTCGAGATCATAGTCTGGTGTGTGGCGATTGTTTTTGACCGCATCCCGCAGACTTGGGCTTGGCGTGTGCAGGCCTTTCGCTGGTTCGAATTGGTTGGTCGCGGGCAGACCGGTAAAGCTTTGTAAATGGGATTTGCCGATGAGACCTGTCCGGTATCCAGCATCCCGCAGCAGCTCTACAAAGGTCGTATGGTCCCTCGACAATGGGATGCCATTGTGACGTGCCCCGTGGACCGAACACATACGTCCAGTCATGATCGAGGCACGGTTTGGCATGCAGATCGGGTTAGCGACATAAAAGCGATCCCACATCGTCCCTTTTGCAGCGATGCCGTCGATGTTTGGTGTGCGCACGATCTTGTTGCCAGCGCAGCCAAGATGATCGGCGCGATGCTGATCGGTTATTATGAAGAGGAAGTTGGGGCGTTTGGTCATAAGTCCCCTCCAACAGCCCGCCCTGGTATCCGAGATGCGCGTATGTCCCAAGCGATCAAGCCGCCGCCTAAAAGAATGGCGGGCAAATGGATGACAGGGTCCGGTGCGAGCATTGTAAAGGCCAGCGTAAAACGCAGCACGATTTCCGCGATGGTAAGTTTTCGTCTGTCAAAGCCCGAAAGGGCTGATGAGAAGAGCCAGATGCAAAAACACGTCCGAGCCACGATCCAAAGGAACGGGAGCAAGCTAAACTCCTCGATAACAAGGATGGTCGGATAGAAGGCGAATACGAACGGAATAATGAACTTTGCCATGCCCAAGCGAAATGACATGAAAGCGGTCATCAAGGGATTTGCCCCCGCGATCGGTGCAGCCGCATAGGCTGCAATCGCGACAGGTGGCGTCAGCGAGGATGCAACCCCGTAGTAGAAGACGAACATATGCGCCGTCAGCATAGAGACGCCTAGCTGCTGAATGGCCGGTCCCATCACCAGAATAATAATCAAGTAGGCAGGTAACGTCGGCATCCCCATGCCGAGCACGAGTGCCCCGATCATGGCCACCAAAAGGGCGGAAAACAGGCTTTCACCCCTGACAGTCGCGATCACGTTGGCCAGCTTTAGCCCAAGACCCGTGGAATCTAGAGAGCCCACCAAGATTCCGATAGCGGCGATGGCGATAAGAAGCGTGGCACCTGATTGCGCCCCCCTGAGAAATGAGCGCCAGATACGAAGCGGGTCACTGCGTACGTCTGGATTGACCACGGAAAGGACTAGCAGGACGATGACAGCATAGAACCCGGCGGCTGAGGTCGAAAACCCGACGACGAGACAGCCAATAATCGTCATGATCGGGCCGAGGAACAGGATGGAGTTGATCAGGTCGAGACGCGAGATCCGATCATCAACGGTCATGGGTTGAACTTCGATCCCTTGCCGCCGTGCTTCAACAGTGACCGCCGCAAAAAGGCTGAAGTAGTAGAACAGCGCGGGAAACAATGCAGCCACGATGATATTGAGGTAGCCAACCCCCGTCAGATCAGCCATCACAAGCGCTGCTGCCCCCATGATTGGCGGCATAATCTGGCCACCGGATGAAGCTGTGGCCTCGATCCCGGCAGCAAATGTTGGAGAAAAGCCACGCTTCTTGATCATCGGGATCGTAAATGTGCCCGTGCCAACGATATTGGCAACGGTAGAGCCCGACATCGTCCCAAACATGGACGATGCGAGGATTGCCGCATGGGCCGGGCCGCCGCGCGTGCGCCGCGTGGCAAGCAAGGCGAATTTCAGAAGTGTATCGCCGGCACCGGTGCCTTCCAGCAGCACACCAAATACAATGAAGATAAAGACCGTTGAGAGCACGATGTTCGTGATGGATCCAAAGACGCCCTTGTTGGTGTTGTACCAAAGCGCCTCTGCAACTTCCTTAAGGGAAAAGCCTGTATGCGCCATGATCCCGGGCAGGTCCTGACCATAGAGCAGATACAGGACGCCGAAGGCTCCGACACTGAACAATCCCCAGCCCCAAAGCCGTCTGCAGAGTTCGAGGAAGACGATGAGACCGGCCAGGGCCGGCCATGCATCAGCTTCGGTCACATCATAGAGCGCGGTCTCCATCTGGGTCTGAACGAAGAAGAAGGACCAAATTGCCCAAAGCCCGGCGAGAAGCATTACGCCATCCAAGATCAGATGGAGCGCGGCCCTTGGTCCTTCTACGGCGCCCTTTGCCTCCCGGCGCGCCCTTGCTGCGGCGAGGCCAGCAACCAAAGCCAGAGCAAAGCCCGCGGCGCGGTGAAACTTTGGCTCTACCAGCCCTATCCCTGAACTGTAGAGCGCGATGGCACCCAGCATAAAGCAAGCCAGCGCCGAGAGCAGCAGGTACAGCTTGCCAACTCCGCCAGACGGATTTGCCACTGCGGTCATGATACTGGCCTTAGTCAATGGTGACCTGGTGGGAGGATCGCGAGCGCGGTCCCCCTGGTTCATTTACGGGCGTAACGCGTCTGGGATCGTGATACCCACTTCGTCATAGTAGCGGGCTGCACCTGGATGCAGTGGCACATTCACGGAGGTAAACGCTGTTTCAGGTGTAACCTCTTTCAGGAAGAATGCCGTGGCATGAACCTCATCAAGGTTTTCCCAGAATGCCTTGGTCGCATTGTAAACCACGTCGTCATCGACGCCTTCGTGGGTGCCAATGAACTGGGTAAAGCCGAGTGCGGTGATTTCCCCATCGGTCAGCTGACCATTGTACACGTCCCCTTCAAACTGAAGCATGCCACGACCGGGGCGCCCGAATAGTGCCTGCATTTCTTCCGATCCGATGACGTCTTCAGGAATGGACAAGATACGAAATTCACCAGAAAGGCCAAACTGCTCGATCTTTGAAGAACCGATTTCTGCCGGACGCACCATCATATCGATCTTTTGGTCGGCAAGTGCGGCGTAACCTTCGCCCCAGCTTAACCGTACAGCTTCATAGTCTGTGCCTGCTTCGTAGGCGGTAATTATCTTGATCAAAGCTTCTGACGTGGCTGATGCCGATCCTGCCGGTGGCCCGGTGAAGATTGTTTTTCCCTTCAGGTCTTCCCAGGTTTCTATCCCGGACCCGGCCAGCGTGACGGGGTGGTAGGCGCCCGCCTTGAAGCCAAGGATCGAGCGCAGCTGTGACGCCGCCTCTGGCGCGTCCTCTACGCTTTCGTACATCCGCGCCTGGTTCGCCATGAGGTTCACCAAAGATGGCACTGTTGAGAAGAAGTCAATTTCCTGCCGTCCGCCTTTCAGCATCGATTTGGTGAGCGTCTGACCCGCGTTCACCTGAATTTCGACATCAGCCTTTCCAGCCTGATTGGCGAATGTCACGAACATGGTATGAACTGGGTCGCCCACCCCCGCCGTTTCGCCTTTGAATATCTGAGCGGTCGAGACAGCTGGCGCAAATACGACGGTGGCTGCAATCACGACGCCGGTAGCGATTTTCCTGAAATTAGACACGGTGTCCTCCCTTGATCTGCCGCCAAGGCTAGCAGTCAAGTCACATGTATAATAATCAAACATTTGAAGGATTGCATAAAGAATTGCTATGAAACTTGACCCTAAACATCTTGCTCAACTCTCAGTCATCGTTGAGGCTGGTTCGTTCCAAACCGCCGCAGATCGACTTGGCCTGACACAGCCTGCGCTTAGTCGGAACATGAAGGCTTTGGAATCTCGGTTGGGCGTAAGCGTGTTCAATCGAGATGGTCGGAAATCGATACCCAATGCTCTGGGTCATCGCCTGGCCCGCAGCGGTCAAGCCATTCGTCTCGCCGAGGAACAGGCCAGCGTCTTGGCAAATCAGTCAACACAGGGCGCAGTCGGGGAACTCAGGATCGGCGCACCGCCCATTGTTGCAGGCCGGTTCCTAAGCAGCGCGTTGGCACATTTCATTCGTGATAACCCCAACTGTGTCGTCGAGATGCGTACTGGGCTGGTCTATGAACTCAGAACGATGTTGGAGCGCGGGGAAGTAGACCTCGTCCTTGGGCCGCAAAGCTTGGCTGACCCGTCAGATGGCTTGGATTTCGAGCCGCTAATAGATGATCGAGTCGGTATCTTGTGTCGAACGCATCACCCGTTAACGGCGCGCAGGCAGGTCATGCCGCCAGATCTTGCCGGTCAAGTCTGGTTGGCACACTCTCGCGGAAGCCTTTTGCGCCAACAAACCGAAGCCGCAATGACGGCATCAGGAGTCAAGTCGATGCATATCGTGTGCGAGACGGACTCCATCAGATCCGTTCTTGAGATCGTCAGCGAAACCGACCTGATTACAACAATGCCACGGGCGACAACGGCTCCCTATTTGGAAGACAAACTCGTTTTCCTCGACTTCGACCACCCGCAATTCCATCGGCCGTTGGGTGCGATCAGACGTGCAAGCGCGTCCGACAACCCGATCGAGCGCCGATTTCTCTCATCGTTCTTTTAGTTCAGAGAAATGCTTTAGAGGGTGAGTGTTTCTGTTGGGTCCAAAGCCCAATGATCCTCTTTGCCATCGTAGCCAAAGTCCCCTCCAAGGACCGCGCGGCGGCGACGAGCATTGCCATGCGGCAGCTTTGGGCCGCCTTGCGCTGCGCTTTACTTGGCGCGGAAGTCTAGCTGAAAGGATGCTCTCGCGTCATCACCGTATCGAAACTCCGGATGGTGCGTGCGTTCTCAATCGCAATGGAATGCGCCGATGTGTTGCAGGACCGTGTAGGTGACTTCTTTTCGCCTCGAGAGGTATCTCGTATCGGGCATATCCATATTTAAGGCGAAGACGTAGATCTCATCCGAGCACTCCAGCCAGCCGACGTGCCAACCAACATCCATACTATCCTTGCGGTAGCTCCAGCCGGTTTTAGAGCGCATCACCCAATTGGGGTTCCGATCGCTTGCCATAATATCGCGTGCCGCCGCGTAGGTGGCCTCGGAAAGCGGTAGTTGTTCGAGAGCAAGTCTCGATAGGAAGTCGATTTGTTCGATGGCGGATATCTTGAGTGTATCGTCCAGCCAATAGGTTGTGAGCTGTTCGATCGAGCCCACGTTCATGTTCCCGTACCCAAAACGCGCCAATCCCTCGGACATGACGTCTGACCCAGCCGTCCGGGTTATCTCTTGGTAGACCCACACCACGGAGTTTTCGAAGGCCGATGCGAGTGTATGGTCTTGGTTCCAGGCCCTTGACGTTCTGGGCACGCCGTCCCAACGGAATACAGTATTGGGGGTAGCAAAACCGCCCTCAAGCGCGATGAGAGTGTGTGGAATTTTGGAAGTAGATGCAGGGGAGAACCGCTGTTGCGCACGCTTGGAATTGCTGGTCCACATCTGTCCGTCGGACAGGCGACTGACTATGACGGTAGCGTCTTCAACCTGACTGCCAGTGGCCTGAACGATATGTCCTATATCGATAGTTCCGGCCGATACTTGCGTTGCCCCGAGTCCGACGATCACGAACGCGAAGGCAGAGAACAGACACCTTGTTGTCCGCTGCGTCGGAGTTCTCGTTTGAGTGTTTCTCTTCTTTCGAGCCAATGTGGATGTCAGGGCCATTCTCATTCTGTGACTAAATCTGTCCTGGTTTCCATTTTCGTGATGGCGCGGCGCGCGCAGGCATCGCAGGGCGATCGCCCATTGACCATATCCGCAAGTTTGTTGAATCGCGTGGCGATAACATACTTGCGCTGCGCGTCGGAGGTAATCCAGCCCTCGTCGGCAAGCATTTTCAGCAATCGCGTCAAGCTGGAAGCTGAGATCCCCAATTCTACCTCGATGGCATTGAAGCCTTGTCCTGACGGGGAACGCGCCAGCAATTCCATTATTTCCAAGGATCGCCGACCAGCAACGAGTGCAGACATTTCCACTTATCTCCTTAGTCGGACTATTCACGGTACTTGCATTTCCGGCAAATACTGCCGGATTTGGAAGTGATCGGTCGTGGAGCTGTTTTGCTTGGCGGAGTGCGGTGGTCTGCAGGTCCGGATGAAACGGCGGTAGCCGCGCGCGTGCGATACCAACCCCAATGCGGGCTCTGCGGTCGCCGCGAATGCCCATTAAGCGGGTTGCAACCGCGGTATTCAGGGAGTGGCGCGAATATCGGCTTCGGGCCACCAGCGAAAACGGCCCGAAGCTTTTGGATTTCAAGGGCTTCTGCGATTGCCAAGGCATCCTCAAGTTCAACACTCAGATTCCGGACTGTGCTGTCCATCTCGGTGTACCGAATTAGAGGTCGAACAGCCGTGAGATTGCCTGTTTTTCTTGTAAATCTGTGTGACGTTGGTTCGCCGCATCCGGTGCGTACAGTAAGTGCGATCGCAAAGTGCAAAGATGCTGGTACCTAGCTGGCGGTAACAACAAGCGGGGCTGCATCTTCAGCAACGCAGGCCAAAGGGTTCTCTGCAGAGCGTCCTGTGCAAGAAAGGCAATCTAATCGCAGCGATCATGCCCAGGGGGACGAATTGGGGGGGTGAACTCCAGAGCGTCTATCTTAGCCACAGCCAGTATTGATGTGGTGCGGGCGGTGGGACTCGAACCCACACGGGCATACGCCCTTCGGATTTTAAGTCCGATATGTCTACCATTCCATCACGCCCGCAGCGCGTGTGCCATCGCGGTTTATTGAAGGGTGACCAGGCGCTCAAGCCCCTTTTAGAGGTCTTGGCCAACCGGCCCGAGCGGTGCGCCGGGCGCGACCAGCGCGCGCTCGCTGAGCCACGGATTGTTTTCCAGCGCCTCCAGCATCTGCAGTCGCGCAGAGCTGAGGTTACCGATATGCATGAGCGTCAAGGCACGGCCCGATTGTGCGCCGACATGGTTCGGTGACATCGACAGCACCTTGTCCAGATCGTCGAGCGCGCCGTTGAAATTGCCCTGCAGGTAGCGCACAAACGCGCGCTGATTATAGCCTTCGGAATAGTTCGGGCAGTAATCGATCAACCTCTGAAACTCGGCTTCGGCCCCAAGATAGTCATAGCTGCTGCGACGGCGCATGCCGCTATCGAGGATTTCCTGGGCCTGCGCATTCGGGGCTTTGAGCCAAAGCTGCCACATCTTGTCCGACGCGACGCGACCGGCCATCTCGGTCTTGGCGCTGCGCGCCTCGTCAAGCAAAACCGCCATATCCTGGGTTGTATCAAGGGTGGGCGGGCAGTTCTCAGCAGCGGCAAGGGATGCAGTCAGAAAAAGTGCAATAGTCCATCTCATACCCTCAAGGATGGCCCTGATTTCCGTTTGGTCAAGCGTCGCCCAGTGTCATGGCGCCCTTCACGGCCTCCATTGCCACATAAGTAGACGAATTGGCGACATGGGGCAGGGCCGAGATGACCTCGCCCAGAAACTGCCGGTAGTGGGCCATGTCCTTGGTGCGAACCTTCAGAAGATAATCAAAGCTGCCCGCAATCATGTGGGCCTCTTCGATCTGGGGCAGGGCGCTTACAGCCGCGTTGAACGCCGATAGCGCGGCCTCACGTGTGTCGGACAGCTTGACTTCGACGAATGCGACATGATCAAGCCGCAACAGGGCCGGGTTCAGAACCGCGCGGTATCCCTGAATGACGTCGGTCTGCTCCAATCGCCTGAGGCGGGCCTGCGTCGGCGACTTGGACAGCCCAATCTTGTCGGCCAGCTCGGTGACACTCATCCGCCCGTCCTGCGCGAGCGCGGTTAGTATCGCCTGATCGAAACGGTCGAGCCCGGACGGCTCAAAAATCTTGCTAGCTGGTACTTTTTCGATCATTTGGCCCTCATATATGCGCCACTTCAGTCTAATCGACTTCAGAATTACGCGTATAGTGGTCACATGCCTGAATCAAGCTTTCCAAACCAGCACGCTGCCTTTGCGGAAAAGATCGACGCGGCCATGTACGCCGATCCGGCAGAGGTTTTGCCTCAACTCGTGAAAGATGCCGCGCTTGACGAGAATGATCGCGCTGCGATCTCGGCCCGCGCATCCGATCTGGTCCGCCGTCTGCGCAGCGGGTCACATCCCGGGATGATGGAGGTCTTTCTGGCCGAGTACGGTCTCTCGACCGATGAGGGCGTGGCGCTGATGTGTCTTGCCGAGGCGCTGTTGCGGGTGCCTGACGCGGAAACGATCGACGCGCTGATCGAAGACAAGATCGCCCCGTCGAACTGGGGCAAGCATCTGGGGCACTCCACGTCATCGCTGGTCAATGCGTCCACCTGGGCGCTTATGCTGACCGGCCGCGTTCTTGATGATGCGCCGCCGGGGCCCATCGGACACCTGCACAACGCCATCAAGCGTCTGGGTGAGCCAGTCATACGGCTCGCTGTGTCGCAGGCAATGAAAGAGATGGGGCGGCAATTCGTGCTGGGCGAAGACATCGAAAGCGCGATGCGCCGCGCGGCGGGGATGGAGGCAAAGGGCTATACCTACAGCTATGACATGCTGGGAGAGGCGGCGCTGACCGACGAAGACGCGCGGCACTATCACCTGAGCTATTCCCGCGCGATTTCGGCCATCGCGCGATCGTGCAATGCAGATGACATACGGCGCAATCCCGGGATCTCGGTCAAACTGTCGGCTCTCTATCCGCGATATGAACGGGGCCAGGCGGCCTCGGTGATGGAGGATCTGGTTCCGCACCTGCGTTCCCTCGCGATGCTGGCAAAGTCGGCGGGCATGGGGCTTAATGTCGATGCGGAAGAGGCTGACCGCCTGTCCTTGTCGCTTGAGGTCATTGACGCCGTGCTGGGCGAGCCTGCCTTGGCTGGCTGGGATGGGTTTGGCATCGTTGTCCAGGCTTATGGTCAGCGGGCCGGCACTGTCATCGATGCGATTTATGATATGGCGCAGCGACATGATCGTCGGCTGATGGTCCGGCTGGTCAAGGGCGCCTATTGGGATACCGAGATCAAGCGGGCGCAGGTTCTGGGCCTCGACGGCTTTCCCGTTTTCACCCGCAAGGCCGAAACCGATGTCAGCTATATCGCGAATGCCCGCAAGCTGCTGGGTATGACCGGCCGGATCTATCCGCAATTCGCCACCCACAACGCGCATACGGTTGCAGCGATCCTGCATATGGGGGCGCCCAAGGAAACGTATGAGTTCCAGCGCCTGCATGGCATGGGCGAGGCGTTGCACAATCTCATCCTGAGTGATGAAAAGACCCGCTGCCGGATCTATGCGCCCGTCGGTGCCCATCGGGATCTGCTGGCCTATCTTGTTCGCCGCCTTCTGGAGAACGGCGCGAATTCAAGCTTCGTTAACCAGATCGTTGATGAGGCGGTCGCGCCCGAGGAGGTCGCATCTGATCCCTTCGCCGCACTGTCGTCTGATCCGCCTACGATATCGCGAGGCACAGACCTGTTCATGCCAGAGCGTCCGAATTCGATGGGCTTTGATCTGAGCAATATCGCGACATTGGAGCGTATCGACGCCGCGCGTGATCCGTTTCGGTCACACACCTGGGCGGTTGCACCCCTCGTTTGTGGCAATGGCGATGCCGGGCCATCCGCTCCGGTCATCAACCCCGCCAATCAGGACGATCATGTGGGTCAGGTCCGGGTCGCGACCGCGGATGAGGCGCGACAGGCCCTCGCTGATGCCCAGCCATGGGCGGCCTCTGCGGCGGAAAGGGCCGCAATCCTGAGTGCAGCGGCTGATCTTTACGAAGAGAACCACGGCGAGATCTTCGCCCTGCTCGGGCGCGAGGCGGGCAAGAGCCTGCTGGATGCCGTGGCCGAGTTGCGGGAGGCGGTGGATTTTCTGCGCTACTACGCCGCTCAACCCATCACCGGCTCGCCCTTGGGCAAGGTCGTCTGCATCTCACCATGGAACTTCCCATTGGCGATCTTTACCGGGCAGATTGCGGCCGCGTTGATGGCTGGCAATGCGGTCCTGGCCAAACCGGCCGAACAGACCCCGCTCATCGCAAATCTGGGCATTTCACTGCTGCACAAGGCCGGTGTCCCCCAGCCGACCTTGCAGCTCTTGCCCGGTGACGGATCCGTTGGGGCCGCGCTCACAGGCGCTGGCCCGGATGGTGTGGTTTTCACCGGCTCGACCGAAACCGCCCTGCGTATCCGCGCGAGCCTTGCCGAACATGCCAAACCCGGCACTCCGCTGATCGCCGAGACCGGTGGGATCAACGCGATGATCGTCGACTCCACAGCACTGCCGGAACAGGCTGTGCGCAGTGTCATCGAAAGTGCCTTTCAGTCGGCGGGACAGCGGTGTTCGGCCCTGCGCTGTCTCTATGTTCAAGAGGATATCGCGGACGATTTCGAGCGAATGCTGACTGGGGCCATGGATGTCCTCAAGACAGATGACCCGTGGGAGATCTCGACGGATGTCGGCCCGGTCATCGATGGGATCGCGCGCGATGACTTTGCCGCCTATATCGCGCAGGCCCGAGCCGAGGGGCGGGTTCTCTATGAAGGGAAGGCGCCGGAAGAGGGGACGTTCATCCCCCCAACTTTGATCCGCGTGGGCGGGATCAACGATGTCGAACGCGAAGTATTTGGGCCGGTCCTGCATATCGCCCGGTATTGCGCGGGTGACCTCGACCGGATCATCGATGATATAAACGCAACCGGCTATGGCCTGACTTTTGGATTGCACACGCGCATCGATGACCGGGTGCAGTATGTGGCCGACCGTGTCGCCGCCGGAAACATCTATGTCAACCGGAACCAGATCGGCGCGATTGTCGGCAGTCAACCCTTTGGCGGGCATGGGCTGTCCGGTACTGGCCCCAAGGCCGGCGGCCCTGACTATCTGCTGCGGTTCCAAACCGGACAGACGCCGCCCAAGGCGGACGGTTGGGACGATCAGACCGTCGTTCCGCTTCCCAATATCATGGTCGCGCTGTCCCACAGGCTGGCCGAGGCGTCGCTGCCGGGTCCAACCGGTGAGTCGAACCGATTGAGCCATTGGACCAAGCCGCCGATCCTATGTCTGGGACCGGGCCGGAAGGCGGTGGAGGAGCAGGCGAAGGCCGTCGAGGCGCTTGGTGGACGCGCGGTTCGGGCAGGCGGCCCGATCGTCCCCGATGATCTGACGCACGCCGGTGGTCTCAGCGGGGTTTTGTGGTGGGGCGATGACGATACGGCGCGGCCAATCGATCGGGCGCTGGCGGTACGGCGGGGCGCGATTGTTCCACTTATCAGAACGTTACCCGACAAAGCGCATGTATTGGATGAGCGGCATGTCTGCGTGGACACCACCGCGTCCGGCGGCAACGCGGCGCTTTTGGGTGAGGTCAGCTAGCCCCGGGTTCCTGCAAAACGGGTCTGCCATGCCTCGCGGTCCTCATCGCTGATTTTGGCGAACAGGACCTCTGGAACGGTAAAGGCGTGACCGGGCGCAAGTGTTTCGAGGGCGGCGGGAACGTCCTCGGGCCAGTCAAGCGTGTCGAGGTTCAGGGCCTTCCGCAAAGTCTCGGCTGCGTCGGGAATGAACGGTGACGACAGGGCCGCATAGAGCGCGACGAGGTTGAGCGCGAGCCGGATTTGTGCGGCGGCGCGCTCGGGATCTTCCTTGAAAACCGACCAGGGCGCGGCGGCCTGCAGGTATTCGTTGCCTGCAACCCAAATCGCACGCAGCTCTTGCGCGGACTTGCGCACCTCCATCGCATCCATCCGATCCTGGTACCGGGCGACGCGGGTGCTGAGATCTTCGATCAGGGCCTTTTCGGCAGGGCCATAGGCGCCGCCCTCGGGCACAACCTCGCCAAATTTCGAGCGGCAGAACTTGGTCACCCGGCTGACGAAGTTACCAAGCACGTCGGCGAGGTCCTTGTTCACGCCAGCCTGGAACAGCTCCCATGTGAACTCGGCGTCGGAGGTTTCCGGGCAGTTCGACAAGAGCCACCAGCGCCAGTAGTCGGCGGGCAGGATTTCCAGCGCCTGATCCATGAAGACGCCGCGCCCCTGGCTGGTCGAGAACTGGCCGCCGTCATAGTTGAGGTAGTTGAAGGATTTCAGGTGATCGACCATCTTCCACGGCTCGCCCGAACCCAGGATCGTGGCGGGGAAAGACAGGGTGTGAAACGGCACGTTATCCTTGCCCATGAACTGGGTATAGCGGACGTCATCGGCACCCTTATCTGTGCGCCACCAGCGTTCCCAATAATCATTGCCGTCGCCCGCATCCTGCCATTCCTGCGCGCAGGCGATGTATTCGATGGGGGCGTCGAACCAGACGTAAAAGACCTTGCCCTCCATTCCGGGCCAATCCTCGTCGCCCTTCTTTACCGGGATACCCCAGTCCAGATCGCGGGTGATGCCCCGATCCTGCAGGCCGTCGCCGTCATGCAGCCATTTCTTGGCGATCGAGGTGGTCAGCAGCGGCCAGTCGGTCTTGCTGTCGATCCATTTGTCGAGCTCATCCTTCAGCGCCGACTGGCGCAGATAGAGGTGCTTGGTCTCGCGGACCTCCAGATCGGTTGATCCCGAAATGGCGGAACGTGGATCGATCAGGTCAGTCGGGTTCAGCTGCTTGGTGCAGTTTTCGCACTGGTCACCGCGGGCCTTTTCGTATCCGCAATTGGGGCAGGTGCCCTCGATGTACCGATCGGGCAGAAAGCGGCCATCGGCATTCGAATAGACCTGACGCTCGCTGACTTCGCGGATCAGGCCCGCCTCGGCCAGCTTGCCTGCAAAATGCTGGGTCAGGGCGTGGTTCTGCGGCGATGACGACCGGCCAAAATGATCGAAGGACAGGCGGAAACCATCGGCAAGCTCGGACTGAACTGCATGCATTTCGGCACAATACTCCGCCACTGGCTTGCCCGCCTTGGCCGCAGCAAGCTCTGCCGGGGTTCCGTGTTCGTCCGTGGCGCAGAGAAACAGCACCTCGTTACCCCGCGCACGCTGGTAGCGGGCATAGAGATCGGCGGGCAGCTGGCTGCCGATCAGGTTGCCCAGATGCTTGATCCCGTTGATGTAGGGAATGGCGGAGGTGATGAGATGTCTGGCCATGCGTCTGCTTCCGGTCGTTCGCGGCGTCCCTTATCAGCGTCGGCGGGCGGGGGGAAGGTGCGCGGTGACACCGCCGGAAAAAGCGAGGCGCCGAATGCCTGTTGTCGCGCGTCCGTTGCGCTTTGCTTTGCGGCGGTGCAAGGCTTCCTCATGACCTTCGAGATACGCGATGCGAACAGGAGTGATACTGACGACATCGCTGACCTTTGGCACGCAGGCTGGCATGACGCCCATGCCGCCATCGTACCGGCCGAGTTGGTTCGTCTCCGAACCCATGCCAGCTTTGTCGAAAGAAGTGCGCGGCACATCGAACGGACGCGATTGGCGGTGAGCAGCGGGCGCGTCAGCGGTTTGTGCATGATCCGGGGCGACGAACTGTTTCAGCTCTATATTGCGGGCCATGCAAGGGGCACCGGCGTGGCGCAGGTTCTTATTGCCGAGGCCGAAGAACGCATCCGTGGCAATGGCAATTCCCGTGCCTGGCTCGCCTGTGCCGTTGGCAACGAAAGGGCGGCCCGCTTTTATCAACGGTGCGGCTGGACGCTGCGCGGGCCTGAGGTAGAAGATTTGGAGCTGCTCGAAGGATCGTTCCCGCTGGAGGTTTGGCGGTTCGAGAAGGTGCTTTAGCAGATCAGCGCCTGTCCGGTCCCTCTTTCGCGGCCTCGGATGCAGGTTTCTGGCGGGGGCCATCCTCGCGGGAACGACCGGTGAGCCGCCCGATCAGGAACGACGTCCGCGGCGCATAAATGTACCGCGTGCGCGTAGCCGTAGGCCGGGCCGCCATGCGGATCAGTCCGAATGCCAACAGCAACCCGTGTGCCACGGCGATCATGCTGAACAAGGCGGTTGGACCATACTGGTCAATCAGTGCCGAGGCGACGTACGGGGCCCCAATTGCACCCAGTGCGAAAAAGAAAACCAGAGCCGCTGAAAGATCCACCCGTTCCGAACTGTCGGCAAAGTCGTGGGCATGCGCTGCCGCCACCGAAAAGATCGGGAAAGTCGTGAGCCCGAAAAGGCCGGCGGCCAGCATGATCGATGCGGTTCCAAGATCGGCTGCAAAGACGGTCACGCCACAACTCAGCATCGCAGCCGCCGAAAGCCAGGTCAGAACCCACCGGCGATCATACTTGTCTGCCAGCCACCCGGTGGGGTACTGCGCAATGGCCCCGCCCAGCACGAAGGCGGCCAGAAACCACGCGATTTGTGTGGCTTCGAGACCGACCTCGACCCCATAGACCGGTCCGACCATCCTAAAGGATGCCCCGGACAAAGCCGCGACGACCACACCCGCCACCGCCAGAGGGGATTTCTCGTAGGCCAGGCGTGGCCGCAGGCGCGGCGCGTGCGGCATCTCGGGTGGTTTGACAGTCGTCAGCGTCAGGGGCAGCAGCGCGGCGCAGCACACGATCGCCAACAGGTTATAGCTGATGTAGCTGGCCGGTTCGAGAAACGCGATCACCAGCTGCGCGCAAAGCGATGCACCCAGATCGAAAAGCCGGTAGATGCCCATGACCCGGCCTCGGGTCGCGTTCGTGACCTTGGCGTGCAACCACGCCTCGATCACCGTGTAGCAACCCGCGACGCAAAGGCCCGATCCCACGCGCATCACGGCCCAGGCAACCGGGTCGACGATCATCATGTGGGCGATAAGGCCGATGGCCCCGAGCGCGGTGAAGACGGCGAATGCACGCGAATGTCCCACATTGCCCATCAATCGCGGCGCCCACCAGCAACCGATAAAGAAGCCGAGGAAATGGGACGAACCCAAAAGGCCGATTTCCTGCCGCGTGAAATCCAGCGCCAGACCCGATATCGCATCGAGCGGCCCAAGCGCTCCGGACGAGAGCTGCAGCAGGACGACGGAAAGCAGAAGGGCGGCAAAGGAAATGACCATGCGCATGCGCGCACCATGGGGTGAGTCCCCCGGGGTTACCAGTGGGCCAGCGCAAGCATCGGGATTTTCTAGGCCGCGGCGATATCCACCTGAATATCGATCCCGACATTCGGCCCGACGAGATCGGGATATCCCGCCGCGCCAAAGGCAAACCGGTCGACACTGCCCTTGAGCAGAACCGACAGACGGCTGAGATCGGTTGGCGCGGTTCCGCGGGGTCGATAGATCGCCGCGTCGAACCGGACGGGTTGCGTGACACCGCGCAGGGTCAGATCGCCCTCGAGCGCGCCACCGTTCGAAATCCGCCCGCCCGCGCCGAGGATAACCCGGGTCGACCGAAAGCTGGCAGTTGGATGGTTTCGCGCGTCAAGCACGCCTTCGCTTTTCATCGCTTCGGTTGCAAAGAAAAGACCGGTGCGGGCGTTTCGCACATCCGCCGTCACATCTGCGGTCGAAGCGGAAAGATTGTCAGGATCAATTTGCAGGTCTGCAGTCGCCAGAGGAACCGTGCCGCTTTGAATGCCGCCCATCAGGTCGAAATCAAACCGGATGCGGGCGCCCCCCGGGGCAATGGCGTAACGGGTGGGCGCCGCCCATGACGGCAGCGCTGCCAGCAAACTGAGACTTGCGAGGAAATTCCGACGTTTCATTTCACAACACCCTTGTGCGCATGAGAATAGCTCCGCCCTGAAATCAGGCCAGCCCGCGTCACGCTGAGTTGAAACCCGGTTGAGCGGGGGGTCACCTCAACAACCGGTCAATATCGGCTTGTCCGTCACAGCACGCTCGCTAGGCTGCCACCCAACAACAGGACGGAGATTGACGATGGAAATGCGCCCGCTCGGACGGACAGGAATGACTGTGTCCGCCCTCTGCCTCGGATCGATGACCTGGGGCTCTCAGAACACAACGGAGGAGGGGCACCAGCAGATCGACCGGTCCCTTGATGCCGGTATCAACTTTATCGACACGGCCGAAATGTACCCGGTGAACCCCGTCCAGGCCGAAACCATCGGACGCACGGAAGAGATCATCGGTCATTGGTTCGAGGATCGGGGGCGACGGGACGACGTTATCCTGGCGACCAAGCATTCGGGCGAGGGGCTGCGCTATGTCCGCGACGGTGCCCCGATCTCACCAAAGACGATCCCGGGCACCGTCGAAGGGTCGCTCAAGCGCCTCAAGACGGATTACATCGACCTCTACCAATTCCACTGGCCCAATCGCGGCAGCTACATGTTTCGGCAGAACTGGGCATATGATCCATCCGGCAAGGACCGGGAGGCCATTATCCAGGACATGGAAGACTGCCTTGGCGCACTGCAAAACGAGGTCGATCGCGGGACGATCCGTGCCTTCGGGCTGTCCAACGAAAGTGCATGGGGCACGGCGCAGTGGTTGGCGGCTGCTGATCGGACAGGCGGGCCGCGCGTGGCCTCGATCCAGAACGAATATTCGCTGATGTGCCGGCTTTACGATACCGATCTGGCTGAGCTGAGCGTACTAGAGGATGTCGGCCTTCTTGCGTTTTCGCCGCTCGCAGCCGGATTTCTGACGGGTAAGTATCAGGATGGCGCGGTACCGGATGGGTCGCGGATGGCCCTCAATGCGGATATGGGTGGACGCCGGACACCACGCGCCTTCGACGCTGTGGATGCCTACGTGGCCATCGCCAAGAAACACGGCCTTGATCCTTCGCAGATGGCACTGGCATGGTCGCTGACGCGGCCCTTCATGTGCTCGGCGATTTTCGGGGCCACATCCATGGACCAGCTTGAGATCGCCTTGGGTGCAGCGGATCTGACCCTGTCTGATGAGGTCATGGCCGACATCGATACGGTTCACCGGGCGCATCCGATGCCATTCTGACGGGCCCTCGTAACAAGTTAAGAAAGATGGGCCTTTTCGTCGGCGCATATTCGGTGTTCTCTCCGGCTGGTCTGGCGAAGGGGAGGGACATATGCCGCTAGAGATGAACCGCGAGGTGTTTGTGACCTGCGCCGTGACCGGCTCGGGTTCGACGCAGGATCGCAGCCCGCATGTGCCGCGGTCGCCCAAAGACATCGCCGAAAGCGCAATCGCAGCCGCCAAGGTGGGCGCGGCGATCGTGCACTGCCACGTTCGCGACCCCGAGACCGGCGTGCCGTCGCGCAAGCTGGAGTATTACCGCGAAGTCACCGAACGCATCCGCGATGCCGACGTCGACGTCGTTCTGAACCTGACTGCTGGCATGGGGGGCGACATGGTCTTTGGTGGCTCCGAAAGCCCCCTGCCATTGGTCGACGGTACCGACATGGTCGGCGCGGAGGAGCGCGTGGCGCATTTGGCCGAATGCCTGCCCGAAATCTGCACCCTCGATTGCGGCACCATGAACTTTGCCGAAGCCGATTACGTGATGACCAACACGCCCGGGATGCTGCAGGCCATGAGCCGAATGATGACCGATCTGGGCGTCAAGCCCGAGATCGAGGCGTTTGACACCGGGCATCTGTGGTATGCCAAGCAACTTGTGGCGGACGGCGTGCTGGACGCGCCCGCGCTGGTTCAGCTTTGCATGGGCGTGCCGTGGGGCGCGCCGGATGACCTCAACACCTTCATGGCGATGGTCAACAACGTGCCCGACGACTGGACGTTCTCGGCCTTTTCGCTGGGGCGCAACCAGATGGCCTATGCCGCGGCAGCTGTGCTCGCCGGGGGGAACGTGCGGGTAGGGCTCGAGGACAACCTGTGGCTTGAGAAAGGTGTGCTGGCCACAAATGCGCAACTGGTCGAGCGCGCCGTTGGGATCATTGAAGGCATGGGCGCGCGCGTGATCGGACCTGGTGAAGTGCGCGAAAAGCTTGGGCTGACGAAACGGGCACCCGCATGAACCGGGTCGCGGCGATCATTGGCGGCGGCGTCATCGGCGGGGGATGGGCGGCGCGGTTTCTGCTCAATGGCTGGGACGTGCGTGTTCATGACCCCGACCCGCGGGTCGAGGCGAAGCTGCAGCCGGTGCTCGACAAGGCGCGCAGGGCGCTGCCCAGCCTTCTCGATGTGGCCTTGCCCGCCGAAGGGCGACTGAGTTTCCACCCCTCGATTGCTGAGGCGGTTGAAGGCGCGGTCTGGGTGCAGGAAAGCACGCCGGAGCGGCTGGACCTCAAGCGCGAAACCATCGCGGCGATCGAAACCGCTTGCGCGCCCGATGCTATTATCGGTTCCTCCACTTCGGGCTTCAGGCCCAGCCAGTTGCAGGAGGGCACACAACGGCCCGGGCGGATCATGGTCGCGCATCCGTTCAACCCGGTTTACCTCTTGCCGCTGGTCGAACTGGTCGCAACGGGTGGTGATGAGGCGGCCATAGCGCGCGCGAAGGAGATCCTGAGCAGCCTCGGCATGTTCCCACTGCTTCTAAAAAAGGAAATCGACGCACATGTGGCCGATCGTTTCCTCGAAGCGGTCTGGCGCGAGGCGCTTTGGCTGGTGAAGGACGGGATCGCCACGACCGAAGAGATCGATGAAGCAATCCGCATGGGGTTTGGCATTCGCTGGGCGCAGATGGGCCTGTTCGACACCTACCGGACCGCCGGGGGCGAGGCGGGCATGCGGCATTTCATGGCGCAGTTCGGCCCGGCGCTCAAATGGCCTTGGACCAAGCTGATGGACGTGCCCGAGTTCAACGATGAGCTTGTCGACCTCATCGCGGGACAGTCCGACGCTCAATCGGGGCAAATGAGCATCGATGAGATGCTGACGCAGCGGGATCAGAACCTCGTCGCGATGATGCGGGCGCTGAAGATGCAGAAATGGGGCGCGGGCGAGGTATTGAACGCGCAGGAGCGCGCCCTGCGCGCGGGTACCGTCCTTGCGGCGCGGGCGGATGATCTGGAGGACGTCAGCCAGCCGATTCTCACAATCCGGCGCACGGTACCGCTCGACTGGACGGACTATAACGGTCACATGAACGAGGCGAAGTATCTGCAGGCCTTTGGTGACGCGACCGACCGGATGATGGAGCTGATCGGTTGCGACGCGGAGTATATCGCGACCGGCGGCAGCTATTTCACCGCCGAGACGCATATCCGCCATATCGACGAAGTCCTCGCGGGCGCCTTGATCGAGGTCCGAACCCAGGTTTTGCAGGGGCAGGGCAAAAAGATGCATCTCTGGCACGAGATGCGCGAGGGCGACCGGTTGATCGCGACAGGCGAGCATTTCCTGCTGCATGTCAGCCTCGACACCCGACGCCCCTCCGAACCATCGGCAGCCATTGTCGATGCGTTGGAGACCATATCCGCGGCTCATGCAAACCTGCCGAAACCGGACGGTGTAGGGCGCTATGTTGGTCAAAAGCCCGGGACATAGATCAGCGGCCTCAGACCGGCGGAGTTACAACCCTTCGAGGCCGGAGTAATCGATGCCATCAAGGATGCGATCAAACCGGTCGTCACGACTGTTATTGATCGCGTTAATGGTCTGGGCTGACCTGATTTGACGCTCCAGCTGTTCCTCTCGGGATTCGCATTGGCGGAACGCGTCGCTCCAGCCTTGGGCATAGTCCTGATCGGAATTGAAACGCGCTTGATCCTTGCGGAACTGATCAAACAGGCTGCCGGCCGCCTGTCGCCCGGAATGGCATCCATCATCGAAACCGTCCCGATACGATTGTGAAACATTCGCGCTTGAAGAGATCATCGTCTCAGACGCTTCGGGAAGGTCGCAGGCGGCTAATGTGAGGATGAAGAGAAATGAAACGAAACTGCGCATGGTCGTTTTTCCGAAATTGTGAAATCAGCATTACCCACCACCGATAGTTGTAGAAATGGCGGCAAGGCAATGCGTCATTTTCGGCTTGGCAGCCACTGGCGAATGTCTGCGCAGGTATATGGCCTTACTCGATTTTGTCGCGCAGTTCTTCGATATGGGCGGTCGTATCGCGCGCGGTGAACGAGGCCTGTCGGATCAGTTCGTCGAAATGCGTCGTCAGCGTTTCGATGCGCTCTCGGTCGCGGAACGCCATGTAGTGCCCGCCAGTGTACAAGACGGCCAGCAGGGGCCCAAAGATCGTGACAGGCGCGGAATAGATGCGACGGGCATCGAAAAGATAAATTCTCAACCGGGGATAAAGCTGACGGGTCAGTGTCAGCAACTGGTCGATCTGGGCCGTTCGCACCTCAGGCGTCAGGCCGTGATAATATCCGGTGGCTTTCGAGAAGCTTTCCAACTCGTAAAGGGGCAGGGCAATCTCGTAGTCCGATTGCGACCGCTGCATCCAGTCGAGCCGGTCACGCGACGCATTCACCGCTTGCGTCGTCGTGCGCCCCAGATGGGGCCGATACTCCCATTCGAGCATCTCCTGGGTCTTGAGCATATCGGGCAAAGCGGCGGGTACGTGACGGATCTTGTAGCCCGCAGCCTCCTGATGCCAGGCAAAGATCCGTTCGTCGATCAGGGCGCGCGGTGCTTCGGTCAGCGACAAGGCCGCTGCCGTCAGGGCCGCCGCACTTTCGGGCCGGTCGGACAATCCGAGCAACCAATCGGTTGATACACCAAGCGCCTGAGCACATCCCCCGACGACGTGGGCACCCGGCAGACGGGTCGAGGCCTCTGAGAGCGCCTGACTGATTGTTGAGCGATCGGTGCCGACGGCGCGGGCTAACGCGCTCTGGCTGATATCAGCATCGGCCATCGCGCGGGATAGCCGGTTTCGAAAAAGCTGCGCACGGTCCCGTTTGTTCATCAAGTCAGACATATGGTGATTTTTATCACAGTATTGCTGCAATGTTAACCGTTTTCCATATTCTTCAACACTTCCCCTTCGAGTAATTTGTCAGCGGAATCAATTCGTTAACCGAGGAGCCTATGGCGACGCGTCACACACGACATCTGCCCTTTACATGGCCGGAAGCGATTGAATGGCCGACTGTGGGATTGTTTGCGTTGTGTGTGGCCTGCTGGATCGGCGGCGTTTTTCTTGTTGGCCATGTCAGCGGGGCCATCGCCTTTGTTCTCACGGTCTTTTCGCTGGTTCTGCATTCCTCGCTGACGCACGAGGCGTTGCACGGCCACCCCTTTCCGTCGCGCCGGGCCAGCGAGGCGCTGGTGCTCATCAATCCCGGCCTTTTCATTCCGTATCTGCGGTTCCGCGATCAGCATCTCGCGCACCATCAGGACGCGCGCCTGACCGATCCCTACGACGATCCGGAAAGCAACTATATGGATCCGGCTGTCTGGGTCGGCCTCGCGCGGCCGATACAGACGCTTTTGCAGTTCAACAACACCCTTCTGGGCCGGATGCTAGTTGGGCCGGCCATCGGGCTTTGGGTGTTCGTCAGGAATGACGTTCGCGCGATGCGCGGCGGTGACTGGCAGGTCACCAAAGGGTGGCTTCTGCATCTTCCCGGGCTTGGTCTGACGCTGTGGGTCATCAACCTGTCGCCGATGCCTATCGGCCTCTACCTCATTGCCTGTTACGCCGCGCTGTCGATCCTGAAGATCCGTACCTTCCTCGAGCATCAGGCGCATGAGCGCGCGCGGGGCAGGACCGTCATTATCGAAGACCGCGGATTACTCGCTTTTCTCTTTCTGAACAATAACCTGCATGTCGTTCATCATGTACATCCGCGTGTTCCGTGGTACCGGCTGAGAGAGGTTTATACACAGAACCGCGACCATTACCTGCAGCGCAACGAAGGGTATCTCTACCGCTCCTATGGTGAGGTGCTGCAGCGTCACCTTCTGAAATCCAAGGACCCGGTCGCGCATCCGCTCTGGCAGAGCCCCTAATTCCGCGCGATAGGGGGGCATGAGCCTCTGGATCCCCGTCACCCTGGCCGCTGCCGTCTTTCAGACGCTGCGCTTTATGCTGCAGCGGCAATTGTCGCTAAAGACGTTGACTGCGACCGGGGCAACCTTTGCTCGATTTCTCTATTCCGCGCCGCTGGTGGTTGTGGGCATCATCCTCTATCTGAACGGCACCGGGCAGGCGCGGCCTGTCATGGGGCCGGAATTCTGGATCTACGGCGCGCTTGGCGGGGCGTCGCAGGTGCTGGCGACGATCGCAGTGGTCCTTTTGTTCAAGGAACGGAATTTCGCGGTTGGTGTGACCTTCAAGAATACCGAGGCGATGCAGGCGGCATTGGTCGGCCTGATCGTTCTTGGAGACGGCATCAGTCTTGCGGGTTTCGGGGCAATCGCACTTGGCGTGGCCGGTGTTCTGATCCTGTCGGTCCCGCCGGACAGTGTGCGCTGGCGTCTGGCGGACGCGGCGAACCGGGCTGCGGGGCTGGGGTTGGCGGCTGGACTGCTCTTTGCGTTTTCGGGCGTATTCTATCGCGGGGCATCGCTGGCGCTTGACCTTGGCGATCCGCTTGCGCGGGCAGGACTGACCCTTGCCGCTGTCACCAGCATGCAGATGATCGGGATGGCGCTGTGGCTTAGCCTGCGTGAGCCGGGCCAGATCCGCGCCGTTGTTGCGGCATGGCGCGTCGCGGCGCTGGTCGGGCTCTTGTCGATGGCGGGATCGTTCTGCTGGTTCACCGCCTTCACGCTGCAGAACGCGGCGTATGTCAAAACCGTCGGACAGGTCGAACTGATCCTGAGCCTGCTTGCAACAACGCTGGTCTTTCGCGAGCGTATCGCCCGCCGGGAATGGATCGGCATGGGCGTCCTGCTGGCATCGGTCTTGTTGCTGATCGCCGTTCTCTAGCGTCAGTCGTCTTGTGGCGCGATGCCCCGCAGACGTAGAAACGCGCTCTCTTCATCGCGATTGCGGAAGAACGGCACGCTGCTGGGTGGGCTGCGATCGGTCGCGCGGGCCTCGATCTCGCTCAGGACGACTTCGGTGATGAAAGGCATGTCGAATTGGCGGGCCTCTCGCAAAGACACCCATTGCAAATGGGACAATTCATCCGAGGCGGCGCTGAAATCATCTGGATCCGATTGAAGATCATCCGCATCGACAAGGAAAAAGCGCGCGTCAAAGCGCCTTGGGCGCCCGGGCGGCGTGATTGCGCGAAAGACGAATTGCAAGGGTGCGGCATCAGGCCGGTGACCCGTCGCGGCAAAGGCTGACCAATCCGGGGGGATGCTGCCCGTCCAATCGGCCGCTTGCCCAAGAACCTGACCTGTTTCCTCGAAGAGCTCGCGGATGGCGGCCGTGGCGATGGCTTCGGCAAGGTCCGGCGCGCTATCCTCGGTCAGTCGGTTGGCGCAAAGGCTGGGCAGGCCGCGAACCAGATCGATCGCAGCATCGCCCGCATCGACGGCACCGCCCGGAAAGACGAACTTGTTGGGCATGAACACGGCCTTTGCCCCGCGCTGCCCCATCAGGATACGGGGGTCGGTGTCGCGGTCTCGCAGCACGATCACGGTCGCAGCGTCGCGGATGGCAGTCTTGTCAGGTTGGCTCATGACATTGCCCCTTAGTCAGGGGCTTGTCCTCAGGCAGTTCCAAAGCCGCCCATCTCGCGCGCCCACTGAAAGCCCACGATCGCCCCTTTCAATCTGGGCAACAGATAAAGCGACAGGGCGACGCAGCCAACGGCAAAGATGGTAAAAAGAACCAGAGGCTCTGGCCGGTAAGTCATGAAAACGAACAGCAGCAGGGGCGCCATGAGATGCCCGACGATCAGGATTGTCAGATAGGCGGGGCCATCATCCGCACGATGGTGGTGCAGTTCCTGCCGGCAGACCGTGCAGGTGTCACGCACCTTGAGGTAACCCTTCATCATGGGCCCTTGGCCGCAATTCGGGCATCGCCGGGACCAACCGCGGAATAGCGCTGGCCAGAGCTTGCGCTTGGCATCCAGATCGTTCGATGGCGTGTTGAGGTCTGACGGCTGTTCCATAGGGACTCGGCTGTGCAACGTGGGCGCAAGATGGTGCGGGATTGGGCATTTCGAAAGGGTGCAGAATGTCCTTGCGTCCGGATGTCGCGTGTCGCGGGCAAGCAAGACCGGTTTGCAGGCAGGCGCCGCGCTCATGAGCTTTGCCGCAAAAAAGGGTGATGAAAAAATTTGCAGCAGTCCGACGGAAACGAAAAGCGGCCCCGTTTAACGACCAGTAGCGCCGAGAAAAAGAGCGCGAAGCGAGAAATGGAGACCTATTGATGACACGCACACACTTCATTGCCCTGACGACCGGCATTGCCGTTGCCCTGACTGCGGTCACGGCCATGGCGGACAACCGACGCGAACCGGTGCAGTTCGAAACGCTGGATATCGATGGCAACGGTGCTCTGACACAGGAAGAGTTGCAGGCGCGCGGTGACGCCCGCTTCAACGAAATCGATGCGGATGCAGACGGCTTTCTGAGCGAAGCGGAACTGGCCAATGCCGGCCGGGAAAACGCCAACCAGCGGGCAGCGCGGATCCTCTCGCGTCTGGATGCCAACAACGACGGCAAGCTGGGCCGTGACGAGGTGCGGCCACGGAACGATGCGCGGATGTTTGAACGTGCCGATGCTGACGGCAATGGCAGCATCTCTGAAGAGGAGTATGCCGAGTTGCAAAGCCAGATGCGCAAGCGTCGCGGAGGTCGCTGGTAGACCCTGCCTCTGAACTGGTCCGCCTTGCGTGTTTGCGCGGGGCGGGCTAGCCGAAAAGCATATGACGATGCCCTTTGACACGTTGGACGACGCAAGCGACGACGCATTGCTGGCCCGGTACGCGACAGGCGATGCCAGTGCGGCGCGTGCCCTGACGCTGCGGTTTGCGCCCAAGGTGTTTGCGCAGGCCTACCGCATGCTGGGCGATCGGGCCGAGGCCGAGGACGTGGCGCAAGAGGCGATGCTGCGTCTCTGGCGCATCGCGCCCGATTGGCAGCCGGGCCAGGCCCGTGTCACGACGTGGCTTTTTCGTGTGACGTCCAACCTCGCCACGGATCGGCTGCGGCGAAATCGTGGTACGGCAATTGATGATGTGGCAGAGCCGCAGGACCCCGCGCCGGGTCAGGAGGAGCAGATGCAGAATTCGGCAAGGCTCGACGCCATCCGGGCCGCTTTGGCCACCCTGCCGGAACGGCAGCGGCTGGCCCTGACCCTGCGCCACTTCGAAGGGCTGTCGAACCCGGACATTGCGGCGCAGCTTGAGATCAGTGTCGAGGCGGTGGAAAGTCTGACCGCCCGTGCAAAAAGGGCGCTGGCCCGGGACTTGGCCCCGCAAAAGGCGGCGTTAGGATATACCGATGACTAGAAAAACGACACCAACCGAAGCCGAGATCGAGGCGCTGCTCGACACGTTGGCCGATGAAAGCGCGGAGCCATCCGATGCTTTGATGGCAAGCGTGATGGATGATGCGCTGGCCCGGCAACCTCGGATATCATCGGGCCGGCGACGCGACGGTTTTCTGACCCAGCTCTTTTCGGCTGTTGGGGGGTGGGGCGGTCTTGGCGGTCTTGTCGCTGCGACCTGTGCCGGGGTCTATGTGGGTGTGAGCCCGCCGGAGGGATTGTTGGACACAATGAACCTCGTTTGGGTTGTCGATCAGCAAGAGGCGTTTGATTCCGCACCGGGCCTGACGGGCTTTGGCTGGGTTCTAGAGGAGGACGGGGCATGACAAGTGTCGAAGACCGCCCAAGCCGACGCACGCCGCTCTGGATCAAGATCGTGCTGGGCGTTTCGCTCGCCTTGAACTTTTCCATCATTGGTCTGATCGTCGGCGCTTCGATGCGGTTCGGTGGTCCCAACCCGGGCCCGGCGACCATCAGCTATGCGATACCGTATGTTGCCGCGTTGCCGCGTGAGGAGCGGCGGAAGGTGTTCCGCGAGGTGCGCGAGCAATCCAGCGTCAAGGCGTTGCCCGGTCGGGCAGAGCGCCGGGATCTCTATCGGCAGGTGTTGGAAGCGTTGCGGGCAGATCCGTTCGATGCCGCAGCAGTCGAAGCGGTCTTGGCCAAGCAGACCAGCAGCATGCTCAGTGTGCAGCAGGCCGCACAGCAGGCCTGGCTGCAAAGGATCGGCTCATTCAGTGCCGACGATCGGGTCAGATACGCCGATCGTTTGGAAGAAATCCTGAAAAAAGGGCCGCGCCGCCGCGGCAAGGACTAGGGCAGCGGCTCGCCTTTCACGCGGCTGGTCGGCCCATCGTCACCCGGTTGCGACCTTCTGATTTTGCTGCATAAAGCGCCTTGTCAGCCCGATCGATCAGCGCTTGCGCTGTCGGTATGTCGGCGTTCTCGGGCAGCTTGTTCGGATCGCATACCGTCATGCCGATCGAAACCGTTACCGATATCTCGTCGGTACTGTCGGGCAGCTTGAAGGTTGGGCCACCGATCACATCGCAAAGGCGCAGGGCAGCCTTTTGGGCGTTGATCAGATTGGCGCCGGGCAGGATGATCAGAAACTCTTCGCCGCCGATCCGCGCGACTGTGTCGATGCCGCGCAGGTTTTCTCGCAGGCGCTCTGCCGCTTCGATCAGCACAGCATCACCGGCTGCATGACCGTAAAGGTCGTTGATCCGTTTGAAGTGATCCAGATCGGCGATCATGACGGCAAAGGGTTTGTTGGTCTGGAACGCCCGTTCGGACACCCGGGCCAGATGCGGCATCGCGTAGCGCCGGTTGTAAAGCCCGGTCAGTGGATCGCTCACGGCGGCCTCGAGCCCGTTTCGGACCGTCGCGCGCAGGTCGTCGTTCATCCGCTTGCGCTGCAGGAGCGCCGAAAGGCGCAGGGCCAGTTCGGGCCCGTGAAAGCCCTCGCTCATCAGGTCATTGGCACCCATATCAAGGGCCTGCGCACCATAGACCGGGTCGCTGTCGAGCTGCAGCATCAGGATCGCCGCATGACGGGTCACCGACTGGCTGCGGATCGTTGCGAGCAGATCGCGCATCCGGCAGCGATCCTTGGCGCCTGTCACCAGAACGAAAGCATCGGGTGCGCCTTCTTCATCGCGATCGCGCCAGGCATGGGCAGGATCGGTCAAGCTGACGGTGGCATCCATGAGCGCGCCGGTGGCCTCGGCCCATAGCTGGCCGGTGATCTCGTTGGTGCTGACGATCGCAACCTTGGGCATGGGCCCGAAATTCGCGGGCCGTTCGGCAAAGCCCAAAGCGCGGGACGTGTCATCGCGCAATTCCCATTCAGACGATGATGAATAGGCGCGGATGAGACTGCGCAGGCGGGCAAAAAGCAGCCCGTCGTCAAGCGGTTTGAACGCCACCTCGTCGACACCGGCTGCAAGCAGGGCAAGCCGGCGTTCGGGGTTGGGATTGGCCATGAGCGCCATCACCGGAACCTTGCCGCGCAGACCCACCTTCCACAGGCGACGGGCAAGTTTTGCGGCGTCGCCGTCCGGAAGATCGGCAGCAGTCAGGATCAGATCGGGCGATTGCGTGCCGGCAACCTCGACCGCGTCACCGACCGATTCGGCCTGCATCACTTCGTAGTGGGCCGCGGCAAGCTTCACCCGCATGACAATGCGGTTTGTGGCGATTGGATCCACTATCAGGATCTTGCCAAGCATATGCCTCCCCGTACGCGTACCCATTAATTGACGCTTCGGGTATCCGTTGATTTAGGTTAACAAACCGTTGCCCACACACGGAAATCCGGTCACCCCATGTCACACGCGCGAGAAACCGCCGAAACAATCGCTTTGCAGGCTCTGGCATGGCTGGCGGGGAATGACGAACTGCTGCCGGTCTTCCTGGGGGCCACCGGGGCGAGCGAATCGGATGTGCGCGCCGGGGCGACCGATCCGCAGTTCTTGGGGGCGGTTCTTGACTTTCTCTTAATGGACGACGCCTGGATCCGCGCTTTCTGCGAAGAGGCGAACCTTGCGCCCGATGCACCGATGCGGGCCCGGCAGGCATTGCCCGGCGGCGAGCAGGTGCATTGGACATGAGCGCGGTCAAGGGCATCATCTTTGACAAGGACGGGACACTCTTTGATTTCAACGCCACATGGGTGGCCTGGGCCGAATCCTTTCTGCTGAAGCTGGCGGGCAATGACCGGGCCCGCGCCCGGCAGATCGGATCCGAGATCGGGTTCGACCTTGATCAACGGCGGTTCGATCCGCACAGCATCGTGATTGCCGGAACGCCGCATGAGGTAGAGAGGGCACTGCGCCCCCATGTCGAGGGCAGTGGCAATGGTGCGGATGTGCTGGACCTGCTCAATACGGAGGCCAGCCAAGCGCCGCAGATCGAGGCTGTTCCGCTTGATCCGCTTTTGACCGAACTCACACTGCGCGGCCTGACGCTGGGCGTCGCGACGAACGATGCGATTGATCCGGCTATGGCGCATCTGAGCGAAGCGGGCGTGATCAAGCATTTTTCCTTTATCGCCGGCTACGACAGCGGCCATGGGGCTAAGCCCGGGCCAGGACAGCTGTACGCGTTTTGCGAGCAGACTGGCCTTGGCGCGCATGAAGTCGTCATGGTGGGGGACAGTCTGCATGACCTGCACGCAGGGCAGGCGGCTGGCATGCGAACCGTCGGCGTGCTGACGGGGCTGGCCGAGGCGTCGATCCTGTCCGCCTATGCCGAGGTGGTTCTGCCGGATATCGGTCAGATCCCGGGATGGCTTGACAGTCTCTGAACGCGATCCCGGAAAACGACAAAAGCCGTCGCAAACGGAAAGGCTGCCACATCACCGATCAGGTTGTCTGAGGCCCTGAACAAAAAAGGGGCGCAGCGATGGTCGAGGCAGCGACACGACGCAGACGGGGCGGTGGACGCGCAGGGGCTGCAGCCCGCCGTGGCTCCGCCATCATCGAACAGATGCCCTGGAAGCCGCCGCAAAACATCGACCGGCCGGTTGAGCCGCTGACCGAAGAGGGCGTTCAGGCGATCCACGATGGCGCCATGCGCATCCTCGAAGAGCTGGGTATCGAAATCCTGAATGACGAGGCCGTCGAGGTGTTTCGGCAGGCCGGCTGCATCATCGAAGGATCAAACGTGCGCATGGGCCGCGACATGGTGATGGAGATGATCGCCAAGGCGCCGTCGCAATTCACGCTCACCCCGCGCAACCCCAGTCGTACGCTGACGGTTGGCGACGGATCGATCCTGTTCGGCAACGTCTCGTCGCCGCCAAACTATTGGGATATGGAGATCGGCAGCAAGGTTTCGGGTACACGGTCACAGTGTCAGAATTTGCTGAAGCTCACGCAGTATTTCAACTGCATCCACTTTGCTGGCGGCTATCCGGTCGAACCGGTTGATGTTCACGCCAGCGTCCGCCACCTCGATGTGCTTTTCGACAAGTTGACCCTGACGGACAAGGTAATGCATGCCTATTCGCTGGGCCAGGAACGCGTCGAAGACGTCATGGAGATGGTGCGTATCGCGGGCGGCCTCAGCCACGAGGAATTCGAGGCGACGCCGCGGATGTACACCAACATCAACTCCACGTCGCCGCTGAAACATGACCATCCGATGCTCGATGGCTGGATGCGGTGCGCGCGGCGCGGGCAGGGCTGTGTCGTGACCCCATTCACCCTGGCCGGAGCCATGGCGCCGGTGACAATGGCCGGGGCTGTGGCGCAATCCATCGCCGAAGGTCTGATCGCGGTCGTTCTGGCGCAGTTGATCCGCCCGGGCGCGCCCTGTGTCATCGGAACGTTCACGTCGAATGTCGATATGAAGTCGGGCGCCCCGGCTTTCGGGACACCGGAATACATGCGCGCGACCCAGATGACCGGCCAGCTTGCGCGGTTCTATGGCCTGCCTTTGCGGTCGTCGGGCGTCTGTGCCGCGAATGTCCCGGACGGGCAGGCGATGTGGGAAACGTCGAACTCGCTCTGGGCGGCCGTACAGTCGGGCACCCATATGGTCTACCACGCCGCGGGGTGGCTGGAGGGTGGCCTAATCGCCAGCCCCGAGAAGTTCGTGATGGATTGCGAGATCCTGCAGCAAATCCAGCGCTACATGGACCCAATGCTGACAGCCACCGGACCCGACGACATAGCCCTTGATGCGATCCGTGAGGTCGGCTCAGACGGCCATTTCTTCGGCATCGAGCACACCCAAGAGCGGTACACGACCGCGTTCTATCAACCGTTTCTGAGCGACTGGAAAAACTACGAAGCATGGGAGGCGGCGGGCGGCGTCTGGACCGCAGAGCGTGCGCATCTGATGTTCAAGGAAATCGTCGCGAACTTCGAGGCGCCGCCGATGGATATCGCGATCCGCGATGAGCTTGCGGATTTCGTCGCCCGGCGCAAAGCAGAGGGCGGCGCCCCCACCGACTTCTAACACCAACCGGCTGATCCTCTTTTGCGGATCGGACCCGATCGGCCCTTCGACGACGCCCTCGACCAAACGCTCGGCAGAAGCGTCATCCATTGGGGCGACGAAGACGTCATACCCCGGTCCCTGATCCAAAAGATGGGACTGACAAATCGCATCAGCACTATTATTTCGGTGCGGCGACCCTGCCGGGGCCGTTTGAGGGATTCGAGTGTTTGTGGCTCGAACATTGCCCTCGTGAACGGCCCGGCCCTTGGCATTGGCATCTGATTGTGGAGCGACCGTGATGGCGACCGTCCGTATTGTCGGAGCGCAGGTGATCCTGCCGGATGACATCGTTGAGACCGAGGTCACCTATGATGGTGACCGGATCGTCGAGCTGGGCGGCGGCCCGGCAGAGATCGAAATTGACGGTCGAGGTCTCTATCTCGCGCCCGCGCTTGTCGACATTCACGGCGACGCGTTCGAACGGCAGATCATGCCGCGCCCCGGTGTCTTCTTTCCACTCGATGGAGCAGTGCTCGAAACAGACCGGCAATTGGCCGCAAACGGGATCGCGACCGCTTATCACGCGATCACTCTGGGCTGGGAACCGGGCCTGCGCGACGTCGGCCGGGGGCGCGAACTGATCGAGATGCTGAACCGCCTCACCCCACGCCTGACGGTCGAGAACCGCGTTCAGCTTCGCTGGGAAACCTTTGCATTCGAAGCGATCGATCTGATCGAGGAAGTGCTGCGCGGGCCACTCTTGCCCGCCATCGCCTTCAACGATCATACGTCGATGACGGTGCGGGCGTTTGATGTGCCCATCCAGGAACGCGCGTTTGAGCAATCCCCGGACTTCCGGATTGCCGCCCTGGATGACGACCGCCTCAAACTGCGCACCGCCAACAAGGCGCACCGGTCCGGCGTTTCGGACGACGACTATATCAAGCTGCTTTCAGAAGTCTGGGATCGCCGGGCTGATGTGGGCGCAATGATCGAAAAGGTCGCGGCCCTGGGACGCGCTGCCGGTGCGCCGATGCTCAGCCACGACGACACACGGGAAGAAACGCGCGCCTACTACCGGGGGCTTGGGGCCAGCATCTCGGAGTTCCCGATGGTGATGGAGGCCGCAAAGGCCGCTCACGATGCGGGCGAGCCCATCGTCTTTGGGGCGCCGAACGCGGTGCGCGGGGGCAGTCATATCGGCTCGCTTGGTGCGGGCGACATGGTCGAGGCCGATATGTGTGACGCGCTGGCGTCGGATTACTATTATCCGGCCTTGCTGGCAGCGGTCGCCCGGCTGGACGCAGAACGCCGTGCCTCGCGGCCTTCTTTGTGGTCCCTCGTATCGCGGGGTCCGGCCCGCGCATCGGGGCTGGAGGATCGCGGCGAAATCGCTGTAGGGCAACGGGCCGATCTCGTGCTGCTCGACTGGCCCGACGACGGCGCGCCGAGTGTGCTCAAAACGATTTGTGCCGGCAGGATGGCCTATCAGGCCCGGCCACAATCCTACGGCTGACCACGTCTAAGCGGACAGCAGTCTATTCGTCGACCAAGCCTCACTTTGCCCCAACCCGGTTACCGACCATCCGCGCGCGGACTAGTCCGCTGCAATAGTCGACGGGTCAGACTATCGCGATGATAAGAAAAATGACGGCGCAGGTCTTGTCCCACTTATGGGTGCTGATGCGGTCATAGAGCAGAAACCAGATGCCGGAGCCAGTGAGCCCGGATTACAAAACGGTAAAGTTGAATGCGAAACCTGATCTCAACAACAATGCGTTAGATGAATACGCCAACGACCACTCAAGCCAACGAACCGGTCGCGGGCAGAGACATTGGCTGACGTTAGGTTGTTCTGGTCGACCCATATCCAAAACAAACTTTGCGCAAACGCTTCGTCAGATAGCTTGTGTGAGAGGGCGGGACAGCAGACAAAGAAGACTCTTAACGCAAGCCAAGATGTGTAATGTTGAGCGGAATGGCCACGCCCGCAGCAGCCAGTATGAACAAGGGGGGTTGCTCTCTATGAGATTGGCCGCATTGGCTTTGGTTGCCCTCATCGGTGCCTTACACACCTACATTGCCTGGTTTGAAATCTTTGCTTGGGAGTCACGCGGGCCGAAGGTTTTTACGTCTTTCGATCCCGAACTGTTTCCTAAGACCGTGCAGTTGGCGGCAAATCAGGGCATCTACAATGCCTTCCTCGCTGCCGGATTGTTCTGGTCCTTGGTCGTCAGGGATCAGCGCTGGCAGCGAAACATAGCGGTTTGCTTTTTGATGTTTGTGCTTGTCGCAGGAGTGTTTGGTGCAGCGACTGTGACAATGCGGACTTTCTTCATTCAGTCCGTTCCCGCGCTCATCGCCTTGATATTGCTTTACATAAGCAATCGGACATCACGGGACACCGAGAGTTAAACGCGCAGTCTTGTGGGGCGCTTCCCAGACCTTCGTCGCGAGCGAAAGGAGGGGATGGTTCAATGTTGGCCATCGTTCTGGATCGGCCCGGTGTCTTGATTTGCGCGCTTGTGCGTCAGAGCCGCAGCGCCATTCGTCGAGGACATCGTTACAGGAGAGAATGGTGCCCCCACACGGACTCGAACCGCGGACCTACTGATTACAAATCAGTTGCTCTACCAGCTGAGCTATAGGGGCACTGCCTTTCGGCTGCTCGCCTATACAAAGCGTTGCGCCACAGGGCAAGAGGGGCAAAACGAAAAAGTCTGCAGGTCATACTTTCCAGAAACAGAAGCCCAGCCAAAGCACGGCCAGCCCCAGCGGCGCCCAGAGCGGCGGCCCGATCAGCCCCAGCCACATGAGAAAGATATAGGCTGACCCCAGAAGCCCGATGAACAGCCGGTCGCCCCGCGTCGTCGTCAGCCCCAGGATGCCATCGCGTTCGTTCCCCCCGGGATGCCGCGCCTCCAACACTGCCATCACGCCGATGAACCCGAACACGAACACGAAAAAGGCAAGCGTCGCCCGCGTCCACGCCATCCAGAAACCCGAGAACATCGGCTCCGTCCACCACTTCGTCCACGAGAATGCCTCGGGCTGCGCCTGACCGACATTGCCCCAACCCGCCTGCTGGGCATAGGCCAGCGCGGGCATCATGAGGATCAGATAGATCAGCTTGCGCATCACACCCTCCCCAGGGCAAAGCCCTTGGCGATGTAGTTTCGCACGAAATAGATCACGATGGCGCCGGGCACGATGGTTAGCACGCCAGCCGCCGCCAAAAGCCCCAATTCGTACCCCGCGCTCGATGCCGTTCGGGTCATGGTGGCCGCGATCGGTTTGGCCTCGACCGCCGTCAGCGTCTTGGCCAGCAGAAGCTCGACCCACGAGAACATGAAGCAGAAGAATGCCGCCACACCTACACCCGCCTTGATTGTTGGAATGAAGATCGTGGCGAAGAAACGGGGGAAGGAATAGCCGTCGACATAGGCCGTCTCGTCCAGCTCCTTCGGTACGCCTGACATGAACCCTTCGAGGATCCAGACGGCGAGGGGGATGTTGAAGAGGCAATGCGCCAGCGCCACTGCGAGGTGCGTGTCGAACAGGCCGACCGCCGAATAAAGCTGAAAGAACGGCAGCGCAAAGACCGCTGCGGGGGCCATGCGGTTTGTCAGCAGCCAGAAAAATAGGTGCTTGTCGCCCATGAACCGATACCGCGAAAACGCATAGGCGGCGGGCAGGGCGGCGGCGAGCGAGATGATTGTGTTGATCGAAACGTAAAGAATCGAGTTGATGTAGCCCCAGTACCACGTCGGGTCGGTAAAGATGGCCCGGTAATTGTCGAGCGTCCAGACCTGCGGGAACAGACTGAACCCGCCAAGGATCTCGTTCGTGGTTTTGAACGACATCGCCACCAGCCAATAGATCGGCAGCATCAGGAACAGGATATAGATGATCGGGACCAGGCTGCGGGGTCTCATTGCTCATCCCTCGTCATCAGCGTGTAGAACAGCCACGACACCGCCAGCGTGATCGCGAAATAGATCAGGCTCATCGCAGCCGCCGGGCCCAGATCGAACTGACCAAGCGCCACCTTCACCAGGTCGATGGACAGCAGCGTTGTCGAGTTACCCGGCCCTCCACCAGTCAAAACAAAGGGTTCCGTGTAGATATTAAAGCTATCCATAAAGCGAAGCAGGATCGCGATCGTCAGCACCCGCTTCATCTTGGGCAGCTGGATATAGCGGAAGACGGCCCAGTTCGACGCCCCATCGATGCGGGCGGCCTGATAATAGGCTTCCGGTATCGATATCAGCCCCGCATAGGCCAGCAGCACGACCAGCGACGTCCAGTGCCAGACATCCATGACGATCACCGTGATCCACGCCGCCACGGGGCTTTGCGTCATGTTGTAGTCGATGCCGAGCGTGTTGTTCAGGAAGTACCCCAATAGGCCGATATCGGGCAGGGTAAAGATGTTCCACATCGCGCCCACCACGTTCCACGGTATCAGAAGAGGCAGCGCCATCAGAACAAGGCAGACCGGCACCCAGAACCCCTTGCGCGGCATGGCAAGCGCGATGGCGACGCCAAGGGGCACCTCGATCAGCAGAATGGTGAAGGTAAAGAACAATTGCCGGCCAAGGGCTGCATGAAAGCGTTCGGATCGCAGGATATCCTCGAACCAGCCTACGCCGTGCCAGAAGAACTGGTTGTTCCCAAAGGTTTCCTGCACCGAGTAATTCACAACCGTCATCAGCGGGACCAGCGCGTTGAACGCGACCAGCGCCAGAACCGGAAGAACGAACAGCCAGCCGCGTTGGTTTTCGGTCTTCATGACGTGGCCCTTTCGGTTGCGATCCAGCCATCGGCATAGACGCGGGTCTGGCGCTGTTTAAAGTCCAGATGCACGTCGCTGCCCGGTTCTGGGACCATGCCGTCGACCACGGCGTTGACGACCGTTTCACCCGCCATCGCCTCAACGACGACATGGCGTCCGACGTCGGCGACCTTGCGGATTGTCGCTGGTATGCCGGCGTTCGAAAGGCGCACGTGTTCTGGTCTGACACCGATCTCATACCGAGCGCCGCTGCCAGACACCCGGCCTTCAAGAGGGACGGGGTGGCCCATAAAGCGGGCGGTCCCGCCATCGACCTCACAGGGCAGTATATTCATCCCGGGCGAGCCGATGAAGTGACCGACAAAGGTGTGTTGCGGCCGCTCGAACAGTTCAACCGGTGTGCCGATCTGCACGATCACGCCGTCCTGCATCACCACGACCTGATCGGCAAAGGTCAGCGCCTCGGTCTGATCATGGGTGACGTAGATCATCGTGACGGCGGTTTCCTGATGCAGCTCTTTCAGCTTCGACCGCAGCTTCCATTTCAGCTCGGGGTCGATCACCGTCAGGGGCTCGTCGAACATGATGACGTTGACGTCTTCGCGCACCAGACCACGACCCATCGAGATTTTCTGTTTGTTGTCCGGCGTCAGGTTCGCCGCCCGCGTGGTCAGGCGGTCGTCAAGCTCCAGCATTGCCGCGATCTCGCGCACCCGGGTATCGACACGGCCATCATCCACGCCGCGATTTCGCAGCGGGAAGGCCAGATTGTCGTAGACGGTCATGGTGTCGTAGATGACCGGAAACTGAAAAACCTGCGCAATGTTGCGCTGATCCGGGGGCAGGGTGGTTACGTCTGAGCCGTCAAAGAGAATGCGGCCCTCGCTCGGTGTCAGCAGACCCGAAATGATATTCAGCAGCGTGGACTTCCCGCAGCCCGATGGGCCCAGCAGGGCATAGGCGCCGCCATCGTCCCATTCCAGATCGATCTCTTTCAGGGCGTAGTCGTCCGCGCCCTGCGGATTGGGCAGATAGCTGTGGCGCAGGTTTTCCAACGTGATCCTAGCCATGCCCGACACCCCGCGCCGCCAGTGATCCGTCTGCGCCGAAATAATAGCACTGGCTGGGGATCATGTGAAATTCGTGTTCTTCGCCAACACTGTAGGGGTGCACGCCCGCTGACAGGCTGACCCATGTGCGCCCACCGACTAGGAAGTGGGCGACGCTTTCTGATCCACTGAGTTCGGTAATCTGGACCTGGCCCGTGACGGGCACGGACAGATCCTCGGGCGGCGTCGGTGTGACATGGTGCGGGCGGATCGCGACGGTATAGCGGCCATCGGCGAGCCCTGCGGCCTCGTCAAAGACGGTCCAGCGCAGATCGTCCCCGATCCGCATCTGATCGCCCACTTTCTCGCATTCCGCCAGATTGATCGGCGGGTCGGAAAAGACCTGCGCGGCCGTCAGGCTCTGCGGCATCCGGTATGTCTGCGGGGTGGGGCCGAATTGGGTGATCCGTCCCTCATGCACAAGCGCGGTATTGCCACCCAAAAGCAGCGCCTCGGTTGGTTCCGACGTGGCATAGACCACCACGGTGCCGCGACCGGTCAGCAGATCGGGAAGCTGTTCGCGCAGCTCTTCCCGCAGCTTGTAGTCGAGATTTGCAAGCGGCTCGTCGAGAAAGATCGCCTTTGATTCCTTGACGATGGCGCGGGCAAGTGCCGTGCGCTGCTGCTGGCCGCCAGACAGCTCTTGCGGGCGGCGGCCCAGCATCGGCCCAAGCTGCAGGATGTTCGCCGCCTCTTCGACGCGGCCCTCGATCTCGGACCGGGCCATGCCCTTGACGCGCAGCGGCGAGGCGATGTTTTCAAAGACAGTCATGTGGGGGTAGTTGACGAAAAACTGGTGGACGAGTGCGATTTCCCGCTTTTGCGGCGACACGCCGGTGACGTTCTGCCCATCGACCCAGACCTCGCCGCTTGTGGGGCGTTCGAGGCCCGCCATCAGCTTGATCAGGGTGCTTTTGCCCGCGTTCGTGGCCCCCAGCAGGATGTTGAAGCCGCCGATATCCAGCCTTAGCGATGTTGGGTGAATGTGCGTCTCGGTCCCGACCGTTTTCGTCACATCTCTCAGTTCAAGCGTCATGAAACCCCGCCGCCAGGCCGTACCGTCCCGGCAATCGAAATCAACTGAAATGGGGGTGCCCTGCAGGGCACCCCCAGTTGGCTTAGTTGTTGGCCCACCGTGCGACCAGCTCGTCGTAATTGACGGTCTCGCCCTGTGGCTTTTCGTTGTCGAGTTTCGCCTTGGGCGCACCCGGCTGTGACAGCCAGTATTCGGCGTCCTGCTCGTCGTTCAGGCGCGGGCCGCAGCCACCATAGACGTTGGCACCTTCGTCAGCAGCCTGCATCCGGGCCATGACCTGATCCATCTCGCTGGCCAGACGGTCCATCGCTTCCTGCGGGGTGAAGGCGCCGGAGTTCACGTCACCGATCTGCTGCCACCAGATCTGGGCCAGCTTCGGATAGTCCGGCACGTTGATGCCTGTCGGCGACCATGCCACGCGGTCAGGCGAGCGGTAGAACTCGACCAGACCACCCAGTTTCGGCGCGCGTTCGGTGAACGATTCATGCCGGACGGTGCTGTCGCGGGTGAAGGTCAGACCGACATGGGATTTGCGCACATCGACAGTTTTCGACGTTACGAACTGGGCGTAGAGCCATGCAGCCTTGGCCCGGTCCTCTGGCGTGGATTTCAGGATCGTCCACGAGCCCACATCCTGATAGCCGACCTTCTGGCCTTCGGTCCAATAGGGGCCGTGCGGGCTGGGCGCCATCCGCCAAAGGGGGTTGCCCTCGGCATCGACGGTGTTGTTGCCCTCGGCCTGGCTCTTGACCATGTCAGCGGTGAAGGCGGTGTACCAGAAGATCTGCTGGGCCACGTTGCCTTGGCTGAGTGCCGGCAGCGACTGGTAGAAGTCATATGACGCCGCACCCGGAGGCGCGTAGTTGCGCAGCCACTCATCCCATTTGCGGATCGCATAGACCGCCGCCGGGCCGTTGGCCGCACCGCCGCGCGTTACGCTCGCACCGGTGGGGTTGCAGGTGCCGGCTTCCATCCGGATGCCCCATTCGTCAACTGGGATACCGTTCGGCTCGCCCACGTCGCCCGCACCGGCCATCGAAAGCCATGCATCGGTCATGCGCCAGCCAAGGTCAGGCGCGCGCTTGCCGTAATCCATGTGACCATAGATGCGGGTGCCGTCGATTTCCTTCACATCATTGGTGAAGAATTCGGCGATGTCTTCGTAAGCCGACCAGTTGACCGGTACACCCAGATCATAGCCGTACTTTTCCTTAAAGGCGGCCTGCAGGTCTTCGCGGTCGAACCAGTCCTTGCGGAACCAATAGAGGTTGGCGAATTGCTGGTCGGGCAGCTGATAGAGCTTTCCGTCGGGGCCGGTGGTGAACTGAATGCCCATGAAGTCATCCAGATCCAGCGTCGGCGATGTAACGTCCGCCCAGGGGCCCGCCATCATGTCGGACAGGGGATAGGCCAGTTGCAGGCGCGAATGGGTTCCGATCAGGTCGGAATCGTTGACGTAGGCGTCATAAAGGTTCCGCTGGGTCTGCATTTGGGTCTGCACCGCCTGCACGACCTCGCCTTCACCAAGGATCTGGTGATTGACCTTGATGCCGGTGATTTCTTCGAACGCTTTAGTCAGCGTCTCAGATTCGTAGCCGTGGGTCGGAATGCCCTCGGACAGAACGTTGACCTCCATGCCCGAGAAGGGCTGAGCGGCATCAATAAACCACTGCATCTCGGCTTTTTGTTCGTCGCGGCTGAGTGTCGACGGCTGGAACTCGTCATCGATCCAACGCTCGGCTGCGGCCATATCGGCCCAACCACCGGGCGCGGACATCAGCAGAGCAAGCCCCGCTGTCGCGGAAAGCAAGTAACTACGCATTGTGATCCTCCCTGTTACAGCGGAAATAATTGGAGTCGCTGCACTTTTATGTTTCCGGGAAGATGAACCGGTGTCAACGGATCATCGACAATCGCCCGCGATTGAGGCAGCTGCTCGCCTTTTGGGCAGCCTGAAGTCGGGTGTGGTTGTGCCGCGCGAGGTCGGCGGTTTTGCGTTTCTGTTCGGGGATTTTGTTTACTATAGGAAACAAGCGCGCTATCTGGGGTGGAAAGGCTGCGGATGTAATCTGCGCGCAACCCGGGGGTGTCACATGAAAGATCTCACGCATCTGCCCAATTATCAGGATGTGCTGGATGCCCATGAGCGCATCAAGCCGCATATCCACCGCACGCCGGTCCTGACCTCCGACTATTTCAATCGGCTCAGCGGCGCGGAGCTGTTCTTCAAATGTGAGAACTTCCAAAAGGCCGGGGCCTTCAAGGTCCGTGGGGCGACGAATGCAGTTTTCGGATTGTCCGATGAGGTTGCGGCCAAAGGTGTCGCAACCCATTCGTCGGGCAACCACGCCTTGTCGCTGTCATACGCTGCCGGGCGGCGTGGGATCCCGTGCCATGTCGTGATGCCCCGCACTGCACCTCAGGCCAAGAAAGATGCGGTATGCGGCTATGGCGGCATCATCACCGAATGCGAACCATCGACGTCATCGCGCGAAGAGGTGTTTGCCCGGGTCCATGCGGAAACTGGTGCGGACTTCGTACATCCATACAACGACCCGCGCGTCATTGCCGGGCAGGGGACATGCTCGAAAGAGCTGATGGAGCAGGTCGACGGATTGGACGCCGTCATCGCGCCAATTGGCGGCGGCGGCATGGTGTCAGGCACCTGTCTCACGCTATCGACCGTTGCCCCGGATGTCGCGATCTACGCGGCCGAACCGGAACAGGCCGACGATGCCTATCGCAGCTTCAAGGCCGGGCACATCATCGCGGATGACGCCCCCCAGACGGTAGCGGATGGGCTGAAAGTGCCGCTCAAGGAAAACACTTGGCATTTCGTTTCGCAGCACGTGACCGATATCTTCACCGCATCCGAGCAAGAGATCATCGACGCGATGAAGCTGACCTGGCAACGCATGAAGATCGTGATCGAGGCCAGCTGTGCAGTACCCCTCGCCGTTATTCTCAAGAACCCAGACGTGTTCCGCGGCAAGCGGGTGGGCGTTATCATCACCGGCGGCAATGTCGATCTCGACACGCTGCCTTGGATCAAGTGAACCACTAGATTGGAGGCTGAGCCATGAAAGACATCACTGATTTTGACGATTTCGAGGTTGGCTTTGACGTACCCGCCGTGCCGGGCATGGATGAGGCCGACATCCAGACCCCATGCCTTGTCCTCGACCTTGATGCGCTCGAGCGCAATATCAAAAAGATGGGGGATTACGCCAAGGCCCATGGCATGCGCCACCGGGTGCACGGCAAAATGCACAAGTCGGTCGATGTCGCAAAACTGCAGGTCGAACTGGGCGGCGCCTGTGGTGTCTGCTGCCAAAAGGTCAGCGAGGCCGAAGTGTTCGCCCGCGGGGGTATCAAGGATGTCCTCGTTTCAAACCAGGTGCGCGACCCGGCCAAGATCGACCGGCTTGCCCGCATGCCAAAGCTGGGTGCCCGCACGATCTGCTGCGTCGATGATCCGGCCAACGTGGCCGATCTGTCGGCGGCTGCCCAGAAACACGGAACCGAGATCGAATGCCTCGTCGAAATCGATTGCGGGGCAGGGCGCTGCGGGGTGACGACCACACCCGAGGTCGTTGCCATCGCCAAGGCCATCGATGCCGCGCCGGGCCTGAAATTCGCGGGGCTGCAGGCCTATCAGGGCGCGATGCAGCACTTGGACAGCTATGATGACCGCAAAGCCAAGATCGATGTGGCCATCGCGATGGTGCGCGACGCGGTCGATGGCCTGAAGGCTGAAGGGCTGGACTGCGACATCGTCGGGGGTGGCGGGACCGGCTCCTACTATTTTGAAAGCAATTCGGGCGTCTACAACGAATTGCAATGTGGCTCCTATGCCTTCATGGATGCCGATTACGGTCGCATCCTCGACAAGGGCGGCAAGCGGATCGATCAGGGAGAGTGGGAAAACGCGCTCTTTATCCTGACCAGCGTGATGAGCCACGCCAAGGCCGACAAGGCCATCGTCGATGCGGGGCTCAAGGCTCAATCGGTCGACAGCGGTCTGCCGGTCATTCATGGGCGGACCGACGTGGAATACGTCAAATGCTCGGATGAGCACGGCGTCGTGGCGGACCCCGAAGGTGTGCTGGCCATCAATGACAAGCTGCGGCTCGTCCCCGGCCACTGCGATCCGACATGCAACGTGCACGACTGGTATGTCGGCGTGCGGGACGGCAAGGTCGAAACGCTGTGGCCCGTCTCGGCCCGGGGGAAAGCGTACTGAATGATTGTCGTATCTGAGGCGGCGGTGGCCGATCTGATCACGGCCGAGGCCAGTTTTGACGCGGTCGAGGCGGTGTTTGCCGCGATGGCCCGGGGCAAGGCGCGGAACTTCCCCGTCATCCGCGAGGCACTGGGTCATGCCGACGCGCTTTATGGCTTCAAGTCGGGCTTCGACCAGGCGGCGTTGACCCTTGGCCTGAAGTCCGGTGGCTATTGGCCAGGAAACGAGGCGCAGGGGCTGACCAACCACCAATCGTCGGTCTTTCTGTTCGATGCCGATACCGGGCGGTTGCATGCCGTCGTCGGGGGCAACCTGCTGACCGCGCTCAGAACGGCGTCAGCCTCGGCGGTTTCGATCAAGCATCTCGCGCGGCCCGACGCCAAGGTGCTCGGCATCATCGGGGCCGGGCACCAATCGGCCTTTCAGATACGGGCGGCGGCGGCGACTCATTCGTTCGAAAAGGTCATCGCGTGGAACCGGACGCCCGACCGGCTGCAGCGTCTTGCTGATGCGGCGGGCGACATCGGCCTGCCGTTCGAGGCCGTCGATCTTGCGCGACTCGGGGCCGAGGCCGATGTCATCATCTCGATCACGTCGAGCTTCGCCCCAATCCTCATGGACGCGCATGTGCGCCCGGGCACGCACATCGCCTGCATGGGCACCGACACCATGGGCAAGCAAGAGCTTGATCCGGCGAACCTTGCACGGGCCGCAGTGTTCACCGATGAGATCGCTCAATCCGTGACGCTCGGCGAAGCGCAGCACGCGGTCAAGGCGGGTCTGATGGCCGAGGGTGACATCACCGAGATCGGCGCCGTCATCAACGGCGATCACCCCGGGCGGCGGGACGCCCTAGAGATCACGGTCTTTGATGGAACCGGCGTCGGTCTGCAGGATCTTGCCGTTGCCCGCGCCGTGGTGGATGCCGCCATCGCGAACGGGACGGCAATCGAGGTCGACTTCTAACGCAACCTCTGGTTCTCTGCGGACCGGGAGGTGCCGGATGGGGCCATTGGCAACTTTGAAAGTGGTTGAGTTCTCGGGGCTTGGGCCTGCGCCGCTGGCCGGGCAATTGCTGGCAGATCTCGGGGCCGAGGTCATCGCCATCGACCGCGCCTCTGCCTCCTGGGATCCCACCGACATCAACCGTCGTGGCAAACGGTCCGTGGCGCTGAACCTCAAGACCGACATCGGGCGGCAGGCCGCGCTCCGCCTCATCGAGGCGGCAGATGTGCTGATCGAAGGTTTCCGGCCCGGCGTGATGGAAAAGCTGGGGCTGGGCCCCGCCGATTGCCCCGACACGCTGATCTATGCCCGCATGACCGGCTGGGGCCAGGACGGACCGCTGTCGCAGACCGCCGGCCACGACATCACCTATCTGGCCCTGACCGGCGCACTGCACATGATGGGCTATGCCGACCGCCCACCATTGCCCCCGATCAACCTAGCCGCCGATTACGGGGGCGGGTCGATGTTCCTGATCTTCGGCATTCTGTCGGCTCTCTTCGAACGCGGTGTCTCGGGCAAGGGTCAGGTGGTCGATGCGGCCATGGTCGACGGCGTGCCCGCGATGATGGGGCTTTTGCACAGCCATATGGCCAGAGGGTATTGGACGGAGGCGCGCGAGGCCAACCTGCTGGATGGCGGCGCGCCATTCTATCGCTGCTATGAATGTGCTTGTGGTGGCTATCTCGCCGTTGGCGCCCTTGAACCACAGTTCTTTGCTGAATTCGTGCGGATCGCGGGGCTGCCCGCTCAGGAGTGTGAGACACAGATGGACCGTGCCACCTGGCCAGAAAAGCGGGCGCGCTATGCCGAACTCATCAGGTCCAAAACGCGCGATGAATGGGCAGCCTTGTTCGACGGCAGCGACGCCTGTGTGGCGCCTGTCCTGACCACGGCAGAGGCCGCGCTTCATCCCCATAACACCGCCCGAACCCTCTTTCGGGGCGACGTTCTTCAGGCTGCCCCCGCGCCGCGCTTTTCGCGCAGCGCGCCCGCGTCCTGCCCGGACATCCGCGGGGCCGGGGCCGACACAGAGGTGATCCTAAGCGAATTGGGCTATGATGCCGGAGAAATTCAGACCATGCGCAAATCGGGTGTGCTGACATGAAAGCTGTGATCGCGGGCGGTGGCATCGGGGGGCTGGGCGCGGCGATATCGCTGGCCTTGAAGGACTGGGAAGTGTCGGTTCTTGAACAGGCGCCGGAACTGACCGAGATCGGGGCGGGGCTGCAAATCTCTCCCAATGGCTGGAAGGTGCTCGACGCCATGGGGGTGACGCCGCTGATCGCGGACGCCCTCTTTGAGCCCGAGGCGATCGAGATGCGGGTCGGCAAAAGTGGCCGCACCATCTTCCGGCTGCCGATGCGGGCGGCGGCGCGGCACCGCTGGGGCGCGCCCTATATCCATATCCACCGGGCCGATCTGCATGAAGCCTTGGCCAAGCGCCTGCAGCAACTGCAGCCGGATGCCGTTCAAACGGCAAGCGAGGTCGAAGGCTACAGCCCCATTGGCGAGCAGGTCCGGGTTCGTCTCAAGGGCGGACGGACACGGGACGCCGATCTGTTGGTAGGGGCTGATGGGCTACATTCGGTCATCCGGCATCAGATGCTGGGCGCGGATGCACCACACTACACCGGCAACGTCGCTTGGCGGGCCGTCGTGCCGGCCGAGCGGCTGGGCATCGATGCGCCACCGCCCACGGCCTGCATCTGGGTCGGCGAGGGCAAGCATGCGGTCACCACGCGATTGCGGGGCGGGCACCTCGTCAACTTCGTCGGCATGGTCGAACAATCCGCCCCGTCGGAAGAGGGCTGGCGGGTCGAAGGGTCCCGCAGCGAAGCGCAACGCGATTTCGAAGGCTGGCACCCGACGATCAGGATCATCCTCGACAAGGCGGAGACGCTGCATCGCTGGGCGCTCTTTGATCGCGAGCCGTTGCCGCAGTGGCATGACGGGCGGGTCGTGCTGCTGGGTGACGCCGCGCATCCCATGATGCCGTCCATGGCGCAGGGCGCGGTTCAGGCGCTCGAAGACGGCTGGATGCTGGGCGGCATGCTCGCACGGTTCGGAACACTGGCCGAGGGGCTGGCGGCCTTCTATGCCGCCCGTCTGCCGCGGACCGGGCGCATTCAGCGGGTGTCGGCGGCGAATGCGCGGATGTTCCACCAGGCGTCATTCCTTGGCAAAACGCTGTTCTACGGACCGATGGCGATCGGGGCGCGTATTCTCCCCGGACTTATCCACAGACGGCAGGATTGGGTCTATGGCTATGACGCAGTTTCTGCGGTCGCATAATGAATTCCGACTAAATTAGTCGGATACGCTTGACGACGGCTCCGAATTCGGTGATTGACTATTTTAGTCAGATATTCACCGATGGAGCCACCCATGCGTAATTCAGGACCACTCGGCCTCGCACTCAGCGTTGCGATCGCCATGCCCGCCTTCGCCAATGGCGAGTTGAACCTTTATTCCTCGCGTCACTACGACACCGACGAACGGCTCTATTCCGACTTCACCGAACAGACCGGCATCACGATCAACCGGATCGAAGCCAATGCCGACGAACTGATCGCCCGCATGATCGCTGAGGGCCGGAACTCACCCGCTGACGTGCTGCTAACCGTTGACACCTCCCGGCTTGAGCGGGCCAAGGATGCAGGCGTGCTGCAGGCAGTCGAAAGCGAAGTTCTGGAAAGCCGGATCCCGGAATACCTGCAAGACAGCGACAATCAGTGGTTCGGATTTTCCCAACGGGCCCGCATCATCTTTTACGACAAGGCCGATGTGAGCGACCCGCCACAAAGCTATGTGGACCTCGCAGATCCTGCCTATAAAGGGCTCGTGTGCCACCGTTCGTCCACGAACGTTTATTCCCAGACGCTGCTGTCATCCATCATCGAAAACCACGGTGAAGAGGCCGCGACCAACTGGGCGCGCGGAGTTGTCGAGAACTTTGCGCGTGATCCGCAGGGCGGGGACACCGACCAGCTGCGCGGTCTCGTCTCGGGCGAATGTGATGTTTCGATCTCAAACACCTATTACTTTGCCCGTGCATTGCGCCGCGATGTTGATGGTCTGTCACAAGAGGCGCTGGAAGGCATCGGCTGGGTCTTTCCGGCCCAGAATGCCGAAGGGGCGCATATGAATCTGTCAGGCGGCGGCGTGGCGGCGTTCTCGCCAAACCGCGACAACGCGATCCTGTTCCTCGAATACCTCGCCAGCGACCAGGCGCAGCAGTATTTCTCGGCCGGTAACGACGAATATCCGGCGGTGCCCGGTGTGGGGCTCAGCCCGTCGGTTGCAGCACTTGGTCTCTTCAAGCCCGATGACGTCAACCTGTCGCGCGTGGCCCGGAATGTCGGCAAGGCGCAACAGATCTTTAACGAAGTCGGTTGGGAGTGACCCCGGGACTTATCCACAACCTACGGTGGCGGCCTCGATGGTTGCCACCGGCTTATGCAAGGCTCAGCTCAGATATTCGTCGCGCAACTGGCGGCGCAGAACCTTGCCCGACAGGGTCATCGGAACCTCGCTGACGAACAGGACCTTCTTGGGGATCTTGTAGTTCGTCAGGCTGCTGCGGCAGGCTTCGACCACCGCGTCTTCGGTCAGCGTCTCATCACCACGTACGACAAAGGCCATCGGCACTTCGCCTGACCGGTCATCCGGCACCCCGATCACGCCAACCTGAACAACCTCCGGCATGGCCGAGATCGCATCCTCGATCTCGTTCGGCGACACGTTGAAGCCGGAGACGAGGATCATGTCCTTCTTGCGGTCGACGATCTGAACAAAGCCATCCTCGTCCATCACCCCGATATCGCCTGAGTAAAGCCAGCCGTCCTTGATGGTCTCGGCCGTGGCGTCCGGCCGGTTCAGATACCCCTTCATCATGGTCGGGCCGCGCAACACCACTTCGCCCGGCGTGTTGGGGGGCTGGGCGACGCCTGCATCATCGACGATCTGAACCTCCATTCCCGGCACGGGCACGCCAACCGTCCCAAGGCGGTTGTTGTCGGGCGGGTTCACCGTCAGGACGCCGCAGCATTCGGACATGCCATAGCCTTCCTTGATGTCGTGGCCGGTCTGTTCCTCCCATTTGTGCGCAACGCCCACGTGCTGCGCCGCGCCGCCCGATCCGAAAAATCGAACGTTCTCGAACAGCTTCCTGTCGAACCAAGGCTCGGCCAGGAGCGCTGCATAAAGCGTGTTGATGCCCGTCACCCACGTGATGCGATGCTTGGTCAGTGCGGCCTTCATGTTGGCGGGCGGGCGCGGGCTGGGGATTAGAACGCCATGACCCCCATGCAAAAGACCCGAGACAAAGAGCAGAACAAAGGCGGTGATGTGGTAAAGCGGCAGGGCGACAAGGGCGGTCTCGCCATCCGGACCCATGGCACATTCGGCCATGAGCCGCCCCTGCTGCGCGTTCGAGATGATGCCCTGATGGTGCAGCATCGCGCCTTTGCTGCGGCCCGTGGTGCCGCTGGTATATTGATAAAGCGCCGTGTCGGTCGGCGAGACATCAGCGGTGTAAGATCCGATATCCGCGGTCGCTGCGGCCCGGCGGCCTTCGGCGAGGGCCTGTTTCATCGAAACGGCCGGGGTCTGCATCGCGGGGACGACCTTTTTCACGCGCTTCATGATGAAATTTACAAACGCCCGCTGCGGCGCGGGAAAGAATTCAAGAAGCGACAGGGTCACCACGTGCTCGACCGGCGTCTTGTCGATGACGGCATCCACCTTGTCGCCAAAGAGGTCGATGATCACCAGAACCTTGGCGGCGCTGTCGGTCAGCTGATGTTCCAGCTCGGGCACGGTATATAGCGGGTTGACGAAGGTCGCGATGCAGCCGGCTTTGAAAATCCCCAGGGCCGCGACGCCAAAGCTGTTGCAATTGGGGGTCATGACAGCGACCGCATCGCCGGCCTGCAGGCCCAGGACCTCGCGCAGATAGGCCGCGAAATGTTCGGCCTCGCGGTGCAGATCGGCATAGCTGACAGTGCCCTGTATCCCGTTGGGCAAGACCGTGGTCATGGCCGGTTTGTCCCCGAACCGCTGGGCCGCCTGATCAATCAGCTGCGGCAGCGTCCGTGCATCCATCGATGCTGGATCAAAGGCCAGGGCGTTTTCGGAATAGTGTTTCTCCCACGGTCTTTGCATGCCGTGTTCCTCCCGTTGTTGGCGTGGCACCCGGCCTCAACTCTCCCGCACGTATTTTGGTGTCTGGCGGTTTTTCTTGGGTTGGGTTGCCCCTCTGGCGCTTTATAACATCGCCGGTCCGCGTTGTCCGCATTGCTTTGATCGTCGCAGCTCCGAGGAGCCTCGAACGGGTGACTGTCCCTCACGTCATAAAGGGGTTACAGCATCGGATGCAGAAGGGCGCAAGACTACGGACGGGGCGGACATGACCACTCAACTTTTCGATTTGCCGGGGCGGTTCTGGCGCGGCAACCTGCACACCCATTCGAATGTCAGCGACGGGGTGCTCGACCCCGAAGAGGTCTGCCGCCGCTATAAGGCCGAAGGGTATGATTTCATCGCGCTGACGGATCATTTCGTCGGTATCTACGACTATCCCATCACCGATACGCAGCCCTTTCGCGACAATCGCTTCACCACCATCCTGGGGGCCGAGCTGCATTCAGGCGCCATGCAAAACGGTGAGCTCTGGCACATCCTTGCCGTTGGCTTGCCGCAGGATTTCGAGCCGCCGCATGCGCCGCATTTCCTGCCCGCTGAAGGACAGGAAAGCGGGGCGGAAGTGGCGCAGCGGGCGCGCGAGGCCGGGGCGTTTGTGGCCGTTGCCCACCCCGAATGGTCGGGGCTGACGACCGAAGACGCGCGCGGGATCGAAGCGGCCCATGCTGTAGAAGTCTATAATCATGGCTGCGCGGTTGGTTGCGACCGGGCGCACGGTTTCTATACTCTCGATCAGCTATTGACCGAAGGGCGACAGCTGACGCTTTGCGCGACCGACGATGCGCATTTTTCCGAACCCGATCATTTTGGCGGCTGGGTCATGGTCAAGGCCGAAGCGAACGAACCCGAGGCGCTGCTCGAAGCACTGAAGGATGGTGCGTACTATTCGTCGACCGGCCCGGAATTTCGCGCGATCGAATGGTCGGACCGGTCCGTGACGGTGGACACCAGCGCCGTCTCAGCCGTGATCGTTCAGGGCAGCGGATCGGCGGCCACGGCGGTGCACGGCACATCGATGACGCGGACGACCGTCAACCTGGACCGCTTCGCCAATTCGCCGTGGATGCGCGTCACCATCGTCGACAAGGCGGGCAAACGCGCCTGGCTCAACCCGTTCTGGCGCTAGGGGCGCCGGCCCGCACCATGCCTGGGGTCATGCCGGTCCAGCCCTGAAACGCCCGGTAAAACGAATTCGGGTCGCGATAGGCCAGCAGATAGCTGATCTCGTCCGTCGAAAGCTCGGTCGTCTCAAGGTAATGCAGCGCCATGCTGCGCCTTGTGTCTTCGAGGATAGCCTGAAAGCTCTGGTCCTCGTCCTTGAGCCGTCTTTGCAGGCTGCGGCGGCTCAGACGCATCCGGTTGGCCGCCTCGCCGATATCGGATGTGCCAGAGGGCAGCATCTCAGCCAGCACCGCATGCAGACGCGACGCCATGCTTTGGCCTGCGCGCAGCATATCAAGTTCGCGCCGAAAGGCCGGTTCCATGTTCGCCCACTGTGCAGGATCGCGCGACAGCAGAACGCGGTCGGCGTCTTCTGCGGCAAGGGTCATGGTGGCAGAGTCCTCGATCCGGATCGGGCAGCCGATGAACATCTCGATCTCGGTTCGCGCCGCCACGTCCTGCGGCAGGGTGGCATCAAGCGGTTTGACCGGATGGCCCGTACAGGTGCGTATGGCTTCGATCAGAAAGACCAGCTCGGTCGCAGCGAAACTCGTGGGCAGGGGCACGCCGGGGGTGTTCGTCGTCTTGATGATGCGCAGGCGGCCCTCGTCGCGGGAGATCATGAGGCTGAGAGGGCCGGTTAGGGGCTTGAAAAGTGCGAGCCGCTCCAACCCGATGGCGACCGTCGGGCTGCAGGTGAAAGCGAAAAAGGCCGAATTGAACGGCCCCCTTGCATAGGCCTGACCCAGAAACAGCGGAAAGTCGGGGCGGTTCGCCTCGGCCTCGATGGCCTGCCATCCGCGAAAGAACTCGTCGACGGTAATGCCGCGCCCCTCGTTTTCGAGAAAGTCTTCGGGCATGCCCATCCGCCGCATCACGGCAGCGGGTTCGATCCCCAAGAGACCGCAAAGCTGCTCGGTCGTGCGTGCAATCTTGTACCGGATCGGTTTGTCAGACATGGGCCAATAGTGCCGCTGCGGTAACGGCAAATCCAGTGGCTTGGCGCGATCGGCAAGTCGTTTGGCGCGTCTTGCAGGCGCTAGGCGCTGAAATGACCGTACTGGCCCTGGCTGAAGACAAGGCATTCGCCCGCGCGGGTCGCAACACCCGTCACTTCACCCAGAATGATCGAATGGTCCCCGGCCGGATGGCGCGTGTAGTGCTTGCAATCAAAGCGGGCCAGCGTGTCGGGCAGGATCGGAACACCGTTGGCGTCGCCGAACCACTCGAACGCCTCGAACCCGTCACCCCGCTGGGAAAAGTTCATCGCCAGCGGCAATTGCTGGGCAGACAGCACGTGGATGGCAAAAAACGGGGCGGCGGCAAATACGTCGTACCGGCGGGATGAGAGCGCGATAGACCACTGAACCAGCGGCGGATGCAGGGATACCGACGAAAAGGAATTCGCCGTGAACCCCATTGGCCCATCCGGGCCCGGCGCGGTCACGACGGTGATCCCGGTTGCAAAACGGCTCATCGCCTGACGGAAAGCGGGGCCTGTCAGGGGCGGGGTGGGTTCGGGAATGGGTCTGTCCTTCATCACATGCGCCTTTGTACAGCTTATCGCAGATGTAGGCGGGTGCGCAGGGTTATCTAGGGCGAAGTTCGTCTGATCTGACACAGTGCACATCAGGTAACGCGTTGAAATCTATGATTTCAGACAGCGTTTACCGTTTCAGGTTCTTGAATCTCTGCCTTGGGGCTGCGGCAATCTTGCCATGGGGCTAAGGGCACGCGATGGTTCGGGCAGAGCAAGGGGGGAGACTTCGCGATGGCACTGAAATCAAAACTGTCCGTGATGGGTCACGAGATGGCCTTTGTCGAAATGGGGCAGGGGCGGCCCATCGTTTTTCTGCATGGCAATCCGACGTCTTCGTATCTTTGGCGCGACGTCATGCCAGAGCTTGCCGGGCTGGGCCGTTGCATCGCACCCGATCTCATCGGGATGGGTGACAGTGACAAGCTGCCGGATCCCGGCCCCGGCACCTATACGTTCGACCGACACAGCCGGTTCCTCTCCGCGTTTCTCGATGCGGCGGGCGTCACCGAAAACGCGGTGCTGGTCATTCATGACTGGGGTTCGGCCCTTGGGTTCGACTGGGCCTGCCGTAACCCCGACCGCGTCGCCGGCATCGCGTATATGGAAGGGATCGTGCGCCCGATCGCAGGCTGGGACGAATTCAACGAGGCGGCGACGCCGGTCTTTCAGGGGATGCGCAGTGCGGCGGGCGAAGAGATGGTGCTCGACAAGAACATCTTTATCGAGCGGATCCTGCCCGGATCGATCCTGCGGGATCTCACGGCGGAAGAGATGGACGAATACCGCCGCCCCTTCCTGATCCGCGAAGACCGCTGGCCGACGCTCACATGGCCCCGGCAGATCCCCATCGGCGGAGAGCCCGCGGACGTGGTCGCCCGCGTTCAGACCTATTCAGAGTGGATGGCGCAGAACGATATGCCAAAGCTCTTTGTCAACGCAGAGCCGGGGGCGATCCTGACCGGCGCCGTCCGCGACTTCTGCCGCACATGGAAAAACCAGCACGAAATCACTGTCGCAGGCAGCCATTTCATTCAGGAAGACAGCGGGCCGGAGATCGGGCAGGCCATCGCCGCGTGGATGCGCGACACCGGCCTTTGATCCGGTGCCGCCAATCTCGGCTCAGCGACGGACGGCGGCGATCACACCGCTCAGCGCTTCGGCGATGTCGTCGATGCGTCCCATGGCATCGACACGGCTGAGGGCGCCGCGGTCATCATAATAGGCGATCAGGGGGGCCGTCTGCGCATGGTAGGCCGCTAGCCGTTCGCTGACGGTTTCGGCCTTGTCATCGGCCCGGCGTTTCATCTCGGTGCCGCCGCATTTGTCACAAACGCCGTCAACGACCGATTGCTTGAAGCGGTCGTGGTAACCCTCGCCGCAGCTTGCGCAGGTGTACCGGCCCGAAATCCGCTCGACCATCGCGGCGTCATCCACATCGAGGCTGATGGCGGCGTCGATCTTCTGACCGCTCTCGGCCAGCAAGGTGTCAAGCGCTTCGGCCTGCACGGTGGTGCGGGGAAAGCCGTCTAGGATCACGCCTTGCGCCGTATCGGGTTCGGCCAACCGTTCGCGCAGGATGTTGATGACGATCTCGTCGCTGACAAGGCCACCGGCCTTCATCACCGCGTCGGCGGCCTGACCTGCGGGCGTGCCCGCCGCCACGGCGGCGCGCAGCAGATCGCCCGTCGACAATTGGACCAGTCCGAAACGGTCCTGCAGCATCCGGGCTTGCGTGCCTTTGCCCGCGCCAGGCGGCCCCAGCAGGATCAGGACTGCGGGGGCTGTTGGCGTCTTGCTTCCGTCCATCGCGCTAATCCTTGTTCATCCGGTTGTCGATCAGGTCATCGACCACGGACGGATCAGCGAGGGTGGAGGTATCACCAAGGGCACCGTAATCGTTCTCGGCGATTTTGCGGAGGATGCGGCGCATGATCTTGCCCGAACGGGTCTTGGGCAACCCCGGGGCCCATTGGATCAGATCGGGTGATGCGATCGGGCCAATCTCGGACCGGACCCAGGTGCGCAGTTCCTTGCGCAGTTCTTCAGTCGGTTCAGCGTCGTTCATCAGGGTGACATAGCAATAGATGCCCTGACCCTTGATCTTGTGCGGATAGCCGACAACGGCCGCCTCGGCGACGCTTGCATGGGCGACGAGGGCGCTTTCAACCTCAGCCGTGCCCATCCGGTGGCCCGAGACGTTGATGACGTCATCGACGCGGCCGGTGATCCAGTAATCGCCATCCTCGTCCCGGCGGCAGCCGTCACCGGTGAAGTAGTAGCCCTTGTAGTCGGCAAAGTAGGTCTTTTCGAAACGTTCGTGATCGCCCCAGACCGTGCGCATCTGGCCGGGCCAGCTGTCCTTGATGCAAAGCACGCCCTCCACACCGTCGCCTTCGATCTCGACACCGCTGGTCGGGTCAAGCACGACCGGCTGGATGCCGAAGAACGGCTTTTGCGCCGCACCCGGCTTCGTCGCATGGGCACCGGGCAGGGGGGTCATCAGGTGGCCGCCGGTTTCGGTTTGCCACCACGTGTCGACGATGGGGCATTTCCCCTTGCCGACCACATCATTGTACCAGTTCCACGCCTCGGGGTTGATGGGCTCGCCCACGGTGCCGAGGATCTTGAGGCTTGAAAGGTCACACTTCTCGACGAACTCATTGCCCTGCCCCATGAGGGCGCGGATGGCCGTCGGTGCGGTATAGAACTGCGCCACATTGTGCTTTTCGCAGACCTGCCAGAACCGCGACGCATCGGGATAGGTCGGCACACCTTCAAACATCAGGGTCGTCCCGCCGTTGGCGAGCGGGCCGTATACGATATAGCTGTGGCCGGTGACCCAGCCCACATCCGCGGTACACCAATAAATGTCGCCATCGTGGTAGTCGAAGGTGATCTCGTGGGTCATCGCGGCATAGACGAGGTAACCGCCCGTCGTGTGAACCACACCCTTGGGCTGACCGGTCGAGCCGGATGTGTAGAGGATGAACAGCGGATCCTCGGCGTTCATCTCTTCTGCCGGACAATCGGCACCCACTTTTTCGATCTCTTCGTGCAGCCAGAAATCCAGCCCGTCGCGAAATGCGATCTGGCCACCGGTGCGGCGGACGATCAGGCATTTCACCTCGTCGAAATCGTTCAGAAGGGCCTGGTTCACATTGTCCTTCAGTTTGGTGACGCGGCCGCCGCGCGGCGCCTCGTCGGCTGTAATGACGAGCTTGGCGTCGCATCCATTGACACGAGCACCAAGCGCGTCGGGGGAGAAACCCGCGAAAACGATGGAATGAATGGCGCCGATCCGCGTGCAGGCCAGCATCGCATAGGCCGCCTCGGGGATCATCGGCAGATACAGCACCACCCGGTCACCCCTGCCGATGCCCAGGTTCTTGAGAACGTTGGCCATCTTGCAGACATTGGCGTGCAGCTCGGTATAGGTGATGTGCTGGGCCGGCTCGTTCGGATCGTCCGGTTCCCAGATGATGGCCGTCTGATCGCCCCGTGTGGCCAGATGCCGGTCGATGCAGTTGGCTGACACGTTCAGCGTGCCGTCCTCGAACCATTTGATCGAGACGTTGCCGAAATCGTAATTGACGTCCTTGACCTTGGTATAGGGCTTGATCCAGTCGATGCGCTTGCCCTCTTCGCTCCAAAAAGCCTCCGGATCCGCGACCGAGGCCGCATACATCTCTTCGTATTTGGCGGCGTCCACATGCGCATTGGCCGACAATTCGGCCGATGGCGGATAGGTGTGGGTCTGGACGGTGTCAGGCATCTGAGGCTCCTCCCTCTGGCCAATGGTCTTCGTGCGGAGGCCGGGGGGCGTGCATGCGCCGCCGTCTTGGTCCTCCTCCCTCGGGCGCAATAATACCGCAGCTTGAAAAGAAAGGAATAAGGCGCGGGAATATAAGGGTTTCGTTGTAAAGGGTTTTCCTTGGTGCCCGCAGTTTTGTGAATTTTGGGCCCGATCCAGTAAATTACACCGCGATTCCGCCCCTTTGAGTGTTAACGTCGCGCGGCCAGCGCGGCGCGCGCTCCGACCAAAGTCTCAGGGTTTGAATCCTGCGCTGCGGGTCGGGCGGTGTGACATTTTGTTTCGCGGCGGCTGGGGCGCAGGGCTGCGCGGGCAAAAAGGGAATCACTTTTGCGTATGCGCCGTTGCAGCCCCCATGCTGTGAACGAGGCGTCGTGAGTGGTAGGGTCGAGGCAGCACGGATGACAGAGGTGCCAAACGAATGACGAAACCGGTGACGACGCTGGCCACCTTGATCTGGCTTGCCTTGTCTGTCTGCGCGCATGCTTTTACACCGACCGCAGCCTATGACGTGCGGCGGGTTCACGACTGGACGATCCTTGTCTCGCCCGGCTTCGCGGACGATCCCGAGGCTCTTGACGGCGCTCTGGCCGAACTCGACCGGCAGCTTGGCAATATCGCCGACGCCGTGCCGGAACCCGCGCTCGGGCAAATCCGCCAAACCCGGATCTGGCTGGAATACAGCACCGGCAAGCCGCGCCGCGCCGTCTATCACCGCTCAGCCGGGTGGCTGGAAAAGAACGGCTATAACCCGGCCAAGGCCAAGGGGATCGAGGTTGACCAGAACGTCGTGACCCGGCGGCGCACCGCCCCCTGGTCGATGATGCATGAACTGGCCCACGCCTATTACGACACGGTTCTTGGGCGGCAATCCGAGGCGCTGGACGGGGCCTATGCCGACGCGGTTGCGGCGGGGCTTTATGCGGACGTGATGCGAAATTCCGGACGGCGGCAGGAAGCCTATGCGATCCGCAACGTGTCGGAATTCTTTGCTGAGCATTCCGAAGCCTATTTCGGTGAAAACGATTTCGAACCCTTCGACCGCGACGAGCTGCGGGCCTTCGATCCGGCGGCCTTTGCCGCGGTCGAGGCGTTGTGGCTGCGGGGGGCGGAATGATGAAGGTCACAGCCCACGAGGTCTAGGATGAAACTGGCACAACCAACACCGGAACTGCCCGTGCGCGATCTGGAAACCGCCCGGACCTACTATCGCGATCGGATGGGCTTTGACCTCGAATGGCTGAATACCGAGGGCCGTATCGGCGCGGTGTCGCATGGCCGCTGCGCCATCTTCTTTCGCGAAACCGATGCCGAGATCCATCCCGCCACGTTCTGGATTTTTGTCGACGATGTCGACGCCGCCCATGCGGATCTGGCAGCCCGCGGGGCAGAGATCGTCAGCCCGCCCGAAAACACGGCGTGGGGCCTGCGGCAGTTCACGGTGCGCGACCTCAACGGCAACCTCTTTCACTTCCACCACGATCTCTGATCGGCGGGGCTGAAGGTCTGAGATTGCGCAACGAGATGCCTGTCTAAATGGCCGTCTAAACCATTGTCCCAACATGACTTGGCAGCAGCCGTCCGCCACGCTAGCTTGGGCGCCAAGTGCGGGCCGAGACCCGCGCGTCAAGGGAGAGACATCATGAACAAGATCACGCTGGGTGCCGTCAGCGGCGCTCTGACACTCGCCTTCGCGATGGAGGCAGCGGCGACGGAATGGAACGTATCGGTCTGGGGCAAGCGCCGGGCCTTTACCGAGCATGTCGAAAAGATTGCCGAGCTTGTCAGCGAAAAGACAGGCGGCGAATTCACCATGAACGTCAGCTATGGCGGTCTGTCGAAGAACCGCGAAAACCTCGACGGGATCAGCATCGGCGCCTTCGAGATGGCGCAGTTCTGCGCGGGCTATCACCGCGACAAGAACCGGGTGATCACGGTGCTCGAGCTGCCCTTCCTGGGCGTGTCGAACCTGACCGAGGAAGTGGCCGTGTCGAACGCGGTCTACAGCCATCCCGCCGCCATCGAAGAGATGGCGCAGTGGAACGCCAAGCTGCTCATGACCTCGCCGATGCCGCAATACAATATTGTCGGCACGGGCGAGCCGCGCGATGAGCTTTCCGACTTCGAGGGTATGCGGGTCCGCGCGACGGGCGGTCTGGGCAAGGCGTTTGAAGCTGTCGGTGGTGTGCCCACATCCGTGACCGCGACCGAAGCCTACCAGGCGATGGAATCGGGTGTCGTTGACACCGTGGCCTTTGCCCAGCACGCGCATCTGTCCTTCGGCACGATCAACCAGGCCGATTGGTGGACGGCAAACCTGAACCCCGGCACGGTGAACTGCCCGGTGGTTGTCAACATCGATGCCTATGAGAGCCTGAGCGACGAACACCGCGCGGCGCTTGACAGCTCGGTCGACGAAGCCATCGCGCATTATCTCGACAATTACGCCGAACTGCTGGCCCGCTGGGACAGTGTTCTGGCCGAAAAGGGCGTTCAGAAGGTCGAGATCAGCGATGACGTGATCGCCGAGTTCCGCGCCAAGGCAGCCGATCCGATCCGCGACGCGTGGATCAAGGACATGGAAGCGCAGGGCCTGCCGGGTCAGGAGCTTTATGACCTCGTGGTCACGACGCTGGAACAGGCGCGGGCCAGCAACTAAGAACCCGGGCCGCGCCGCCGCAACGAGCAGGCGCGGCCCCACCATCAAGGGGCGGGTATGGCAACCTCATCAGCCGTGCTGGAGGATTCCAGCCTTCTCAGCCGTCTTGACCGGGCGCTTTTGCCCGTCGAGCGGGTCATGGCCCTGATCAGCGGTCTGGCGATCTTTTCGCTCATGTTCCTTGCGGCCTATTCGGTGACGGGGCGCAAGTTCTTCAACAGCCCGCTCGCCGGCTATGTCGATTATATCGAAGCGGCGATGCCACTCATTGCCATCATGGGCATCTCGTTCGTGCAGCGGGACGGGACGCATATCCGGATGGATATTGTCGTCTCAGCGCTGAAAGGGCGCGCGCTGTGGCTTTTCGAGCTGATCTCGATCCTCTTGATCCTCGTTTTGATGATCGCCCTGATCTGGGGCGCGTGGTCGCATTTCGATCGCAGCTTTGATTGCACGCGGCCCCTTTGCAGCCGCGACAGCTCGATCGATATCGGCCTGCCCACATGGCCGTCAAAGCTGGTCGTGCCGATTGCCTTCGGCGTGCTGTGCCTGCGGTTGATGTTGCAGGCCTGGGGTTACGGGCGGGCCTTTGTCCTGGGGCTTGAGAGTCCGGTCGCCGTGCCGCTGGTGCAAAGCGTCGCCGAACAGGCCAAGGCCGAGGCCGAGCATCTGGAAGGGCACGATTGATGGAGCCCATCGAGATCGGACTTTGGACGACCGGCGGATTGCTGGTGATGGTCGTTATGGGCATGCGCGTGGCCTTTGCCGCGGGGCTTGCCGGGTTCATTGGCCTCGTCTGGCTGCGCTGGAACCAGTTCGACTATGATTTCGAGCGGCTGTGGAAGGCCATCGAGATCAGCGTCAAGATCGCGGGGCAGGTGCCCCATTCGAAGGTCAGTGCACAGGCCCTGTCGCTGATCCCGACTTTTATCCTGATCGGGTATCTGGCCTATTACGCGAACCTGACCAAAGCGCTTTTCGAGGCGGCCAAGAAATGGATCGCGTGGGTGCCGGGGGGCTTGGCGGTCTCGACCGTGTTCGCGACAGCAGGGTTTGCGGCGGTCTCCGGGGCGTCGGTCGCGACGGCGGCTGTCTTTGCGCGGATCGCGATCCCGGAAATGCTCAAGATCGGATACAACAAGCAATTCGCGGCCGGTGTCGTGGCGGCGGGAGGCACGCTCGCATCGCTCATCCCGCCCTCGGCGATCCTCGTGATCTATGCCATCATCGTCGAACAGGATGTGGGCAAGCTGCTGCTGGCGGGCTTTATCCCCGGGGCATTCTCGGCCCTGATCTATGGCGGGCTCATCATCGGGATTGCCACGATTTTCAAGACGGTTGGCCCGCCGGTGGGCGGCTTTTCGTGGGGCGACCGCTTCTGGTCACTCTTGCCGGCGCTGCCGATCGTGGCAGTCGTCGTGATCATCATCTTCTTTGTCTACAACCCCTTTGGCGAGGCTTGGGGCACGCCGACCGAGGGCGGGGCCGTGGGTGCCTTCATCGTTTTCTGCATGGCGCTCATTCGGGGGATGCGCTGGTCAGAGCTGAAGGACGCGCTGATCGAGACGGCGAAGCTGACGGTGATGATTTTCACCATCATCTGGGGTGTGCTGATCTATGTGCGGTTTCTGGGCTTTGCCGAATTGCCCGCTGCCTTTGCCGACTGGATCACGTCGCTGACGGTTTCGCCGATGCTGATCCTCGTCTGCATTCTGCTGGCCTATGCGGTGCTGGGGATGTTCATGGATGCGATCGGGATGCTGCTCTTGACCCTACCGGTGGTCTATCCGGCGGTCATGGCGCTCAATGGCGGTGAGTTCGTCAGCGCCGAGGACAGCACGTTTGGCATGTCGGGCCCGATGTGCGCGATCTGGTTCGGGATATTGGTGGTGAAGATGGCCGAGTTCTGTCTAATCACGCCGCCCATCGGTTTGAACTGTTTCGTCGTGGCGGGTGTGCGGGACGAGCTGACCGTGCAGGACGTGTTCCGGGGTGTGACGCCGTTCTTCCTGGCCGATGCGGTGACGATCGCGCTTTTGGTGGCATTCCCGGCCATCGTACTATGGCTGCCGTCGCTCGCCTGACCGGCCCTGATCCGGCGGAGCGGGCCATGCGGCCCGCATTCGATGATTGATTGGCGCGTCGCTGCGGCCGCCTGTTTTGAGGTGGCTGATGTCATCCGCTTTTGGACAGGTCTTGGCATGCACCCGCCCGAAAAGTCGGCAATCTGGATCAAGCCGTGGGATCACGCACAATGAAAGTGGGCCATCCGCGGCAAGGGTGATAGGTGTCGCCGAGCGATAGGTTGCCACGAACAGCAGGACCGAGATCAAATGGACGCAACGCTGACGATTGCCTTTTTGACCACCACTTTCTTGTTCGTACTGGCCCCCGGACCCTCTGTCGCTTTTGCGACGGCGCAGGCGCTGCGGCATGGAACGCGCGGGGCGTGCGTGACGGTGGCGGGGGACGCCCTTGGGACGGTCGTTCATATCACCATCGCAGCAAGCAGCCTGTCGGTTCTCATCGCTTTGTCGGACGTGGTGTTGCCACCGCTGCAGATCGCCGGCGGCGTTTACATTCTCTGTATGGCCTTTCAGTCCTTCCGCTCGCTTTGCAAGGGTACGACGCCGCGCTCGCGCGCCTCGGATAGCGCCACCTTCTGGGCCGGTTTCTTTGCCTGCGTATCAAATCCCAAAGCCATCGTTTTCTTCGTGGCCCTGTTTCCGGCCTTCATTTCGTCCGACCACAGCATTCTGGTGCAGAGCCTTGTTTACGGTGCGCTTTTTCTGATCATGGATGCGATATCGATCCTCGCCTACGCCCTGTTCACGATGCACACGGTTCGGCGAACCACCTCGCGCTGGATCAACGCAGAGTTTCTGAGCGGTCTGGGGCTCTCTGGTGTCGGGGTTGCGATGATCGTCAAGGGATACCGGGCGCTTCCGCAGAACTAGGTATATCTGGCGTGCCGCTCTGGCTCACCAAAACAGAAACCCGTTTCTGACCCGCCTTTGCATGATCTTTGCCTGACAGAGGCTTTTTCTGCGTTCAAATGAAATAGCCGTATCCCGCTTTGCGGGTCCCTCGGCGATTTCCTTTGACCTCAGCCCAAGCCTCCGTCTGTCTTTGATCAAGCGACGGCGGCTCCGAAACAGAAAGGTTTCAGGCCGAGCAGGACGCCCCGCCAAGCACGCAGAACTTGGCGCAGTGCGGGTGGTTGAGTGCCACCGGTTTTTCGGCCTCCGCCAGGCTGTCGCCCAGTTCGAATTGCGGGTCATAGGGTAGGAGCGTACAGGCCACGACCGACGCGCGCGCGGCCCCTTTCCGTCTAACGACCATGCGCGAGCTTGAGCACATCACGGCTTCGGGCGACTTGTTGAGAATCCCCCAGCAAGCGGTTGTAATCTCGGGCACTTCGACCTGCGCATCCATTTCGGGGAAAAGCACGGTTTCGCCCGGGTTGTCCGCATCAATGGCAAAGTCGTTGCGGGCGTAGAGGGCGGCGAACCCGGCCCGTGCCTGCGCTTCGTCTTCTTGCATGATGCTGCGGCCCGCGACGGCCATGCGGATCCCGTTGTCGCGCAGCCAGCCCATACCTTCGAGGGTTCGCTCAAAGCTGCCTGCACCCCGTTCCGCATCATGCAGCGCTGCCCTGTGGTGATCGAGGGACACGCGGACAGTCAGCTTGTCGCCAAACGCCTCATGCAAAGCGATCAGCCCGGTCTGCACCCGTGGCCGCATCATCGGCTGCATCGCGTTGGTCAGGATCAGAACCTCGTAACCACGGTCAAGGGCCACGCGGGCCATGTCGATCATGGCGGGGTTCATGAAGGGCTCGCCCCCGGTAAACCCGATCTCGGTTACACCCCAGCGGCGCTCGTCAAGCTGGTCGAGATAGTCGACGACGTCAGCGACGCCAAGATAGACGAGCCGATCATTCGTGGGTGAGCTTTCGATATAACAGTTCGTGCATTCGATGTTGCAGAGCGTGCCGGTGTTGAACCACAGTGTCTGCGGGTTGGTCAGTGCCACTTTTGCCCGGTCTTCGCCTTTGGCCGTCTTGTCGGGATCGATGAACTTGCCCTGATTGGCCGGTTGGGCGAGGTCTTTCATGAGGGCTCCGTTGGTCTTGGTCTTCAAGGAGCACGCCTAGCGCGGCGGGGCCTTGGTGAAAAGAGGGGGGCCTGGCGCTGACGCCATTGTGATAGCCGCACCATCTGCTAATGGTAGCGCAAACGAAAGCCGGAAACCGGGGGACAATCATGGTATCGCGCGTCATTCCTGTGGAACCGTTCGATCTGGTCATTTTCGGGGGTACGGGCGATCTGGCCCGCCGCAAGATCCTTCCGGGGCTGTTCCGGCGCTATTGCGCAGGGCAGATGCCGGATCAGGCCCGCGTGGTTGGTGCCGCCCGAAGCGAGATGGATGGCGACGGCTATCGCGCCTTTGTGGCCGAGGCGATCCGGGAGTTTGGCGGTGGCCGGTCCTGCGAAGACGGCACGCTCGATGATTTCCTGTCGCGGATGGATTACGTGCCCATCGACGCCAAGGGCGAAGGTGGCTGGAAAGAGCTTGCCGCCAAGATGCGCGATGGCATGGTCCGCGCCTTTTACTTTTCGGTGGGACCATCGCTGTTCGGTGATCTGGCCGAGCGGCTCAATACCCACGGTCTGACCGACAAGGATAGCCGCATCGTCGTCGAAAAGCCCTTTGGCCGGGATCTCGAAACCGCGCGGCAGCTCAATCGCGACCTCGCCGCCTATTTCGACGAAAACCAGATTTACCGGATCGACCATTATCTCGGTAAGGAGACGGTTCAGAACCTGATGGCCGTCCGCTTTGGCAACATGCTTTTCGAGCCGCTGTGGAATTCGCAATATGTCGACCACATCCAGATCACGGTGGCCGAAACCGTCGGCGTTGGCGGGCGGGGCGAATATTATGACCGGGCGGGCGCCATGCGGGACATGGTGCAAAACCACCTGATGCAGCTTTTGTGTCTGATCGCGATGGAGCCGCCCTCGCGCTTCGAACCGGACGCAGTGCGTGACGAAAAGCTCAAGGTCATCCGTGCCCTCGATCCGGTGGAACCGCACCATATCGTGCGCGGCCAGTATGACGGCGGCGGGGATGAACCCGGCTATCGTGAGGCGGCGGGGGATCCGCGCACCCGCACCGAAAGCTACGTGGCGCTCAAGGTCGGCGTGTCGAACTGGAGATGGGCCGGCACCCCGTTTTACATGCGGACCGGCAAGCAGCTGAGCGCCCGAATGAGCGAGATCGTGGTTGTCTTCAAGGCGCTCAACCATTCGATCTTTGGCGAGGGCGAAGACCACCGCAACGTTCTGACCATCCGGCTGCAGCCGAATGAGGGCATCACCCTCAACGTGACCATCAAGGAACCGGGGCCGGGGGGTATGCGCCTGCTGGACGTGCCGCTCGACATGACCTTTGCCGAGGCTCTGGGGGATGAGGCGGGTGATCCGCCGGATGCCTACGAACGCCTGATCATGGATGTGATCCGCGGGAACCAGACCCTGTTCATGCGCGGCGACGAGGTCGAGGCCGCCTGGGCCTGGACAGATCCGATCATTGCCGGATGGGAGGCGCGGGGCGACGTGCCCAAGCCCTATGACAGCGGTAGCGACGGGCCGGGGGATGCGGTACAACTGCTGGCGCGCGACCGGCGCGTTTGGAGGCAAGTGCGCCCATGAACCTCATCGAATACCCCGACCGCGAAATGCTGGCCATCGACGTGGCCAACGTGATGGCGGGTGAGCTGGAAAACACGCTTTTGCGGCATGAATCGGCCTCGATGGCGGTGCCGGGCGGGACGACGCCGGGCCCGATCTTCGATACGCTCTGCGCCGCCGATCTGGACTGGAGCAGCGTAAAGGTCATGCTGACCGACGAACGCTGGGTGCCCGAGGGGCATGAGCGGTCGAATGCAAGTCTTTTGCGCAGCCGTCTTTTGACCGACCGCGCGGCCGCGGCGCAGTTCCTGCCGTTCTATGTCGAGGGGCAAAGCCCCGAGGACGCCGCCGGGCCGCTCTCGGATCAACTGGCATCAGAGATGCCTATTTCGCTCTTGCTGCTGGGGATGGGGACGGACATGCACACCGCCTCGCTCTTCCCCGGTGCCGATGGGCTCGAAGCCGGGCTGGACGATGACGCGCCCATTCTCGTGCCAATCCGCGCCGAGGGGCAGGAGCCGCGTATTTCGCTTTCTGCGGCTGCCCTCAACGGGGCGATGTCCAAACATCTTGTCATATTCGGCAGCGATAAGCGGGATGCGCTGATGCGGGCGCGGGAATTGCCGCCCAACGAGGCGCCGATCGCCGCCGTGCTCAGCGATCTGACGGTGCATTGGGCGGAGTGACAGCGATGTGGGACGGATTAAGAGCGCGCCACGCGGAAACGCGGGATAGGCATATACTCGACCTCTTTGATGGCGGTCGGGCCGACGCCTTTTCCTGCACCTTCGAGGATCTGCGCTTCGACTATTCCAAGACGAATATCGATGCGGCGACGCGGGATGCGCTTCTGGCGCTGGCGGCAGATGTACCCGCGCGGCGGGATGCGATGTTCGGCGGCGCCACGATCAACGAAACCGAAGGCCGCGCCGTTCTGCACACCGCGCTGCGCAATCTCGATGGCGGGCCGGTGATGGTCGACGGGCAGGACGTCATGCCCGGCGTACTGGAAACGCTCGAGCGGATGGAGGGCTATGCGCGGCAGATCCGCAGCTCCGGGATCACCGATGTGATCAATATCGGGATCGGCGGGTCAGATCTGGGGCCTGCGATGGCGGTTCAGGCACTGGCCCCCTATCACGACGGGCCGCGATGCCACTTTGTCTCGAATGTTGACGGGGCCCACATTGCCGACACGTTGCGCGGCCTTGATGCAAAAACGACGCTGGTGATCGTGGCCTCCAAGACCTTCACCACGATTGAGACGATGACCAATGCGCGGACAGCGCGGGCCTGGATAGCCGATCACGGTGGCGATCCGGGTGCGCAATTCGCGGCTTTGTCGTCGAACCTCGAAAAGACCGCCGATTTCGGGATCCCGGCCGAACGGGTCTTTGGCTTCGAAGATTGGGTTGGCGGGCGCTATTCCATGTGGGGGCCGATTGGCCTGTCACTGCTGATCGCCATCGGGCCTGAGGCTTTCCGCGCCTTCCTGCGGGGCGGGCAGGCGATGGACAGGCATTTTCGGGCCGCGACGGGGACTGAGAACATGCCGCTGATGCTGGCCTTGGTCGGGATCTGGCACCGGCAGGTCTGCGGTTACGCCTCCCGCGCCGTGTTGCCCTATGACCAGCGGTTGGGGCAATTGCCAGCCTATCTGCAGCAGCTCGAAATGGAATCGAACGGCAAGCGGGTCACGATGGATGGGCACGCGCTCGACATCGAAAGCGGCCCCATCGTCTGGGGCGCGCCGGGCACGAACGGACAGCACGCCTTTTATCAGCTGATCCATCAGGGGACGAGCGTGATCCCATGTGAATTCATGGTCGCGGCACAAGGGCACGAAGCCGACCTGCGGCACCATCACGATCTCCTGGTCGCCAATTGCCTCGCCCAGTCCGAAGCGCTCCTGCGTGGCCGGTCGCTGGACGAGGCGCGGGCCAAGATCGCGTACAAGTTCGACGGGGCTGAACTGGATCGGCAAGCGGCACACCGGGTCTTTCCCGGCAACCGCCCCTCGACCACGCTCATCTATCCAAAGCTCGATCCCTACACGCTCGGATGCATCATCGCGCTCTACGAACACCGGGTCTTTGTCGAGGGGGTGATCCTCGGGATCAATTCCTTCGATCAGTGGGGGGTCGAACTGGGCAAGGAACTGGCCACAGCGCTCGGGCCGGTTGTGACGGGTGAAGCAGCTGCAGAAGACAAGGACGGCTCGACCCGCGCGCTGGTCGATTATGTTCTGAAGCACCGGGACTGAGCGTACGCCGCCTCTCGCCTTCCTTAACCCTCGGGCCCTGGAACCCATGTCCGGTTAACCACCGCGCCTGCCACATCCTTGAAGACAAAACAACATTGCCCGAGCCGCTGCGGAGACCCCCGCCAGCGGCCCGAGGGCATTGCCTAATATCCACCGCCACAGGGGGCTCTGCCCCCGGCTCCGTCGGAGCCTCCCCCGGACGTATTTGTGGAACAATGAAGGCCTCCTCCGATCAAAGGACGGCCTGCTTCTTCTCGTCGATCAATACGCCGGGGGAGCGCCGAAGGCGCGGGGGCA
>CAWUIQ010000003.1:0-122515 GCA_963922565.1 uncultured Rhodobacterales bacterium
CCACTGCCGTCCACGGTCAGCTCGCCGTAAATGGTGTCGACCCGATAGAACTCGCCATCAAAGCCAAGCAGTGTCCCGCTCAGTTCAACCTTGCCGTCTGGGGAGGAAAGCGTAACGTCCTGAGCCCAGTTCGGACCGGCCAAAAGAAAAAGTGCGGCAAGAAATGCCGCACAACGATAGACCATCGGTAGCCTCAGTTGCGCGTTCTAGTTGCGCGCAACTTTTAAGTTAGAGACCAGATTGTTCAACACAATTGACTGACCGACCGCCTCGCAGCCCGGCATTGTCAGCGAAAGGTCACGGGAAAAGATCGCGCCACCCTCTGCCATCTCAAGAGCGGACGCTCTGAAATCCCGGCCACAGCTTTCTTCGGTTACGTTGGCCTTGACCTGCAACTCAATGGTGCCCGTCTTGGCGCTGCGGGCCGCGGGATAGGTGTACACGTCGGCGATCATCGGGTCAGAAAGGGTATTGTCACCCAACCGCAAGACCAAGCCATTCACCCCATCCGCGACGCCGGCAAGGTTCTGTTTGGAACCATGCCACAGATCGCTAGACCGACCGTCTCTTGCCCCAAATTCGCGAGCATGCAGCGCGAGCCCACTGTGCCCATTCCATTGCAGAACCGTGCGGGCATAGTTGCGCAGTCCCTCGACATCAGCCTGCACCACGGCACCCTCGCCGCTTTCGAAGGCAATGATGAATACGGCCTTTTCCTGAAGGGCGGGCACAATGACACGCAGTGCACCTTCGTCATTCGTCACTTCAGTAAAGACGATCCCGTTGTGGTGCACGGAGAGCTTTGTATCCGGCAAGCAAGCCGCGTTGATCGTCAGGCTGACCATACCACCGATGATCGGCTGAGCCTCAACGTGGATCGGGCAGTCAGGGCTGCTCATGCTGGTGAAGACGCTCGGGGATTGTGGCGCACCGCGGGTGATGCTCGCCAGCTTCAGACTTTTGTCGATGTCGCTCAGGCCGGTCAGGGCCGAGGTCAGCTCAACGTCTTTGACGTTTAGCGAAGAACCATCTGCAAAGGAAAAATTGGGCGCTGCCGCGACTGCGGCCGAAACCGTTTCCTGCACGTCAAAACTGTAGCGGGCCTTTGCCGTTTCCGTGCTTTGCATCACGAACCCGATGCCAACCGCAATCGCCAGGGTCCCTAAGGCCGTGGCGATCTCTTTACTCTTTCCCATACCAAGCCCTTCTCCGAGTTGGTTGGTTAATGGAGTGTCAGTTGAATTTGTCCGAGTTGTGGCACGCTATGGGAGTCATGAAGGCATGCCACTACCGACGATTGTTCAGACCAGTCGGCCGTGGCAGTGTTTGAACTTCTTCCCGGATCCGCAGGGGCAGGCGTCATTTCGTCCCGGATTTCCCCACGTAGTTGGATCATTTTCATCGAATCCGGCGTTGACGGCATCTTCGGAGGGATCCGGCAGACTCGCCAGTTCGGCAGCCTGTTGTGCCGCTTTCTGCTGCGCCGCCATTTCCGCCATCATCTGCTGTTGCTCGGCCTCGGTCATCGGACGGATCCGACCGATCTTTTGGGTCACGTCGTTGCGCAGACTGTCAAGCATGCCCTCGAACAACTGGAAGGCTTCGTTCTTGTATTCGTTCAGCGGATCACGCTGCGCGTATCCACGGAAGCCAACAACGGATCGAAGGTGTTCAAGCGTCAACAGATGTTCGCGCCACTTGCTGTCGATCGCCTGCAAGAGCAGTTGCTTTTCGATGGCGCGCATAGTGTCCGGGCCAAAAGCTTCGGCTTTATCGGCGATCATCTTGTCGGATGCTTCGACCAGGCGTTCACGGATCTGTTCGTCATCCACGCCCTCTTCGTCGGCCCAGTCGATGACAGGCACGTCCATGTTCAGGTTCTCGATGACAGCCGCGTAAAGGCCGTGCGTGTCCCACTGGTCGGCATAGGAATTGGGCGGCATGTACTGATCGATCAGGTCATCGATCACCTGATACCGCATATCGCCCGCGATCTCGGACAGGTCCTTGGATTCCATAATCTCGCGCCGCTGCGAAAACACGACCTTGCGCTGGTCGTTCATCACGTCGTCAAATTTCAGCAGCTGCTTGCGGATGTCAAAGTTGCGCCCTTCGACCTTGGCCTGTGCCCGCTCAAGCGACTTGTTCACCCATGGATGGACGATGGCTTCGCCTTCTTCCATGCCAAGGGTCTTGAGAACGCGGTCCAGCCGGTCCGATCCGAAGATCCGCATTAGGTCATCTTCGAGGCTGAGGTAGAAAGACGTGCGTCCCGGATCACCCTGACGGCCTGAACGGCCGCGAAGCTGGTTGTCGATGCGCCGGCTTTCGTGGCGTTCAGAGGCGAGAACAAAGAGCCCGCCTGAGGCAAGGACCTTTTGCTTTTCGTCTTCGTGCTCGGCCTCGATCTTTTTGCGAACCTCATCGGGGTCTGCCGTCGGGTCCGCCGTGATCGCCTCCAACACCTTCATCTCGACATTGCCGCCAAGTTGAATGTCGGTACCCCGCCCCGCCATGTTGGTCGCGATGGTTACCGCACCCAGCTTGCCTGCATCAGCGATGATCTGCGCCTCTTTCTCGTGCTGGCGCGCGTTGAGAACGTTGTGCGGGATCTTTTCAGCATCGAGCAGTTTGCTGAACATCTCAGATTTTTCGATGGACGTTGTGCCAACAAGAACCGGCTGCCCTTTCTCATGGGCCTTTTTGATCTCACGGATCATGGCGTCGTACTTTTCGCGGGACGTCCGATAAACTTGGTCATCCTCATCAACCCGGGTGACTTCCCGGTTCGTCGGAACCTCGATCACGCCAAGGCCATAGATCTCGCCGAATTCTTCGCGCTCGGTCGCCGCTGTCCCGGTCATCCCCGCCAGCTTGTCATAAAGGCGGAAGTAGTTCTGGAACGTCACCGACGCGAGCGTGACGTTCTCCGGCTGGATCTCGCAGCCTTCCTTGGCCTCGATTGCCTGATGCAGACCTTCGGACAACCGACGCCCGGGCATCATGCGGCCAGTGAATTCGTCGATCAGGACCACGTCGCCATCGCGGACGATATAGTCTTTGTCACGCTGGAACAGTTTGTGCGCCCGCAAGCCTTGGTTCACATGGTGAACGATCGTGGTGCTTTCGGGATCGTAGAGCGAAGCCTCAGCCCCGATCAGCTCGCGGACACGCAATTGGTCCTCGAGGAATTCGTTGCCTTCGTCGGTGAAGGTCACGTTCCGGGTTTTCTCATCGAGTTCAAAATGATCGTCCTCGATCAGCGGAATGATCGAGTCGATTGTGCGGTAAAGATCGGAACGATCCTCTGACGGCCCCGAGATGATGAGCGGTGTTCGCGCCTCGTCAATCAGAATCGAGTCCACCTCGTCCACGATGGCAAAGTGGTGATGCTTTTGCAGCATGCTCTCGATATCGACCCGCATGTTGTCACGCAGGTAGTCGAACCCAAGCTCGTTATTCGTCGCGTAAGTGATGTCGCTTCCGTAAGCGACGACTTTTTCTTCGGGGCTGATGGTCGAACTGGCCACGCCCGTCGTCATGCCAAGCGCGGCATAAACCTTGCCCATCCATTCGGCGTCGCGTTTTGCGAGGTACTCGTTGACCGTGACGATATGGACGCCTTTGCCAGTAAGCGCATTCAGGTAAGCCGCGAATGTCGCTGTCAGGGTCTTGCCCTCACCTGTCTTCTGTTCGGCGATGTTGCCGCCATGAAGAAAGATCGCAGCCATAAGCTGGGTGTCAAAAGCGCGAAGACCAAGCGCCCGTTTCGCCGCCTCGCGACAATTGGCGAAGGCTTCGGGCAGCAGGTCGTTCAGGCTTTCGCCCTTTGCGATGCGATCACGGAACTCATCGGTCTTTGCCTTGAGATCGTCGTCGCTCAGCGCTTCGAATTCAGGCTCAAGGGCATTGATCTTGTCGATCGTCGGACGCACGCTTTTGATCTTGCGATCGTTCGGTGTGCCAAAAACCTTTTTGGCAAGGGTCCCAAAACCAAGCATGCGTTCTCCAGCCGACCTTCAATTCCTGTTCTGCAGCATCTGCTTGCCCATAATCGACCAAGCTCATAGATACATGGCGTAAGCCGGCCCGGGCCGCGCCCACAGGGCGATGTAAGGGTCACGTGAAACCGTGTCAATGCGCGCCTCGGCGTGCATCAACCCAAGGATTATTGATCATGCCCATTCGCTCTGCCTTCCTGCCTGCGCTGGCGCTCTCGGCTATCCTGACGCTGCCGGCACACGCAGAGGAAGTCGACGCCAGCACTGTCGTCGCCAGCGTGAATGGCATCGACATCACAATCGGTCACATGATCATCGCGCGTGCGACGTTGCCCCAGCAATATCAGCAGTTGCCTGATCAGGTCCTCTATCAGGGCATTCTGGATCAGTTGATCCAGCAATCGGCCCTGGCTCAGTCCTACGAGGAAACACCGCCGAACCGTATCCAGCTCTCGCTCGAGAACGAAGAGCGTTCCCTGCTTGCTGGTGAAGCTCTTGAAGACATCCTCGCAGATGCGTTGACGCCCGACGCGATCCAGGCTGCATATGATGCTGAATACAAGAACGCGGAACAGGGCACAGAATACAATGCGTCCCACATCCTCGTCGAGACCGAGGACGAAGCGAAAGCGCTGGTCGAAGAGCTTGAGGGCGGCGCGGATTTCGCCCAGTTGGCACGTGACAACTCGACAGGCCCTTCGGGACCGGGGGGGGGATCGCTGGGTTGGTTCAGCGACGGCATGATGGTCCCGACATTCGAAGAAGCGGTCAAATCCCTCGAAGTTGGTGATGTCTCCGCGCCGGTGCAGACCCAGTTTGGCTGGCACGTCATCACCTTGAACGAGACGCGTATCAAGGACGTTCCCGCGCTTGACGACGTCAAGGGCGAGATCGAGGCAAAGATCAGGGATGAGGCCGTACAGGATGCAGTCGACGCGCTGGTCGAGAAAGCTCAGGTCGATCGCCCGGATAATGGCACGATAGACCCTGCCATTCTGAAAGACCTCACGCTGTTGGACTAGGCCCTCATGGCAGATCCGTTGCCCGTTTCGCCCCTTGCTCCGGCGGAGTTCCCAGACTTGCCGGTGATCGAGGGCGTTCGGTTTGCGACTGCGGCTGCTGGCGTCAAATATGCGGGTCGGCCGGATGTGATGCTGGCCGAGATCGCACCCGGATCCACCATAGCAGGCGTCTTTACCCGCTCGGCGACGCGATCGGCCGCCGTTCTGGACTGCCAGGCTAAGATCCACGGCGACAGTGACCAAGGTGCCGCGATCCTGGTGAACTCGGGAAACGCCAACGCCTTCACCGGTAAGAACGGTTTCGATGCCGTCAATGCTCTTACCCAAGCGGTTGGAGAGGTTTGTGGCGTGCCATCGGATCGCGTCTTTACGGCCTCAACCGGCGTGATCGGTGAACCACTGCCCGTTGACCGCATCACCACTGTTCTTGCCGGCCTCAAAACTTCGTTAAGCGCCGATGCTCTGCCCGATTGCGCGAGGGCAATCATGACGACAGACACCTATCCAAAAGGTGCCGCAAGAACGGTCAGTGTTGACGGAAGCCCGGTAAAGATCACCGGCATTGCCAAGGGGTCGGGGATGATCGCGCCTGATATGGCGACGATGCTGGTGTACATCTTTACCGACGGGCGCATGAACCGCGCCGATCTGCAGCATCTGGTGGCCGAACTGTCGGCACGCACTTTCAACTGCATCACGGTCGACAGCGACACGTCGACCTCAGACACACTGATCATGGCGGCTACCGGAGCGTCGGGGATAGACGTTAAGGGCAGTGCCGACTTCAAGGATGCGCTCGAGGCCTTGATGCTGGATTTGGCCCACCAAGTGGTAAAGGACGGGGAGGGCGCGACGAAGTTCGTCGAGATCGCGGTGTCAGGCGCCACATCCTCGCCCGATGCACGAACACACGCGCTGTCCATCGCGAATTCCCCGTTGGTCAAGACCGCGATCGCGGGTCAGGACCCTAACTGGGGCCGGATTGTCATGGCCATCGGCAAATCCGGCGCACCAGCGGATCGAGACCGCTTATCGATCCGATTTGGTGACATTCTGGTCGCCGAAAACGGCTGGGTCAGTCCAAACTATAGGGAAGAGGAAGCGGCCGATTACATGCAAGGATCGGATATCCGTATCGCCGTCGACCTTGGACTTGGCGACGGGAACGCCACGGTCTGGACCTGCGATTTGACCCATGGCTATGTCTCGATCAACGCGGATTATCGGTCTTGAACGTCGTTCTCGTCTCCGCTGTCGCTCTGATCGACCCTGATGGTCGCGTGCTGTTGGCCCAAAGGCCCGAAGGCAAGTCGATGGCGGGCCTATGGGAGTTTCCCGGTGGCAAGGTTGAAGCAGACGAAACCCCCGAAACAGCATTGATCAGGGAACTTGACGAAGAGTTGGGGATCGGAACTTGGGAGTCCTGCCTCGCGCCTTTGACGTTCGCCAGTCACAGCTATGATCACTTCCACCTTCTGATGCCGCTTTTTGCCTGCCGGAAGTGGGAAGGAACGCCAATATCCCGCGAGGGTCAGAAACTCGCCTGGGTCCGCCCGAATGCCTTGCGCGAATATCCGATGCCGGCCGCGGACATTCCGCTGATCCCAATTTTAAGAGATTGGCTATAATTTCTGCAATGCAGCGTACAAATCGTGCACAAATTGTAAAAAGTGTGTGAATTTGGTAATGACTTCTTAAACAATTTGCGTTCTTAATAAGGTGTCTGTTTCTATGGGAGGACTGACATGCTTCGCACGATCGCCTTGGGCAGTTCGGTGCTTGTGCAAGGTACATATGTTCGTACATTGCCCGATGGGCGGATGACGGTACGGGTAGGCAACACTCAATACTCCGGATCGCCAGTGGCTAAAGCCGCCTAGCACCCAGATTTCCGAGTTTCATTAAAAAGGGATGGTCGCCACCATCCCTTTTTTGCTTCTGGGTGTTTTAGTCGAGTGTCCGGGTGACTTCTTCGCGTTCGAAAATCTCGATGACATCGCCCTGGCGGATATCTTCGTAATTCTCGAATGCCATCCCGCATTCCTGACCCGATTGAACCTCGGGCACTTCATCTTTGAAGCGTTTAAGGGTCTTCAACGTGCCTTCGTGGATCACGACGTTATCCCGCAACAGCCGGACACCAGCCGACCGGCGCGCCACGCCCTCGGTCACCAGACACCCAGCGACCTTGCCGACGCCCGATACCTTGAAGACTTCTTTGATCTCCGCATAGCCGATAAAGTTCTCACGGATTTCAGCGCTGAGCAGCCCGCTGGCCGCCGCCTTCACGTCGTCGACAAGGTCGTAGATGACCGAATAGTACCGGATCTCCACACCCTTTTGGTTGGCGGTGTTGCGCGCGGTTGCGTTTGCACGAACATTGAAACCAAAAACCGGCGCACCTGACGCTTCGGCCAGACCGACATCTGTTTCAGTGATCGCACCAACGCCCGAGTGCAGCACGCGAACGCGAACTTCGTCGTTGCCGATCTTTTCCATCGCCTGAACGATGGCTTCGGCCGAACCTTGCACGTCCGCCTTTACGACGATCGGCAGTTCGCTGACATTCTCGTCCGCCTTGGCGTTCGCCATCAACTGTTCGAGTGTTGTCGCAGCGCCAGCTGCCGCGCGCTTGTCTTTCGCGACCTGCTCGCGGTAGGCCGCGATCTCTCGCGCTTGCGCTTCGGTTGCAGTCACGTTCAGAACGTCGCCAGCTTCAGGCGTGCCATTCAGGCCAAGGACCTCGACCGGTACCGACGGACCTGCTTCTTTAACCCGCTCGCCCTTGTCGTTGATGAGCGCACGAACCTTACCGTACTGCTCGCCCACGACAAAGATATCGCCTTGTTTCAACGTGCCTTTCTGAACAAGAACCGTCGCGACCGGACCACGACCGACGTCAAGCTGCGCTTCGATCACGGCGCCCTGCGCAGCACGGTCAGGATTGGCCTTGAGTTCAAGGATCTCGGCCTGCAGCGCAATCGCCTCAAGCAGTTCATCAAGACCCTGCCCGGTGATGGCAGACACCTCGACATCCTGCACCTCACCAGACATCTTTTCGACGATGACTTCGTGCTGCAGGAGTTCTGAACGCACCTTATCCGGCGTCGCCTCGGGCTTGTCGATCTTGTTGATCGCGATGATCATCGGCACTTCGGCCGCTTTCGCGTGATTGATCGCCTCGACGGTCTGCGGCATCACCGAGTCGTCAGCAGCAACCACCAGCACGACGATATCCGTCACCTGCGCACCCCGCGACCGCATCGACGTAAAAGCCGCGTGGCCGGGCGTATCGAGGAACGTCAGCGTCGTGCCGTTGTCAGTTTTCACCTGATAGGCGCCGATATGCTGTGTGATACCGCCAGCTTCGCCCGCGACAACCTTCGCGTCCCGGATAGCATCCAGCAGCGACGTCTTACCATGGTCGACGTGACCCATGATCGTGATGACCGGTGGGCGAGGCCGCAGATCTTTTTCGGTGTCTTCGGTATCGGAGATGACATCCTCGACGTCAGCGTCCGAGACGCGCTGAACCTTGTGACCGAATTCCTCGATGATGAGCTCAGCGGTATCCGCATCGATGGTTTGGTTCTGTGTAACCATCATGCCCATCTTCATGAGCTCTTTGACCACGTCGGCAACACGCTCCGACATCCGGTTCGCCAGTTCCGACACCATGATCGCCTCGGGCAACTGCACGGTACGGATGACCTTTTCGCGGTCTTGGCTGCCACCCATGGCTTTCTGACGCGCACGCTCTTGCTTGCGCTTCATCGCGGCCATGGAAAGCTGCCGGCCACCTTCACCGCCTGAAAGGGCCTGGTTCAGGGTCAGTTTGCCGGAACGGCGTCCCTCATCGCCCTTGCCGCGATTGTTGCGCTGCTGCTCGCGCTCGCGATCCTGTTTCCTGGGCTGCGTGGTAGAAGGCGCAGGTCGTGTTGAAGCATCTCGCTTGGGTTCGGGGGCCGGGGCCGCCGCAGCGCGCTTTGCGGCCTCTTCGGACTCACGCTTCTTGCGCGCCTCTTCTTCCTGCCGTGCCTTGAGCGCCTCTTCGCGCTCGCGTTCGGCGCGTTCCTTGGCTTCCTGCTCGGCGCGGCGGCGTTCACGTTCTTCTTCGCGAGCCTTTTCCTCGGCCGCGCGTTTGGCTGTCTCTTCCGCCTCACGGGCCTTAGCGGCCTGAACGGCCTTCAGGCGACGTTCCATCTCGGTGTCGGAAATCCCGCCAGGCCTTTTACCAGAGCCACTCGCAGGCGCGCTCGCACCACTTTTGGGCGCACCCGGCTTCGGTACGACAACGCGCTTGCGCTTGGTCTCGACGACGACATTCTTGGTCCGCCCGTGGCTGAAACTCTGTTTCACATTGCCCGGACGTGCGCCGCTGCGCAGGCCAAGTGTCTTTTTACCGTCTGTATCGCTCATTAAGCTCGTCTATCCTTCCCGATGGCCCTTGCCACCGTCAACTTCGCGTATGCCCTTTAGACGTTTGGCTTCCTCTACAACACGTTTTGTGAGTCCACCAGAGCCGAGGGCCCCATGTACCGCAGTTTGGCGCCCAAACGCCATACCCAGCTCATCTGCCGTCAACCAACCGATATACGTTCCAAAATGGGGCGTACTCAGCTTTGACTTGCCACGTTCCGATCCATCGCTGGCCTGGATCAGAACCTCCGCTTCTTCCTTCGCGAGCCAATCCTTGACGCGCTCATAGCCCGTCACGGCCTGCCCCGATTTCCGCGCGAGTGAGATCAAATCGACCACGCGCCGCGCCAACTGGCGCTCTACCTCGCTAACCAAACCCTCCGGAACCTCGACCGGTTGCCGCGCCGCCCTAGCAAAGAGCTTTTTGGCAACCGCTTTGTCCAAGGCAGCCCGCTCTGCAGCCACATAGATGCCCCGACCCGGCAGTTTGCCGGCAAGATCGGGTACAAGCTGGCCGTCGGGTCCAACGACGAAGCGGATCAGCCCATATTTCGGCTGAACCTCACCCGTCGCAATACACTTACGTTCCGGCCCATCGGCCCGATCCTTGGCCGCTCCGCCGCGTCCCATTTCGACGACCCGAGGCCTGAAATCAGGCCTCGGCCTCCTCTTCCACGGTTTCTTCCGATGCTTGGTCGGCCTCGAGTTCCGCCGGGTCGACCCACCCCAATTGGATACGGGCCGTCATGATCAGATTTTGCGCCTCTTCTAGAGAAACGTCAAATGGCTCCAGAACACCGTCATCCTTGACGCGCTCGCCATCAACTGTCGTCCAGCCCCCGGCCAGCTCCCAATCAGCACAGGTTGCAAAGTCTTCCAGTGTCTTGACGTCATCCTTGGCCAAGGCTTCGATCATTTGGGGTGTCAGGCCCTCGAATTCAACCAGGCTGTCCTCAACGCCAAGCGCGCGCGCATTATCAAGCGCCTCTTTCGCCTGCGCCTCCAGAACATCGCGCGCCCGCGCCTGAAGCTCCTGGGCGGTGCCTTCATCGACGCCGTCGATCACCAGAAGCTCGTCAAGCTCGACATAGGCAACCTCTTCAAGGTTTGTGAAACCTTCAGAGACAAGCAATTGGGCAAAGAACTCGTCCAGATCCAGCGCATCCATGAACAGCTTGGTGCGTTGCTCGAATTCGGCCTGACGACGCGCCGATTCCTCGGCCTCGGTCATGATGTCGATGTCGAGGTTGGTAAGCTGAGACGCCAAACGCACGTTCTGACCGCGACGGCCGATAGCCAGCGAAAGTTGCTCTTCGGGAACGACGACTTCGATCTTGCCGGCTTCCTCGTCCAGAACCACCTTGCTGACCTCGGCGGGCTGCAACGCGTTCACCAGGAAGGTCGGCTGATCCTCGTTCCAGGGGATAATGTCGATCTTTTCACCCTGCAGTTCGTTCACGACCGCCTGAACACGGGAACCACGCATACCGACACAAGCACCCACCGGGTCGATCGACCCGTCATAACTGATCACGGCAATCTTGGCGCGAGAACCCGGATCACGGGCAACCGCCTTAATCTCGATGATGCCGTCATAGATCTCTGGCACTTCCATCTTGAAGAGCTCGGCCATGAATTCCGGTGCCGTCCGGCTCAGGAAGATCTGCGGGCCACGTTGCTCGCGCCGCACATCCTTGATGTAGCAGCGGATGCGGTCGCCGGGGCGATAGCTTTCGCGGCCGATCTTTTCGTTGCGGCGCAAGATCGCCTCGCCCGCGCCTACGTCGACGATGACATTGCCATATTCCTCACGTTTGACGAGCGCGTTGATGATAGTGCCAGCGCGATCCTTGAACTCTTCGTATTGGCGATCACGCTCAGCTTCGCGGACTTTCTGAAGGATGACCTGCTTGGCGGACTGCGCCGCGATACGGCCCATCTCGACCGGCGGGATCTCTTCGACAAACGTGTCGCCGACCTTGGGATCGTCGAGATATTGTTTCGCCTGCTCGACCGTGAATTCGGCCTGATAGTTTTCAAGCTCTTCTTCCTCGACCACGGTCCGCACGCGCGTGAAGGTCGCCTTGCCCGTCTTGCGATCGATGCTGACGCGGATATCCATCTCGGACCCGTACCGGGACTTCGCCGCACGAGCGAGCGACTCTTCCATCGCCTCGACCACGAGGCTCGGGTCGATCATCTTTTCTCGGGCAACGGCCTCGGCTGTTTGCAGCAGCTCAAGCTGGTTTGCGGACGTAATCGCCATCAGCGTTCCTCCTCAGACTTTTCTGTCTCGATTTCATCGAATTTGTCTTCGTTCAGAGCACCAGCCGCTTTGCGCTGGCGCAGCATTTCCTTGATCAGATCGTCAGTCAGGACCAGCTTGGCATCACTCAGCCAGTCGAATTTCAGCCCGATGGTGCCTTCGGCCACGTTGATCAGCACTTCGTCATCTTCGACACCGGCAAGCACACCCTTGAAGCGGCGGCGTCCATCGATCAGTTCGGCCGTTTCCAACTTGGCCTCATAACCTTCAAAGGCATCGAAATCCTTCAGGCGCGTCAGCGGACGGTCGATGCCAGGTGACGACACTTCGAGCGTGTACGCATCAAGAATCGGATCCTCGACATCAAGAACCGCGCTGACCGCCGTACTGATCTCGGCGCAGTCATCAACCTCGATGCCGCCGTCCGGTTTGTCCGCCATGATCTGCAAAGTCACGTCCTTGCCGCTCATCAAGCGGATGCGGACCAGCTCGAATCCCATGTCCTCGATCACCGGTGTGATGATCTCGGCCAAACGGCGATCCATGGCTGCTTTGGCGATGAGTGTGTTTGACATGTGTCCTGACAACAAAAAAACGGGCGCGCGGCCCGTTCGATCTTTCCCGGTGGAGCTTTTGGTTTGGACCCAAACGCGCCGCTGTTGAGGCGCATATACGTCCCGAGCAAGCAAACTGCAAGGGTTGTCGGTGAAACGGATGTCGTTTCGCTGGCGTGATCCGCTGTCTCAGGCGCGGGACCACCGTTCTGTCATGCGGAAATTGTCGAGCGGCCAGACCCCGCCTACGATACCCGGTACGATAAGATCACGGCTGGCAACAAGCGTCGTATTGGCGTCGCTCGGCAGTCCACGGAATGGCCCCACAGGCGGTTCGGCTATGTCCGCGACGTCCACAAGCCCCTCTCGCAGCGCCTGCGCGCGCACTTCGTCGGATGCGATGTGAACAAATTCCACCCGGTCAAACCATCCGGCTTGCCCGTCCTTCCAATGGGTCGAGACGCGCTCGCCGATAAAGTGGCGACCCGGATCGAATTTGTGGGTCCGGTAAAGACCCGTACCAATGCCCGCCGCGCGGCGATCCGGATCGGCGGGCTTGATCACGAATTCTGGCGCTGCAAGATGGTAAGGCAGGTTCGGGTCCGCGGTGTGAAGCCTCACGCTGATCGCTCCGCCAACGCTTTCGGCTGTCAGGCCCGCGAGCGTCAGACTATCGACCACGTCCGCAAAGCCGAGCACTGAACCATCATGGAAAGCAACGTTCTCTCGCAGATGGAAACGCCAGATCGTCGCGTCTTCGTTCGCTTCCCAAGACGTTGCCAGCTCAGCGCGCAAGGTCCCGTCGGCGGCAATCTCGGTCAGGTTTTCGAACACTGCGCCTTGCGAGATTGCCCGCATGAACAGCCCGTCGGGCGGAGCGTTCCAAGTATCTGCCCGTGTCGCATCCGACAACGCGGCGCGCAAAAGACCGCCACGCTGAGGTGCGGCGGACAAACCGGTGGCAGCCAGCAATGCAGCCGCTGCACCGGATGAGAATAATGCACGGCGATCGATACGCGTCATCGTCCTGCAATCCTATCCATGGTGCGCACCAACTCTGCGCTGATTCCAGGCTCGGACAGGGCATGGCCAGCGTTGCGCACCATCTTCAACTGTCCGTTCGGCCATGCCTTTGCCAGTGCATAAGCCGAATCGGGTGGGCAGATCATATCATAGCGGCCCTGCACGATCGTTCCGGGGATATGTTTGATCCGCCCGGTCTGGGCGAGGATCTGACCGTCAAAGTCGAGAAACCCGTTGTTGATGAAGTAGTGATTTTCCAGACGCGCAAAGGCCCGCGCGTAGTCACCCGGTGCCTCGCCACCCGTTCCATTGGAATGGATCGAGGCCAGTGCGTTTTCCCAAGCAGACCATGCGCGGGCGTATCGCATTTCGATCGTCAGATCGCCCGAAAACAGCCGCCGATTATAGGCGCCGATGAGATCGCCGCGCTCATCCTCGGGAATCAGTCCGACAAAGCGCGACCATACCTCGGGCCAGAACCGACCGGCGCCACCGCCATAGAACCAATCGAGTTCCGACTGCGTCATCAGGAAAACGCCGCGCAGGACCAGATGGCGAACCCGGTCTGGATGGGATTGCGCATAGATCAGCGCCAGCGTCGCGCCCCAGCTACCGCCGAATGCGATCCAGGCGTCGACATCCAGCGCTTCGCGGATCGCCTCAATATCCCGAACCAGGTGCCACGTCGTGTTGTTCGTCACCGCCGCATGTGGGCGCGACCGTCCGCAGCCACGTTGATCGAACAGGACTACCCGAAACACGGAAGGGTCAAAGTAACGGCGCATCGCGGGGCTGCACCCGCCGCCGGGACCACCATGCAGAACGATAACGGCCTCACCCTTTGGGTTGCCGCATTGTTCGACATAGACCTTGTGACCGTCGCCAACATCCAGCATCCGCTGATCGAAGGGATCGATCGGCGGATAAAGGTACTGTACTGCGCGCTTTTGGTCGCTGTGTTTGTCCATTACTGACCTAGATAGAGCTTGGATGACAAAAGAGCACACGGAGACGCAAATGGAAACGCGGCAATCGACCGTTGACCCATCGGAAATCGCGAAATTTGAGGCGATGGCCGCGGAATGGTGGGATCCGACCGGGAAATTCAAACCGCTGCATATGCTGAACCCCTGCCGGCTCGATTACATCACCACCCAGATCGCTGCGGAATTTGACCGTGATCTCGACACGGACCAACCCTTTGCCGGTTTGCGGATTCTCGATATCGGCTGTGGTGGTGGTCTCTTGTCCGAACCAATGGCGCGATTGGGCGCGGACGTGGTTGGGGCGGACGCCGCCGAGCGGAATATCCCTGTCGCCCAAATCCATGCGGAACAGTCCGGTCTGACGATTGATTACCGTCATACCACTGCCGAAGACCTCGCAGATGCGGGAGAGCAGTTTGACGTGGTCCTGAACATGGAGGTCGTCGAACACGTTGCAGACCCACTTGCCTATCTGACCGCCTGCCAGCGGTTACTGAAGCCCGGCGGTTTGCATATCTGTTCGACCATCAACCGAAATCCAAAAAGCTTTGCGATGGCGATCGTCGGCGCTGAATACGTCATGCGCTGGCTGCCCAAGGGCACGCATGAATGGTCGAAATTCATAACCCCCGACGAACTCTTTGACCTGCTCAGCAAGGCAGAACTCACACCGGTCGACAGAAAGGGGTTTGTATTCAATCCGATAACATGGAGCTGGCGTCTGTCGGATCGTGATCTTTCTGTAAATTATGTGACAGCAGCGACCAAGAAACCGAGCGCTTTGCACTGATCGATCAGGCGGGGCGCAGACCCAGAATGTCCCGCGCCTGCTGATACGTGGCGATGGGCCGATCATACCTTTCGCATAGCGCGACACAGCGTTCGACCAACGCTGCGTTTGACGGGGCCAGCGTTCGTTTGTCCAGCCGGACGTTATCCTCCAGCCCGGTACGCGTATGCCCACCCGCCGCAATGGCCCATTCGTTGACTTCGATCTGGTGCCTGCCAATTCCGGCTGCACACCACTCGGCGTCCGGTGCCCGCGACTTCACCATCTGAACGTAGAAATCAAAAACCTCCCGATCAGCGGGCATCGCGTTTCTTACACCCATCACGAACTGGACGTAGAGGTTTCCATAAAGCTGACCCCCGGCATGCATCCGGATTGCCTGCAGAATATGGCTAAGGTCAAAGGCTTCGATCTCTGGTGTAACCTCGTAGGTCATCATTTCGCTGGCCAGCCATGCAACAAGGTCGGGACTGTTTTCGTAGACTCGCGTCGGGAAGTTGTTTGAGCCTACCGAAAGCGAGGCCATGTCCGGGCGCAGGGGAAGCATGCCGCCCCGCTCCTTTCCAGAGCCGGAGCGCCCGCCGGTGGAAAGCTGCACGATCATCCCCGGACAGTGCTTCCGTAAACCTTCGATCAGCAACGCGAACCGGTCGGGGTCGGATGTCGGTGTCTGATCATCATTGCGCACATGGCAGTGCGCGATGCTCGCCCCGGCCTCAAACGCTTCTTGGGTCGACTCGATCTGTTCAGACACCGAGATCGGGACGGCCGGGTTATCCTCCTTGCGCGGGACAGAGCCCGTGATCGCGACACAAATGATGCAGGGTTTGCTCATCCAGCGTTCCAGTTCAGTTCAAGTTTTGCGGCGGGATCATCGGAACCTGTAATTGCTTGGCGCGTTGTCGAAGGTCAATGGCAAGCCAAACCGACAAGTCCTGAGACGAACGCCTCACGGCTTGGGCAGCAAGAGCTGCCGCAGGTTACGCAGAACCGGCAGGGCGGCCTTCACCTTGTCCTCTCCCAATTCATCGACGATCTGCCCGACCATTGGCGCGATGGAGCTCAGCGCCTGTTCCCGGGCCCGACGCCCCGCCGGACTGATGGCAACCAGCTTGCGGCGCGCGTCATCCCAGTCTGGCCGAATGTGGATGTACCCCGCCCATTCAAGCTTGCTGAGCGTGTTCGTCATCGCACCGCGGGTGACATTGAACGTTTCTGCCAGTTGGGCCGGGGTCCGCTCTCCCTCGTGCCAGACGAGGTGATTGAGAACTGAGAAATGGGATATCTCCATGCCCTTGGGCAAGACACTACTAAGGCGGTTCCGAACCATCTGGTCCGCCGCCAAAACCTCGCTGAAAAGCGAGATCGCAAGTGCGTTCTTGTCGTTGCTCATGCCCGTCAGGGGGCTTGGAAAGGCCGTGCATTTGCCAACGACGGAATGCGACGGCGTGCCTCTGCCACCTTTTCCATATCAAGATCAAAGACATAAACCCCAGGCGCGACACCTGCGTCAAGAACAACCTGGCCCCAGGGGTCGACGACCAGGGAATGGCCATAGGTCGAGCGTTGCTTGGATCCATCGGATGGGTGCAGCCCGGTCTGTGCCGGTGCAATGACCCAACAGCCGGTTTCGATCGCGCGGGCCCGCAAAAGGGCGTGCCAGTGCGCCGCGCCGCTGACAGGCGAAAATGCGGATGGATAGGTAAGGATCTCGGCGCCCGCCGCCGCAAGCGCGCTGGAAAGCAACGGAAACCGAAGATCGTAACAGACGGCCATGCCAATCTGACCGAAGGGTGCGTCAGCGACGACCGCCTGTTCCCCGGGGCGGTACCCTGCCGACTCGCGATAGGTCTCGGCCTCATTAATCTCGACATCGAACATGTGGATCTTGTCGTACCGGGCAAGGACCAGCCCGTCCTGACCGATTAGGAACGACCGGTTGGCGAACCGACCGTCGGGATCATCAGTTTTCAGCGCCAGCGATCCAATAAGAAACGTGATACCATGCGATCCTGCGAATTCGCGGAGGGCCGTGAGTGTGGCATCCTGTTCTTCTTCCGCCAAACGCTCAGACTGAACCTTGCGAGATGTCGAAACGCAATTGCTGACCTCTGGGGTCAGCACGAATTCGGCACCTTGCCTGACGGCATCTTCGGCAAACGCGACGATCTTGGTCAGGTTGTCGGCCGGTTGGTCGGACGAATTCAGCTGAAGAAGCGCGGCCTTCATCTAGGCCGCGAGCAGCGGGTCGAGCTTTCCTGAACGCTCAAGCGCATAAAGGTCGTCACAGCCGCCTACATGGGTGTCGCCAATAAAAATCTGCGGCACCGTCCGGCCACCATTGGCGCGTTGGATCATCTCGGCCTTACGCTTAGGATTGGCCAGCACATTCACCTCTGAAAAGGAGACACCCTTTTCGTTGAGCAGGCGTTTGGCGGCGTGGCAATAGCCGCACAAGGGCGACGTATAGATTTCGACAGGTTTCATCAGGTCGTTCCAATCTTGGGCTGAGCAGAGAGTTAGTACTCTTTCTCCACTCTTGCCAGCGTCACCACGCAGACGTGACTTGCACCGCCGTCATAACAGGCAGTTGTTGCTGCATCGAGCGTCGCCCCGGTCGTCATAACGTCATCGACAAGCAGCACGGGACGCCCAACCAACCGGTGCCGCCTTTGCGGATTAATCACGATAGAGCGACGCAAGGTGTCGCGCCGCTCTTCCCTGCTCAGACCATCCAGAGAGCGGGTCTTGATCGGTCGGATTAACAGGTCAGGGCAACATGAATGGCCGGTATTTTCTGCCATGCCACGTGCCAGAAGCGCAGACTGGTTGAACTTCCGCTTCAAAAGTCGGGTCCAATGCAGCGGTACCGGAGCAATCAGGGTCTCATCACGAAGTATGTCCTTCGCCGCTCGTGCCAGCCATTTCGAGGCTGGCGGAACGATGTCATGCTGGTCACCATGCTTCAAAGCGAGGATGATCTTGCGACCCATATCCCGATAGAGGATCGCAGATCGACCCCTCGCCCATGGTCGGGGCTCGGCAATGCAGGCATCACAAACAACCTCATCGTCTCGAAAAGTGCCCTGTTGTGGTGAACCGCATGCGTCGCAGATTACGCCGCCAACGAAGTGAACATCCCGCCAGCATGATCCACAAAGACCTAGATCGCCGTCGACCATCCGACCGCAGCCCAGGCATCTGGGGGGATAGACGGTCGATATGGCCGTTTGAATAAGGTGATTTACGCCCATATTCTGTCCTTATGGATCACCGGAATACACTGATAGACACCAACCTGCTCGCGATCCGCCGGGACAGGGCAAAGCCCGAAGCCCTGTTTCTGCAGGAGCTGGCGGCTGACGAGGTACAGGATCGGCTGAACACGGTTAACAGATCCTTTAAGCGACCCGCCATCGTGACACCTTTTGCATCCGTTTGGCAGGGTCGCCTTGGCCCGGACGCAACCATAGTGGCCGATGCCGATACGCTCGACCTGAAGGCAGGGGCTCACGATCTTGTGGTCCACAGTCTGGGGCTGCACTGGTCGAACGATACCGTTGGACAGCTCATCCAGTGCCGTCGCGCGCTTAATCCGGACGGATTGCTCTTGGCCCTGACGCTTGGCGGTCAGACCTTGCACGAGCTGCGTACGGCCCTCGCCGAGGCAGAGATTGCCGAAGCGGGCGGCCTTTCACCTCGTGTCGCCCCGATGGGCGAGATCAGGGACCTGGGAGCACTGCTGCAACGGGCTGGCCTTGCCTTGCCCGTGGCCGACTCAGCCCCGATCGAAGTGCTGTATGACGACATGTGGCATCTGATGCGTGACCTGCGGGCCATGGGTGAGACGAATATGTTGACGGGGCGTTTGCGTAAATTCTCCCGTCGGCGGCTCTTTAAACGCGCTGCCGAGATCTATCGAAATGCCTTTGGCAACGAGAATGGCAAAGTTCGCGCAACTTTCGAGATCGTCGTGCTGACGGGATGGTCGCCGGACGCCGGCCAGCAACAACCATTGCGCCCCGGATCGGCCCAGGCGCGCCTTGCCGAAGCATTGGACAGCACCGAAATTCCGTTGTCAGATTGACGCCAACCGAAAACCGGTTATCTGACCAACATCGGGTAAGAAGGGACGCGCTTTTGATGCTGGACTCACGAAAGACCGCTGCAAGGCCAATTCATGCGGCGGATGATCATCCGGCAATTCCTGCGGAACGGGTCGGCATCCTGCTGGCCAATCTGGGCACACCAGACAACTATGATTACTGGTCGATGCGGCGCTATCTCAACGAATTTCTTTCGGATCGGCGCGTAATCGACTATTCGCCGTGGATCTGGCAGCCTCTGCTACAGCTAATCATCCTGACAAAACGGCCGTTTTCATCCGGAGCGGCCTATAAGTCGATCTGGAACGAAGAGCAGGGCGAAAGCCCATTGATGACGATCACCAAGGCGCAGACCGAAAAAATCAAGGACGCCATGCACGATCGCTATGGTGACCAGGTGATGGTCGATTTCTGCATGCGCTACGGCAATCCATCGACCAAATCCAAGGTTCGCGAGATGACCAAGGCCGGTTGTCAGAAGATCCTGTTTTTCCCGCTCTACCCGCACTACGCCGGAGCGACTTCGGCCACCGCGAATGACCAGTTCTTTCGGGCGCTGATGGAAGAAAAGTGGCAGCCGGTGACACGTGTCGTCGAACCGTACTTTGCCCATCCCAAGTACATCGAGGCCCTCGCGCAATCCATCGAGCGGTCTTATGCGATGATGGAGGACAAACCGGATATCCTCGTTTGCTCGTACCACGGTGTCCCGAAACGATACCTGCTGGAAGGCGATCCCTATCATTGCCAATGTCAAAAGACGACGCGCCTGCTGAAAGAGCGGCTGGGATGGGATGACGACGCGATCTGCACGACGTTCCAGTCGCGCTTCGGACCAGAGGAGTGGCTGAAGCCCTACACTGTGGAAGAAGTCGCGCGTTTGGCCGAGACGGGCAAAAAGAAGATCGCGGTTTGCGCGCCCGCGTTTTCGGCCGACTGCATCGAAACGCTCGAAGAGATCAACGAAGAAATCCGCGAAAGCTTTGAAGAGGCGGGCGGCGAGAGCTTTACCTACATTCCCTGTCTCAACGACGATCAGGCCCATATCGAGGCGCTAAGCACGGTTATCGAAGACAACCTGAAGGGCTGGTTGGACTAGGGCACAAAAAAAGGCGGCACAAACTGCGCCGCCTTCTTTGAAATATGTAGCTGAATTAGTCCGAAGCGATGGCAGCAGCCACGATTGCCAGGATGATCAGCGGCAGGATGATGCCTTGCGAAGAGCTTGTTGTGTCTTCAACGATCACAGGCGCTTCGACAATCGGATCTTCCAGGCCACCAGCGAAGCCAGCAGTTGCAGCAGCGGTCAGGGCGGCAGCAAGAACGAGTTTCTTCATATTAACCTCCAGTTCGGCGCACGCACATCGTAGCGCGCGCGCACCCAAGACTTACCTCGTGACTCTGGTTAAGCAACTATCATACGGAATTGCAAACCAAGTTCAGGGGCTTACCGGCGGATGAGACCCGATGTCGTCAAATAAGCAACACTTGCGTGCCCACCTTTGTCATCGCAAAAAGTTCCGAGATATGCTCGTTGTAAAGACCGATACAGCCGTTGGATGACTGCCGCCCGATCTTGCGCGTATCATGGGTGCCGTGGATGCGGTAATAGGTCCAGCTGAGATACAGTGCGTGTGTGCCCAGCGGATTGTCAGGACCGGGTCCGATGTATTCCGGCCACTCCGGATTCCGCTTGAGCATCGAAGGCGTCGGGCGCCAGCTTGGCCCTTCTACCTTCTGAGTAACCTTTGTCCGGCCGCGGCGCGTTAACTCTTCGGTCAAGGGGACGCTAGAAGGATAAAGCTTATAAACGCTTTGATCTTCGGTCCAGAAGTGCACGGCACGGCTGTCGATATCGACCAGAATGGCGCCGTTGCGCAGATCACCAAAATAGGGCCGCCAATCAAGCGTGCGGAAGCTCGAGATGTTCCGCCGGACGCTTTCGGTTATCTCTTGTTCGCCCTGTGTGGTCGCCGCGCTGTTCACGCTGGACGTATTGGCTGTGGCGATCGCGGGGGCCGCGAGCGTTGCTGCGCCGCCCAAAAGAAACGCGCGCCGGTTTGTCCGGGTCTTGATCAGATTTGACATGACTGCCTCGCTCGGTGTTGTCCCTTAGCGACGCAATAGATATGGCGAATTGGTCGCGCTCGCAAATCAAACGATCGTCAGGGCGGAGATACGCAGACCCCGTGTTTGAATTGCAAGGTCATGTCAGCTAAGCGTTTGCCACTGATACATACCGGAGTTCCGTATGCCACGCTTCGTTGGTGCCGTCCTGTCGCTGATTCTGTTCGTCGCCGCCTGCACGCCAGCCGACCCCGTAATCGTGACCACCGACAGTGGCCAAACCCAGACGGTCTATCGGATCAAGCGTGGAGACACGGGCGATATCCAGTTCCGTATGCTCGATTCGGTCAATGCGCTTCGGCGGGCTGCCGGTCAGCCGTCGGTTGAACTTGATGCCCGGCTGAATGCCGCCGCGGCGACCCATGCCAGAGATATGTCGGTTCAGAACCGTCCATGGCATTTCGGTTCCGACGGATCGTCGCCAATCGATCGTGTGCGGCGCGTGGGCTATACCGGCGCATTGGTTGGCGAGAACATCTCGGAAACCTACGAGACCGAAATCGAAACGCTCGCTGCATGGATGGATCAGCCGGATACGCGCAGAACGATCCTGTCCGGCGATGCGCGCGAGATGGGCTTTGCGTGGTATCAGGAGACCAGTGGCAAGATTTGGTGGACGCTGATCATGGGAAATCCGTCAACGCAGCCTTTACTGCCAGCGCCAAGCCCATCGGCACAGAACGTTCAGCCCGGTCGGGTCTGATCAAGGGTTGATCTGAATCCGGGTCCCATTGCGAACCATCGCATAGATCTCTTCCATTTCACGATTGGTGACCGCGATGCAGCCCCATGTCCAATCGCCACGGCTCCATCGGAATGGATTGGATTCGCCGTGGATGAAAATGTCTCCACCCGGTTCTTTGCCCTTCGCACGAGCCTCTGCGATATCCTTGGCATTTGGATATGAGATGCCCAGAGAAAGGTGGAACTGGCTGTTGGGATTGCGACGATCGATGAAATAGTTGCCTTCGGGTGTCTTCCCGTCGCCCTCGATCGACTTGCTCCCGTTGGGCGCGAAACCCAGATCGATATCGTAAGACTTCAGCACGCTGTCATCGTTCAGCAGATACATACGGCGCGCGCCTTTATTGACGACGATATAGGTCACGTCAGGACCATCGTAACTGCGAAATTTGCTGGATTGCGCACAGCCGCCAACCAACGCTGTGGCGGGAATGCCCCAAAGAAATTTACGTCTGATCATTGCCAGAATGCCTGCCGAACTGCCTCTTTTTTCGAGGCGTAGCACGATACTGGATTCACTGCAGCAAAGAATTGCCTATACGATATGCCGCGCCCGCGCTCCGCGTTCGATGGCTGCGGCGTGCAGCCTTTCGATATCCAGCTCATACCGAATCTCTTCCAAGATACGCAGTTCGGGCTCCCTCAACGTGCCGTCTGCAGCAGCCACATCGCATGCCAGGGCATAGGCTGTCTCGCGCAGGCGTTCGGGCAGTGCGTCGCGCACAAGCCCGAATAGGGCATCAAGCCCATCCTCCTGCTCGAAAAGATCAAAAACCATCTGGGACATCATGTTCAGCCGATCGATGTCGTAACCGGCAAACACCGGCAGGTTGTTCACCGCCGAGTTGATCTTGACCAGCTCAGCCGTCCTAATGTTTTCGTCCGAAGCCGAAACGGCAATCATGAGCGCGACCAGAGCGTCCTGCGCCGTTAAAGAAAGTGAATTGTCTTCTGCCACTGACCGCTTCCTTGTTCGCTTCAGTCTTGCCCAAATTATTGACGCCATTGCGCCGGGACAATAGGTACCGGCGCAATTGGGTGTAAGGCACCTTTCTCCATCTAGGGCAACAATTATGACAGACGTTCTGGACGCAGCGCTCAGCAGCAAGGCTTGGCCGTTCGAAGAGGCACGGCGCATCCTGAAACGCTATGAAAAAGCGCCGCCCGAAAAGGGATACGTTCTGTTTGAAACGGGTTATGGCCCGTCCGGCCTGCCGCACATCGGAACCTTTGGCGAGGTCGCGCGCACCACGATGGTCCGCCGTGCCTTTGAAGAAATCAGCGACATTCCGACCAAGCTGATCTGCTTTTCCGATGACATGGATGGCCTCAGAAAGGTCCCCGACAACGTGCCGCAACCTGAAATGTTGGCGGAACACCTTCAGAAACCTCTGACCAGCGTGCCTGACCCATTCGGCGAATTCGAAAGCTTCGGCCATCACAACAACGCGATGCTGCGCCGATTCCTCGATACGTTCGGGTTTGACTACGAGTTCTACTCGGCACGCGAATTCTATATGTCCGGCCGGTTTGACGAGACCCTCAAGCGGGCCTGCGACCGGTACGACGAACTGATGAAGGTGATGCTGAAATCGCTGCGGGAAGAACGGCAACAGACCTATTCCATCTTCCTTCCCATCCATCCGGAAACCGGCCGGGTTCTGTACGTGCCGATCAAGAATGTGAACACGACAGATTATACGCTCACCTTTGACGATGATGACGGGCGGGAATGGACCGTTCCGGTCACGGGCGGAAACGTCAAATTCCAGTGGAAGCCCGACTTCGGCGCCCGCTGGGCCGCCCTCGGCGTCGATTTTGAGCCCTACGGCAAGGAACACGCGCCAAATACGCCGATCTATTCCCAGATCTGCCGGATCCTTGGTGGCACACCGCCCGAGGTATTCACCTACGAGCTTTTCCTCGACGACAAGGGCGAGAAAATCTCGAAGTCCAAGGGTAACGGCATCTCGATCGACGAATGGCTGACCTATGCCTCGACCGAGAGCCTGTCGTACTTCATGTTCCAGAAGCCGAAGACGGCGAAGCGCTTGTTCTTTGACGTGATCCCGAAGGCGGTTGACGAATACCATCAGCAACTGCGCGCCTTCGCAGGTCAGAATCAGGCCGCACGCTTCAACAATCCGGTCTGGCATATCCACGGCGGCGACGTACCCAAATCGGACATGGTCGTCCCGTTCGCGATGCTTCTGAACCTGGCCAGCGTGAGCGGCGCCGAGAACAAAGAGACGCTTTGGGGCTTTATGCAGCGCTATGCACCCGAAGCCGGCCCGGAAACGCACCCCGGACTCGATCAGGCGGCGGGCTTTGCAGTGCGCTACTACAACGACTTCGTCAAACCGTCGCGCACGTTTCGTTTGCCGACTGACCCGGAACGTGAGGCGCTTAAAGCACTGCGCGACGCGCTCAAAACCTACGACGGTCCTATCGAAGACGAAGCGTTGCAATCGGTTGTCTACGCTATCGGGCGCGACCGGTTTGATCCGCTTCGGGGATGGTTTACCGCGCTATACGAAGTTCTTCTGGGGGCCAGCCAGGGGCCGCGTTTTGGCGGATTCATCGCGCTTTATGGTGTCGAAGAAACCATCGCGCTGATCGACAAGGCGCTTGCCGGAGAGCTTGTGGCGTAATCACATTAAAAAAGGGCCGCGGAACGCGACCCTTTGATCAGTCTGGAGGTAAAGTCAGCCGTTCACGCTGTCTTTGAGGGCCTTTGCGATCGTCATTTTGACAACCTTGTCAGCCTCTTTTTTGAACTGTTCGCCGGTGGCCGGGTTGCGCACCATGCGCTCTGGCCGCTCGCGGCAATAGATCTTCCCAACACCGGGCAGGGTCACTGCACCGCCGGCGGCGACTTCGCGCGTGATCACGCCCGTGATCGCATCCAGCGCGGCGCCTGCCGTCTTTTTGTCAGCATCCATCTCTTCGGCCAGCGCGGCGACGAGTTGGGTCTTGGTCATGGGTTTTGCCATTTGTATGGTCTCCTTCGTCCGCCCGAAGTGTTGGGCCTCATTTCGCAATTGTAACGGAATGTTGTTGATCAACACAACGGATAGTGGGGTTCCGGCAAGCAAAAACAGGCGTTTTTTCTGCTTTTTTTGTCGATTTACGCTGGGTCAGAGGAAGGCGGTCTCGTGGAAGGACCGCAATTTACGACTATGGATGCGTTCAAGCGGCATTTCACGCAGACGCTCCATAGCGCCAATTCCGATCTGAAGATGGCGCGCAACCTGCGTTTTATAGAAGTCCGACGCCATGCCTGGCAGCTTCAATTCGCCGTGCAGCGGTTTGTCCGACACACATAGAAGCGTTCCATACGGCACTCGAAACCGATAGCCGTTTGCAGCAATCGTCGCGCTTTCCATGTCCAAGGCGATAGCGCGCGACTGCGACAGCCGCTGGACCGGGCCAGATTGATCGCGCAGTTCCCAGTTCCGGTTGTTGTGCGTTGCGACGGTGCCGGTCCGCATGATGCGCTTTAGCTCATACCCCTCAAGCTGCGTGACCTGCGCCACCGCTTGTTCAAGGGCGATCTGGATTTCGGCCAAAGCCGGGATCGGGACCCAAACCGGCAGATCATCGTCAAGCACGTGGTCTTCGCGCAGATAGGCATGCGCCAGAACAAAATCACCCAAGGCCTGCGTGTTCCGCAGCCCGGCGCAATGCCCCACCATCAGCCACGCATGTGGCCGCAAAACCGCGATGTGGTCGGTCGCTGTTTTCGCGTTCGACGGTCCGACACCGATATTGACGAGAGTGATACCAGACCCGTCCGCGCGCTTAAGATGGTAGGTCGGCATTTGCGGCATCTTGTCGGCCGCATCCAAAGGCTGATCGCCCTTGGTGATGGTTGCGTTTCCGGTCGACACGAAAGCCGTCGCACCACTGTTCGGATCATCAAGCTGCGAACGCGCGTAGGCCTCGAACTCGGCAACGTAAAACTGGTAGTTCGTGAAAAGCACGTAGTTCTGGAAGTGCTCCGAATCCGTCGCTGTGTAATGCGCCAGCCGCGCTAGCGAATAGTCGATACGCTGTGCGGTGAAGGGCGCCAGCGGCCCGCTGCCATCCTCGCTCTCAAACGTGCCGTTTACGATATCGTCGTTCGTGGTCGAGAGGTCCGGCACATCGAACACGTCGCGCAGCGTGAAATCCGCAGCACCTTCTTGCGGAACGGTCACGCTTTCATTGCTGGCCACGGCAAAGTGGATCGGCATGGGCGTTTCCGAATGGCCGATCTGAACCGGTTGATCATGGTTCTGGATCAGCAGCTCGATCTGTTGCAGCAGGTAGTTCCGGAAAAGGTCGGGGCGCGTGATCGTCGCAGTGTACGTTCCCGGGGCCGAGACGTGGCCAAAGCTTAGTCGCGAGTCGACCTGCGCATAGGTCGAGGTCGTCAGCCGGATCTCTGGATAAAAGGCCCTGATACGTCCATCGGGCACCCCGCCCGCCATCGACTTCGAAAACTCGGCGCACAGAAAATCGGTCGCCTCGTCATAAAGAAGCTGCAGATATGCAACCGCTTCGGCGGCGTCCGTAAAGGTCCTACGCGGGTGGGTTTCTGGGGTCTGGATCTTCATGATGTCGGCTCTAACACGGGGATAAATTCAAAACTTCGCACGTCGACGAGGCCAAGATCAGAGATGCGCAGTTCGGGGATAACCACAAGAGCCAAAAGCGAATGCTGCATGTAGGCGTTGTTCAGGCTGCAACCGCATTGCTTCATCGCATCGACCATCTTGTCCGCTTTGGCGGCCACCTCACGCGCGGGTTGGTCCGACATGAGGCCTGCGATCGGCAGTTCGACGAGCGCCAGCTCTTTGCCGTCCGCAAAGATGGTTATGCCGCCCCCAACCTCAGCAAGCCGGTTTGCCGCCAAGGCCATCTGTTCGCGATCCGTGCCCACCACGATCATATGATGGCTGTCATGCGCAACCGTCGACGCCATGGCCATCGGGCCCTCATATCCAAAGCCAGAGACGAAAGCGTTCGTGACACCACCCGTCGCCTTGTGGCGTTCGACCAATGCGATATGGCACACACCGTCCGCGCCTTCGACGCATCCATCCACGACTGGTAGGGTTGCCTTCAGGGCCTTGGTTGGCGCCTGATTTTCGACAACGCCGATGACGTTCGCGGTGACCGCATTTGCGCCATCCGGAGCCTTCACGACGAAATCGTCGCTCACCAATGTCTTGGCAAGATTGACCGTTTTTCGCGCGCGATCAGGCCAGTCATAGTGCGGGCAATCGACCTGAAGGGCGCCATCGACCGCGACTGTCTTACCCCGTGCAATCACGTGCTCGATCGGCAGCTCGCGCAGATCCGAGGTCAGTATGACATCAGCCCGCCGCCCCGGCGTCAGAGAACCAAGTTCACGTTCCAAACCGAAATGCGTCGCGGTGTTAACCGTGGCCATCTGCAACGCGATCAGCGGATCGCATCCGCAGGCGATCGCATGGCGGACCACCCGGTTCATATGGCCGTCGTTCACCAGCGTCCCGGAATGACAATCGTCCGTGCACAGGATGAAGTTCCGTGGATCAAGGCCCTTTTCGGTGATCGCCGTGATCTGCGCCTCGACATCGTACCAGGCTGAGCCAAGCCGCAGCATCGCCCGCATGCCTTGGCGAGTCCGTGCTATGGCGTCGGCCTCGCTCGTCCCCTCATGATCATCCGCAGGGCCCCCAGCGACGTACGCCGCGAAATCCGCACCCAGATCCGGCGAGGCATAATGCCCGCCTACCGTCTTTCCCGCCTTCTGGGTCGCCGCGATTTCAGCCAGCATCTTGGGATCTGCAGCGGCAACGCCCGGGTAGTTCATCATCTCGCCCAAGCCGATGATCCCCGGCCATTGCATCGCCTCGGCCACATCCTCGGCCGTGATTTCGAACCCCGTGGTCTCCATGCCTGGCGCAGACGGCGCGCAGGAGGGCATCTCGGTGAAGATGTTGACGGGCTGCATCATCGCCTCGTCATGCATCATCCGCACGCCATCGATGCCGAGCACATTCGCGATCTCGTGCGGGTCGGTAAACATCGTCGTCGTGCCATGCGGTATGACAGCCCGCGCAAATTCTGCCGGTGTAAGCATGCCGCTTTCGATATGCATATGACCGTCGCAAAGGCCGGGGATCATGTATCGGCCCTTGGCCTCGATCACCTCGGTATCCGGGCCGATCTGAGCGGACGCATCCGGCACAACGCAGGCAATCCGGCCATGGCGAACGGCAATGTCAAATCCCGGCAACGCCTCGCGAGTGTGGACATTGACCCAAATACCACCGGTGATCACAAGATCGGCTGGCGCGCGTCTGGAGGCTGTTTCAATGAGGTCAGGCGCAACGTCCGCCCATGTCGGGAAAGGGTCGTAATCCATGACCCAAGTGTTCAAATATTCCGAGTATGTGCAAGAGCCTCCGGCGAAGTATCACCAATCTGACACAACCATCCTTCAATCAGGCAAAATGAACATCGTTATCCACCACAACCCCGACTGCGGCACATCACGCAACGTGCTCAAGATCATCCGTGACGCAGGCTATGATCCGATCGCGATTGAGTACCTTCAAACGGGCTGGACCAAACCACAGTTGCAGGCTTTGTTCGCCGCTGCAGGTCTGACGCCGCGCACCGCGCTCAGGACAACCAAGTCGCCCGCCGAAGAGCTTGGCCTGCTTGATCCATCCGTACCCGATGACGACCTGATGGACGCGATGGTAGAGCACCCGATCCTTGTGAACCGGCCTATCGTGGCCTGCAAAACCGGTGTTCGGTTGTGCCGTCCGTCCGGCATCGTCCTTGACCTTTTGCCGGTCTGGCCAACGGGACCGTATCACAAGGAAGATGGGTCTTTGCTGGTCGACGCCGAAGGCAATCGACAGCCGGAATAGGTTGACGCATGCGATTTGGTCAGCCACGCTGACCTTATGGATCTCGAAACCGTTGATGCAGACACATTTGGGCGCGCGCTCCGCGGGATCGGGCTGAACCTGCTTGTCCGCGATGTGGCGGAGGAATGTGAGTTCCTCAAAGCCGTCTTCGATATGTCCGTGCATCAGCCGACCGCAGATTTTGCAATCATAACCTATGGTGACCAGATCTTTCAGGTGCACAGCGATGGTACGTACCACGCCAACCCGCTTTTGAACCTGCTGCCGGAAAATCCACCCCGCGGAGCTGGCATAGAAATCAGGCTCTACGACACAGATCCGGACCACGCGGTTGATCGGGCGAGAGCGACAGGCGCCACGATCCTGCAGGAGCCCACCGACAAACCGCATGGTCTGCGCGAGGCGTATATCCTTTGCCAAAACGGGTATGCTTGGGTGCCGTCACGGCCAAAAGGCTAGTCGTAAACAGACTTGCGCCGTCGCGGGCGCACCTGCACTCTGTTCATATCAGGCGAACGGAGTGAACCATGACAGTCACCGATCTGCGACCCAACATGGACCACTGGCAAGAGCGGGTTGACCTTGCCGCCGCGTTTCGGTGGACCGTCCGGCTGAACATGCACGAAGCCGTCGCAAACCATTTTTCGCTCGCGATCAACGAGGACGGAACCCGTTTTCTGGTCAACCCGAACCAGATGCATTTCGCACGGATCCGGGCCAGCGATCTGATCGTCGTCGATGCCAATGATCCAAGCAGCCTCGAAGGGCCTGACGCTCCGGACCCCACCGCTTGGGGCCTGCATGGCGGACTGCACCGACACTGCCCGCATGCGCGCTGCGCGATGCATGTCCACTCGCCCTATGCGACCGCGCTTGCCGCCCTTGCCGACAGCGCCCTGCCGCCGGTGGATCAGAATGCCTGCATGTTCTTCAACCGCTATGTGATCGACGAAGATTATGGCGGGCTGGCATTCGAGGATGAGGGGGAGCGCTGCGCCCGGCTGTTTTCGGACCCCAAGGCAAAAGTCATGATCATGGGCAACCACGGCGTCATGGTGATCGGGAACACGGTCGCCGATACGTTCAACAGGCTCTACTATTTCGAACGGGCCTGCATGACCTACATGCTGGCGCTCCAAGCGGGCAAACCCCTCCGCGTATTGCCCGACGATATCGCCGAAAAAACCGCGCGCGAAATCGAAAGCTACCCGGAACAGGACATCCGGCATCTCGACGAGCTCAAAGCGATCCTTGACGAAGAAGGATCGAACTATGCCCAGTGATGCGGCCCACGAGGCGCAGGAGGCGGCGCGTTGGCACCACCGCCCGGCGACTCCGATCGCGGAAAACCCGTTGTTTCAATGGCCGCCAAGACCGATCGATATACTGCGCTGGTACGCGGCCTACTGGTTCGAGGTATCGACCACGACGCTTTGCCTTGCATTCGCGTTCATCAGCTATTTTTTAATCCTGCCCCCGTTGGCCGAGATGGCCCAGTTCCAGCTTGGCTGGATGGCGCGGGTCTGGTTGGCCAATCTGGTGCCTCAGGTCCTGTGTGCCGGGCTGCTGCATTACTGGCTGATCGTGCGGAAAGGGCAGGGCGACGCGACCAAGTTCGACCCGCGCGACCAGGCGCGCGACAACGGCACCTTCACCTTCGGCAATCAGGTCTATGACAACATGTTCTGGCACATCGTCAGTGGCATCACGCTATGGACCGCAGCGCAGATCGGCGTCTTTTGGGCGATGGCCAATGGGCACGCACCGACGGCACTGTTTCCCGACAATCCGGTGTGGTTCGTCGCGGTGTTTGTCCTGATTCCCATCTGGTCCAGCTTTCATTTCTATTGGATCCACCGCCTGCTGCATTGGCCACCGCTGTACCGTGTCGCCCACGCCCTGCACCACCGGAACATCAACGTCGGCCCGTGGTCAGGCATTGCAATGCATCCGATCGAGCATCTGCTGTTCTACACCAACTTCCTGATCCATCTGGTGGTGCCCACGCATCCCCTGCATCTGATGTTCCACGGCTACGTCCAGTCCACCCACCCGGTCTTTTCCCATTCGGGCTTTGAGGAACTGGTCATCGACGAACAGCCCCGCGCGCGCATTGGCGTGTTCTTTCATCAGCTTCATCACCGCTATTTTGAATGCAATTACGGAACCGTCGAGATGCCTTGGGATCGCTGGTTCGGCAGCTATCACGATGGCACAGCGGTATCGACAGAACGGACAAGGGCCAGAAAGAAGCAAATGTATCAATGAACTATGGTCTCAGTGACGAGCAACTGATGATCGCGGAGACCGTCCGCACATTTGTTGAAAAAGAAGTCTACCCACACGAAGACGTTGTCGAACGCACGGGCGAAGTTCCCGAAGACATCGCGCAGGAAATCAAGCGCAAGACGATCGATCTGGGGTTTTATGCCTGCAACTTTCCTGAAAGCGTTGGCTGCGCGGGGCTAAACCATGTCGAATTCGCACTGATCGAGCGTGAGCTAGGGCGCGGATCAATGGCGCTGACGCACTTTTTCGGGCGGCCCCAGAACATCCTCATGGCTTGCGAAGGGGACCAGATCGAACGGTATCTCATGCCCGCCGTGCGCGGCGAAAGGATGGATGCCCTTGCTATGACAGAACCGGGCGCCGGTTCCGATATACGCAGCATGAAATGTGCGGCCGTTCGGGATGGCAGCGACTGGATCGTCAATGGCACCAAGCACTTTATTAGTGGTGCGGAACACGCCGATTTTGTGATCGTGTTCGTGGCGACCGGCGAAGACATCACGCCAAAAGGTCCAAAGAAACGGATTACCGCGTTCCTGGTCGATCGTGGCACGCCGGGCTTCACCATCCGCGACGGATACAAATCGGTCAGCCACCGAGGATACAAGAACATGATCCTCGAATTCGACGATTGCCGGCTGCCCGCCGAACAGGTTTTGGGCGAGGTCGATGGGGGCTTTGAGGTGATGAACACATGGCTCTATGCCACCCGGATCACGGTCGCGGCCATGTCCGTCGGGCGTGCGCGGCGCGTTTTTGACTACGCACTCGATTACGCGGCGACACGCGAACAGTTTGGCCAGAAGATTGGCAAGTTTCAGGGCGTAAGCTTTCAGCTGGCCGATATGGTTACCGAGATCGACGCGGCAGATCTTTTGACACTCGCGGCCGCCGATCGGCTGGACCAGAAGATGCCAGCAAACCGCGAGATCGCATCGGCCAAGCTATACGCGTCGGAAATGCTGGCCCGGGTCACCGATGCCGCGATCCAGCTGCATGGCGGTATGGGTCTGATGGACGATTATCCGCTCGAACGGTTCTGGCGGGACGCGCGCGTGGAACGGATCTGGGACGGCACCTCGGAAATACAGCGCCACATCATCAGCCGCGACCTGCTGAGGGCCTTGGGCGCGTGAATTCGAAGCTCGCCCGGCTTCTCGCACCGCGCAGTATCGCCGTTGTCGGTGGCGGCGCGTGGTGTCGCTCGGTGGTTCAGACGGCCGAGAAAATGGGGTTTCAGGGCGACATTTATCCCGTTCATCCTAAAGAACAGACCGTTGCGGGCCGGTCGGCACTGCCTTCGCTCGCCCACCTTCCCACCGAAATCGACGCCGCATTTGTTGGGATCAACCGCGAGGCCACCGTCGCTGCAGTTGGGGAACTCGCGGCAAGAAACACCGGTGGCGCGGTGTGTTTTGCCTCGGGTTTCAAAGAGGTGGAGGGGCAGGCGAGCGATCAGAGATGCCTGCAAGACGAATTGGTCTCTAACGCTGGCAAAATGCCCATTCTCGGCCCCAACTGCTATGGCTTCGTCAACGCACTGGACCGCGTTGCGATCTGGCCTGATCAGCATGGGATGCAGCCGGTGGATCAGGGGGTCGCGATCCTGACGCAGAGTTCCAACATCGCGATCAATCTGACGATGCAAAAGCGGGGACTGCCGATCGGCTATATGGTCACGTGCGGGAACATGGCACAGACCAGCCAGGCAGAAATTGCGCTGAGCTTGCTGGAAGACGACAGGGTGACAGCAATCGGACTGCATGTCGAAGGTTTCGGCGACACATCTGAATGGCATGACCTGGCACAAAGCGCCTGGTTGCTGGGCAAGCCGCTGGTCGTGCTGAAAGTGGGTCAATCCGATCTGGCACGTCAGGCGGCTGTCACCCACACCGCGTCTCTTGCAGGCAGCGACGCGGGCGCGCAGGCATTGCTGGATCGGCTGGGCATACCAAGGGTTCATGACCTCGCCACCTTTCTGGAAACGCTGAAAATCTTCCATTGTGTCGGGCGCATCCACCCCTCGACCCTGTCGTCGATCAGTTGTTCGGGAGGTGAGGCCAGCCTCGTGGCGGATATGGCGACAACGGCTGGTGTCGAGGTTCCACCGCTGACAAGTACGCAAACCAAGGCTCTAACAACGGCTTTGGGGCCAAAAGTGCCGCTATCTAACCCGCTGGACTACCATACCTATATCTGGCGCGATCCAAATGCGATGACGGCCGCTTGGGCGCCCATGGCCGCAGATCACATCGGGATCACTTTGGCGGTCGTGGATTATCCACACACGGACGCCGCCGATTGGGCCTGCGCGACTGAAACAGCGATCCGGGTGCGTCAGGAAACAGGACGACCGTTCGCAGTGGCCGCGTCATTGCCCGAACTCATGCCAGCGGATATCGCAGACCAACTTTCCAAAGCCGGGGTTGTCCCCCTCAATGGCTTGCAAGAGGCCGTGGGTGCAATCAAGGCGGCATCGAGTGTAGGCGAGCCCAATGAAACGCCACCGATGCCTCCGGGCAGTGACCGCGATGCCATCACGTGGACAGAGATCGACAGCAAAGCACTGCTGGCGCGATGCGGTATTCCAGTTCCGAAATCCGAGATCATCGATCGGTCTGCGTTGAAAACCCCAAGGCTTGCCCCCCCGTTTGCGGTCAAATCCCTCGGATTGGCCCACAAATCCGATCAAGGTGGCGTTACACTAGGCGTAAACACCGAGACCTTCGAAGCCGTTGTCGCAGATATGCCGGGCGAGACATTCCTGGTCGAACAGATGGTTCAGGGCTGCCTGTTCGAGTTGCTGATCGGCGTAACCCGTGACCCCGCCCATGGTTTCGTGCTGACCTTGGGCGCTGGCGGGACGCGAACCGAGTTGTTGGGTGATGTCCAATCGCTCCTTGTTCCGACGACCAGAGAGGAAGCCAAACAGGCTCTGTTTTGGCTCAAACACGCTCCGCTTCTGAACGGATACCGCGGCAATCCGGCATGCGCGGTCGACAAGATCCTGGATGTCATAGACGCTGTGCAAACCCTCGTCGCGGATCACGAGGATCAGTTGGAAGAACTGGAAATCAATCCGCTGATGGCAACCGAAACCGACGCAATTGCGGCTGATGCACTGATCCGCATGGCCAACAAAGGAAACTGAGATGGACCCCATCAAGCTACGACAGGAAGGCGCGATACTCGAGGTCACGCTCGACCGTCCAAAGGCCAACGCGATCGACCTGGAGACGTCGCGGCAAATGGGGGATGTCTTTGCAAAGTTCCGGGACGACCCGGATTTACGCGTCGCGATCATCACCGCCGCAGGCAAAAAGTTCTTCTGCCCCGGCTGGGACCTCAAGGCGGCAGCGGATGGGGATGCCGTCGACGGTGACTATGGCGTCGGTGGCTTTGGCGGCCTTCAGGAATTGCGGGACCTCAACAAGCCGGTGATCGCCGCAGTCAATGGGATCTGCTGCGGTGGCGGGCTGGAGCTGGCGCTGAGTGCGGATATGATCCTGGCGGTCGAAGAGGCCACCTTTGCCCTGCCTGAAATCAGGTCAGGGACGGTTGCGGATGCGGCCAGCATCAAGTTACCCAAGCGTATCCCGTACCACATCGCGATGGAGCTGCTGCTGACCGGGCGATGGTTCGATGCGAAAGAGGCGCACAGATGGGGTATTGTGAACGAGATACTGCCCCGCGATCAACTGCTTGAACGAACCTGGGAACTTGCGCGCCTGATCGCATCAGGCCCGCCACTCGTTTACGCCGCGATCAAGGAAATCGTGAGAGATGCTGAGGATTCCAAGTTTCAGGACGCCCTGAACCGCGTTACGAACCGAAAGCTGCGCACGGTCGATATCCTGTACTCATCCGAGGATCAGATCGAGGGCGCCCGCGCCTTTGCCGAAAAACGTGACCCGGTCTGGAAAGGACGATAACGGTTGCCAAACCCAACATCGACGCCCAACTGCACCGCATGACAAAGACGCTTCTATCCTTCGGTCATGGCTATTCTGCCCAAGCACTGGAACGACTTTTGCTGCCTGAAGGCTGGACCATCATCGGCACGACCCGCAGCGCTGAAAAGGCCGAAGCCATCCGACAGCGCGGCCTCACAGCACTGAACTTTCCGTCCCCCGAACTCGCAGATGCAGTCAAAAAAACCACGCACATCCTTGTTTCTGCCGGCCCCAATGCCGAGGGAGACCCGGTTCTAACGCATTACGGTGATGTGATCGCGGCAGCGGCCCCGTCGCTTGAATGGGTTGGCTATCTGTCGACCACGGGCGTCTATGGAGACCACGAGGGCGGATGGATTGATGAGAGCACGCCGCTTACGCCCTCAACCCAAAGAGGCCAATGGCGCAAAGCGGCAGAGCAGGCGTGGATGGATATTCCCAACCTGCCGCTTCACATCTTTCGCCTTGCTGGGATTTATGGGCCGGGCAGGGGGCCTTTCGAAAAGGTTCGCCGTGGGACGGCGCGCCGCATCATCAAGAAAGGGCAGGTGTTTTCCAGAATCCATGTCGACGATATCGCGCAGGTGGTTGCGGCATCAATCAACAGGCCCAATCCCGGCGCAGTCTACAATGTGTGTGACGACGACCCGGCACCGCCGCAGGACGTCATTTCACACGCGGCGAGGCTGCTCGAACTGCCCGAACCACCCGCCGTTGCGTTCGAGACGGCCGAGATGACGCCAATGGCCCGCAGCTTTTACGCCGAAAGCAAGAAAGTCAGAAACGACAAGATCAAGGACGAGTTGGGCGTGGTATTGAAGTATCCCAACTACCGCGAGGGGTTGGCAGCGCTGCTCGTCGCAGAGGGCAAGACACGATAGATCAGCCAGCCAATCGCGGCAAAACACAAAAGCAGCGTCAGGGCGATACCGCCGTTGGCAACGTAGAACACCGCCCGTTCGCCCAGCTCCATCGAGTTGAGGAAGGGGTAGGGGAGCCCATTGGTTACTGAACCCTTCGGACTGTTATTCAATGGGGCGACCACCAATTCTGACCAGGCGACATAGACACTAATCAGGCCAAGAAGGGGCAATATCGCCCGCTGGACCCGGCGAAAGACACGCGCGACGAACAATGCATCGATGATCTGCAGCGCGGGCCCAAGGGCGTGGAGGTAGTATTCGCGATACCAAACGCTCGCGGTCTCTCCGTTCACCAGTGTGGGATCTTGAAGGAACAGGCGCCAATAGAGGTAGACCACCATGACATTTAGGACCGCCGCGCAGGTTGCTGTTACCTCATGTCGCTGCGTGATCCGCTGCTCGGTCAGCGCGAGCATCCGGCTGGCGGAGTAGAACGACAGGAACAGCGCCCAGATCGTTAAGTAACGGAAAGGTCCGCCAAATCCCGAATAGCTGCCGAACAAGATCTGATCGATACAGTAGCCAGCCCCGAGCAGAAATACGATCCAACGCCAGATCAGAACGGGGCGGCTATGGATATCCATCCGTCAGGCCCGGGCCTCATCTATCGACGCGACGCCAAGTGTGTCCAAAACCTTGGCTTCGATGTGTTCGGCATTCATGCGGGCCGTCGCGTACATGTCCGCGGGGCTGGCCTGATCGATGAAGATATCGGGCAGCACCATCGACCGATACTTTAGGCCGTTATCAAACACACCTTCCTCAGCCAAGAGCTGAGCAACGTGACTGCCAAAGCCGCCAATTGCGCCCTCTTCGATCGTGATCAGCACATCATGATCGGCCACGAGATCGAGGATCAGATCGCGGTCAAGCGGCTTTGCAAACCGGGCGTCTGCAATAGTCGGTGTGATGCCGCGGGCGACCAGGTTCTCGGCCGCTTTGCGAACCTCAGCCAGCCGCGCGCCGAACGACAAGATCGCTACTCCGGCACCCTTCTGGACGATCCGGCCCTTGCCGATTTCAAGGATTTGAGGCTGTTCAGGCAGGTCCACGCCCGTGCCTTCGCCGCGCGGAAACCGGAATGCGATTGGCCCGTCGTCATGCGCCGCGGCTGTCGCCACCATGTGGGCGAGTTCAGCTTCGTCGGCTGCGGCCATCACCACGAAACCCGGTAAGTTCGACAGGTATCCGATGTCAAATGCGCCGGCATGCGTGCACCCGTCGGCACCAACCAACCCGGCGCGGTCGATCGCAAAGCGCACAGGCAAGCGCTGGATGGCCACGTCATGAACCACCTGATCGTATCCGCGCTGCAGGAACGTCGAATACATCGCGCAGAAGGGTCTCATCCCACCAGCCGCCAATCCAGCGCTGAATGTCACGCCGTGCTGTTCCGCAATTCCCACGTCAAAACAGCGGCTTGGATAGCGTTCGGCAAACAGGTTCAGGCCGGTACCATCCGGCATAGCGGCCGTGACGGCACAGACCTTTTCGTCATGCGCCGCTGCGCGGATCAGATAGTCGGCGAAGACGCGGGTATAGCTTGGGGCGTTTGACGGCGCCTTCTTTTGCTCGCCGGTCACAACGTCGAACTTGGAAACGCCATGGCCCTTGTCCCGTGCCTTTTCGGCGGGGGCAAATCCTTTCCCCTTCTTGGTGATCGCATGGATCAGGATAGGGCCGGTTGCGCGTTCGCGGGCCGTGCGCAGCACTGGCAAAAGCTGGCTGAGATCATGCCCGTCGATGGGGCCCAGATAGCTGATACCGAGTTCTTCGAACATCGTGCCGCCAACCGTCATGCCTTTCAGCATCTCCCGGGCGCGACGCGCACCTTCGCGGAACGGCTCGGGCAACAAGCTAACAGCACCTTTCGCGGCCGCCTTCAGATCCTGAAACGGCGCCTCGGCGTATAGTCGGCTGAGGTAGGTCGACATCGCGCCCACGGGTGGGGCGATGCTCATCTCATTGTCATTCAGGATGATGAACAGCCGCTTGCCCAGATGGCCGGCATTGTTCATCGCCTCGTAAGCCATTCCGGCGCTCATTGCACCGTCACCGATCACGGCGATCGCGTCGCCAAGACCTTCGGGGGTCACCCCGCCCAGATCGCGTGCAACCGAGAAACCCAACGCAGCGCTGATCGAAGTCGATGAATGTGCGGCACCGAATGGGTCGTAAGGGCTTTCCGAGCGTTTGGTGAAGCCGCTTAAACCATCCTTTTGCCGAAGCGTGCGAATCCGCCCACGACGCTCAGTCAGGATCTTGTGAGGATAACACTGATGGCTGACGTCCCAGATCAGTCGGTCTTTCGGCGTGTCAAAAACGGCATGCAGCGCAACGGTCAGCTCGACCACGCCAAGGCCCGCGCCCAGATGCCCACCCGTGACGGACACGGCCGAAATGGTTTCAGCCCTTACCTCGTGTGCGACCTGTTCAAGCTGTTGGTCCGACAGGCGTTTCAGATCGGCGGGACGCTGAATTGTATCCAGCAATGGCGTATTCGGACGATCCGTCATCGAGTTCTTCCTGCTATCCGGGCCGATTAATTCTTGCGCGAAATAACGAAGCGCGCCGCTGCACGCAATGTTTCAGCCCTGTCGCCATATAGACTTAAGGCTTCAATCGCCTCTTCCACCAGTTGGGCCGCGCGACGTTTCGCCTCGTCCAGACCAAGAAGCGAGACGAATGTCGCCTTTCCCGCATCACTGTCCTTGCCAACGGCCTTGCCCACGGCAGCGGCGTCACCTTCGGTATCGAGAATATCGTCGGCAATCTGAAAGGCGAGGCCAAGCCGGTCACCATAGATTCTCAGAGGTTCAGGCTCCACCCCCGCCAGTCGGGCACCCGCCTGCGTGGACCAGCAAATCAGGGCGCCGGTTTTGCCGGCCTGCAGCTGAACGATCTCATCCAGGGTCAGGGGGTCGTCAGCAACTTCCGCCGCCATGTCCATCATCTGGCCGCCGACCATACCAGCGCGGCCCGCCGCTTGGGCCAGCGTGCTGACCATAACCGAAGCCGATGATCCAAAACTCGCATCTGCCAATAGCTCGAACGCCATGGATTGCAACGCGTCACCAACCAGCACGGCTGTCGCTTCGTCCCATTTCCTATGAACGGTCGGCAGACCCCTGCGCAGATCATCGTCGTCCATGCAGGGCAGGTCATCGTGGACGAGGGAATAGGCATGGATGCATTCGATCGCCAAGGCCGCGTTCGATGCGATTTCGGGGTCGACACGGTGGAGCCGCGCGCCCTCCAGCACAAAGAAACCGCGCAGCATCTTGCCGCCTGTCAAAGCATACAGCATGGCCTCTGACAGAATGCCCCTTTCGCCCGAGAGTACGCTGTGCGCACGGTTCGTTATTGCGTCGGCATCAGCGCTGAGCTGCGCCGGAAACCGGTCAATGACATCGACTGACATCCGGAACTAGCTGGGGTCGAGCGGTTTCGTTCCCGCAGGTTTGCCCTCGCCGTCTAGGGTGATCGCTGCGACTTTTTCCTCGGCCTCCTTGAGCTTGGTTTCACACCGCGCTTTCAGGGCCGCACCGCGTTCGTACAATTTGATTGAGTCATCAAGGGCGACGTCGCCACGTTCAAGCTGGCCAAGCACCTCTTCAAGCTCGCGCATCGCCTCTTCGAACGTCATTTCATCGACGGGTCGGTCGGTCATTCTGTGGCCCTTATCAGTTCTTCGACATGCGCACGCGTCGATGCCGCGAGAGCATCAAGATCATAGCCACCTTCCAACACCGACACCAGACGCCCCTCGCAATGTCGCGCGGCAAAGTCGGTCAGCTTCCTCGTGAGATGCGCATAGTCGGCAGCGGTCCAGAGCAAATCCGCCAAAGGATCGTCTTGATGGGCATCGAAACCCGCGGAAACCAGTAAGAGCTGCGGGCGGAATTCGGCCAAGGCAGGGAACACGATCCGATCATAAGCGGCCAGCATGTCCGCCCCGGTCGACCGAGGCGGCAAGGGCAGATTAAGAATTGTACCTAGTGGGCCGCGATCACCCGCTTCGCCGGTCCCGGGCCAAAGCGGCATCTGATGAGAACTCACAAACAAAACCCGTCGGTCGTCTTGCAGCAGGGCTTGCGTCCCATTGCCATGATGAACGTCGAAATCGACAATCGCGACCCTGTCCAATCTGTGATGATCAAGGGCATGTTTGGCCGCTATTGCAACATTGCCGAATATGCAGAATCCCATGGCTAAGGCTTGCTCTGCGTGGTGACCCGGCGGCCTAGCCGCGACAAACGCGTTCTGCACATCGCCGGCGAGAACCGCATCGATCGCCGCGATCGCGCCGCCGACACCGCGCCAGATTGCGTTGCCTGAACCGGGTGAAAGAAATGTCTCGTCATCGCGCCCCGGATCGACACAGACAAAGCCCTCTTCCGGGATACGCGTGCGAACCAACTCAACATACTCTTTCGAATGGCAGCGCAGAATGTCTTCGTCGCTGGCAAGAGGCGCTTCGATCAACATGATCGGTAGATCGGCGAGTGCTTGCGCGATGGCCTCAAGCCGCGCGACGCGTTCAGGCACGTGCTCGGGGGTGACGTGCTTCAGAAAGTCCGAGTGCGATATCAACGCGGTTTTCATCGCCTTGCCCCGCTGCCCAAGCCTCAGTCAGGTGCCAACATGTACCCGGCGCCCCGCACCGTTTGCAGATACCGGGGCTGTTTCGGGTTTTCCTCGATCTTCCGACGCAGGCGCGTGATCTGCACATCAACAGCCCGCTCTTGCGCCTGGCCCCGGTCGCGACCAAGATCCTCCACCAACTTCGCGCGGCTGATCGCCTCTCCGGGTTGCGCTGAAAAGATCTTCATTAACTGCATCTCGGTGGCGGTCAGACGGACAAGATCCTCGCCCTGCCACATCTCTCCACGCTCCATATCGTAGCGTATGGGACCAAGGCTGAGGATCTTTGGCGCGGCCTCAACAGCTGGCGTTTCGGGCACGCGGCGCAGGATCGCATTGATCCGCAACAGCAGCTCTTTGGGCTCGAAAGGCTTGGCCAGGTAATCATCCGCTCCGGCCTCAAGCCCCTCGATCCGGTTCTCTGTTTCACCCTTGGCAGTGAGCAGCAGGATCGGCATCGTTTTCGTTTCGCGCAGGCTTTTGCACAGGCTCAAGCCATCTTCGCCCGGCATCATGACATCGAGGATCAGCATGTCGAAATCCAGCCCCTCAAGAACCCTGCGCGCGTGGGCGGCATCGCGGGCAGCTGTGACAAGAAATCCGTTCCGCATCAGGAACTTCTGCAAGAGAACCCGGATCCGCTCATCGTCATCGACGATCAACAAATGCGTATCAAAATCAGTCATGAACCCGTCTCCTTCAGACGGGTATACGTGCGCTGCATTTCTGCGTCCATCATTGCCTCAAGGACCGTGCGAAAGCCCGCTACGGCCTCAGGGCCAGCATCCCTGAACGCCGCCCGCATACGGGCCCGTTGTGCGTCGGAAAGTTTCTGTTCCAGCGCGCGACCATCGTCGGTGAGATAGAGATGACGCTCGCGCTTGTCGGACTGACCCACGCGGCTTTCCACCAGACCATCGGCGATCAGCGTACGCAAAACGCGGTTCAGGGATTGCTTGGTGACGCCCAGGATGCTGAGAAGGTTGTTGACCGTTGTCCCCGGCGCGCGGTTGATGAAGTGGATCGCCCTGTGATGCGCCCGCCCATAGGCCATACCCGCCAGAATGCGATCAGGATCGGCGGTAAAGCCACGATAGGCAAAGAACATCGCCTCGATGCCCTGCCGCAGTTGTTCGTCAGTCAAAAACAACAGGTTTTCGCCACTGATCCCTGATCGGCTCTCTGACATCTTTACCCTCTGTCTCGGCCTGTCTTCGCGCCAGTTTACGTCAGCCTTGTTGACATTCCAAGGGTGAAGCGGTATCGAATCGCAGCATTTGCGCAACTTTATGTCCGGTTCGGACCTTGTGGCGCAACTTTCGAAACAGGAGGAAGCGATGACTGGTTATGATGATCGCGACGGCAAGATCTGGATGGATGGCAAACTGATCGAGTGGCGCGATGCCAACGTGCACATCCTGACGCATGCCATGCACTATGCTTCTTCCGTATTCGAGGGGGAGCGGGCTTATGGTGGAAAGATCTTTGAATCCCGCAGGCATTCGGAACGTCTGCACGCTTCGGCCCAGATGATCGACTTCGAAATCCCGTGGACCGTTGATGAAATCGAAGCGGCCAAGATCGAGGTCCTGCAAGCCAATGGTTTGACCGATGCCTATGTGCGTGCCGTCGCATGGCGCGGTGCGGGGGAGGACATGGGCGTCGCGTCTGCGCGCAACCCCGTTCGCCTTGCCATCGCGGCGTGGGAATGGGGCGCATACTATGGCGACGCCAAGATGAAGGGCGCCAAGCTCGACATCTCGAAATGGAAACGGCCCTCGCCCGAGACGATCCCGTCACATGCCAAGGCGGCTGGCCTTTACATGATCTGCACCATGTCCAAGCACGCGGCCGAGGCAAAGGGCTGCTCGGACGCGATGATGTTCGACTATCGCGGCTATGTTGCCGAGGCGACCGGGGCCAACATCTTTTTCGTCAAAGACGGTGAAGTCCACACGCCCGATCCCGACTGCTTTTTGAACGGGATCACCCGCCAGACCGTCATCGGCATGCTGAAGGATCGGCAGGTCAAGGTGCACGAGCGGCACATCATGCCCGAAGAGTTGGAAGGGTTTGAACAATGTTGGCTGACCGGAACAGCGGCCGAGGTCACACCCGTCGGGCAGATCGGCGACTACAACTTCGAAGTCGGCACGCTGACGCGGGACATCGCGGAAGGCTACGAGAAACTGGTGCGCTTGTAGGGCAGAACTGCGACTGCCCGTCCGAGGGACAGCGCGCGGTACCACAAAAATCCGCTTTTTCCTGAGGGGCGGCTGCTCATCGACTTCGCATAATTCTGAGAACTCCTCCGGGGTCTCATTAATGTCGAGGGGTTTGGCCCAATCACGCCCGACCCTGGGGGCGTGGCGATCTGATCCAACGTTCGGGGCGGTTCATGCCGCCCCGGCGCACACCAATTGTGCGAATGGTCCCGACGCTGCGTTCCTTACCTCTGCCAAAATCGACTTGTAACTTCCTCGGACTTCTAATCGCATAGTTGCCGCACTATACCGGCAAGTGCATTTGTCTGTCAGAGGTCTGCATGCCCCGTCCTGCAATCGGCATCATCAGTAATCTTCACGTCATCAATGATGAATACCGAATACATGGCGGGGGCCTGATCAATACGTCGGCCGTTGCCGAGGTCTCGGACGGGATGCCGGTTCTCATTCCGGCGGACCCGAAGCACGCGAGGCTGGAAGACCTTTTAGAGCACTTTGCCGGCTTCGTCTTTACCGGCGGACGCCCAAACGTGCACCCCGAAGAGTACGGCGAGCAAGAGACCGAAGCTCATGGCGCTTTTGACAGGGATCGCGATGCGCTTGCCTTGCCCCTGATCCGTGCGCTGGTCGAGCGCGGTCAGCCCTTCCTCGGGATTTGCCGCGGCTTTCAGGAGGTCAACGTTGCCATGGGCGGCACACTCCACCCCGAGATCCGGGAGCTGCCCGGACGCGACAACCACCGTATGCCGCCGGACGGCACACTTGAGGAAAAGTTTGCGCTCCGTCACGAAGTGACATTCAGCGAGGGCGGTGTGTTCCATCGGTTGATGGGAAAACAGACCGTGCTGACGAACACGTTGCATGGGCAAGGGATCAGTACGCCGGGAGAGCGGATCGTTATCGACGGCCACGCACCGGATGGCACACCCGAAGCGATCTATATCAAGGATGCACCGGGCTTTACGCTGTCTGTACAGTGGCACCCGGAGTGGAATGCGGCAAACGACCCGGTTTCCCGCCCTCTCTTCGAAGCATTCGGTCGGGCCACCCGCGATTGGGCCGAGGGGCGCAGGCCCCGCCCTATGCTAAAGACAGCATAGGCTGCGCAGGCGTAACTCTGCCCCTGAAAGCTGGCGTCGCGTCTTGCCGATCGGGCCAGGCTCCATCGCGGATCGCGCGATGGATCGATGAGTGAACCCAGTCTTCCGGGGTGGCGACCAGCCCGTTTTGAAGAGGTGCGGCGTAGATCATCCGACGATGGATCTCATAGTCATCTGCATCGGAAAGATGGTGATCCCAGAACCTGCGCTGCCAGATCCCCTTTTCCTTTTTTCGAACGGCAACCGGGTGCCGCTTGGTCGGTTCGGGCAAAGCACGCGAAAACAGGCTCTTTAGCATTCGCCAGCGTTTGGCGTAATCAAGATCGCCTGCCGGAAGGGTCCAGATCGTGTGCAGAGTATTCGGCAGCACCACGATCTCGTCAATCTGAAAGGGAAAGCGGTCCATCGTCTGCCGCGTAACGCGGCGCAGCAGATCCACCTCTTCGACGAGCGCCGCGCTGTTCGGGTCGGCAAGGCGAACCGTGAAGAAAAAGGATCTGGCAGGTCGGGAATCATCAAAGGCACAGGTCATACCCTTGATCTATTGCCGGATTCGTTAATCCTCGGTTAGCTTACCTGCCCGCCCGCAATCTCGATGCACTGACCGTTGATGCTGCCCGAACCCGGACCGATAAGCCACGCCGCGGCCGCCGCAACCTCATCGACGTCGATCAGGCGCTTGTGCCGGTTAGAGCTGACCATCATCTGACGCGCCTCTTCTTCCTTGATGCCCATCCTCGCAGCGATACTTTCCTGGTTCCGAGTGACAATCGGAGTATCAACATAGCCGGGGCATAGCGCATTGAACGTGTAGGGCGTGCCAACATACTCCTCGGAGAAGGACCGAACTAAGCCGATCATCCCGTGCTTTGATGCAGAGTACGCCCCAGCACCAGGAAGCCCCCGCAGCCCCGCGATGGATGCAACGCAGATCACCCGGCCCCAGTCGGTTTCTTTCATCGATGTCAGACATTCGCGAATCGTCAGGAAGGCCCCGTCCAGATTGGTCGCCATGATGTTGCGCCAGAATTCGAGGCTGGTCTTATGCAGCGCCTTGCCCTCGGCGATCCCCGCATTGGGAACACAGATCTGAATTGGGCCCCGTGCCTCGACGGCCTTGGCGACGGTTTCGGTGATTTCGGCCTCGTTCCGAACGTCCATGGCCATCCCGGTCATCCTATCGCCAGCAACCTCGTCCAGAACGTCCTGCCGCCGACCGGTGATCGTGACCTGCGCACCCTGTTCGGCCAGCATGCGCGCGATCCCAAGACCGATGCCGGTGCCACCACCCGTAACAAAAGCATGTTTTCCGCCAAGGCTCATCTGCTCACTCCCTTTTCGTCGGATCCTGCTACCCGGACCAGATCAGTGCAACGCTTTACAATCGTATTCAACTAAATGAATGTGATGCAAAGGGAGCTTTGCAATGCGATATTCAACACTCGGGTTCTTCTTCTCTGCCACCGCAGCCTGGGCCAGCGAAGACATACCGGATCAGTACCCCGCGTCCGAGCTGTATTCAAAGCCCGTAGAGGTTATACCGAACGTCTTTAGCGCGATCGGTGCAACCGCGCCGCCCACCTATGAGAATGCAGGTCACAACAACAATCTTAGCTTTGTCGTCACCGATGAAGGGGTGGTCGTCGTAAATTCCGGGGCGTCGAGCCGGCTGGCCGAGGCCCTTCATCAAGAGATCAAGGCAGTCACCGATCAACCCGTCGTCTTGGTGATCAACGAAAACGGGCAGGGCCATGCGATGCTGGGTAACGGGTATTGGGCCGATCAGGGCGTCGATATCCTCGCCCATGTCGATGCGGTGACCGAGACGCAGGAGAACGGCGACTTTATCATTCAGCGCATGAGGGCCTACAACAAAGACCGGGCCGAAGGCAGCCGGGTCCACCACGCGAACCTGACTTTCGAAGACCGGTATGACATCTCATTGGGCGGTGTTGAAATTCAGGTGCTGCATCTTGGGCCCGCACACGACCCCGGCGATCTGCAAGTCTGGATTCCGGAATGGTCCATCATGATGACCGGCGATCTGGCCTTTCATGAACGTATGTTGCCGATCTTCGAGCACACCTGCACGTCATGCTGGCTGGAGACATGGGAAACAGCATTCGAACCCATGAACCCCACATACATCATCCCCGGTCACGGCCATCCGACAAACCTGGCACAGGTTCGGCGCTATACATACGACTACCTCATTGATCTCAGAGAAAAGATTGGGGCCCATATTGAGGCCGGTGGTGATCTCGCCGACGCTTACTATGTGGATCAATCACAGTGGTCGCACCTTGATACGTTCGAACAGCTCGCCACGCGCAACGCGGGCCGGGTTTTTGAGGAGATGGAATGGGAATGACGTGGCGCGAGGCGGTTGATACGCCGCCGGTCTGGCTGGTCGCCTTCATCGTGCTTGCGTGGCTGCAAGGCCGGTATTTCGATCTTGGCCTCAGTCTCGACTTTCCGGTCATCCAGCTTTTGGCCGGCCTTATGATCGGGGCTGGCCTTGTCCTCTTTGTTCTTGCGGTGCTTGAGTTCCGGAAACACAAGACCACGATTATCCCGCATCAGACACCAAACAGCCTGATCCAAACAGGCGTCTTCGCGCGATCCCGCAACCCGATCTATCTAGGCGACGCGCTGATACTTGGCGGCCTGATCCTGCGTTTCGACGCCGTTCTGTCGCTTATCCTGCTGCCGGTCTTTGTTTGGTTGATCGAGAAACGATTCATCATCCCCGAAGAAAATCGGATGCGGCGAGAATTTCGGGCCGAGTTCGCTCGATACGAACAAAAAGTGCGCCGGTGGCTCTGATTCTTTTCCAATCTTTCGCGTGTGACGTAGCGGGCCAACTTGTAACTGTTGCAGTGCAGCGTTAGTGGACAACGATGTAATGAGGTCCATTTTGCCGGATTGGAACGAGAACTGGGAGCGGATCGTTGAAGATCGGAACACCTAAAGAGACATTCGAGGGCGAAGCGCGCGTGGCCATGACGCCGGAAAGTGCGCTGCAGCTTCAGAAGCTCGGTCATGAATGCGTTATCGAGTCTGGGGCCGGTGTTGCCGCCGGATTCTCTGACAAGGCCTATGCCGATGCTGGCGTAGAGGTCGCCAAGACGGCGGCGGCGCTTTGGAAATCTGCCGACGTGGTCGCCAAGGTACGCCCACCCAACTCGACCGAAATGAAGAGGTTGCGCGACGGCCAGACCCTCATTTCGTTCTTCTATCCGGCTGCGAACGAAGAATTGATGGCCAAAGCGGCCGAGGCCGGCTCGACCGTCATCGCGATGGATATGGTGCCGCGGATCAGCCGCGCGCAAAAGATGGATGCGCTGTCATCCATGGCAAACATCGCGGGCTATCGCGCGGTGATCGAAGCGGGCAACAATTTTGGCCGTTTCTTCACGGGCCAGGTGACGGCTGCCGGCAAGGTGCCCCCTGCAAAGGTTCTCGTCATCGGCGCCGGCGTCGCAGGTCTGGCCGCAATCGGGACATCCACGTCGCTCGGCGCGATAACCTATGCCTTCGACGTCCGCCCTGAAGTGGCCGAACAGATCGAATCGATGGGTGCCGAGTTTGTCTTCCTCGAATTCGAACAGACGCAAGACAGTGCAGCCACCGGAGGGTACGCTGCTCCGTCGAGCCCCGAGTTCCGCGAAAAGCAGCTCGAAAAATTCCGCGATATGGCGCCGGATATCGACATCGTCATTTGCACGGCATTGATCCCCAACCGGGACGCGCCCGTGCTCTGGACCAAAGACATGGTCGAGATGATGAAGCCGGGATCGGTCATCGTTGACCTCGCAGCCGAGCGGGGCGGCAATTGTGAGCTGACCGTGCCGGATGAGAAAATCGTCAGCGACAACGGCGTGACGATCGTGGGATATACCGACTTCCCCAGCCGAATGGCGGCACAATCATCCAGCCTTTATGCGACGAACATCCGGCATATGCTGACGGATCTGACGCCTGAAAAAGACGGCGTGATCAACCAGAACATGGAAGACGACGTCATTCGCGGCGCGACGGTTACCCATAGCGGTGAGGTCACGTATCCACCACCGCCGCCCAAAGTGGCGGCCATCGCTGCGGCCCCGAAGAAAGAACCGATCAAGGAACTGACGCCCGAAGAGAAAAAGGCGCAGGAACTGGCTGCTTTCAAAGAGCAGACGCGCAGCCAGGTCACCCTGCTGGCTATCGGCGCGGCCCTGATCCTGGGTGTCGGCGCGATCCCGGGTATGCCGGCCAGCTTTATGCAGCATTTCATCGTGTTCGTCCTGAGCGTCTTTATCGGCTTCCAGGTCATCTGGAATGTCAGCCACTCGCTTCACACGCCGCTTATGGCCGTGACGAACGCCATTTCGTCCATCATCATCCTTGGCGCACTGATCCAGATCGGGTCGAGCAATCCGCTCATCATATTACTTGCCGCCCTCGGGGTCTTTATGGCCGCGATCAACATTTTCGGCGGGTTCCTCGTGACACGGCGCATGCTCGCCATGTTCCAGAAGTCGTAAGGAGAAGAGGACATGGAATTCGGCTTTACGATTGCAGCCTATGTGGTTGCGGCTGTGCTCTTTATCCTCTCGCTTGGGGGGCTTTCGGGGCAGGAGAGCGCAAAACGCGCCGTATGGTACGGCATCGCCGGCATGGCGGTGGCAGTTCTGGCCACGCTGTTTGGCCCGGGTTCGGGCCTGTGGCTGGCGTCCCTGATCCTGATCGCTGGTGGCGCCGCAGTCGGCTATCAGCTTGCGACGCGGGTCCAGATGACTCAGATGCCCGAACTGGTCGCGATCATGCACTCTTTGGTGGGTCTCGCAGCAGTCTTTGTGGGCTTCAACGCTGACCTCATGATCAACACCGTTTCGGCGCTCTATGCTGAGAACGGCGGTGTGCTCGGTGCCGTAGGCGAGGACGGTCTGACAGCGATTGGCTTGCCAAAAGACGTGCATGGAACGCTGTCTGCATTTGGCCAGCTCGTGGCCAAGAAGACCGGTATCGAAATCGGGATCCTGCGGATCGAGCTGGCGCTTGGCATTTGGATCGGTGCTGTGACCTTTACCGGATCGGTGGTCGCCTACGGCAAGCTTTCCGGCGATGCAAGCCTCTTGCCCTTCAAGATCGACACCTCGGCCAAGCAACTGCCGGGTGGGCATATCCTGAACGCGGCGGCCGCGGCGTTGTCGCTGATCCTGCTGATCATGTACCTGTCGGGTTCGGGGTCGTGGACACTCGTGCTGCTGTCACTGGCTGCATTCTTTATCGGCTATCACCTGATCATGGGCATCGGCGGCGCGGACATGCCCGTCGTTGTCTCGATGCTGAACAGCTATTCCGGCTGGGCCGCGGCGGCGATCGGCTTCTCGCTGGGCAACGACCTGTTGATCGTGGTCGGTGCGCTGGTCGGGTCGTCGGGTGCGATCCTGTCCTACATCATGTGCAAGGCCATGAACCGTTCGTTCATCAGCGTGATCCTCGGCGGATTTGGTGGCGCGGCTGGCCCTCAAATGGAAGTCGATGGTGAACAGGTCGCGATCGAGGCAGACGGTGTTGCCGCTGCCCTTACTGACGCAGACAGCGTGGTCATCGTGCCGGGGTACGGCATGGCGGTCGCCCAGGCCCAGCAAAGCGTTTCGGAACTGGTGCGCAAGCTGCGGGCGCAGGGCAAAGAGGTCCGCTTTGCGATCCACCCCGTCGCCGGGCGTCTGCCGGGGCATATGAACGTGCTGCTGGCCGAGGCAAAGGTCCCTTACGACATCGTGCTGGAGATGGACGAGATCAACGACGACTTCCCGAGCACCGACGTCGCTATCGTCATCGGATCGAACGACATCGTGAATCCGGCGGCGCAGGATGATCCGAACTCACCGATTGCTGGCATGCCGGTTCTGGAAGTGTGGAAGGCAAAGCAGGTCTTTGTCTCAAAACGCGGTCAGGGTACCGGCTATTCGGGTATCGAGAACCCGCTGTTCTTCAAGGAAAACACGCGGATGTTCTATGGCGACGCCAAGGCTTCGCTCGACAAGCTGCTGCCGATGATCGACTGACCAAACCGGTCGGAAAGCTAGAGTATTGAGGCGGGCACTGGCCCGCCTCTTTCGTTTGCACCGCTCAGTACAAGGCCACTGGGTTGATCATCGCTTGGACAGTCCCGCGGATACGCGGCTGGCCCAGCACGAACATGAACTCATAGACACCCTCGCGCACCAGCGGGCCGGTATCCATGGTTTCAAGAATGTAAATGCCTTCGTCCTTCAGAAAGATGACGTGGCCGTAAAACACCTTGTCGTCCTCGGGTGCGGGTATGGGCTCCAACCCCCACGTGTCCGCACCAACCGCCATTGGATCAAGGGAGGCAATGTAGGCCGCCCCCTCATTATTGAGGCCGGGCTCACCCGAAACCCAGGCCTGAGGGTCACTCTCAAGCATCGTTTCCGTCCAACCCGTGTGGAACAGGATGATATCGCCTTCGCCAATCGCCGTTCCCTGCGCCTCGGCAACCGCTTTGATCTCGGCCTCGCCAAAATGCTCGCCAGCGGCTAGCGCATCCTTGTCACCTGTCATGTCCAGGATGACAGCGCGACCCACCAATGGTGGCACGGCGTGGGTGCCCAGCTTGGTCAGACCAGTGATCGCGCTGATCTCTTTCTCATCTATACAATTGTAGTAAAGACCGCCCTCACCCAGATGCCCAAGACCATCAAGCTGTGATCCGATCCCAATCCAGGTCTGAAGCAGGTCATCGTTGTAATTTCCCTCATAGCCAAAGGCGCTCAGCTTTTGGCCACCCTGTTGATTGGGCTGAACCACCTGCAGGCTGAGCGAACGGGGCGGAAAGGCAGGGGTCTCCGGACCGATGACAATACCCAGAGGATGGGACTTGCCCTGCTTGATCAGTTTCGTCGCGGCAAGTGTCCTCTCAGGCGTTATCAGATTTGCAGACCCGATCTGATCATCAGCACCCCATTTGGATTGGGTGCAATTCGCAAGGGCCATACCAGCTGAAAAAATGCCAAAAACACCGGCTAGAAGAAATGCTTTCATAATGTCCTCCCTCAGACGCGATTCCGGCGCGTCAATCAGAACACTATCATAGGTTATGCTTTGGGGTCCGAGACCGAGCGTGCTTTTGCGCGTTCCAGCCCCAACCGCTGTTCACGCCAAAGAATGATCACACCGCCGGCCACGACAAGGCTGGCGCCAATGCCCATTGTCCATGTCGGCACCTCGGCAAAAAACATGTACCCGATCAGGCTGGCGAAGATCAGCGAGGAATAATCGAAAGGGGCAAGCATCGACGCCGCGCCATATCGAAAGCTCGATGTGATCAGGATCTGGGCGACGCCCCCCATCAATCCGGCGGTCACGAGATAGATGGCCGCCCGGGTCTCGGGGATGACCCAGCCGAACGGAACCGTCAGCAACGAAAGCAGGGTTGCCGTTATCGAAAAATAAAAGACGATGGCCGCCGTGTGCTCGGTCTTGACCAGCTGCCGAACGTGGATCTGCACAACCGACCGAAGGATCGACGCAGTCAGGACCATCAAGGCCCCAAGGGACGCGGCCTGCGTGATCTCGTCGGCCTCTATCGTCAATCGGGGCCAGACTACGATTGAGACGCCGATCAGACCCAGACCAACCGCTGTGAGCCGAAAGACACGGATTGTCTCGCCCAGAAAAACGGCTGCAAAGAGAACGGTAAAAATCGGCGTCGCAAAGCCGATCGCAGTGACTTCGGGCAAGGGCAGCAAACCAAGACCGGCGAATGTCAGCGCCATGGCAGACGTTCCAAACAGCCCGCGCCAGACATGGCCCATCAGATTTTGCGGCACGAGCGCCTCACGCAGTTCTCCGCGCAACGTGATCCATGCCAAAATGACCGGCAAGGCAAAGAGGGACCGGAAGAAGACCGCCTGACCCGGGGGCACGGTTTCAGTCGCTGCTTTGACGAAACCCGCCATAGAGACAAAAAGCAGGACCGCCGTCAGCTTCAGCCCAATGGCGAGGGCCGGCTTGTTGTGCGTCTGCGGGCGATCCATGCAGCACCCATGACCCCGCGACCGCAGATTGGCAATGGGTCAGCCGCGCTTTGTCGAATTCTCGCGCAAACGCTCTTCGATGGCCTCCAAGCGTCTGAGAACCTCGTCGCGATAGGTATCCGTTGCTGCGTTGGACTCCTCCGCGTGGGCATCCTGCATGGAATTCACGATCAGACCGACCAGAAGGTTCACCACGGCAAAGGTCGTGACCATGATAAAAGGCACAAAAAAGACCCATGCGTAGGGATAGACATCCATGACCGGCCGTACGATGCCCATCGACCATGACTCCAACGTCATGATCTGAAAGAGCGTATAGGCCGAAAGCCCCAGATCGCCGAACCATTCCGGAAAGGACGAGGCAAAGAGTTTGGTGGCGACCACGGCACCGATATAGAAGATGATCGCCATCAACAGAAAGACGCTGCCCATGCCCGGCAGGGCGGTCACGAACCCCTCGACGACGCGGCGCAAACGCGGGGCAGCAGATATCACTCGCAGGACCCGCAAGATCCGCAACGCGCGGAGGACCGATAGACCGCCAGCCGAAGGAACCAGCGCGATCCCGACGATCAGGAAATCAAAGATATTCCAACCGCTGCGAAAAAATCCAAACCCACGAGCGATCAATTTCAGCACGATCTCGACCACAAAGATCAAGAGGCAGATCCGGTCGAGGGTCAGGATCAGTGGCCCGAACTCCGCCATCACCGTCTCGGATGTTTCGAGCCCCAGAACGATCGCGTTCAGGATGATGACGCCCACGATCGTGTTCGAAACGCTTGGCAGGTTCAGCCAATCGTCAAGAGACTTCCGAAACTCCATTCGTACCTCGTTTTCCAAATTCCTATCCTGCCCTCACGAACTCTGCGGCTAACTCGACATGCATCGACCAGCGAAATTGATCGACCGGCTGTACCCAGGTCAATTCGTACCCACCCTCGACAAGTATTTTGGCATCTCGCGCAAATGTCGTCGGATTGCAGGACACATAGGCAATCGAGGGAATTTTGGAACGGGCGAGTTCCTGAACCTGCGCAATTGCGCCAGCGCGCGGCGGATCGATCACAACACCATCAAATCGATCCAACTCGCCCGGGTCCATCGGTCGCCGAAACAGATCACGCGCCTCTACGCTGACATGTTTGAGCGCCTCGGCATCACGCCATGCCCGATCCAGCGCCTCGACCATTTCTTTCGACCCTTCCACCGCGTAGACTTGTGCCGTGCGCGCCAAGGGTAAGGCGAAGGTTCCACAACCCGCGAATAGATCGAGGATTTTGGAACGACCCTCGAGCGTTTGCATAACAAGCGATTGCAAAGCCTGCTCGCCGTGCTTTGTTGCCTGAAGAAATGCGCCCGGTGGAGGTGCCACGTTGATCCCGCCAAAGATCTGATACGGCGGTCGACGATGCGCGATCAGTTCGTCCTCCCAAACGAGGCGAGCAAGGTCACAACGCTCAGCCAACCCGGCCAGGGCGACCCTCATCTCTTGATCGAGGGGCTTGCCACCCGTCGCAGATATGTCCAACCCGGCGATCGAGGCGGTTGCAGTGACTGAAAGACTGCCTTTCCTGCTGGCACCGACCACTGCCAGATCTTCACAGACCTCAAGCGATCCACGCAGATCCTCGGTGATCAGGACGCAGTTCGGGATACCGATAATCACATCGGATTCAAGCGCATGAAATCCGGCCAGCGCACCCTTCTTGGTGCGCCTCGCGCTGAATGTCGCGCGACGGCGCGAGGATGGGGGCGACGTCAAGGTCGGCAGGATTTCAGGGTTAAGATCATGGCTGGCTAGCGCGGCGCGAACCACATCGGCTTTCCATGTCGCAACAAATTCGTCCGAGATATGCTGAAGCTGACAACCACCACAGGATTTGAAATGAGGGCAGGGTGGTTTTACCCGATCGCTAGAGGGTTCCACGATCTTGATGTCGGTGAGCGTCTGACCCTCAAGGCAACCCAAAACCCGGTCGCCCGGAACCGTTCGCGGCGCGTAGATGGGCCCAGCTGCGACGCCGTCGCCCTGAAAACCCAGCTTTTCGATCGTGTAATCCGTCATGCAGAGGGGTCTATTCGGATACCCCGAAACGGCAAGGGCTATTCCGCGGCCTCGGTCCGAAGAAACCCGCCGGATTGCCGCTGCCAATAGCGCGCATAGAGACCGTTGCGGGCAAGAAGCTCATCATGGCTGCCCTCTTCAACGATCTGACCCCGATCCATCACGACGATCCGGTCCATTTCGGTAAGCGTCGAAAGGCGGTGTGCGATTGCCAACACCGTCTTGCCATCCATTGCGCGGCGCAGGGCCGCCTGTATCGATGCTTCGACTTCGCTGTCCAAGGCGCTTGTCGCCTCGTCTAGCACAAGAATGGGCGCGTCTTTCAGAAGAGCACGGGCCAGAGCAATCCGCTGTCTCTGACCACCAGACAGCTTTACGCCACGCTCGCCCAGATGGGCATCATACCCATCGCGTTCCCTGTGGTCCTGCATGTTAACGATGAAGTCATGCGCCTCGGCCTTGCGCGCCGCAGCAATCATGTCGTCTTCGGTCGCGTCGGGACGGCCATAAAGGATGTTGTCACGGGCCGAGCGGTTAAACATCGCGGTTTCCTGCGTAACCATCCCGATCTGGCGGCGCAGGCTTTCCTGTGTGACGCGCTCGATATCCTGCCCATCGATGCGGATCCGCCCGCTTTCGCCCGAATAGAGCCGCAGCAGCAATGAGACGAGCGTCGATTTTCCTGCGCCCGACGCACCGACGATGCCCAACTTCTCGCCCGGCGCGATGGTCAGAGTGATCCCATTCACTCCGCCGATATCGCGCCCATAGGCAAAGCTGACGTCGTCGAACTCAATTTCGCCCCGCAGAACCGAAAGGTCCCTCGCATCTTCGTCGTTCTGCACGCGAATGGGCGGGGTCAGCGTGCGGATACCATCTTCGACCTCGCCGATATTGGAATAGATCGCCATCAGCGTGAAACTGACCCAGCCTGTCATCTGCGAGATGCGAATGGCCACGGCACCGGCGGCCACGATATCCCCGGCGGTTGCCTGACCTGCCTGCCAAAACAGCAACGTGCTGCCCATCAGCAGAACCGGCAGCAATCCGGCCAATGCCATCAGGCAAAACCGGAACCCCGCCGCCATATAACCAAAGTCCAGCGCGCGGTCGCGGAACAGGCTCATCGCGCCCAGCGCGGCCCGGTCTTCGTGATCGGCATGGGCGAACAATTTGACAGTTTTGATATTGGTGATCGTATCAACCACCTGCCCCGAAACCTGGGCGCGTGCGCCGGCACGCGCGGCCGACCGTGACCGGATGCGGGGCAGAAACCATTTGATCAGCGCGAAGTACCCGATCAGCCACAAAAGGAAGATTGCAGTGACCCGACCGTCGATCGTGGTCAGCAGGATCAGCGACCCCACCAGCGATGCCAGCGCAAAGGCCACGACGTTGATCATCTCGACCACCACGTCGGTCACCGCCCGCGCCGTTTGCATCTGCTTTTGCGCGATGCGCCCTGCGAAATCGTCATCAAAAAACGTCACCGACTGGCCCAGGGTCCACCGATGCAGCCGCGAAAGAACCAGCGGATTGATGTACGGCCCCACGAGGATCGAGTTCGAAGCTGCCGACAGCCCGAACAGAACCGGCCGCGCGATCAGAAAAAAGACCAGCGCCGCCGCAATCAATCCGATGTTGGAGCCGTCGAAGAACCCGTCCGGTCCCGATGCAACAGCCGCATCGATGACCCAGCCAAGGATCATAGCGGTGCCTGCCTCCATCGCGCCGGCCATGGCCGAAAAGAGGGTGGCCAGGCCCAGAACGGGCCACGCGCCGCGCAAGCACCACCTCAGAAACGAATAGAGGTCGGTTGGCGGCGGACCGTCAGCCCGCTGGAACGCATCAGTCCATGCGGTTGGGTTCATTCTGCTGCCTCGGTGTTCAGGAAACCGCCAGATTGACGGTTCCAGAATTCGGCATATAGCCCGTGCTTCGCCAAAAGCGCGTCGTGCGAGCCATCTTCGACGATCTTGCCCTGATCCAGAACCAGGATGCGGTCCATCTGCGCGATGGTCGACAAACGGTGTGCAATCGCGATGACCGTCTTGCCGTCCATCATCTTGTAAAGCGTATCCTGAATGGCCGCTTCAACCTCGCTGTCGAGCGCGCTAGTGGCTTCGTCAAGCACGAGGATCGGTGCGTTTTTCAGAATCACACGGGCCAGCGTGATCCGCTGACGCTGACCGCCCGAGAGTTTTACGCCGCGCTCACCGACATGCGCGTCATAACCGCCGCGTCCCTTGGGATCGGTCAGATCAAGGATGAACTCATGGGCCTGGGCTTGCTTCGCGGCGGCAACCATCTCAGCTTCGGATGCATCGGGGCGCCCGTACAAAATATTGTCGCGCACAGACCTGTGCAAAAGCGACGACTCCTGCTGAACCATGCCGATGCTCAGACGCAGGCTGTCCTGGGTCACCTTGGTGATGTCCTGACCATCGATCAGCACGTGACCCCGCTCCGGATCGTAGAACCGCAGAAGCAGCTTGACCAAGGTGGACTTGCCGGCCCCAGACCGACCGACGAGACCGATCTTTTCGCCTGGCTCGATTGTCAGGGAAACCTCGTCCAATCCACCCGAGCCACGGCCATAGTGATGGCTGAGCCGATCGATGGTGATGCGCCCCTTATCAAGAACAAGTGGCTTCGCTTCGGGTGCATCGACAAGCGAAATCGGTTGTGCGATCGTTTCCATACCTTCGGCGACGACCCCGATCTGCCGGAAAAAGGTGGTCAAAGCCCACATGATCCAGCCCGTCATCGCATTGAGCCGAAGGGTCAGAGCAGTCGCTGCGGCCACTGTCCCGACGCTTGCCGTGCCCTGCATCCAAAGCACGAAGGCCCAGCCAACGACCCCGACGATCAATAGACCATTCAGCATCACGAGAACTGCGTCCATCACCGTGTAGAGCCGCATTTCGGTCTGAAACGTCGCGCGGCTTTTTTCGATCGCGTCCTTGGCATACTCCAGCTCGCTCTCATGATGGGCGAACATCTTGACCGAATGGATATTGGTGTAGGCATCGACCACCCGGCCCGTCACCAGCGACCGCGCATCCGATGCGGCCTGAGACGCAGGACCGACACGCTTGACCGTCCATGAAACAAGCATGACATAAAGGCCGAACCAAATCGCCATGGGCAGCAACAGACGCGGATCGGCTGCCATCAGCAGGATCGCCGCGCCGATCAGATAGGCGAGCGCGAACGAGATCGCATCGAACACCTGAAACACGACCTCTCCGGCAGCGGGCGGCGTCTGCATGATGCGGTTGGCGATACGTCCGGCAAAATCGTTCTCAAACCAGCCAACTGATTGACGCAAAACATGTTTATGCGCCCGCCAGCGGATCAGTGTTCCGAAATTCGGAAGAATAGTATTGTTCAGGATCAGCACGTCGACCAGCTGGATCGCAGGACGAACGAACAGGATCAGCAGGGCCACGATGATCAATTCGGTACCGTGCCGCGCCCATACCTCGGTCGGCGTTCGACCCAACAGATCGACAATGCGACCCATGTAATAGATCAAGCCGATCTCGATCGCTGCAACCACGATCGACAGGAAACCGGCCAGCGCAAAGATCCGATAAAACGGCCGAGAATAATCTTTCAGGAACGGATAGACCCGTTGCGGAGGCGTATCCGTTTCGATGTAACGGACGTAAGGGTCGACAAGATTTTCGAAGTACTTAAACATCGGAAGAAACCAGATTTTGATTGCAGATCATGTAAGTGGGCGGCGTGATCGGCCGTCCACGAAAGGGTTGAGACACCGATCAAAAGAAGGTGGTGTTCACAATCCTTTGGTACATGCTGCGCTCCTCCGAGTTGGTGGTTGCGGGATACCGCAATCCGGACCCAGAGTCACCCCAAGAGTTGCTCGGCTGAGAGCGAAAGATCGGATGCCAGCCACTTCGATTGGAGTTCGCGCAACTTCTTGCCGAGTGCCGGACCGGAATACTGACCGGCAAGGTCTTTGGACGATACCGGGAACTGCGCGCGTGACCCGTCATCAATCAGTTCGATCACCGTCTTGTCCGGAACCTGCTCACGCATCGCGTAGTCCAATGCGATGGCACTGGCCCCTGACGTCCGGCCCAGAAGAAACCCGAGCGCGCGCGGACTGGCACCCATGGCTAGAACCTCATGCAGATTTTTCAGCTCTTTGCTTTGAGCATTTGAAAGCCGAAGCTGCGCCTTGGCGTCATGGACACCCAAGGCCGCCAGTCGTCTGATCGGTTCCGGCTTTATCCCAAGGTGTTCTTCGATCAACAGCAGCGGTCCGACCAGATCCACCGTTGCCCCCGGAAGAACTTCGGCAAGAACGCCAGTCCTCTCCATCAGGCGCAGCGCCATCAGTGGATCAGGCGCCGACAACAGCTTGATCATCTCTGCCCCGACACGCTCAACCGACAGGGTGCCGAGATGATCGGCAAGACTGGCGATGGCGTTCAACGCCTCAGGATCCGCGCCTTCACCCGGATCCGCGTACCACGCAAAAAAGCGGAAGAACCGCAGAATGCGCAGATAATCCTCTCTGATCCGCTGGACCGGATCATCAATGAAACGAAGCCGCCGGTTCATGGCGTCTGGCAGACCGCCCAGTGGGTCGATCACGTGACCCGAGCGGTCCGCATAAAGCGCGTTCATCGTGAAATCCCGCCGTCGCGCGTCATCTTCGATCTGGTCGGAGAAAGAAACGACCGCACGTCGGCCATCGGTCTCGACATCTTTCCGGAAGGTGGTGACCTCGAACGGTTTGCCGTCCACGACGACCGTAACGGTGCCAAACTCGATTCCGGTTGGAATGGCTTGGAAGTCGGCCCTTGTCGCCAGGTCCATAAGCTCTCGCGGTGCGGCATCGGTCGAGAGGTCAACATCACTGTTTGGTTCGTTCAGTACCGCGTTGCGGACGCAGCCACCGACAAAGTAGGCCTTGTAGCCCTCGGCTTCGATCGTTTCGCACAGCAATTGCGCCGCGGGATCGGCCAGCCAAGCGGTAGACTTGGGTATCACGATGTCATCAGATCCGACCATGTCCGCAACATACGCGCGGTTGCGCCCCAAATGTAGTAGGGACCGAAAGGAACGACGTAATAGGCACGCTGGTGACCACGCCACCGCCTCGACTGAACGCGATAGTTTTCGGGCGCCAGCAGAAAATCCGTCGGCACGCGAAAAACCTCGTCGACCTCTCCTCTCTCGGGCCTGATCTCAAACGACCGCTCGATCACGGCCACCACGGGCGTCACAAGAAAACCTGTTACGGTTTCGTGCGTCGGCAACGTGCCCAAGACGCGAACGTTGCCAGTCGGAAGGCCGATCTCTTCTTCGGCTTCACGCAACGCCGCATCGATAACGGTGGCGTCGCCCTCATCCTGCTTGCCGCCCGGAAACGCGATTTGGCCGGGATGGTGTTTCAGGGCGGATGACCGTTTGGTCAGTAGAATGCCATGCCCACCAGAATCTCTTGCGATCGGCACGAGGACGCCGGCGGGCCGAAGCCGGCGCCCCTCAGGCAACTGAAACTCGGGGTTCAGATCAAAATCAGATGACGGACCGCCGCCGCGATTCAGCGCGGTTTCAACCCTGCCGATGAAATCACTCACCGGCGGTCTGCTTGGCCTCAAACCCGACGGTCGCAGGATCAAGTACGTAATGGGCGCCGCAGAACTGGCAATCCGCTGTCACAGATCCCTCAGGCGTCGTCATCTTTTCGATGTCTCTGGCCGAATAGATCGACAGGCTCTGGCGAACGCGATCCTCGGAGCATGTGCATCCAAACCGGACCGGTTGCGCATCAAAGACACGCGGCGTTTCCTCGTGAAACAGCCGGACAAGCAGGTCGCTTGGTGCGACCTGCGGCCCGATCAGCTCAATTTCCTCGACCGTATCCAACAGCGTATTGGCCCGGTTCCAATTCTCGGATTCGGCATCATCCAACAGATCATGAGCGGCCAGTACGTCTCCGTTGCCTTCGCCCTGAGCCACAAATGGAGAGGCCTTTGGCATGTGTTGAAGCATGACACCGCCGCCCCGCCAGTGTTGAGGAACACCGGGGGATTGAGATTCCCCAAAACTCAGCGCAAAGCGTGTCGGCAGCTGTTCGGATTGCGCGAAATACGATTCCGCGCATGAGGCCAGCGATCCACCCGTCAGCGGCGTAATACCCTGGTAGGGCGTCATGTCCGTGCCCTGGTCGATCATGATCGCAAAATACCCTTCGCCGACCTGGTCATAAGGTGACGTGTCGGTCAGCCTGTCCTGATCATAGCTGGCATAGGCGCGGATTCGTGCCGTCTCGCCCTCTTCCTCGGGTCCGAAATAGTCAGTCGCGATCATGCGCACAGGCCCCTTGGACTGAACCTGAAGCGACAGCTTCCAACGCAATTTGATCGTCTGACCGATCAATGCGGTCAAAAGCGCCATCTCTGCCACCAATGCCTCGACAGGTTTGGGGTAGTCGTGCTGCTTCAGGATCCCCTCGAGGACCCCGTCCAGGCGCGCGACACGCCCCCTGATATCAGAGGCATCGAGTTGGAAGGGCAGGACGCTATCGTCCCACGCAAGTTGTGTTCCGCTGGTCATCGGGGTTTCCTTATCTGCCACGCATTGGCATATCGCGACTATATAGGCGAGGCGACGAGAACTGGAAGGGGGCGCCATCAATGCGACGTATGGGGACGACGCCTCAGGCAGACCGAAAGTATCGCGCGCGCCCTGGTGCCTACGCAATTCTGCCCAAGCACGGGAAGGTTCTGTTAACGGCACAATTTGATCATGACTTCGACATCCAGCTGCCCGGCGGCGGTATAGACGACGGTGAGTCAAGCATCGCGGCATTGCATCGCGAGGTTCTTGAGGAAACGGGTTGGAGCATCGCCCGGCCGCGCCGGCTCGGGGCGTTCAAAGAGTTTGTCTATATGCCGGAATACGATCTTTGGGCAGAAAAGATCTGCCACATCTACGTCGCGACGCCCGCCAGAAAGGTCAGATCCATTTCGGAGCCCCACCACGAAGCATTCTGGATGCCCCTGCCCCTTGCCGCGAATGTTCTCGGAAACGACGGGACCAGATCCTTTATTCAGAGCTACGCTTCCCGATCGGGACCGTGAAATTCGAACAAGACACCCGACACGTCATCTGGAAAGCCACTGGTCCCGGCAAACTCGCCCAGTTTCCAGGTAAGCGCCTCTAACAATGCTTCGCCCCGTGAGTCCCTAAGGTCGGTCAGGATTGTTACCAGTCCATCCTCGCCCAACATCTGACCGTCCGCCGAGGGGCATTCCGTGACACCATCAGAGAGCATCAACAACCGATCACCGGGTTCTAGCACCAATTCGAACTGGGTAAACGAGATGTCAGACATCAGACCAACCGGAAACCCACCGGGGCCTTCCTGTTGGATCTGGCCCGCCTTCCGCTGAACCACGGGATGCGGATGTCCGGCCTGCGCCATGACAACTCGACCGCTCGATAGATCGACATCAGCGAGCAGCATGGTGAAGTACAGCTCCGTCTCCATCTCGTCGAGCACCATACCGTTGATGGTTTCGATGACCTCACCCGGCGGTCGCGACGCGAATGTCCCGTCATCCAAGCGTTCCAGCGCCACGTTCTGGTCCGGGGCGGTAGCAGACAGATAGCCGGCCAGCCGGGCGGTCATCAGGGCCGAACTGATCCCATGGCCAGAGACATCAATCGCATATAGGCCCAGATGGCCCTCGGCGGCCGGATAGAACCCGACAAGATCCCCACCAACATGGCCGCTCGATCGCAACATGAGAGACAGGTCAGCCGTCTCGAAATTCTTGAACTTCTCGCGAACCAGTGACTGCTGCAGTTGCTTGGCCTCGATGAGGTCGTTGTCTACCGAGTCATAGAGGCGCTGAAGCTCATCAAGCGTATCCGAAATGATCCGGTTCTTGTCGGTCAATTCGCGCTGCATCTTAAGGATGCGTTCACCTGCTGTAATCCGGGCTCGCAATTCGTGCGCGTTGACCGGTTTGGTCAGGAAATCGTCGGCGCCCGAGTCCAACCCGCGCGCAATCTCGTCCTTCTCGCTCTTGGACGTCAAAAGGATGAAATAGCCGTACTCGTCGCCCGGCAAGGCCCGGAATGCCTTGCAGAATTCCAACCCGTCCATGCCGGGCATCATCCAATCGCTCAGGACAAGGTCGGGGTGATGTTCTCGGCAGATTTCAAGGGCTTCAAAACCGGTTTCCGCTTCGAGGACGTCGTAACCCCAACGCTTGAGTGACGACGACAGAATCTTCCGCTGCAGCTTACTATCGTCGACAATCAGGATACGTTGGGCGATCGTCGACCAGTCGTCGGAACCCGTTACTTCAGCTTGTTCTGCGTGAGACCGCATCGCACCACACCCGTAATACTTGTCTTGGGATGGCTAAATCGTGGCGCTTAAGGATGCATGAAGCCGAAACATTCTTCGCCTAAATCTTTAGCGGTTACCGTTTCTTAACTGCCGCGTGGAACACCTCTGCCAAGCTGATGGAGACGGACATGATCGACTGGCAGCGGGTTGAGGCCCTGAAAGAAGAAGTCGGCGCCGAAGACTTTGATGAAGTGGTGGAGCTTTTCCTCGAAGAAGTTGACGAGGTCATCGACCGTTTGCGGGAATGCACCGATCGGGACCAGCTCGAGGCAGACATGCACTTTCTGAAAGGCAGCGCAATGAACCTTGGGTTTGAACGCTTTTCTGATCTCTGCCAGACGGGCGAACAAATGTCGGCCAGCGGACAAGCAGCGGATGTCGACCTGGGCGCTGTGCTGGACTGTTACGACAAATCCAGGGCCACATTCCTGGGCGGCATGGAGCAAGCGGCCTAGACCAGCTTGTAAAAATCCTGAGCCTTGGGTTGGCCAAAGGTCGAGTATGCGACCGCCCGCAGTTTCCGCATACCGGCGAGCCAACGGTCTGGATCCTGAGCGCGCAGCACAACATAATCTGCAACTTGCGCATGGGGCAGAATGCGAAAGCGCCCTGCGGCAACGCCTTCGGCGATAGCCTCGGCAACCTCATCAGCAGTGAGCAGGCTTTGATGTGCAGCCGCATCGTCGTCGGACAGATTGATCAACGGCGTCGCGACGTATTGAGGACAAACAACCGAGACACCGATGCCCTGATCGCCGTGCGTGATGTTCAGCGACTCCGCAAAGCTGACGGCAGCATGTTTGGTGGCGGAATAGGCAGCATCGTCGATCTGATTCAGCAGACCCGCAGCAGATGCCACGTTCACGAAATATCCCGAACCGCGTTCAAGCATCTTTGGCAGACAGGCCCGCGCCGCGTAGACGTGTGCCATCACATGGACGTCCCAGTTCAAGGCCCACACATCGTTCGGGGCTGAGGCCGCATGCCCTTCCTGTCCGACAGCCGCACCAGCATTCGAAACAAAGCAATCCACCTGGCCAAGCTCGTGCTGCGCATGGGCCACCAGATCAACGATGTCGGATTCTCGCCGCACATCGCATACCCGATGGGCGGCACCAATCTCATCAGCAATCCTTTGCGCTGCATCGGCATCGCGGTCGGCAATACACACTCGCCCGCCAAGTGAAACGATGCGCCGGGCGAGCGCTGCGCCGATCCCGCTCGCTCCACCGGTTATTACGACACCCTTATCTGCAAAATCCACGACCAGCCTCCCTAGATGACGAACTCGGCCACCGTTTCATCATTCGTTATGTCGGTATAGACAAAGCCAGCCCCATCGAGCTTTTCGAAAAGCCTCGCAAAGTTCTCGGGTTCGGTTGTCTCGATCCCGATAAGAACGGAACCGAAGTTTCTGGCCGACTTCTTGAGATACTCGAAACGCGCGATGTTGTCGTGTGGGCCGAGGTAATTCAGGAAATCCTTCAAGGCCCCAGGGCGCTGCGGCAGTCGAAGGATGAAGTACTTCTTGAGGCCAGAAAACCGCTGCGCCCGTTCTTTGACTTCCGGCAGGCGTTCGAAATCGAAATTGCCACCACTGGTCACGCACACCACGGTCTTGCCCGCAATCTGGTCGCGCAGCTGTGGCAATGCATCGATGACCAACGCACCCGCCGGTTCGAGGACAATCCCCTCGACGTTCAGCATCTCGAGGATCGACACACAAATGCGATCTTCCGGGGAAATGACGACATCGGCCAGATCAACATCGCTCAGCCGGGCGAACGTCCGGTCACCCAGCCGAGCGACAGCCGCCCCATCCACAAAGTTGTTGAGGGTTGCCAGCGTTTCAGGTTTTCCAGCTTTCAACGCCGCCAAAAGGCTCGCACCACCGGCCGGTTCGACAAACGTGAATGCTGTCTTGTCCCGCAGATAGCTGCGTACACCGGCCGCCAAGCCACCACCTCCGACCGGAAGAACGATCCGGTCGGGATAGCCTTTCATCTGGGCCTCGATTTCGACACCAACGCTTGCCTGGCCCTCGATCACGTCATCATCATCAAACGGCGACAGAAAATGCGCGCCCTCACGCTCACAATAGGCCTTGGAGGCTGCCAGCGTTTCGTCGAAATAGTCGCCGGTCAGTTCGATCTGAATGTTGTCGCCGCCGAACATCCGCGTTTTCTGGATCTTTTGCTCGGGCGTCGTGACGGGCATGAAAATCACGCCGCGTTTGTCGAAATGGCGGCACATATACGCGACGCCCTGGGCGTGGTTGCCCGCACTGGCGCAAACGAACGTGTCGACATCGAGCACTTTGTGCATCGCGTTGAACGCACCGCGAAGCTTGTAAGACCTCACGGGGCTCAGATCTTCGCGTTTCAACCAGATATCTGCGCCGAAGCGATCCGAAAGATGAGCATTGCGCAGCAGCGGTGTTGGTGGAAACACCGCACGCATGGCTTTTTCGGCAACGCGCGCAGCCTCTGCAAAGTCGGGATCTGATGGCCTGTCCAGCATGCTCTTGGCCTAAGGCCCGGAATGAGCGGGGTCAATCTTGCTGATCTGATTGAAACCGGTTATCGGCGGCCCGATACGTCTGAAGGGGATGACAATGAGCGCGCCGAAGAAAGTAGTGCTGGCCTATTCCGGGGGTCTGGATACGTCGATCATTCTGAAATGGCTACAGACTGAATACGGCTGCGAAGTCGTCACCTTCACGGCTGACCTGGGCCAGGGCGAAGAGCTGGAACCCGCACGCAAAAAAGCCGAGATGATGGGCGCGAGCGCTATCTATATTGAAGATCTGCGGGAAGAGTTCGTTCGCGACTTTGTCTTTCCGATGTTCCGCGCAAACGCCCTTTACGAAGGTCTTTACCTGCTGGGAACGTCCATCGCCCGCCCGCTCATCTCAAAACGTCTGGTCGAAATCGCCGAGGCAGAGGGCGCCGATGCGGTTTCGCATGGTGCGACCGGCAAAGGCAACGACCAGGTCCGGTTCGAACTCAGCGCCTATGCCCTGAACCCCGACATCAAGGTCATCGCGCCATGGCGTGAATGGGATCTGTCCAGCCGCACAAAGCTGATCGATTTTGCCGAAAAGAACCAGATCCCCATTGCCAAGGACAAACGCGGCGAGGCGCCTTTCAGCGTTGATGCGAACCTGTTGCACACATCGTCCGAGGGCAAGGTGCTGGAAGACCCAGCCGAGGATGCGCCGGACTATGTTTATCAGCGCACCGTCAATCCGGAGGACGCGCCGGCTTCACCTGAATTCATCGAGGTGGGGTTCGAAAAGGGCGATGCCGTTTCGATCAACGGCGAGGCGTTGTCGCCCGCAGCGCTTTTGACCAAGCTGAACGAGCTTGGTGGCAAACACGGTATCGGCCGGCTCGATCTGGTCGAGGGCCGGTTCGTCGGCATGAAGTCCCGCGGGATTTACGAAACACCCGGGGGGACCATCCTGCTTGAGGCGCATCGCGGGATCGAACAGATCACATTGGATCGCGGCGCTGCCCATCTCAAGGACGAGCTGATGCCGCGCTATGCCGAACTGATCTATAACGGTTTCTGGTTCTCGCCCGAACGCGAGATGCTTCAGGCTGCTATCGACAAAAGCCAGGAACACGTGACCGGCACGGTGCGCCTGAAGCTATACAAAGGTTTGGCACGGACCGTTGGGCGTTGGTCAGAACATTCGCTTTATTCAGAGGCCCATGTGACATTCGAAGATGATGCGGGCGCCTACGACCAGACGGATGCGAAAGGTTTCATCCAGCTGAACGCCCTGCGTCTGAAGCTTCTTGCCGCCAGAAACCGACGCCTCAAGTGACCTTGGACGCTGCCAAGGCCTCGTAATACGGCATGGCGGCTTGGGCCAGCGCCAAGTAGTCACCTTTCAACTCCGGCATCGGGCCTTCTGGACCTGCGAAGCCAGAGGATTGGTGAATTGCGCCGTACCAATGCCGGGCCCAAACGCCATCGGCCGGATGTCCGCCTTTGGGCCAAGATAGCATCGCGGCGTCCCAACTGATGCCCAGCCGATGGCAGAGCGCCGACAAGACGCGCTCAGGGTCCGCCCGGATGTCCGAGGCGTCGACCACGAGGCCACCATCGACCATCTCAAAGATCCGCGCCTGTTGACGAAATCCCAGATCGTCGAGGTTCGGGGCCTCTCGCTTCTTCGCATAGCTGGCGACAACCCGATGGGGATGCCGAATAAGAAAGACGTTCTGCATGCTCTCGATCCAACGCATCGGGAAAGTCGGCAGCATGTGATGGGCCATGTGTTTTTGATAGAAGACGGGCTTTGACACCGGCGCGGTCAGTGCCTTGACTACCATCTCTGCATCACTGCTTTGCGACGCCAAAACCTCGGGTTTCATCGGATGATCAATGCCGCTGTGCTGCAGGTAAGCCGCATAAAACGGCTCGTCCACGACATCACAATCGGACCTCGACGCGAACGAATACATCAGAGCCGTCGACAGATTTCGCGGCCCAGACCACATGGCGATCCGTTTGGTCACTGACTCTCCTTCGTTCACCAGCCCGTGATCTCACCGGCTCGTGCATTGAGTGAAACATGCTTCGGCGCAACTATTCGCACAACGAGGGAGATCCGCTATGAAACAGCTTCGGACGGCACGGCCATGGCTTTTGACCATCCTGATCGGGCTTGGAATTCTGGCCGAAGTCAAGATGGCCCACGCCCAGGAATTGCGCACACTCACGGTTGCGGGCGGCTGTTTCTGGTGCGTCGAGGCCGACTTTGAAAAGGTGCAGGGGGTCGAGAGCGCTGTTTCCGGTTACACGGGCGGCACGGTTGCAAATCCGACCTACAAGCAAGTCGTACGTGGTGGCACCGGCCACTACGAGGCGGTGCAGATCGCCTACGACCCGACCCAAGTGACGGCCGAGCAACTGCTTTCACTCTTCTTCCGGTCCGTCGATCCAACGGATGCAGGCGGTCAATTCTGTGACCGGGGCGAAAGCTATCGAACCGCGATATTCGTAGAGAATGCAGCGGAACGCTCAAAAGCAGAGGCCGCAAAGGCCAAAGCCATGGGCTATCTCGGCCAGGAGGTGGTGACGCCTATTCTGGACGCGGCGGAATTCTACGTCGCCGAAGAATACCACCAGGACTACTACAAAAAAGATGACCTCGTGTTCACGCGCTTCGGGCCCAAAACCAAGGCCAGCGCTTACAAAGCCTACCGCAATGCCTGCGGACGCGACGCACGGGTCAAACAGCTTTGGGGGTCTGCCGCGCCCTTTGTCGGTGGCTAGGCCAAACGGGCATCCTGCAATTCCTTGAGGTCGGGGATCACGTCGGCGGTGCCAAGCCGCGTGACCATCAGCGCGGCAGCCTTGGTTGCCAGTTCCAACGCTTGCAGCATCGGCTGGCCACGATCCAACCCCGCGCAAAGATAGCCGGTGAACGTGTCGCCTGCCCCGGTCGTATCGATTGGATCGACCTTGATAGCGGCGACATGTGTCTTGGCGCCCCCCTTCAGATCAAACCAATCCGCACCTTCCGAGCCTTTGGTGACGATCACATGATCGACGGAAAGCTCACTCAGATTGGTCCCCAGAGCGGTCGTTAACTGATCTGCCTCGACCTGGTTCAGAACCAGTATGTCGGTATGCGGAAGAAGGCCCTTCACTGCTGCCGTTTCGAACGGAGCGGCAGCGTAGACAACCGTCAGACCCATCCTTTGTGCAACCTCAGCCGCCTCTGTTTGTGCGTTTGTCTCATTCTGAAGCAACAGGAAATCGCCCGCCTCTGCCTCGGATAGAGCCAATTTTATCTGTTCGGATGAAACTTCGAAATTTGCGCCGTGATGGATGATGATCTGGTTTTCGCCATCATCCGCCACCGCGATATTCGCATGCCCCGTTGGTGCGTCGATCACCTTGATGGAGCGCGTATCGACGCCGTATTCCAACAGCCTCTCAGCTGCCCATTTCCCGTCGGCACCGATCGCTCCGATATGCCGGACACGGGCCGCGGCCCGGGCGGCGGCAACCGACATGTTGGCCCCTTTGCCGCCCAGACCACGCTGAAAGCTATCGGCCGCCAGGGTTTCACCCGGCCTCGGCAGATGCGGCACGCGATAGACGTTATCGATGTTGATCGAGCCGAGGTTCCAGATCGTCATCAGCCCACCTTACACGCCGCCAGTACGGCCATGTTGAGAATGTCGTTGGCCGTTGCAACAGTCGATGCGATCTGGATCGACTTGTCGACACCCGTCAGAATCGGACCGATGACGGTCGCGCCGCCCATTTCCTGCATCAGCTTGACCGAGATGCTGGCCGAATGGCGCGCCGGTACGATCAGGATGTTGGCCGGGCCTGTCAGCCGCGAGAATGGATAAGCCGCCTGCGACTGGGCGTTCAGCGCGACATCCACAGTCATCTCACCCTCGTATTCGAACGAAACGCCGCGCCGATCCAGAACCTTCGGCGCCTCGTTCATCTTTCTGGCCCGCTCGGAATCGGGATAGCCGAAGGTCGAAAAGCTGACGAACGCAACCCGGGGTTCGACACCCATATGAGCCGCCACAGACGCGGCGCGTTCAGCGATATTGGCAAGATCTTCTTCGTCGGGCCATTCGTGGACTAGAGTGTCCGAGATAAAGACGATCCGGCCCTTGTGGATCACCGCGGTGACACCCACGGCCCCGTTGGCGGCATCGGCATCAAAGACGTTGTTGATGCGCTCGAGAACATGAGCCGACTTGCGGGTGGCGCCGGTGACCAAGCCATCGCCGTGCCCATGCGCCAACATCAACGCCGAAAAGACATGTCGGTCGCGGGCCGCGAGACGATGAATGTCCTGCGCGTCATACCCGCGGCGCTGAAGCCTTTGATAGAGAAAGGATTTGTAGGTCTCGAGATGGCTGGTGTTGGCCGCGTTCACAACCTCAAGCTCACGCACGGCATCCGCAAGCCCTGCCGCCTCCAGCTTTTCTTTAACGTCCGGCTCTCGACCAACCACCAGCGCCTTTCCAAAGCCGGCCCTCTGGTACATGACCGCCGCGCGCAGAACACGAGGATCGTCACCTTCGGCGAAAATCATCCGGGCTTGGGCCGCTCTCGCCCGCGCGTTGATCCCGGTCAGGATGCTGGCCGTTGGGTCCATCCTTGATTTCAGAGAGACTTCGTAGGCTTCCATATCGATGATCGGTCGGCGGGCCGCGCCCGTCTCCATCCCTGCCTTGGCCACGGCCGGTGGGATCCGATGGATCAAGCGCGGATCAAACGGCGTGGGAATGATATAGTCGCGGCCGAAAGTCAGGGACTTTCCGTAGGCAAGCGCGACTTCGTCGGGGACATCCTCGCGGGCCAAAGCGGCCAGCGCGTCAGCGCAAGCTATCTTCATCTCATCGTTGATCGCGCGGGCGTTGATGTCCAAGGCGCCCCGAAAGAGGTAGGGAAAGCCCAGTACGTTGTTGACCTGGTTTGGGTAATCGCTGCGGCCTGTGGCAACGATTGCATCGACCCGAACCTCATGCGCCTCTTCGGGCGTGATCTCCGGATCGGGGTTGGCCATGGCAAAGATCACCGGGTTATCCGCCATCGACATCACCATGTCCTGTGTGACCGCCCCCTTGGCAGAAACCCCAAGGAACACATCGGCACCGACCATAGCCTCTTCGAGGCTGCGCAGGTCGGTCTTGATCGCGTGAGCCGACTTCCACTGGTTCATGCCTTCGGTCCGGCCCTGGTAAATCACGCCCTTCGTGTCGCAAACGATGCAGTTCTGATGCTGTGCGCCCATGGTCTTGAGCAACTCGATACAGGCGATACCGGCAGCCCCGGCACCGTTCAGAACGATTTTGACGTCTTCTATCTTTTTCCCCGAAAGATGCAGCGCATTGATCAAACCGGCGGCACAGATAACGGCGGTGCCGTGCTGATCGTCGTGGAAGACTGGGATATCCATCTCTTCCTTGAGCCGCTGTTCGATGATGAAACATTCGGGCGCCTTGATGTCCTCAAGGTTGATCCCCCCAAAGGTCGGACCCATGAGGCGAACAGCACGGCAGAATTCGTCGGGATCTTCGGTATCGAGTTCGAGATCGATCGAATTGACGTCAGCAAAGCGTTTGAAGAGGACCGCCTTACCTTCCATGACGGGTTTAGAGCCCAGTGCGCCCAGATTCCCCAAACCCAGAACCGCCGTACCATTAGAGATGACAGCGACCAGATTGCCCTTGTTGGTGTAGTCGTAAACCGTCTCGGGCGTTTCCGCGATGGCTTCGCATGGCACCGCGACCCCTGGCGAGTAAGCGAGGCTCAGATCCCGTTGCGTCATCATGGGGACGGTCGCCTGAACCTCCCATTTGCCGGGGGTTGGTTCCATATGGAACGCTAGGGCCTCTTCGGGCGTTGATTTTGATTTGCTCATGCTGCGCGTCCTCCATCCGTCCTGCCGACTTAGACGACGTGCGCGCCGCCCTCAATCCGACTTTGACTTTCACTTGCCCAATACGGTGGGTAATCTGCCGCCTTAAACGAGGGGAGCAGCCATGACCGTCACGCCGATGATGGCCCAATATCTTGACATAAAAGCCGCGCACCCCGACGCCCTTTTGTTTTATCGTATGGGCGATTTTTACGAGATGTTTTTCGATGACGCCGTCGATGCCGCCGAAGCGTTGGACATCGCACTAACAAAACGCGGTAAACACGATGGTACCGACATCCCAATGTGTGGCGTGCCCGTCCATTCCGCCGAAGGGTATCTGCTGACCTTGATCCGCAAAGGGTTCCGCGTCGCTGTTTGCGAACAGATGGAAAGCCCGGCCGAGGCAAAAAAGCGGGGGTCAAAATCTGTCGTCAAACGCGACGTCGTTCGGCTGGTCACGCCCGGCACATTGACCGAAGACAGCCTGCTTGAAGCGCGACGCCATAACTACCTTGCTGCCTATAACCAGGTCAGGGGCGCCGGCGCCCTTGCCTGGGTCGACATCTCAACCGGGGCGCTGCAGGTCGTGTCGATCGAAACGCCAGAAAACCTATCGCCCGAATTGGCACGACTGGCGCCATCCGAGCTTGTTGCCATTCAGGGCCTCGATTCAGAGTTGCGGCAGATGTTGGATGAGTTCGGCATTTCGCTTGCCCATCTAGGCGCAGCTGCCTTTGACAGCGCAGGGGCTGAACGACGCCTCAAAGATCTCTACGGCGTGGGAACTCTGGATGCGTTCGGGCAATTCAGCCGCGCCGAACTTGGCGCGCTCGGCGCCATTGTCGAGTACCTGGAGATCACGCAAAAGGGCAAGCTGCCGCTTCTTCAGCCCCCGGTCCGAGAACAACAGGACAGGAATGTCCAAATCGATGCGGCAACCCGTCGGAACCTCGAACTGACCGAAAGCCTGTCTGGAGGGCGAAAGGGATCGTTGCTGTCTGTTGTTGACCGCACATTGACCGCAGCCGGAGGGCGCCTGCTCGAGCAGCGCATTTCGTCCCCATCTCGCAAGTTAGAGACTGTTTTTGCCCGGCTGGACGCCGTAGAGTTTGCTAAGGGCGATACTGATTGGACTTCGCAGATATCGGATCTCCTGCGGCGGGTTCCAGACATCAACCGTGCCCTGTCGCGCCTGTCGATCGATCGGGGTGGACCTCGGGATTTGGGAGCGATCCGAAACGGGTTGGAACAAGCCTGTATGATTGCCGGATCCGAGGCCCCGGAGCTGCCGCAACTTCTGTCTGCCGCGCTTGACGATCTGGCCGGGCATGACGGCCTGATTGCGCTGCTGGATGAGGCGCTGGTGGCAGAGCCGCCACTTCTCACTCGAGACGGTGGGTTTGTCGCAAACGGATTTGATGCCGAACTGGACGAGGCGCGTACCCTGCGCGACGAAGGGCGTGGCGTGATCGCGGGCTTGCAGCAAACCTATGTCGAAACGGCAGAAGTCGCTTCGCTCAAGATCAAGCACAACAATGTCCTTGGGTACTTTGTCGAAACGACCGCGACGCATGCCGAAAAGATGATGTCGCCCCCGCTGTCAGAACTCTTTATCCACCGCCAGACAACCGCCAACCAAGTTCGCTTTACAACGGTTGAGCTGTCCCAGCTCGAAGCGCGCATTCAAAATGCCGGTGCAAGGGCGCTCGATATCGAGAAGGCCATTTTTGAAAGGCTGAAGGAAGCGATCTTGGACCAAACTACGGCGATCAGCCAGACGGCGCGTGCCCTTGCAGAACTGGATGTCGCAACAGCCCTTGCGCGTCTGGCAACCGCCGAGGATTGGTGTCGGCCGGTGGTGGACGAGAGCAAAGCATTCGCGATTACGGATGGTCGTCATCCCGTGGTTGAGGCGGCGCTCAAGCAGCAGGACGGATCACCGTTTGTTGCCAACGATTGCGATCTCTCAGCCGGGGATGAGACCGCGATCTGGCTGCTGACCGGCCCCAACATGGCCGGTAAGTCGACCTTTCTTCGACAGAACGCGCTGATCGCGATCCTGGCGCAGATGGGCAGCTTTGCGCCGGCACGCTCGGCACATATCGGGATGGTGAGCCAGATCTTCAGCCGCGTCGGAGCGTCGGATGATCTGGCCCGCGGTCGTTCGACATTCATGGTCGAGATGGTCGAAACAGCCGCGATTCTCAATCAGGCCGATGATCGGGCGCTAGTCATCCTAGACGAAATCGGGCGTGGCACCGCAACCTATGACGGGCTGTCAATTGCATGGGCGACGCTCGAGCATTTGCATGATGTGAACAAATCCCGCGCTTTGTTTGCGACCCACTATCATGAGATGACCGCGCTAGCGGGCAAGCTGGACGGCGTTGAAAACGCAACTGTCGCGGTGAAGGAATGGCAGGGCGAGGTCATTTTTCTGCACGAGGTGAGGAAGGGCGCTGCCGATCGCAGCTATGGGGTTCAGGTCGCCCAACTTGCCGGGCTACCCAAAGTCGTGATCGACCGGGCCCGGCAGGTTCTGGACGCCTTGGAAAAGGGAGAGCGGGAAGGCGGTGCAGCCGCGCAAAAGATGCTGATCGATGACCTGCCGCTCTTCTCAACCCAGCCAACCGCAAGCCCGGAGACATATGCAAAGTCCCCCGCACTTGATTTGCTTGAGACGATCCACCCCGACGAATTATCGCCCAAGGCCGCCCTCGACCTGATTTACCAGCTCAAGGAAGCCGCGCGTTAGGCCCCAAGGTTCGATGAAACGCCAACCTGCGCCGGGCGCAGCAGGCGATCAAAGAGCATGAAACCTTCCGCAGCGACCTGGATAATTTCGCCTGACTGGGTTCCGGGGACTGGCGCTTCGAACATGGCCTGGTGAAGCTGCGGATCAAAGGTGTCACCCACTTCCGGTGCGATGATTTCGATCCCGTGCTTTTTGAAGACGTTCAACAGCTCGCGCATGGTCAGCTCGACACCTTCGATCAGCGCAGCCGATTCTTCCTTTTGCTCCTCAGTCGCTGCTTCAAGAGCACGCTTGAGGTTGTCATAGACAGGCAGCATATCACGGGCGAGCTTTGATCCGCCGTATTGTTCGGCCTCACGCCGATCCTTGTCAGACCGTTTTCTGGCGTTTTCCGCATCGGCCAAGGCGCGCATGAATCTATCACGCAGCTCATCCCGTTCGGCCCGCAGCGCGTCCAGCTCGATCGCTTCCTCGTCCTCTTCAGCCATGACATCCAGCAGTTCCTCTGCTTCAGCAGCATCGATGTCATCAAGGAACTCTTCGTTCTTCGGCTCCGCCATTCTTCACCTCTAACTGCGGTCGGACAGCATCTTTCCGACCAACTGCGCCGTATAGTCGACGATCGGTACGATCCGCCCGTAGTTAAGGCGGGTTGGTCCGATCACGCCGACAGCGCCGATGATCTTTCGGTCCGCGTTCATATATGGAGAGACCACCAAAGAGGAACCCGAAAGTGAGAAAAGTTTGTTCTCTGAGCCTATAAAAATTCGAACACCATCGCCTTCTTCGGTCAAATCGAGGAACTCTGCGATGTCTCGTTTGCGTTCGAGGTCGTCAAAGAGGGATCTGATGCGCTCAAGGTCTTCGGCTTGGGCATCTTCATCCAACAGATTCGAACGGCCCCGCACGATCAGGCGGCCGGTATCGTCCTCTGATCCATCCCAAACAGCCAGACCGCTTTCGACGAGCTCGCGGGCGAGCGTATCGATCTGCTGTCGGCGCGTGGTGATCTCTCTTTCGATCACTGATCTTGCTTCGGAAAGCGTTCGACCTTCGATCAATGCATTCAGAAAGTTTGCGGCCTCGCGCATCGACGAGGGTGTCTGACCCGGTGGCTGGGTAAAGAGCCTGTTTTCGACACTGCCGTCCGCAAAGACCAACACGACAAGCGCCCTGTCCTGTGTCAGGGAAACGAATTCGATGTGCTTGATCGGCGCCTCGCGCTTTGGTGTCAGCACGAGGGATGCACCATGCGTGACGCCAGACAGTGCCCCGCCGACGCGATCGAGCAAGCTGGCCACATCGCTCTCTTCGGCCCCGAGCGTTGCATCAATCTTTTCCCGATCCGCATTGTCGGGTTCGCTCATTTCAAGCAATCCGTCGACGAAGAGGCGCAGCCCCATCTGTGTCGGAATGCGACCCGCGCTGACATGTGGGCTGTCGAGCAAGCCCATGTATTCGAGGTCTTGCATCACGTTGCGGATCGTCGCGGCACTGACGCTTTCGCTGAAATCCCGGGTCAGCGTGCGGGATCCGACCGGATCGCCGCTGGCAAGGTAGCCTTCGACAACGCGACGAAAGACTTCGCGCGATCTGTCGCTCATCTCTTGGATCAGTTTGGATTTCTCGGCCATCAAACAGAGTTAAAGAGCTTGTCGATCAAAGGTCAATCGGGGTTGCCACCAACGCGTTTGCAGCGATAAGGCAACGTATCAGCGAAAGGAATTCCCATGCGACCCTCAGGCCGAAACCTAGACGAAATGCGCGCCGTTTCGATCGATACCGGATTCAACAAACACGCCGAGGGGTCGGCACTGATCAAGATGGGCGACACCCACGTCCTGTGCACCGCTACGGTCGAAGATCGGGTTCCGCCATTCATCAAGGGCACAGGTTTGGGTTGGGTCACCGCCGAATACGGCATGCTGCCCCGCGCGACTGATTCTCGGATGAGACGCGAAGCCGCCGCTGGCAAACAAGGCGGTCGAACGGTCGAGATTCAGCGGCTGATTGGTCGTGCCCTTCGCGCTGGTGTGGACCGTGTCGCGCTTGGCGAGCGTCAGATTACCGTCGACTGCGACGTTCTGCAGGCCGATGGTGGCACGCGCTGCGCGTCGATCACCGGCGGATGGGTCGCGCTGCGGCTCGCGGTGAACAAGCTGATCAAAACCGGCGAGCTTGATAGCGACCCGCTGGTCGATCCGATCGCTGCGGTGAGCTGCGGGATTTATGCGGGTCAGCCGGTGCTTGACCTCGACTATCCGGAAGACAGCGAAGCGGGCGTTGACGGGAACTTCATCCTGACCGGATCCGGCCGGTTGGTCGAAGTACAGATGAGCGCGGAGGGCTCGACATTTTCCCGTGGGCAGATGGACGAGTTGATGGGCCTGGCGGACAAGGGGGTATCGGAACTCGTCTCCGCCCAGAAAGACGCAACGCAGTGACGCGACACTTCACGGACAAGAAGCTGCTGATCGCGACGCATAATGCAGGAAAGCTGGAAGAGATGGAGCAGCTTTTCACACCATACGGCATCGAAGTGATCGGCGCTGCGCAATTGAACCTGTCCGAACCAGACGAGACTGAAGAAACTTTCGTCGGAAACGCACGGATCAAGGCCAAGGCTGCCGTCGAGGCGACCGGCCTGCCCGCCCTCGCCGACGATTCAGGTATCGAGGTCGATGCGCTTGATGGCGCGCCGGGTGTATACACAGCCGACTGGGCTGAAACACCAAATGGGCGCGATTTCCTGCTCGCGATGACCAAAACGCACGAGTTGCTGGAGGAGCGCGAGGCGAGCAACCCACGAACAGCGCGGTTTCGGTCGACGCTCGTTGTGGCCTGGCCTGATGGTCATGAAGAGGTCTTCGAAGGTAAAGTCGAGGGCGAACTCGTTTGGCCAATCCGCGGGAAACTGGGTCATGGCTATGATCCGATGTTCCAGCCCCTTGGCCATGACCTGACATTCGCCGAAATGTCACACGACGCAAAGAACGCGATCAGTCATCGCGCAGATGCGTTCAAAAAGCTGATTGAAGGTTGCCTTGGCTGAAGATTGGGAAGCTGGCGGTTTCGGGATCTATATTCACTGGCCTTTCTGCGAAGCCAAATGCCCCTATTGCGACTTCAACAGCCATGTTGCCAAAACGATCGACCATCAAGCCTGGCAGCGGGCATACACGGACGAGATCGCCAAAGCTGGCGCAGAGACGCCGGGCCGAGTGGTCAAGAGCATCTTTTTCGGTGGCGGCACGCCCAGCCTGATGAGGCCCGAGACCGTCGAGGCAGTCATTCGAGACATCCGATCAACATGGCCAGTCGCGAACGATCTTGAGGTGACGCTGGAGGCGAACCCCAGTTCAGTCGAGGCGGACCGGTTTGCCGCCTATCGCGATGCCGGCGTCAACCGCGTATCACTCGGCGTACAATCTTTGATTGATCGCGATCTTCAAGGGCTCGGCCGTCTTCATACAGCGGCGGAAGCACGGAAAGCGCTCGACATCGCCATCGATACGTTCGAACGGGTCAGCTTTGACCTGATATATGGGCGGCAGGATCAAACGCTCGGCGATTGGGAAGCGGAACTGAAAACCGCGCTGTCCTTGCCGGTTGATCACCTATCACTCTACCAACTGACTATCGAAGCCGAGACGGCCTTTGGCGCGCGCTATCGTGCCGGCAAGTTACCCGGCCTGCCCGACGATGATTTTGGCGCAGACCTGTACCAGCTGACCCAAGAGCTTTGCGGCGCAGCCGGGATGAGGGCTTATGAAGTTTCGAACCATGCAAAGGACGGCGCTGAGTCTCGGCACAACAAGATCTATTGGCAATATGGCGACTATCTGGGGATCGGACCGGGCGCGCATGGACGGCTGACCGTGAATGGCAAGCGATATGCAACGGAACATACTCGGGCGCCCGGGCACTGGCTTGATGGCGATCGGGAATGTGTTCGGGAGCCGCTGACCCAAACCGAACAGGCAGAAGAGTTCCTGATGATGGGTTTGCGCCTGAGGGACGGGATTGATCGCAACCGCTACAGGGCACTCGCTGGTCGAGACCTGCCTCAACACGCTGTTTCGGAATTGGAAGATCAGGGACTACTAGACGTCTCTGAAGACAGGATTACCATTACAAATCAAGGGTTTATCCTGATAAATGAGATCCTTCGTCAACTTCTGGCGACTTAGTCCGAGCTGAGCTTGCGGCAAAGATCATCCAGTTGTTCAAGAGAGCGGTAGTGAAGCGTCAATTGCCCTGTCTCGCCCCCGGGTTTGTGGGCCAAAGTGACCTTCATCCCTGTTGCAGCAGACAGATCACTCTCAAGCGCACGCGTATCGGCGTCCTTTTCCGCTGATGGCGAGGGACGTCGCGATTGATCCGGTTCAAATGACTGAGCCGTAGCGCTTTTGACCAAAGCCTCCGTCGCACGAACCGAAAGGCCCTGAGCCACGACCTTGCGAGCAAGGGCCAATGGATCATCAGCCGTAATCAATGCTCTGGCGTGTCCCGAACTCAGCGACCCCTGCTCGACCAGCTCGATCACTGCTGATGGGAGGTTGAGAAGACGAAGAAGGTTGGCAATATGGCTGCGGCTTTTCCCAAGGACTTCAGCCAGCTTTTCCTGCGTATGGCCAAAGCGATCCATCAACTGTTTATAGCCTGCGGCCTCTTCTATCGGGTTGAGATCGGCACGCTGGATGTTCTCAATGATCGCGACTTCCAGAACTTCGGTGTCCGAGAAATCCTTAACGATAACCGGCAATGAATGAAGCTGCGCCCTCTGAGCAGCGCGCCAACGACGTTCGCCGGCAACAATCTGGTAGCCGCCATCAAAGGGTCGAACAATCAAGGGTTGAATTACGCCACGCTCACGAACTGAACGCGTGAGGTCCTCAAGCTCTTCTTCCGTGAACCTTTTGCGGGGCTGCTCGGGGTTCGGCTTGATCTTTTCAATGGGCACTTCGTTCTGCTGTGAAGCCGTCGAAGCGGCAACCTGGGTTTCGGCTTCTGCCACATCCGCCATGAGCGCGGACAGCCCTCTGCCCAACCCGCGTTTTTTGTCCTTTGCCATGATCCGCCCCTATACCAAGTCGTTCTTCTTTATCATTTCGTCGGCCAATGCCCGATAGGCCTGGGCGCCTTTTGAGGTACTATCATAGTTGAGCACAGAAACCGCATAGGACGGTGCCTCGCTCAGCCGAACATTTCGGGGGATCACCGTATCGAACACCAGCTCGCCAAGCGTCGCCCGGGCATCTTGCTCGACAAGCTGGCTGAGGTTGTTCCGCGTGTCATACATCGTCAGCACAACACCTTCGATCCGAAGATCGGTATTTCCAGTTTGCCTGACTTCACGAACCGTCAGCATCAGCTGCGATAACCCTTCCAAAGCAAAGAACTCGCTCTGCAAGGGCACCAGAACGGAGTGTGCGGCGATCATCGCGTTGACCGTGAGAAGGTTCAGAGATGGCGGACAATCGATCAAGATCACGTCGAACCCGAACTGATCGATGTGGGGCTGACGCAAAGCATCGTGAAGCAAAAAACTGCGCTTCTCATTGGCGATCAACTCAATGTCAGCCGAGCTCAGATCGACTGTGGCCGGAACAATCGACAGGCCGTCCTGATCCGTCTTCTGAATGATCTCTTCAATCTCGATATCATCGAGAAGAAGGTCATATGTTGTGTATTCACGATCTTCTTGCTCAATACCTAGTCCTGTGGAGGCATTGCCCTGAGGATCCAAGTCAACAATCAGCACGTTCAGACCCCGCTCAGCAAGAGCCGATCCGAGATTGATCGTGGTAGTGGTCTTGCCCACTCCGCCCTTCTGATTGGCCACAGCGATGATCTTGGGGTCGCTAATGCGGGTTGGATCGGGCAAGTTCGATGTCCTCAATTTCTAGGATGACCGCATCGGCATTGGTAAAACTCTTATGCACCTCGCAACGAAATCTCCAGCCCAATTGCGCGCGGTCCAGCTCAGCCTTCCATGAGGCACCCTTCATGAACAAGGCCCGGCCGTCTGGCGTCATGTGATGATGAGACCATGAAAGGAGGTTACTAAGATCGCTGAGCGCCCTCGCCGTCACGACAGACGCCTGCAAGGATGGAAGGGTTTCGATCCGCTCCCGTCTGATGCTGGCATTCAAATCAAGATTTCGGATTGCTGTTGAAAGAAACGCGCATTTCCGTTGATCGCTTTCGACCAGAATGAACTCGACATCTGGAGCTTCATGTTTAGCGATGATCGCCAAGGGTATAGCGGGAAAGCCGCCCCCACTGCCAAGATCTGCCCAAACTTGCCCCTCGCCCCTGTATTCCCACACCTGGACGCTATCGAGGATATGACGGCCCCAGAGGTTGAGGAGATCCTTAGCCGATACAAGATTGATCTTCGGGGACCAACGCCGAACCAGTTCTTCGAACGACTTCAGATCGGCATATGTTTCACGTGAAACAACACCCGCTGCCCAAGATGGAAGATCCCTCATGCAGTCTTTTTGTCTTGGTTTCTCAGATGCGCGAGGATCAAAGCCAACGCCGCTGGTGTCATCCCATCCACGCGCGAGGCTTGCGCCAGCGTCTCAGGACGACTCCCATCCAGCTTGCTGCGCAATTCATTTGAAAGCCCGTGAAGAGCGGAATAGTCGAAATCACTGGGAATGCGATATCCCTCGTCTTTCTTGAGCCGATCAATATCACGTTGCTGCCTCTCGATGTAATTCGCGTAGAGCGCTTCGCGCTGAAGCTGCTCCTTCGTGTCATCGGCCAATTCGCCCCAGCCTGATACCAGCCCATCCAGATCGGAAGCCGACACATCGGGAAACGCCAGCAAATCAAAGCCGGTCCGCTTTTGGCCGTCTTCATTCACCTTGATCCCTACGGATGAAATCATCTTGGGCGTGAAGCTATCTTGCGTCAGAAGCGCCCTACCAGCATCCAGCCGTTCCATCTTTTCAAGAAAGGCCTGACGCCTCTCATCCGACAAACAGCCAGCCCGTTCAGCCACCGGCGTCAATCGCTGGTCAGCATTGTCTGCCCTTAGCGACAACCGAAATTCTGCGCGGGACGTGAACATTCGATAGGGCTCACTCACACCGCGGGTTGTAAGATCGTCGATCATCACACCTATGTAGCTGTCAGAACGGCTGAAATGCACCAGATCCCGTTCCAGCGTCTTTGCCGCAGCATTCAGGCCGGCGACCATACCTTGTGCAGCCGCCTCTTCGTATCCTGTCGTCCCATTGATCTGACCAGCCAGGTAAAGCCCCTCAATCTGAGGAAGCTCCAGCGACGAGGTCAGACAGCGCGGATCGACATAATCATATTCAATCGCATATCCGGGCTGCTCGATTCGCGCATGTTCCAACCCCCGAATGCTGCGAACATAGGCTTCCTGCACATCGACAGGCAGCGAGGTCGATATCCCATTGGGATACACCGTATCGGTATCCAGACCTTCTGGTTCAAGAAAGATCTGGTGGGAGCTCTTGTCGGCAAACCGCACGATCTTGTCTTCGATCGAAGGGCAATAGCGGGGCCCGACGCCATCAATATGCCCACCATACATGGCGGAGCGCTCGAGGTTTTGCTGAATGATTTCATGGGTATGCGGGTTCGTATGTGTGATGCCGCATGAAATCTGCGAAGCCCTCGCTTCCTTTGTCAAAAATGAAAAAAAGACCGGATCATCATCACCCGGCTGCGTTTCCAGGGTTTCCCAGTCGATCGTTTTTCCGTCCAGTCTTGGCGGCGTGCCCGTCTTAAGACGACCCATCCGGAGCCCTAAGCCCTCGATCCGCTCACCAAGCTTGGTCGAAGGCTTGTCTCCCATCCGACCTCCCGGCTTGGAAACATCCCCGATATGAATAACGCCCCGCAGAAAGGTCCCGCTGGTCAAGATGACAGTGCTTGCATAGATCCGCTGACCATCAGCCAGCATCACACCGGCGACCTTGCCCTGCTCAACGACCAAATCAATGACTTCGCCGAAAACCGTCTCAAGGTTCTGCTGCCTTCTGGTCAGCGCCACCATCTCTTTGCGATAAAGATTGCGATCCGCTTGCGCACGCGGCCCCTGAACAGCCGGTCCCTTTCTACGATTCAACAGGCGAAATTGGATACCCGCCGCATCTGCCGCGCGCGCCATGACTCCATCCAGCGCATCGATTTCCCGGACCAGATGGCCTTTTCCAAGACCACCAATAGCGGGATTGCACGACATGACGCCCAAGTCCCGTTCGGTCATCGTAACCAGCGCTGTCGACGCACCCATTCTGGCCGCAGCATGGGCAGCCTCGGTACCGGCGTGTCCGGCTCCAATTACCAAGACGTCAAAATGTTTCACGTGAAACACTCCTCATTTTCCGAGGCAAAAACTCGAAAAGACCTCATCCAGCAGATTATCAACATCGATCCGGCCAAGCAAAATCTCAAGGGCTCGCACTGCGGACCTTAGGTGTTCAGCAGCCAAATCGTACGCTTCTGGACCATGCTGCACCTTCTTCTGGGCTTCCAATAACTCCTGAAGCCCCGAATGCAGCGCCAATCGATGCCTTTCCCGGCTTGCGAGACTTACTCTTGCAACACGATCTGCCAATGTCGATTTCAGTTCATCGAGCAGATTATCGATACCAACGCCGGTTAACCCCGATACACCGGCATCACCGTCCGAACTCAAATCAGCCTTTGGCCGCCTAATCAAATCGCCATCTCGGAGTACGATCTCAGCGTCCTGAATGGACTCCGCAAGCAATATCCGAACATCCGCATCTTCAGCCCTTTGGACGGCTCGTTCGATACCAAGCCTCTCGACAACATCCTCGCTCTCGCGAATCCCGGCCGTGTCGATCAATGTCACGGGGATCCCGTCCAAATCCATACGGACCTCGATCACATCACGCGTGGTGCCCGCAATCTCAGAAGTAATTGCAGCATCACGGCCGACCAGAGCATTCAAAAGCGTGGACTTACCGACATTAGGCGCACCGACAATAGCCACCACAAAACCCTCCCGCACCCGCTCTGCCGTACCTGATCCAGCGATCTCTCTTTCGAAGTCATCGACGACGCCACCGACCAAAACCCCAACCTCAGGCGAAACATCAGTCGGCACCTCCTCATCCGCAAAGTCGATACTCGCCTCAAGGAGGGCTGCCGCTCTTATCAAATCAGCCCGCCAGCCTTCAATCTTACTGCTGAATTCGCCAGACAAGACACGCTGCGACTGTACGCGCTGAATCTCTGTTTCAGCGTCAATCAGGTCAGCAAGCGCCTCGACCTGAGTCAAGTCGAGCCGACCGTTTTCAAGGGCGCGTCGTGTGAACTCGCCAGGTTCGGCGATCCGCAGACCCTCGAACCCCGAAAGCACGTTCATCAGCTTCTGGACAACAGCCACGCTTCCATGGACTTGGAACTCCACGGTGTCCTCACCTGTATAGCTCCTTGGCGCTGCAAAGCGCAGAACGAGCCCATCATCGACATAATCCTGGTTCGGTCCGATGATGGGGCGCAGCGCGGCAGTACGCTCCCCCGGCAACTTACCGATCAGCGCCTCTGCAACCAAAAATGCCTGAGGACCCGACAACCGGATGACCGCCACGCCCGCTCGGCCGGTGGCAGTCGCGGGCGCAAATATCGTATCCAACTGATTTACCCTTTTAAAACAAAAGGTTAAGTGTTCATCGAGTCGAAGAACTCATCATTCGTTTTGGTCTGCTTGAGCTTCGAAATCAGGAACTCGATCGCATCGGTCGTACCCATCGGATTCAGGATACGCCGCAGAACGAACGTCTTGGCCAGATCGCCTTTATCGACAAGCAGATCTTCCTTCCGGGTACCGGATTTCAGAATGTCGATCGCTGGGAATACCCGTTTGTCGGCAATCTTCCGATCCAGAACGATCTCAGAGTTACCGGTGCCTTTGAACTCCTCAAAGATGACCTCGTCCATGCGGCTTCCGGTATCGATCAGGGCCGTAGCGATGATCGTCAGCGATCCGCCCTCTTCGATGTTACGCGCCGCACCAAAGAACCGCTTTGGCCGCTGCAGGGCGTTGGCATCGACACCACCGGTCAAAACCTTACCAGACGACGGGACCACGGTGTTGAAGGCCCGGCCAAGTCGCGTGATCGAATCGAGCAAAATGACCACATCGCGCTTGTGCTCGACCAGTCGCTTCGCTTTTTCAATCACCATCTCGGACACCGCCACGTGCCGTGTCGCAGGTTCATCAAAGGTAGAGGAGATCACCTCGCCCTTCACTGACCGCTGCATGTCGGTCACCTCTTCGGGGCGTTCGTCGATCAACAGAACGATCAAGTAGCATTCCGGATGGTTCTTCTCGATCGATGACGCGATATTCTGCAGCAGAACCGTCTTACCCGTCCGCGGGGGGGCCACAATCAACGACCGCTGTCCCTTGCCGATGGGCGAAACCAGGTCGATAATCCGGGCTGATCTGTCTTTGACCGTCGGATCATCGGTTTCCATCTTCAACCGCTCATCCGGATAAAGCGGCGTCAGGTTGTCGAAAGCAATCTTATGCTTGGCCCGCTCGGGGTCCTCAAAATTGATCTCGGTTACTGTTGTAAGCGCAAAGTATCGCTCGTTGTCATCAGGTGCCCGGATGACACCCTGGATCGAGTCACCAGTCCGGAGCGAGAATTGCCGGATCATGTCAGGCGACACGTAGATGTCATCGGGGCCTGGCAGATAATTCGCTTCGGGCGACCGCAAGAACCCAAAACCGTCCTGCAAAACTTCTAGAACACCGTCACCAAAGACTTCCCAGCCTTCGTCCGCCCGCTCCCTAAGGATCTGGAACATCATCTCGCCCTTCCGCATGGTCGAGGCGTTTTCGATTTCCAGCTCTTCGGCCATAGCCAAAAGGTCTTTGGGACTCTTGGCTTTAAGATCCGCAAGATTCAGTCGTTCAGTGCTCATGTGATGTATCCAGACGGTCCCGTGGACGGGGCCAATCAGTGAAATGTAGCGATTGATTCCATCCCAGGACTGGGTGGACGGCTTTCGATAATACGCACTGACCGATCTGTCAAATTCTCAGAACTTGATCACCACCGACAAGACGATCAGGACCATCAACAGCGTGGGCACCTCGTTCATCATCCGGTAACTACGCCCGGAAAGAATTTCACCCCCTGCAAGGAACACCTTGCGCTGCGATGCCAACCACCCGTGGAAACCAGACATGGCGAGTATCCCCGCGAGCTTGGTCCAAGGCCAAACTGCCCCCCAATCGATGACGCCCGGTGTCAGTGCAAGACAAACACCAAGGACCCATGCTGCGATCATCGCAGGGTTCATGATCACCCTAAGAAGTTTGACTTCCATAGTCGTAAAGAGTTCGTGGGTCTGCCCCTCCAAACCAACCTGCTCTGAATGATAGACGTACAGGCGGGGCAGGTAGAACAACGCTGCCATCCAGGCGATGACCGCCATGATATGAAACGCCTTCACCCAAGGGTAAATCGTGATGAGCACCGTATCGATCATCTTGCACCTTCTCGGGCATGCCTACTCATAAATAATAAAGAAAAGAAGAGATGATGATTATGTAGGTAGCGCGAGAACTGGGGATTACGGACTTGTGTCCGTTCTTCTCCCCGATGTTGATAGTCCTTCACTCTGGTTGGGGAACGTATGAGATTGTCATAAAAAAACCAATTAAATCAATGCGTAGAGAGAATTCTGGATATCTGCTAAGATCGAAACTCTGTGGAAAAAACTGTATATGAAGTCTTACCCACAGAGCGGATCTTTCCCAATCTACAGGTTCACAAAAACTTAATACTTGTCTGAAGTTCCACCTTGCGACGCCGATTCTGAGATGTTCAAAGAATTTCGACTGTTCCTGCACTGACACTCTTCGACTGATACGCCCGTTATCCACATGACTGTCCCAATCGTCCTTGCGTCTGGCTCCACCATTCGCGCTCAACTCATGAAGAATGCAGGCCTGGATGTCATCGTACGACCAGCGCGCGTTGATGAGGTGAGTGTTCAACAGGCCTTGCAGTTTGAAGGCGCACCGCCACGAGACATTGCAGATGCACTGGCTGAATTAAAGGCGCAAAAGGTGGCCGGCTCGCATCCCTCCGGTCTGGTTCTGGGCTGTGATCAGGTTCTGGATCTCAATGGTGAACTCATCACCAAGTCTGCCAGCCCTGAGGAAGCCATCGATCTGCTACTGAAAATGGTTGGCAACCGACATTCACTCTATTCGGCCGCTGTGTTGTTCGAAGATGGCCGACCCATCTGGCGTCACGTTGGCCGGGTCGACATACAGATGCGCATGGTCGGCGCCGAGTTCGTTAAGGCCTACGTCCAGAAAAACTGGGACAGCATCCAGCACAGTGTTGGATGCTACAAGCTCGAAGAAGAGGGTGTTCAGCTGGTTACCGCCGTAAAGGGGGATTACTTTCACGTGCTCGGCATGCCACTTTTAGAGCTGTTGTCGTACCTTTTCGATCGAGGAGCGTTATCCAATGACCTCTAGGATCCCGTTGGCTGGCGTGATCGGATCCCCAATCTCTCACTCCAAGTCGCCACAAATTCATCAGCACTGGCTAAAGACCCTCGGATTACCCGGATACTACATCCCGATGGATGTCGTCGCCGATGATTTACGAAATGTCCTTCGAACCCTGCCGACCATGGGTTTCGTCGGTGTGAACATCACGATCCCTCACAAAGAGATGGTGCTTGATCTCGCCGATCTGGTTACAGACCGGGCGACGTTGATTGGGGCGGCAAACACGCTCATTTTTCGCAAGGATGGAAAGATCCATGCCGACAATACCGATGGGTATGGTTTCATTGAAAATCTACGCCTTGGCGCACCGCAATGGGATCCCAAGTCGGGGCCTGCTGCGGTGCTTGGCGCCGGTGGTGCGTCGCGGGCAGTTGTTGCATCGTTGCTCGATGCGGGTGTGCCTGAGGTCATCCTGACGAACCGGACCCGCGTGCGGGCCGAAAAACTTGCCGATGATTTTGGAAAGCGCGTCACGATAGTCGACTGGGTACAAGCGGGTAACATTCTTGAGGATGTCGCATTGGTCGCGAATACCACATCCCTTGGCATGATTGGAAAGCCGGAACTCCGGGTGCCGCTCGATGGCCTGAAGAAAGGGACGGTCGTGACCGATTTGGTCTATGCGCCGTTGAAGACAAAGCTGCTCGCTGACGCCGAAGACCTTGGATGCATTACTGTTGATGGCCTTGGCATGCTTTTACATCAGGCTGTCCCGGCGTTTGAACGCTGGTTTGGCATGCGGCCGCAGGTCGACAGTGCAACACGTGCAGCCGCGCTTCGGTGATGTTCAAGCTTGGTCTGACCGGGTCGATCGGGATGGGCAAATCGACGACCGCACAGATGTTTGCCGACCTCGGTTGCGATGTCTGGGATGCGGACGCGGCGGTGCATCGCCTTTATTCCAAGGGCGGTAAGGCAGTTGAGCCACTTTGCGCGCTTTATCCGGAGGCAGTTGTCGACGGCGCCATATCTCGTGCGGCCCTTCGCGAAATCATTGTAAGCGATCGATCAGCATTGGGGGCGATAGAAGCCATCGTTCACCCACTCGTCGCTGATGATCGTCAGGAGTTTATGGCGAATGCCAATGCATCAATCGTCGTCTTCGACATTCCGTTGCTTTTTGAGAATGGGAGCGAGGATAACTTCGATGCGGTTGCCTGTGTCACGGTGCCACCCGCAGTTCAGGAAGACCGCGTTCTTGCGCGCGGAACCATGACGCGTGAGCAGTTTCACCAGATCCGGGACAAACAGATGCCCAATGATGAAAAATGTGCCCGCTCCGACTTCGTGATCGTCACAGACACCCTTGAACATGCGCGTGAGCAGGTGAAATCTATCATCAACGACATCATGAGCAGGCCCAATGCGTGAAATCGTACTTGATACCGAAACCACGGGATTTGATCCAGAAACCGGGGACCGCATTGTTGAAATCGGTGCGGTAGAACTTAACCGCCATGTTGCGACGGGCGAAACCTATCACGTTTACATCAATCCTGAACGGACGATGCCGCAGGAAGCATTCGAAGTTCACGGTCTTGGCGACGATTTTCTTCGCGACAAACCGAAGTTTGCCGAGGTTGGCAAAGGGTTTCTCGACTTCATTGGCGATGCGAAACTGGTGATCCACAACGCTGCGTTTGACATGAAGTTTCTGAACGCTGAACTGAAATGGATGGGGCTGCCGCTGATCCCTTATGATCGCGCCATAGACACGCTCGAGATCGCGCGCCGCCGTTTTCCCGGTTCTCCGGCATCGCTTGATGCGCTCTGTCGTCGGTTCGGGATCGATAACTCGGCCCGGACTTTACACGGCGCTCTTCTGGACAGTGAAATTCTGGCAGAGGTTTATCTTGAGCTCATTGGTGGCCGCCAACCTGATTTCGGCCTCAGCACGGTCGCAAACCCTTCCTCGGGTGGCAACGAAGCCCATTGGACACCGCCGCCCAGACCGAAACCGCTAGAACCCCGGCTCAGCAGTGATGAAAAAGCGGCGCATAGCGAATTCGTGAAAGCGCTTGGTGATAATGCGCTATGGGCAAAGAAGACCGCCTAGCGATGAAGCGCAGCGGTCTTCCATAATCGTATCGACTAGGCGTCTGCCTTAGGCTGTTCAGCCTGCCGCCGGGCGATCTCGTTCCGATACATCGAAATGAAGTCGATATTTTCGAGGTTCAGTGGCGGGAACCCTCCATCGCGGGTGATGTCACTTACGACGCGCCGCAGGAACGGGAAAATCATCCGCGGGCACTCGATCAGCAGGAATGGGTGCATCTGCTCGTCGGGCACGCCTTCAATGTGGAAGATGCCGACATAGTCGATTTCCAGAACAAACAGAACGGCGTCGCCATCCTTTGCCTTGGACGTAATGTTCAGTTTGATCGCGGTTTCGTACTGGTTGTCGGCGGACCGCTTCTTCGCATCGAGATTAACCTGAACCTGCACGTCGGGCTGGACGTCGCCCGCGCCCCCTTGCTGTGCCATGATGTTTTCAAATGACATGTCACGCACAAACTGCCCGAGCACGCGCATCTGTGGCTGTGCCTGGGGTTGAGCTTCGGTTTCGGCCATCGGTATCTCCAAAGGGACTAAGATTTGATCGTCGGACTGGTAACAGCTTGGTCAGCGCGTCTCAATGCTTTGTCCAACCCGACGGCTCGTCAGATCGGGTAACATCCTTGTATTCAGCATCGATGATCGTTTGCTCAGCCGGCTTTCTCTGTTCCGATCCGAACTGGTGAATGACGACATTCCTCTTCAGCCAACCAAAAACGGCCGAACGGATGCCAGGGACCATCAAGGCAAAGCCGAAAGTATCCGTTGCGAAACCCGGCGTAAGCAACAATGCGCCTGCGAAAAGGATCATCGCACCGTGTGCCAAGGGCTCTGTCGGGTCCTGCATCGTAGAAAACGAGGATTGAAGTTGTCGCAAGGTCATCAAACCTTGGGTTCTGACCAGATAAGTGCCGATAACAGCGGTCAAAATCACAATCAGCAGTGTCCATCCCAGACCAATCGCCCCGCCAATCTGGATAAACAGCGCGATTTCGATCAACGGGACAGCCAAAAATGCCGCAAACAACCACATTTGACGCTATCCTTCCAATTAGCCGCAGTGGACTCGATCCACCACCTCCCCTACATAAGAGCGGAGCATGCGCCATACCACATTGCCCGTTAAGAGGTTCAGATGAACTCCCCCCTTATCCAACTGCTGGTTCTTGCCGGGATCGCTGTTTTCCTGATCCTGAAGCTAAAGAACGTTCTGGGTACAAGAGAGGGGTTTGAACGTCCACCGGTTCAGAATACCAACAATCAACGTTCGCATCGCCCCGAATTCGAAGTGATCGAAGGCGGGCCGGACCTTGATATCACCGATCATGTCGAAGAAGGCAGCGAGTCAGCAACGGCACTGGCCGAAATGAAACGACTTGAGCCGACATTTAATGTGTCTGACTTCCTCCAAGGCGCGCGTGGCGCGTACGAGATGATCGTGATGGGTTATGAAACCGGTGAACTGTCGAACATCCAGCCCTTCCTGTCGGAAGAGGTTTACGAAAGCTTTGTCGACGGCGTCGCGGCGCGTGAAGACCAAGGTTTGACCATCGAAGCGGACTTTATCGGTGTTCGCGAGATGAAACTGGTTTCCGCCTCGTTAGACGAGGAAACCAATGAGGCCGAGATCGTGATCCGGTTTGTGGCAGAACTCACATCTGCCGTTCGCGACCGTGGCGGCGATATTGTTGAGGGCAGCCTGACGGACATCAAGCGTCAGAAAGACACCTGGGCGTTCTCGCGAACGATGGGTTCGGATGATCCGAATTGGCACTTGGTTTCTACAGACGCATAAACACGGCGCTTATCGCGTTTTGTTTTCTCATGACGCCGATGGTCGGTGAGGCAGACGATCAGGTCAGCCACACCGTGCTGAATTTTTCAGATCTTGACGGTTGGGAAGCTGATGCCCACGACGAGGCATTGGCTGTTTTCCAATCGACATGCCGTGATCTGGACGATCCGGACTGGCGCGCACTTTGCTCATACGCCTCCGAGCAGCCAGATGCGAAATCGTTCTTCGAACTCTTCTTTCGCCCTGTCCTAATCGAAGATGGCAAGGACGCTTTGTTCACCGGCTATTTCGAGCCCGAGCTTGACGGATCGCGCATACGCACGGATCGGTTTCGTTATCCGGTCTATGCCATGCCGTCAGAGGCAAAGGGCCGGCGTCTTTGGTTAACCCGTCGACAGATCCTTCAGTCAGGCATTCTTGACAATCGGGGTCTGGAAATCGCGTGGGTAGACGATCCGGTCGAGCTGTTTTTTCTTCAGATCCAGGGTTCGGGCAGGATCCGGTTCCCAAACGGGACGGTTGCCCGCGTTGGATATGCCGGTTCCAATGGTCATGAGTACCGATCCGTCGGTGTCGAGTTGGTGCGCCGGGGTGTCTACCAGGCCCATCAGGTCAGCGCGCAGGTCATCAGAAGTTGGGTGCGCCGCAACCCAATTGCCGGCCAAGAGCTGCTGTTCTTCAACCCGTCCTATGTCTTTTTCCGCGAAATTCGGGACATTCCTGATGATGCTGGTCCACGCGGCGCGATGAACCGTTCAATAACGGCTATGCGAACGGTTGCCGTTGATCCCGCGTTTGTGCCGCTGGGTGCGCCGGTCTGGATCGAAAAGGCAGGCCGCAAGCCGATGAACCGGCTGATGGTTGCGCAGGACACAGGTTCGGCCATCAAAGGATCTCAACGGGCCGATATCTTTTTCGGAACCGGTGATGAGGCCGGGCGGGAGGCAGGACGTCTGAAAGATCCCGGCCGATTGGTGGTTTTGATGCCGATCCAGCGGGCATATGCGCTTCTTCCAGATGGTGGTTCGTGAAGCGCCGGAAGTTGAAGCAAGACGAATTGGCGTTGTGGCGCAAGGTGACGGATCAAGCCAAACCGCTCCATTCGCCTGCCAAGACCGAAACGCCGCCGTTGGAACCACCAACTGCTGATAACAAGCGGTCCGAGAGGTTGGGCCCGGTTCCGCTTAAGCCGTTTTCGCCTTCAAAATCCAAGAAGACCCATGACTTGGCCGGTCCGGTCGAAAAGGCCATCGCCGACACACCTGTTCGGATGGACAAGAAGGCGTTCAAGGATCTCAAGAGAGGGAAGCTGACACCCGAAGCGCGGCTGGATCTTCACGGTATGACGCTTGACCGCGCCCACCCCGCTTTGATCCGCTTTATCCTCGATGCGCAGGCGCGCGGTCTGCGCCTTGTTCTGGTCATTACGGGAAAAGGGAAGAACCGGGATGACCATGGCCCAATCCCGGTCCGACACGGGGTTTTGCGCCATCAGGTTCCGCAATGGCTCGGCATGCCGCCCCTCTCGCAGGCTGTGCTTCAAATCAGCCAGGCCCACCAAAAACATGGCGGTGGCGGGGCATACTACGTCTATATCCGCAGAGATCGGGCCCGCCGTTAGCGTGCCTCGGCGGCAGGTCGCAAGATAAGAGTTTGCGCGCCCGACTGGCGCCCGACAACAAACTGGCGGTCCAGATTGGATGAGTTCCGAAGGATCTGGAGCAGTGCGGGCGAGTTGCCGGTTACAAAATGATTGCCCGTGCTTCTGTCGGTAAAGGCCGACACGTCGATGATCGAAATGGGCAAATCGGAGACCGGGGACGTGTCGCTGAGATTGCCCAACCGTTCCTGTTCGCCTCTGATGCGGGCCGAAAGCCGCAGGATGTTATCGCGCTGGGATACGACTACGACAAACGGTTCTGGCACCGCATAAAAGGTTTGAAGCTGTTTGCGAAAGACCTCTGGGTCCAAGTCGGGCGCAAGCAGGATGACACCCTGAACGTTTCGTTTCGCCCAGCCCGGGTCAGCGATTTCGATCTGCCGCAAAGCTTCCATCAACAAGACGCCGCCCATGGAATGTGCCACCAGCACCATCTTGGGACGGCCCGCTGACCGGATCGTTCGAAGTAATTGCTCAAGCCCGTCGCGCGCATAAAGCGCGCTGTCCCTATCGTACTCGTAACCAAGAGCCGATGCGCGGCTTGGCCATGAATACGTTACCAGCGCACCGGGCACTTCGAGGTCATGTCCGAGTTGTGCAATCCGAAACGCGGCATCCGAGAACGTGTTGTTGAAGCCATGAACATAGACGGTGACCTCGCGCTCTGTCGCTGCGGTATTGGCAATCGAACGGCTGAGATCCTGCGCAAATGACGAAGCCGACGAATAGATATGCTTCTCGGCCATGGCAAAGTGTGTTGCCGGATCGGGAATGCCCCGTGCTTTGCTGATCGATCCGACGCTGCGGCTAGGTGGAATCGACACTGTGGTGCGCAAGAACTGCAGTTGGGGAGATCGATCAAAGGTGAAAAGGCCATCTTGACCCAAGACCCGGGTTGTTCCGACATAGACAGTCTTGGGGCTTCCCACCTCCAGGACGTTTGCCACGATGCGCTCATCTACGCGGGCGCTGCATTGTGCACAGACCAGCAGAACCGCAAACCACATCGCCAGACGGCCACGAGTTTGGTTTTTGGTAAGCTTGATCTTCCTAAAGAACGTACCGGCTGAGGTCTGTGGATTTGGTGAGTTCGCCAAGGTTCTCTTCCACAAATTGCGCATCTACCACGATCTCGTCGCCCGACCTGTCAGGGGCCGCAAAGGACAGTTCCTCAAAGACCCGCTCCATGACGGTATAAAGCCGCCTTGCACCGATGTTCTCAATAGTCTGATTCACCTCAGCGGCGATTCTTGCCAATGCCTTGATGCCATCAGGCTCAAACCGCACGATCACGCCCTCGGTTTTCATCAATGCTGAATATTGCAGGGTTAGCGCGTTGTCGGTTTCGGTGAGAATCCGCACGAAATCGTCTTCTGTCAGTGCCCGCAACTCCACCCGGATCGGCAAGCGACCCTGAAGCTCGGGCAGCAGATCCGAGGGCTTTGCGATATGAAACGCGCCTGATGCAATGAACAGGATGTGGTCGGTTCGGACCGGGCCATGCTTTGTCGAAACGGTCGTGCCCTCGATCAACGGCAAGAGGTCACGCTGAACGCCTTCGCGGCTCACATCACCACCGCGGGCATCGGCACGGGTCGCGACCTTGTCGATTTCGTCGATAAACACGATTCCGTTTTCCTCGACCGCGGCGACTGCATTGCGTGTGACGGTTTCATCGTCGAGCAGTTTGTCGGCCTCATCGCTGATCAGGATGTCATAGCTTTCGGCAACGGTCATACGTTTGCGCACGGTTCGACCGCCAAGCGCCTTGCCGAAGAGGTCACCCAGATTGAGCATTCCCATATTCGAGCCAGGCTGGCCCGGAATTTCCATCATTGGCAAAGGGCTGGATGTATCGGCCACATCGATCTCAATCGTCGTGTCATCCAGCTCTCCGGCGACGAGCTTTTTGCGGAACATCTCGCGGGTGCCTTCGCGCGCACCCTCGCCTGCCAGCGCTTCGATCACGCGATCTTCTGCCGCTTTGCGTGCAGCAGCTTTGACATCGTCGCGCATGTATTCCCGGGTCGTGATAATTGCGCTGTCGACGAGATCGCGAATGATCTGTTCCACATCGCGACCCACATAGCCGACCTCGGTGAATTTTGTGGCTTCGACCTTGAGAAACGGTGCCCGTGCCAGTTTAGCGAGCCGGCGGCTGATCTCGGTCTTGCCGACGCCGGTCGGGCCGATCATCAGAATGTTCTTGGGATAAACCTCATCGCGCAGATCGTCCGGCAATTGCTTGCGTCGCCAGCGGTTGCGCAGCGCGACGGCAACAGCGCGTTTGGCATCCTTTTGGCCGATGATGAAACGGTCGAGTTCCGAGACGATTTCGCGAGGGGTCAGATTGGTCATGTGTGCCTAGATCAGTTTGACGGTGGAAACCGCTCAAGCGGAAGGGCGGAAGGCATTAAGCGCAAAAGAACCGCTCTTAGCCTCTCCCAGAATGCGCCCAAAAACAGAAGTGCGATACCCAACAAAAGAACAGTTGTCGCGGCGCCTTCACTATCGAAAACGGTTGCTGCAAGGGCGACGACGTAACCGATTGCGGCGATCAGGAACGATCGGCGGTCGATGACTATCGCCACGATTGCAAAGATGGCCAGAACGATCAGCAACATGAACCGGGCGCTTTGGGCGTCGCTGTCCAGGATGGTGAGCGCGATCGTGTTGACCAGTGCCGGGGCTGCAACAAGGTGAAGCCAGAAACCGTTGGCGGATCTTCTTGTCACCCGGTGCGGATCGCTCATGTCGAACCACATGGCCATCAGAAAGACCACAATGCCGAGCGCCAAGGTGATCCATGCGAACGGCCCGCCTGCCGACAGCAGGAATAGTTCGCCGAAATCCTTGGGCGAACCGTTGACCGTTGACGCGATCAACATGGCAACGACGAAAAGGCCCAAGGCAATCATGGCCATGGCAAAGGGAACGCGAAATCTTAGCCAGAATACAGCCAGAGCGATGGTTGCCAGGAACATCGGCGCCGAAAGGCTGGAGAAATCCTCTTGGGCGACCATGACCGGGTGAGACAACGCGGCACTCAGACCGACAACAGCGTTTATGGCGAACATGATCGACAACGCGATAGCCGGTGCGACCATGCGGCGCCTTCTGATGAAGTATTCCGACAACGCCCAGATGATGACTGCCGCTATCCCCGCGGCGGTGGTGACCTGCGTCTCATAGTTGACGATTCTGGTGGTCATTGCCGCCGCGTTCACGCCGATCCAGCCAACAGCGAGGACGACAAAGCCCACGACGATGAAGATCTCGTTGAAACCCTTGAAGAGCTCAAAAGGTTCGTCGCCCGGTGCCAGACCTTCGCGCGCTCCGCGGCGGCTGTGGGCGAGGCTCGCCAGATTGGCCGCCTGAGCCTCGGTCAGAACTCCAGCCGAAACCGCGGCTCGGAGATCGTCTTGCTCGATCATCCCGCGATCGTCTCCACGGTCAGGTTTCCATTTGTGTAGACGCAGATGTCAGCGGCGATCTCCATCGCACCGCGCGCGATGTCTTCGGCGCTCCGATCGCTCTCCATCAGGCCACGGGCCGCGGCGAGCGCGAAGTTACCGCCAGATCCAATGGCCGCGATATTGTGTTCGGGTTCAAGAACGTCGCCTGCCCCGGTAATGACCAGCAGCTCGCGGCCGTCCGAGACGATCAGCATCGCTTCGAGTTTTTGCAGATACTTGTCCGTGCGCCAGTCTTTCGCCAGTTCAACGCTGGCCCGCGCGAGTTGCCCCGGCGTTGCTTCCAATTTCGCTTCGAGCCGTTCGAGCAGCGTGAACGCATCCGCCGTCGATCCGGCAAAACCTGCGACGACCTCAAAGCCACCGGGCGACAGGCGCCTGACCTTCCGAGCAGACCCCTTGATCACGGTCTGGCCCAGCGAAACCTGACCGTCGCCGGCAATGACGACCTGCCCGTCTTTTTTGACGCCGATGATGGTGGTTCCGTGCCAGCCGGGAAAATCTTGAGTGGACATTTCCGCCTCGTGTTGCGGTGTCATCTTGTTGGATGCCAGAGCGCGAAAATTGGGGACCTAGATGACCGGCGATGCAGTCTTATGGTTCAAAACGGAGAGCAATTCCGGTTGCTCCCCATCTCTTTGCTTATAGCAGCGGATCAGAGCGACTCTTCGATCCAGCTTTGAAGCTGCGCCTTGGGCCGCGCGCCTGCCAGGTTCGAAATGACCTGACCACCCTTGAAGAGGAACAATGCCGGGATGCCACGCACGCCCATCTGAGCCGGTGAGTCCGGGTTTTCGTCAACGTTGACTTTGACGATCTTCACCTTGCCCTCCATCTCGGTCGAGAGTTCTTCGAGCGCGGGGCCGATTTGTTTACAGGGGCCGCACCATTCGGCCCAGAAATCCACCACGACGGGGATATCGGAATTCTTCACTTCGCTTTCGAAGTCGGCATCTGTTACGGCGACGGTGGCCATTGGACATCTCCAAAAAGGATCTCGCTGAGGGCTGAAACCTAGGAATGGTTTTGAACCGCGTCAAGATATGGCGCACCATCAAGCGCCGACGTCACCATATCGTTTGGGTATCGCACAAGTTTGGGCTTTGCCGTCCAAAGGATGGCCGTCGTAACGGTCCGTTCGGGATAGATCTGGGCCAATGCAAGAGCATAGGCGCCCAGCTGCCTCAGGATACCGTCTGGCGTATCTTTCGGATCGCCCGGGACAACCCGGTTCGTCTTGAAGTCGACGGCCAGTATTTCGTCGTCGCCAACGACCAGTTTGTCGATTGTGCCGCGAAGGCGGGTGCCGTTCAACTCTGCAACGATCGGAGCCTCGGACAACGTCCCCTTGGCGAAAAGAAAACCAAATTCTGGGGCCAAAAGGGTACTTTTTGCCTCTTCAAAGGCTTCGGTCTTCAGACCCTCAGCGATCTTATGTGTACCGGCGATGCGGTCGCACGCAGCCTGCCAGTTCCCGGATGACACAAACGGCAGGGTCTCAAGCAAACTGTGCACAAGCGTGCCGTATGATTTTGCATCCTCGCTCTCCAGCCCCTCACCCGGCAATGCTTTCGCGCCGCCCAGGTCTGATGGGTTCAAAACCTGCTTGCGCATTGGCTTTTCGGCATCTTTTGAAAACAGAGCGTCAAGTGGTGTCTCTTCTGCGCCTGCCTGCTCGGGCGATGATGGCAGGTGACCGGACCAGTCGCCGAATTCATGACGCAGACCTTCTCCGGTTGGGCTGATGAAAGGTTTGGCGTCAACGCGCCCAAGGCCACCCCCTACGATCTGATGCCAGTCCTTGCCGTCCTTGGCCAACGTGCCCGCCGCCGCAACAATTAGCCATTTTTCTGCCCGCGTCAGCGCAACGTAAAGCAGCCTCAGGTTTTCTTCTTCCTGGCTGTTTCTGATGGCTTCAACCCGCTCTGTGACAACAGACGGCATTTCGTCTTTCGCAGGCTTCCAGATCGGCTTTGCGTCGAGGGTGATGACCTCGTCCCGAACCGTTTCTCGACGTTCTGCGCAGTCAGGCAGTATGACGATGGGTGCCTCCAAACCCTTTGCACCGTGGACGGTCATGACCCGGATCTGGTCAGTGGCCGAGTCGATCTGGCGTTTGATTTCCAGATCGTCGGTTTCGAGCCAGGAAAGAAAGCCAGTCAGGCTTGGCACGGCGTTCCGCTCATACGTCACCGCTTGGGCAAGGAGCGCGTCAATGCCGTCTTCCGCTTCCTGACCCAGCCGCGCAAGCAGCATGCGGCGGCGGTCGTGGCGGGTCAAAAGCCGCTCGATCAATTCGTAGGGCCGCAGATAGTCGACCTTTTCGCGCAGGTCCCGCAAGACTGCGACAGTTTCCGGGTATGTCTCGGCTTTGGCAAAGACTGCGGGCCACAGATCATCGGTCTGGCGATAGTGGGCGAGCTGAAAAAGATCCCGCTCGGTCCAGCCGAACAAGGGTGACCGCAACGCCGTCGCAAGGGAAAGGCTGTCTTGGGGCGTATCGAGAAACGCCAAAAACGCCGCGATGTCTTTGACGGCAGTTTCTGCGCCGACCCTCAGGCGATCAGTGCCTGCGATGGGAAGGTTGCGTGTTTTGCACGCGCGGATGATTTCAGAGAACAAACCGCGTCGCCGGCGCACAAGGATCAGAAAGTCACCGTACCGCACCCGTCGCGCCTGCCCGTGGCCCAGCGGGAGCTGTTCTGTTTCAACGATGAGTTCGATCTGTTGAGCGATGTGCTCGGCAAGAAGACTGTCGTGGTGCTTTGGACTGCGGCGGTCAACCGGATCCTCCCAGTCACCATCGTCCTCATCGTCCTGCTTGGGCAGGACCGGCCACCAATCGACACGACCGGGCATATCGGTATTGAACGCGATGTGATGCGTGGGGATGTCGAAACGCGCATTGCCGCTGCCGTCAAACACGGCATCGACGAGTGACAGGATCGCCTTGGACGAGCGAAACGAATAATCGAGTGTCAGTTCTTTGACGTCTTGGCCCGCACCACGAAACCGTTCCGACAGATCCCGCTGCATTCTGTCGAACTCACGCGGATCAGCACCCTGGAACGAATAGATCGACTGTTTCTTGTCGCCCACCACAAAGAGCGTGCGTGTAACCCCGGGTTTCCACCCTTCACCGCTTCCAAATTCTTCCGCCAGTTTCTCGATCACGCGCCATTGTGCCGGGCTGGTATCCTGCGCTTCGTCGACGAGGATGTGATCGATGCTGCCGTCGATTTTGAAGCGAACCCAGTCGGCGGCTTCGGTTTCGGTCAACAGGGCCTGCGTACGACTTATCAGGTCATCGAAATCCAGCCATCCACGCTGTGCCTTGGCCTGTTCGTATCGTTGCAGGAAGGCACGGCCAAACTGATGAAGCGCGACGGTCCTTTCCGCCGCGAGCAACGCCAACCTCCGATCGCGCGCGCCTTCGACCTGACGCATCAGATCTTCGACCTGCGGCATAAGCGCGGGAACCCTCTTTCTGGTGTTTTCAGTCGGAAACTTACCAATTTTTGCTGAGAAAGGGCTCTTGGCGTTTGATCCCGTTAAAAAAACGGCCTCAAGGATTGCCAAAGCTTCGAAATCCAGATTGCCGATCTTGGTGAGTTTTCCGGCCGCCCGAACATCGTTGGGAGAGCCGGCTTCGAGGGCTTGTTTCAAGTCGTTGAGCAGTGCGCGGGTGTCTTCAGAAAAGCTTTGCGCCAGAAGAGCGTCTTTGGTCAGGGTCGCAGGTTGGCCAAACAGCTCCAGCGCTTTGGCTCCATCAAGGGGCTGCGCAAACCCGTCTCTCATCCGCACGATCTTGTCGGTCAGCGCTGGGAAATCGGAAACGCCGCAGGACCTAGCGACGTCCGTCACAAGAGCAGCGTCGGACCCTTCGGCCATTTGATCGACGATTTCGCCCCGTAACAGCTCCGCTGCTCTCTCATCAATCTCGGTAAACTGGGGATTAACCCCGGCTTCGAGCGGGAATCGTCGCAGCAGCGCCGCGCAGAATGAGTGGATGGTCTGGATCTTAAGACCGCCCGGCGTTTCGACCGCGCGGGCAAACAGCGTGCGCGCGCGTTCCAGTTTGCGGCCGCTCAGATCGATATCGGCACCCAGTTGGCGCAGCGCGTCCGACAGCGCTGCATCGTCCAGCATCGCCCAGTTGCCCAGACGCCTGAACAGACGGTTTTCCATCTCGGACGCGGCGGCTTTGGTATAGGTCAGGCACAGTATGTGCTGCGGATCCACTCCTTCGAGGAACAGCCGGGCGACGCGATCCGTCAAAACCCGCGTTTTTCCCGACCCAGCATTTGCCGACAACCATGTCGATCGGTTTGGATGGGCGGATTCAATCTGCCTCAGGGTGGCATCGTCGAACTGTTTCATTCGACCCGAACCAGTTCGATCGGATCGCTGGCGCTCCACTCACCGTATCGCGAAAGCTGATCGAAATCGCTCTCGTCCTGTTCGGATCGCATGGCGCGTCGCGCGGCATATCCCTGATCGTGTTCCAGATATCGACAAAGCAGCGCATCGAGCTTGGCAAGCACTTCTTTCGGCGGTTCGTCTACCAAGGGGGCGGCACTCAGCTTTCCATGCCCACCCAGCCCGACAAATACGGCATCACGAACTGGCCTGACGCCCAAATCACCGATCCCGCCGTTTTCAAGGATCGCGGCCTCGATCAACAGCTGCTTGTCAAAATGGCGCTGTTCTGGCCCGGTCGGTGGCGCCCCGCTTTTGTAGTCGTAGATGATCGCCTGACCGGCCTCGTCCAAATCGATCCGATCAGCGCGGCATTCGATTTCGATGTTGGATTTGGCCAAGGTCAGCGCACCCTTGGCTTCGTGCTCAAGTGCTGCTGGTCGGGCTTGTTGTTGCCGCTCTCTTTCGCCTTCCACAAACCAATCTGCGATCCGTTCCAGACGTGCGAGCCATACCGCGCGGGCTGTTGGCCAAGGTACAGTTTCGTCCAGCGTTTGGTGGGCAAGGCGGAGAAAGTGATCGCGTCCAAGATTGCCGGGCTCCTTCAGGACCGATCGCACAAATCGTTCGAGAAAGAGGTGATTGACGGTGCCCCGTTCTAGCGCGCTCGGGCTTGGAACGAGCGGGTTCAGCGCCCTGAGCCTCAGGGAATGCCGTGCATAGACCGCGTAAGGGTTGCGTATCAGGGTTTTGATTTCCGTCACGGCCAGCTTGCGCGGACGTGCCTCAAGCGGTGGGCAAGGGGCGGGTCGCCTTGCTCTTTCAACGGGATCAGTCCGTTCAAGTTGCCGAACTTTGGTCAGCCAAACGTCGCCTCGCGCCGCCATGGCCTCCCACGCGGCCCGGCCGCCTTGGTTTTCCAGACCCGACATCAGGTTTTGCAACCTGTTGATCCAGCGCGAAGGCACTGTTTCGGCTTCATCAGAGCGGATGGATCGCGTCAGCCAAACTTCGGGTGCTGCCACGGCTTGTTGGTAGTCATGGGCGGCCAAACCGATCCGCGCTTCGGGCAGCGGCAGACCGGCCTGTTGACGCATTTGGCGGTTTAGCCATGGATCGGGGTTTGGTGCTTCGGGCCATGTCCCTTCGTTCAAACCGCCTAGGATGACCAGATCGGCACCCTGCACGCGCGCCTCGAGCGTGCCCCAGATCATGATGCCGGGATAGGGCGTATCTGCATCGCGCACGACCTCGCGGGAGAGCAAAGCGTTTACCAAGTCGTGGTATTCGACCCCGCTCATGGGGGTGCTGTGCTTGGCGTCGTCTGCTAGGGCAGTCATGACAGCCGCCGCCTTTTCACCGTCGTTTCGGGACCAAAGGCCACTTTGTCCCGCGCCAGGGCCATCGGCGAGTTCATTCGCTGTCGCTAGATGTAAACGAACCCAATCTTCCAGCGGTCGCTGCTGATCGCTGTGCCGACCGCAGATGATGGTTGTCACCCAATGCGCCCAGTCGACCATGTCTTCGACGTCTTTGTGCGTGATCTTCTGGGCCGTTTCGACAATCTTTTCCGCAGTCGGATACGGCAACCCGTCGCGGCGCATTCGGAGCTCAAGTCGTTGGGTACGAAGCTGGTGCACGTTCCGGTCCGAACCCGAATGGGTCAGCGGATGTTTCAGCAAAGAAAGCAAGGCCTGCGCATCAAGTCGATGCGCGAGCAGTCCGGCAACCTGTCGTAAAAACCGCCCCGGCGGTGACAGGTGCAGTGGCAAGCCCGCACTATCATCGGGGATGATGCCCCATCGATCGAGCGCCGCTGCCACCTGGCGTGTCAGATTTCGATCCGGTGTGATGAGGGCGGCGCTTTGGCCATCTTCGGCCGCTTGCCGCAGACGCATGGCGATGGCCAATGCCTCGGTTCGGGGACGGTCCGCTTGAAGGACAGTGATTCCTGATGTTGCGGCGTCATGATCGGTCAGTTCTGGACCTTCCCGCCGCCATGCGTCAGTCACCGGAGCCGGTCGAAGTGACAAGGAAACGAGCCGGTTGCGTTCGGGTGAAACCGGCTGTCTATCCAGCCATGCAGGGATTGCGGTTGGGTCGACACCCAAGGCATCGCCAACCTTCTGGAATCTGAATTGTGAATGGTCTGATGCCGTGAGCGGGTCCTTGAGTTCGGACCAGACCGTTTTGGGCAAATGAAAGTCGAAGCCGGGCAGGATCACCGCGCCATTGGGCAGATTGGCGACGGCCTTCATCAGCATCAGCGTCGGCGCACGCGAGCCGGTCGAGCCGGCAACAATGATAGGATCGAGGGGCGGCTCGTCTTTCCATCGTCTCGCCAGATGTTCGATCAGCTGCCTCTGACGGCCTTCGGGGTCGGGTGCTGTCTGCGTCGCGTCGATGTAGCGTTTGGCGATATCGACAAAGGCCTTCGTGTTTGTCCAATGTCCCGAAATCGAACCCACGTCGATGTCGTTGATAGCGTGAGCATTAATGCCTTCGCTTTGCATTTCATCAATCAAGGTCGCAAGGCTGTCTGCCAGATCGAAAAGTGAGGAACGTGGCGCCGGATTGTCGAGGCGATCCAGTAGCTTTTCGACCAGCTCCCTGAGCTCCAGTCGACGCCGCAGAAACGAATGCGACGGCGGCACCAGAAAATCCGGGGCCAGCGTACCAAGGTCAGCGAGGGTCAGGATCTTGGGCAAAAGCCTCGCGGGGCCGTCATCAAACAGCGCGGTCAGGCGCCTTGCCATTCGGCGTGTGTTGACGATCAGGGTAGCGCGCGCCCAAGTCTCGGGCGGTTCCTCATTTAGCCGGCGGCCGAGCCCATCGATGACGGCCCTGGCGAAATCGACACCGGGTGGCAAGCCAAATAGGCGGGGTTCATCCTCAAGAAACATTGGCACTTCGCAACATGTCTTCGGCCAGTTCTATGTTGGCTGGGCGGCCGACGTCGCACCACAATCCTTGGTACTCCACACCATAGAGACCGCCATCTGCCATGATCTGATCCCAAACGACGTTGAGCGAAAAGGCCGGGTCTTTGATCGTGCAAAGCCGATCCGTTTTCATGATGTGTACGCCGCCAAAGACTTGCGGACCCCCGCGGCGAAGCCGTCCGTCGGCCGCTATGGAAAAGTCGCCCGGCGTTTCTCGACCAAGTACGTTGTCCATGGGGACACATACCAGCAATGCCTCCATCTGCGCAGGGTCCCAGGCCCGCAGCGCATAGGTGATCGGATTGGGACCCCGCCAAATGGCATCGGGGTTCATGGTGATAACCGGACCTTTTCCAAGCATCGGCAGCGCGTTTTTGAGCCCGCCGCCAGTATCGAGAATGGATGGAGCTTCGACGATCGTCTTCACCGAAGAATTCGCAAGGTGCGCTTCAAGCATCTCGTGAAGGTGGTGAAGGTTGACGACTATTCGCTGCTGCTTCGCTTCGGCCGCAAGACCAAGTGCGCGGTCGATCAGCGTTTGACCTGCTACTTCCAGCAACGGTTTCGGCCGATCGTCGGTGAGGGGCCGCATGCGTGTTCCGAAACCGGCCGCAAAGATCATCAGTGCATCGGGACGGTCGTGCATGTCTCTCTTAGGCGGTCAAGAACCGCTTTGTCAGGCGTTGGAAGATGTTCGAAAACTTGTGATTTGATCGGCCCGAGTCCCGGGTGTTCCAGGCATGTTTCGATATGGCCCCATACTCGTGGGATGAATTCGATATAGCGCGGTTTGCCATGGGACATGGCCAGCCGTGCAAACACGCCCAGGATCCTGAGATTTCGTTGAAGGCCAAGGGCGGCACAGGCGAAGCGGAACTCGTCCTCATCCGCGCCCGAGCTGGTCAGGTATCGGTCCACCATCTCCTGTTGCAGCGGTGTTGGGACGTCGCGACGGGCGTCTTGCAGGATGGAAACCAGGTCATAGGCCGGGTGGCCCAATAACGCGTCCTGAAAATCCAACAGGCCAACGCGTGCGATCCCGTCGCGTTGAGGCAACCAGATCAGATTGTCCGCGTGGTAGTCACGCTGGATAAGAACGCCGGGTACGCGATCCAGGGGCGTCAGCAGGTCTTTCAGATCCCGTTCAAAACGGCTTTGCACGCTTTGGTCAACCGGGCCTGCGGCGCCGCGCGCATACCAGTCGAATGCAAGAAGCGCCAGTTCAGTCATTAGGGCCGCGTCATAGCGCGGCAGGTTGGGTGGATCATAGCCGTGTAACTTAACCAGCACATCAACCGCCGCCTCATAAAGGGTTGTTTCGATTGATGGCTCTTCAACCAGCACATGGCTGAAAAGGTCATCGCCCAAATCCTCCAGCAGCAGAAAGCCATTTGATGGATCCTGAGCGAGGATTTTGGGAGCAGAAAACCCCAGGTTCTTTAGGTGTTGTGCGATCCTGACGAATGGTTTGACATCCTCGCCCTTGTCAGGTGGCGCATCCATCAGAATGCAGGTCTCGGTCAGCTTGGTCAGGCGATCGTATCTACGGTTTGACGCATCGCCAGCGACGGGTACGGACTCAGCCGTTGCCCATCCATTCCTGTCGATAAAGGTTCGCCTTTGCGCATCGCGATCAGTCACAGATCAGATCTCCAATCGCTTTTTGCCAGGCCGGATCCGTCGAGCTTAGTGTGATGTCGCGAGTATCGTCCTCGTCTGCCTGTTGCAAAACAATTTCCAACGCGTGTTTGGGATGGAATGGCCCCAGGCGGTCCGGCCATTCGATGATGCAGATATCGTTGTCCAGCGCTTCGGTCAGGCCAAGCTCCTCGATCTCGGACAGCGACGACAGCCGGTAGAGATCGACGTGCCAGAGGTCGCCCTTGCGGGTTTCATAGGTCTGAACGATCGTGAACGTCGGGGAGGGGATATCTTCGGGTTCCGACAGAATCGACCGGATCAGACTTCTGGCAAGATGGGATTTTCCGGCACCAACCGGACCGCTGAGAAGCACCGACATACCCGGTTGCAACACATCGCCAAGCCGTACTGCCAAGGCTGTGACATCCGCTTGGGTTTGCTGCCTCAGTTCAGTTGATCGCCCGTCCATGTTGGCAAGGTACTGTGCCGATGGGCAGCCGCAAGTTCAAACGATCAGGCGCCGCTTTCTTCAACCATGGGGATCGATGCGTCCAAATCAGTCGATGGGTCCTTGAAGCGGACCACGGTGGCACCCGTGGCGATGGGGGTCAGGCACAGCAACAGGCTTCGGCTTGCACCAAGTTCGATGCGGGATTCCCAAGGAACCCGCTCGGTCACTCGAAGAACGAAGTCTCTCACCTCGTCCCAATCTGTTCCATGATCGCTTTCTTTATCCCAAACAGAAACAGCGTCATGGATCGTGATGTCGGCAAAGCTGGTGTCCGGATCCTGTTTCCACAGCGTTCGGTAGGCCGCGTTGCAGAACGCCAGAACACCGGCGGACGTAAAAACTGCGATCCCATCTTCGAGGGTGTCCAGAAGAGACTGACCTAGCTCGAGTTCGGCGCGGAAATTGCGGGTCAGTGATACCTCTGCGGTTACATCTTCGATGAGGAACGCTATGGCCCCATCGGGATGCGGTCGACCGGTCACCCGATAGGTCTGTCCCGTCGGCAATGTCCATGTTTCCTGATGATGACCGTCGGATGCCGCCGCGATGAGATCCGAGATCTTTTGCCGCCAGTCAGAATAGTTCTTTGGCTCGGGCATCATCCTTTTGTCGCGGAGCCGATCAAAAAAGCTGAGCATATCAGGCCGACTGCTCAGAACTTCGGGCGGCAACGATGTCAGATCGACAAGGGCGGGGTTGAACAGGGCGAGGCGCTGTTCCCGGTCAAAGATCGCAAGTCCGATGGATAGCTGCGCAAACGTCTTGGCCAGCGTCTGAACAAAGTTGCGTTGGGCGATATCCGCCTTGATGACCGCACTGATGTCGATTGCGTGAAAGACCACGCCGTTTTCGCAGATCGAGGCCGTGATGTCATACCAGAGCGACTGGTCCGAGCCGTCTTTCGTGGTCGACGTGCGCGTGTTCAGCGGCGGATTGGGGTTTTTGGACAGGTCGGCAAAAAGCGGAAATTCAGGATCAGGATCCTTTCCTTTCGCGATCCGGTACAGATCGTCATATGCCGTGTTGTTCCATTCAACCTGCCCGTCGCTTCCCATAAGCCAGATCGGATATGGTGCAGTTTCTGCCGCCGCGGTGAGCGATGTCACCTGTCGCTTCAATGTGTCGATTTGATACTGGTCTGTTGGATCCGGCGTCGAGGCGTTCAGAACGCTTACGCGTGTCATACCGTCCGTCCGGGTGATCGAAACACTGCCCGCATTGCCATCCCCGACCGGCTTTAGGGTGAGCGATGCGCCATCGATGATTTCCTCGCAATGCGGAAAGTCTGGAAAACGGGGTAGCAACGTTTTTCGCAGAGCGTCCCAATCATGCGGCGCCGAATGATCCCGCAGTATCTTGCGCCCATGTCTGTCCGCATGTTCAAGGTCCGGGCCCTTGAACAGAAACGCGACCTCGTCTGGGGCAGACTGGTCGGCGCGCATCTCGGCTCTGGTGGGTTTCGCCAAGACAAATACGGCAAATACGGATGCGCCGATCGCGAATACCAGGATTGTGACAACGTCCAGAGCGGTCACTGTCGGCAGCCTCTGTTGAACAAACAGTCTTAACCTTTGCCATCTATCGTTAATAAGTGGTTAAGTGGCGTGGTTATTCGGCCACAATCTGTTGGTTTTCGCCCAAGGGAACAGGGTGCGCGCCTCCCCGAGCGTCAATGGTTTCCCTTGGCCAGATAACCTCGACGATGGCGCCGATCTTTGAACTTGGGGAGCCGTCCCCCGAATAGGGGTTCGTTCCGTTGGCAAAAGACAGTTCCGCGCCCGATCGTTCCAACAGCGTTTTGGCGATGAACAGCCCCAGTCCCATCCCCATGTATTCGGGTCGCTGAACTGAATCGACGCTGGATCTGCGGCGGCGTACGAACGGATCGCCAATGCGTCCAAGCAGATGAGGGGGAAATCCCTGCCCATCATCCATGATCCGCAGCGAAATCGCATCTGCTGTCCAATGTGCCTCGATCCAGACCGTCGTACTGGCAAAATCGACCGCATTCTGAACGAGGTTTCTCAATCCGTGAATGATTTCCGGTTTTCTCAGGATGCTTGGCTGTTCGATCTGATCGCCAGCCTCGGGGTCGAGCGTATATTTGATGACCTTGCCGCGGTCAGCGTGGGGCGCTGCTGCTTCGTGAACCACGCTCATCAGTGGTGCCTGCCGGAGGTGTAGATCATCTTTGCCTGCGCGACCCATGTCACGAAGGATATCGCGACAGCGATCGGCCTGTTCGCGGATCAGTTCGGCATCCTCGCGCAGCTCAGGCCGGTCGTCGAGTTCTTCGATCAGCTCGGCGCTTGTCAGCTTGATCGTCGCCAGTGGTGTGCCAAGCTCATGCGCCGCCGCGGCGACGACCCCGCCCAGGTCTGTCAGCTTTTGCTCGCGCGCGAGCGCCATTTGCGTTGCCGACAACGCGTCGGCCATCGAATGCATCTCGGATGTTACCCGGCGCGAATAGGCTCCGATAAAGCAGATTGCGATGACAAGAGCGGTCCAGTTCCCGAAAACAAAGATGTCCGGCATCCTGAGGATAAAGCCCTGCTCTGTCCGAAGCGGCAGATGAAACTCTGAAAGAATGGTCACGAGTGTTATCGCCGTTGCGCCCAGCAGCAGTGTTGACCGCGTTGTCAAAACAGCGGCCGAGATACTGACAGGGCCAAGCAGCAGCAAAGCAAAGGGATTGTGCAACCCGCCCGTCAAGAACAAGAGGAACCCCAGCTGCAGAAGGTCAAACATGACCATCAACAGGTTCTCGGTCTCGCTCAGCCGCTTGTTTTCGGGAAATACGAAGATGGCGATCAGGTTGCCGATGACCGAAACACCAACCGCCAGATAGCAAAGACCGATCTCCAGCTGCAGGCCGTAAAGCCTTTGCGCGACGGTCAACGCAACGAGCTGCCCGACGATTGCGACCCAGCGCAACAAGATAAGGGTGCGCAGACGGATCCAGCTGGATCGCTGCTGCCCCGTCAAAAGGTCGAGATCTGATTGAGCCATTATGTCACGACACGATCTGTTGATCTTGGATCGGCCACCGGGATGCGTATCTAGGGGCCAAAGCGTATTGCCTGTTCGGAGGATAAAGATGATGCGGATGTTCGCAAGTCTGGCCATTTTGGCGGTGATCGGCGGTTTGGGTGCGACCTGGTTCCTCACCCGCGGCGGCGACAACGAATTTGCGCAATGTACGGGCGGATCGATCGCTGGTGGTGATATCGGCGGTCCCTTCACCCTCGTGAACAGCGCTGGCGACACGGTGACAGACGCGGACGTGATTACCGAGCCGAGCCTTGTTTACTTCGGCTATACGTTCTGCCCTGATGTCTGTCCCCTGGATACGGCCCGCAATGCCGAGGCGGTCGATCTGCTGGCCGAAAAAGGCCATTCAACCACACCCGTTTTCATCTCGATCGACCCCAACCGCGACACGCCGGACGTCGTTGGTGATTTTGCCTTTAACCTGCATGAAAAGATGATCGGGTTGACCGGTTCACCGGAACAGGTCGCAGCGGCCAGTTCGGCCTACAAGACCTATTACAAGGCGCAGCCAGCGGATGACGAATATTATCTGGTCGATCACTCGACTTTCACCTATCTGGTGATGCCCGAACATGGCTTTGTCGATTTCTTCCGTCGCGATGTCAGTGCGGAACAAATGGCAGAGCGCGTGAGTTGTTTTATCGACGCAACCTAGCAGACCAATCTCGCTTTGCCGGTTTGACGCAACGCCTCATCGGGGCCATAGTCAACCCTCAGAAAACCCATGAGAATTGGGAACCGGAGGAGAACGAATGCCGGACACAGCCCTGACCGAGATTGGCGAAGATAAATCGCTGTTATTGGTCGACGATGACGAACCGTTTTTGCGCAGGCTTGCGAAGGCGATGGAAAAGCGTGGTTTTGAGATCGAGACCGCCTCGTCCGTCGCAGGTGGCAAGGCCATCGCAACCGCAAGGCCGCCGGCATTCGCAGTTGTCGATCTGCGCCTCGAAGACGGCAATGGGCTGGATGTCGTCGAAGTTCTTCGCGAACGGCGGCCCGATGCCCGCGTCGTTGTGCTTACGGGCTACGGTGCGATCGCCACCGCTGTTGCCGCGGTCAAGATCGGTGCAACCGACTATCTTTCAAAACCTGCCGATGCGACCGACATCATGAATGCGCTTCTGGCACGGGGTGATGAAATGCCGCCACCACCGGAAAATCCGATGAGCGCAGACCGCGTTCGGTGGGAACACATCCAGCGCGTTTACGAGCTGTGCGACCGCAATGTCAGCGAAACGGCACGGCGCCTAAACATGCATCGGCGCACTCTGCAGCGGATCCTGGCAAAGCGATCACCGCGCTAAGCCGTCCCGATGCCCGGTCAAAGGTCGTAGCGTTTCAGAACTTTGTCGACCAGCTGCCCGTCTGAGAGCTCGTAACCCTCGATCCGCCCGTAATCCGCAAAGCCGCGTGACTGGTAGTAGATCAATCCGCCCTCGTTGTCGGCGCGGATGTTGGCGTTGATCCAAGCATAGCCAAGGTTCTTTGCCGCCTTTTTCGTCGCTTCAAAAAGCGATGATCCGATACCCAGACCTGTCCTGCCGATTTGGACGAATGTCGCGATTTCCGCGGCATCTTCGGGCAGATAGGTGGCTGGTGCGATCCATTGGAACCCAACAACTTTCTCGGCGCCGTCAAGTGCCACATGCCAGGCGGAACGGTCTGGGCTGCTCTGCATCCGCTCTATCATGTCCTTGCCGGTTACCGGCGTCGTGAGCGCGGTCGTGCCACCCTGCTTTATGATCTCGTTCAGCAGGGTCGCCATGGATCCCGCGTCGAGCGAGATCGCTTTGCGTACATTGATCATGTCTTTGCCATCAGTTCCTGGTGACGCGCTGTATAGGCCAGTCGGGTTTCGACCGGAGGGCGCAGCACGATTGTCAGCCCTTCGATCACGCCGGGGTCGGGTCGGCCGAAGAACTTGGTCGCCTCGCGTTCGGTAAAGCCCGCGATTTGGATGGCTTCCATCCATGCGCTGATCTTGTCGGCCTTCTTGATCTTGCGTTTAATCGTTTGCGGCACCCGCGCAGGCAATCCAAAACGCAGGTGAATGGCGGAGGCCAGCCGGTCATCCAGCTCTCCATATCCGGGACCGACGGCTGCCTTGACCGGTGAAATCATGTCGCCAATGACATATTCCGGCGCGTCATGCAGCAGTGCGGCCAGTCGCCATTTTGGCGGCTCGCCTGGTGCAAGGCGGGCAAACAAGGTTTCGACCAGAAGGGAGTGTTCAGCGACCGAATAGGCATAGTCGCCTTCGGTTTGCCCGTTCCATCGCGCAACAAAGGCCAAGCCATGAGCGATATCTTCTATCTCGATATCCATCGGCGTCGGGTCCAGAAGATCAAGGCGACGACCCGACAACATGCGCTGCCATGCCCGGGCCTGTTTCATCGTGACCCCGCCGGCGCGATCACGTCATAGGCTCCGTTGAACCGGTCGAGATACCGCGCCGTTCGCCCTGCGGACGCGGCATGCTTCAGCAGTGTTTTAATCTGCCGCCCGGGGTCGCGGAGTGGGCGTTTCGGAACTGTCACCGTCTGATCAGGAAAGTGGCTTGCACAGAAATCGGCATATGCTCTGTTCAGTTCCAAAGGCATCTGCCCCTTCTCGTCGTTCCACGGTTTCGATGATCCAATGAAGTGAAGGATGTGCGCGTCTTCCATCAAGGCGAACAAGCGAGACGCCCATGTAAACTGCCAGTTCCAGAGCGGTGAAAGCTCGGCCCAGTCACCGCGCAACACGCAATTCAGCAGTGTCTGGTCATGGCCGATCAGCCGATCCTTGTGTTCTAGACCGAAGCTAACGCAGCGATCTTCAAGGGCAGCTTGGTTGAATGCTGCCGTATCGATCAACAGGACGCCAGAGTTGAAGTACGGTGCCGTGCCCCACCCAAAGCGCTTGAACTGCTTTGGCGTTCGGTTTGGTGTGCGCCATTGGGGATTGTCACGAACGGCTGCGATGGCATGGCCTTTCATGTCCACATCAAGCAGGTGGGATACATCGCCGTGTCGAAAACAGATGTCCGAGTCGAGATACAACAACCGGTCATATTCTGCAGCCAACGCATTTGGTAAAGCGAGCCTGAGATAGGCGGCGTGTGTTCGTCTGGCATCCAGACGCAGGCCGCTGAAACGATCGGCGATGTCGACATTGATCAAGCGAAGCACGAACCGGTCGAGCGTCTTCGGCAATGACAATGGTGCATCGGAACAGAGGCAGATGTCGAAATCGCGATCGGGGTGGGCCGAGGCAATTTGGCTTGCGGCAAGACACGCGAAAGCAAGGTAATTCTGGTCGCAGCAAAACACGACCGCCTTGCGCGCTCGGGCTGGTTCGGATGCCGAAAAGGTGGTCGACGGCGTCGAAGAATGCACTGCTTCAATGTCCGTGTTCTGATCTCTTCAGCGGTATTAGTCACGAAAGACCGTCGCGTGCAACGGGACGCGCTTGGGTGGACCTGCCGCTATGAGTGAAGGTCGAGATCGACGGCTGCCTCTGGAACGGCATAGATATGATTGCTGTGTATCGCCCCGAGATGTTCGTATCCAAGCGATCCGAACTGACGGCGTATCCAGTGTTTTCGTTCGAATGCCTCGAGGATCAAGATCGGCTTGCAGCGGTGAAGTATGGCCCCGGCGCCCAAGACCGCTGACAGTTCGTGACCCTCGACATCCAGTTGAATGATCGAAACATGACGATCGTCGGGCACGGCGTCGTCCAATCGAATGGAATCGACCGATACAAAACCGGGATCGCCCTCGATGCCCGATCGCACATGACTGAGGCCGCCCAAGGCCTCGCCCCCCGATGAATGGGTGCGCAGCTGGACGGTGCCGGACGCCTCGGACACGGCCGCGTGCGTCAGCGTCACGTTCATAAGTCCGTTCAGCTTGATGGTCTCGCGCGCATGTTGATACGAGCGCGGGTTCGGTTCAAAGGCCCATATTCTGGCGCCGTCTGCCATGTTTTTTGAAAGACCGGGCAGGAAATCACCAAAAAAGGTGCCGGCATGGACAATGTCACCCTCGCCAGCATGGGCACGCATGAACGCAATGGTCTCGGGTTCGTAGACCTTTCCGCTTAGCACGCGTTTAACTGCGGGGCGGTGCGAGAGGTCCCCCGGAACGTGGTATTTTCCGTACACGTTCTTTGCAATTACTCCGTCCACTGGCCTTTACCCTCCTGCCCGTTTTGCGTTGTTGTCGCGGGTCACTTCTCTGTCGTTGCCGCTTGTACCGTTCGGTGCTAGGTGGGCGCGAAACAGAACCGGAGCTTAAGCGTGTCCACTGAATATATTGTAAAAGACATAAGCCTCGCCGATTTTGGGCGCAAAGAACTCGATATTGCTCAGACCGAGATGCCGGGGCTCATGGCCTTGCGCGAAGAATACGGCGAGAGCAAGCCACTTGCAGGTGCGCGTATCGTTGGATCGCTGCACATGACCATCCAGACGGCTGTCCTGATTGAAACACTGGTGGCGTTGGGTGCCGACGTGCGCTGGGCCTCGTGCAACATCTTTTCCACGCAAGACCACGCGGCTGCGGCGATTGCGGCGGGCGGCACGCCTGTCTTTGCGATCAAAGGGCAAAGTCTGGAAGAGCACTGGGACTACCTCGACAAGTCTTTCCTGTTCGACGACGGCCCGAACATGATCCTCGACGACGGGGGCGACGCGACGCTTTATGTGCTTCTGGGCGCGCGCGCCGAAGCGGGCGAAGATGTCATCCCGGTCCCGGGTTCTGAAGAAGAAGAGGTGATAAAAAAGCAGATCGCCAAGCGTATGGCGGCCAGCCCCGGCTGGTTCACCAAGGTGCGCGACCAGATCAAGGGTGTCAGCGAAGAGACCACGACAGGCGTCAATCGCCTTTACCAATTGGTTCGCGATGGTCAGCTTCCGTTCCCCGCGATCAACGTGAACGACAGTGTGACTAAGTCGAAGTTCGACAACAAGTATGGCTGCAAGGAAAGCCTCGTCGACGGTATCCGCCGCGCGACCGATACTATGATGGCCGGTAAGGTTGCCGTTGTCTGCGGTTATGGTGACGTAGGCAAAGGGTCTGCCGCCTCGCTGCAGGGCGCTGGCGCACGGGTCAAGGTGACCGAAGTCGATCCAATCTGTGCGCTGCAGGCCGCCATGGACGGTTTCGAGGTGGTCCTTCTGGAGGATGTTATCGACAGCGCCGACATCTTTATCACCACGACCGGCAACAAGGACGTGATCCGCATCGAGCATATGCGCGAGATGAAGGACATGGCGATTGTCGGCAACATTGGCCACTTCGATAACGAGATTCAGGTGGCCAATCTCAAGAACCACAAATGGACGAATATCAAGGAACAGGTCGACATGATCGAGATGCCTTCGGGCAATCGCATCATCCTGCTGTCCGAAGGGCGCTTGCTGAACCTTGGAAATGCCACAGGCCACCCATCATTCGTGATGTCCGCGTCGTTCACCAACCAGGTTCTGGCCCAGATCGAGCTTTGGTCGAAAGGCGAAGATTATAGCAATGACGTCTATATTCTGCCGAAGCACCTGGATGAAAAGGTGGCCCGGCTGCATCTTGATCGGATCGGCGCAAAACTGACGCCGCTGAACAGCGATCAGGCTGCGTATATCGGGGTCAAGCCAGAGGGTCCGTTCAAGCCGGAACACTACCGCTACTGAAACGAAAGGCGGGTCGAGTGCCCGCCTTATCCGTTCTTGCTGAGCAGCCCGTACTTTCGCAATTTGACATAGAGCGATTGCCGCGAAAGCCCCAGCATCTCGGCCGCGGCGACACGGTTGTTGCGTGTCAGTCCGACGGCCGTTTCGATGCACATCTTTTCGACGACATCCGTGGTTTCGGCAACGATCTCTTTCAACGAGGCCGATCCAACCAAGTCCATCACGTTGCGGTTCGGATCCGTCAACGGATTGGTTGCTGCACCAGCCTGCCCGCGGACGGGATCCAGCCGATCGACATCCCGCAGGATGATCCCAACCGCCGGCGTCTGATCATCTTCCAGCCAAGTCGCAGAGGCTTCGACCGAATGCTTTGCCCCAAGCGAGTCGATCAGTTTGGTCGCGTAGACTCGCATGTGGCCCGACCGCTGTGCGTGCTCAAGCAGAACGTTCAGGTCAATCTGCCCGCGCGACAGAAACTCGGCCAGTGACTTCCCAACGATGTCGTTCAGATGGGCCGCACCGATCAGGTCGAGCATGCTGTCGTTGACCGAAAGAACCTGGCCCTTGCTGTCCATGAACAGGATCGCGTCGCTGCATGAGCGATACAACCCGGCTGCCAGACCGGCCGGTTTTTCGGACGCGCCCATCTCGGCGCTTGGTGCCTCGAGGCGGCACATCAGCGAACGTTGGCCGCCTGCGCGGAACACGCTGGACGAAATCGAAAGCGACTGGCCGGTTCGCGTCGCCCGCGCCTTTGTCGGCCCCGCGCCATCGGCCAGGGTCGCGTTCATCAGGCTTTCGGTGAATTCCGCCGCTGATCGGTCGACAAACAGCGAGGCAAAGCTTGTTCCAAGCAATGCATCGGCCCGCAATCCCAGCAATTGCGCGGCCTCTTCGTTCACATCCTCGATCCGCCCTGTTTGAACCGAAACGAATACGACGGCATCTTTCACATTGTTAAGAATAATGCGGAACCGCGTGTCATACTCCCGCCGCGCCTCGTACCCTTGTTCCAGTGCGATTTGCGCCTGAACCAATTGCTGCTGGGTCTCAGCGATTGGGCGCAGGTCGCGGCCCAGCATCAAGACGGCGTCATCATTGCCGAAGCGGTGGAATGTATAGCGGACCGGATATTGCCAGCTTGCGTTGTCGACGTGGTTCAATTCGATCGGCTTGGTCTGTTCCGAGCCAGACAGGTAGTCGGCATGAAGCGCGTCGAATTTGACCTGACTTTCGCTTGTTAAAAACTCGGCGATTGGGCGGCCTTCCCAGTGTTTGAGATTGCCAAAGCTTTCATCGCTTTGATTTGGCACGACCGAAAGAACGGTTTTGTCAGAGGAGACAACAAGGGCAAGATCGGAAGCGGCCGCAATAATGCTGCTCAGGAACTCTGGTTCGATCAGAGGTACCGCGCCGCTTGTCCAGAAACTACCGCCACCGGTTGTCATGCTTTGGTCAATCCTTGGTCAAAGCCTTCAGGCGCTTTGTGCACAAGCCGACAACATCCTTCGCCGCGTTCGTCACAAGATCAACGCCTGTTATTAAAGCCATTTGATCGATGTCACCGCGGACCGCGCCGCCCAAGGCGATGACAGGAGCCGGGTCCATTGACCGTCTTATTCTTTTAATTGTTTTACTTACCGTTTCAAGGGCCTCAGGCCGCGCACAAGAGAACAGGATCATATCAGGATTATCAAATCGGCAACGATCAACAATTTGCGAATTTGTTTCGGAAAAAGAGAGGCTCGTATCGCAACCTAGACGGCGCAATTGCGCCGCTACAACGGTTGCCCCCAGGAAATGTTGTTCATCCTTAGGGACGATTATGAGCGCGGAAAACGCATCGGTGCTGCCGCCCTGCCCGGTCATCGATTGATCGGATGCGGCTTCGCCAAGAACCGCCTGCAACCGCAGCGCACCGATCGTGACATCCGCAAAGGTCAGTTCCGATTGGATCCACAGCTCGCCCAGCCGGGCAGCGGCCCTTGGTATGTAAAGGTCGATGATGGCATCCAGTGTCAGCCGATACCCTCTGAGTTCGTCCAGCGTAAGGACCGGGTCAAAGTGGCGGGGCGAAACGACGATCCGCACCAGATAATCCAGTATGAATTGCCGCGTGCCCGTTGCCGTGCTTTCGGGCTGCCGCTCGCAAAGAACCGAGATCACGTGAGACGCAAAATCATCCACCTCGCGACCAGAGCCGCGTTCCATGCGGGCCGTACCAAATTGGTCGTCATGCGCCATGCCATGCTCCAGCGAACGCGGGGGGCGACTCTGGCGCGTCAGAGTCGTGGATATTCCCTTTGGATACTGCGATCCGCGGCCCTCAATGTCAACTTTGTTTGACATTGAGGGCTGTACATGACGCTTTGGATAGACAGATCTTCTAGCCAAAGCCGGTCCAGATCGTCGAAAATGGCATTCTTGGCTCTACATCAAACGAAAAGTGTCAATCTAAGAAGATAACAAACTGTAAGTTATAATTGACACTTTTCCCGCAACGCCGCTACCCTGTTAACAAGCAGGGAAGGAAGTTGAGGATGTCCCGCAGGACTGACCCAACGAAGAAAAGAGTAGGGCTCTATACGCCCGAAGAGCGCGCACGCCGCGATGCAACGATTTGGACCACCGTTCAAGGCGTTCTTGCCCCGCTACAATTTCTGGTCTTCCTTCTTTCGCTCATCCTCGTTGTCCGGTACCTGCTTTCGGGCGAAGGATACGTACTCGCTACATGGTCCATCATCCTCAAGACAGCCGTCCTCTACCTGATCATGGTAACGGGTGCGATCTGGGAAAAAGTCGTTTTCAATCAATATCTTCTTGCCCCTGCATTCTTTTGGGAAGACGTCTTTTCCTTCCTCGTGATCGCGCTGCACACGGCTTACCTTTGGGCCCTTGCAACGGGTGCGCTGGCCCCCACCGAATTGATGTGGCTCGCACTGGCCGCCTACGCCGCCTACGTGGTCAACGCCGCGCAGTTTGTTCTCAAGTTGCGGGCCGCACGCCTAGAGGCTCCGGCGGGAACAGAGGTGGCGGCATGAACGATCTCACCCCTCCGCCTACCGTAGGATGCCGGGACGTTCCGATTCTCAAGCAACGGGGTCAGCGCGAGGTCTTTTGCGGCCTGACCGGCATCATCTGGCTTCATCGGAAGATGCAGGATGCGTTCTTTCTCGTTGTCGGATCGCGGACTTGTGCGCATCTGCTGCAGTCAGCAGCGGGCGTGATGATCTTTGCTGAACCGCGTTTCGGCACGGCGATTCTCGAAGAAGGCGATCTTGCCGGACTGCAGGACGCCCATGCCGAACTGGACCGCGTGGTCGAGGAACTGTTGGCCAGACGCCCCGACATCCGGCAGCTGTTTCTGGTTGGGTCCTGCCCGTCCGAGGTTATCAAGCTCGATTTGGAACGTGCGGCAGAGCGGATGACAGAGCGCCATGCGCCGCATGTCCGCGTGCTCAACTTCTCGGGCTCGGGGATCGAGACAACCTTCACCCAAGGCGAGGATGCCTGCCTTGCATCGATGGTTCCGGTGCTGGGCCAAACGGATGCCCGTCAGCTGCTGCTGGTTGGAGCGTTGCCCGACGTCGTCGAAGAACAGGCGCTGTCGCTTCTGGCGGCCATGGGGATCAATGCCAAGGTTCTGCCAGCGCCGAGGGCTGATGGCGATTTGGCGATCGGGCGGGGGACGGTCTTTGCGCTGATGCAGCCGTTTCTGGGCGATACGCATGCCGCGTTGGAACGGCGGGGTGCACGGCACCTTCCCGCCCCGTTCCCCTTTGGCGAAGAAGGCACGACGGCATGGCTGCGTGCCATTGCGTCGGAGTTTGGCGTCGATGAGGACCTGTTTGCCCAGGTAACCGATGCGCCGCGCGCTCGGGCCAGAAAGGCAGTTGCTAACGCGGCCGAACCGCTGCGCGACCGGTCGGTTTTCTTTTTCCCAGACAGCCAGCTCGAAATCCCGCTTGCGCGGTTTCTGACCCGCGAATGCGGTATGCACGCTGTCGAGGTCGGTGCGCCATTCGTTCACAAGCGCATCGTTGGTCCCGATCTGGCGCTGCTTCCGCAAGGCCCGACAATATCGGAAGGACAAGATGTCGATCTGCAGCTCGATCGGTGCCGTGCCGCGCAACCTGATCTGACAGTCTGCGGTCTGGGTCTGGCCAACCCGCTTGAGGCGGAAGGGCTGGCGACGAAGTGGGCGATCGAGCTCGTCTTCACCCCCGTCCATTTCTACGAGCAGGCAGGCGATCTGGCCGGCCTCTTTTCCCGCCCCTTGCGCCGTTCCGGCATGCTGCGGTTCGAGGGGGCAGAGGCATGAAGCTGTCGGTCTGGACATACGAGGGGCCACCCCATGTTGGCGCCATGCGTGTGGTGACCGGCATGCAGAACATCCACCTGGTTTTGCACGCTCCGCAAGGGGACACCTACGCGGACCTGCTGTTCACCATGATCGAACGGCGCAATCATCGCCCCCCGGTCTCGTACACGACCTTTCAGGCACGCGATCTGGGCAGCGACACCGCCAACCTGTTCAAGACATCCCTGCAGGATGCGTACGATCGCTTTAAGCCCGAAGCGATTGTCGTGGCCGCGTCCTGTACTGCTGAGTTGATCCAGGACGATCCGGGTGGGTTGGCTGAGAACGTGGGCCTGCCCATCCCGGTGATTTCTCTCGATCTCCCAAGCTATCAGCGCAAAGAGAATTTTGGCGCCGACGAAGCCCTTTACCAAATCGTAAAGGCGTTGGCGGAACCGATCGACCGCACTGCTCAATGCTCTGCCAATCTTCTCGGGCCAACCGGACTGGGCTTCAGGCATCGTGACGACATCGAAGAGGTCACCGCGCTTTTGTCTGACATGGGCATCAGCGTGAACGTGGTTGCCCCGATGACCGCATCGCCGGCAGAGCTCCGACGGCTTGGCGCTGCCCATTTCAACGTTCTGATGTATCCGGAAGCGGGGGAAAGTGCGGCGCGATGGCTGCAGCGCGAGCTGGGCCAGCCCTTTACCCAGACGGTTCCGATTGGTGTGGGCGCAACCCGCGATTTTGTGGCCGAGGTCGCCAAGCTGACGGGGAAAGAATCCGTTTTCGACAGCAGCCGCCTTCGTCTGCCCTGGTACTCGAAATCCGTGGACTCGACCTACCTGACCGGCAAGCGTGTCTTCATCTTCGGCGATGGAACCCACGTAAAGGCAGCGGCCCGGATCGCGCGGGACGAGATGGGTTTCGAGGTCGTGGGCCTTGGCTGTTACAACCGCGAACAGGCGAGGTCGGTTCGCCAGCTGGCTCAGGATTTCGGCGTCACTGCCACCATCACCGATGATTATTTGGAGGTTGAACGGATCGTCGAGGCGCTGCAGCCCGAACTGATCCTTGGTACCCAGATGGAACGTCATATCGGCAAACGGCTGGGCATTCCATGTGCGGTCATCTCTGCTCCGGTCCATGTGCAGGACTTTCCGGCACGCTATTCGCCGCAGATGGGTGTGGAGGGGGCGAACGTCATTTTCGACACTTGGGTCCATCCGCTTGTCATGGGGCTTGAAGAGCACCTGTTGCACATGTTCCGGCAGGATTTCGAATTCCACGATGCGGCAGGGCCAAGCCACCATGGCGGAAAGGCTGTGTTGCAGGCCGTGGATGAGAAGTGTTTCCCAGATGAAGCTCCTGTTTCGCGGAGTGTCACCGGCTCAAGCCAGTCTGCTGAGCCCAACAACGTAATCTGGCTCTCCGAAGCCGAGCGGGAACTGAAGAAGATCCCGTTTTTCGTCCGTGGCAAGGCGCGCCGGAACACCGAGATTTTTGCCGCGATGCAGGGTGTCCGCGAGATCTCGGTCGACACGCTTTACGAAGCAAAGGCCCATTATGCGCGATGACCTTGGCATAACAGGCAAGGCGCCCGGATATCGTGTGGTCATCGTGACCCTCGACAGCCACGCGGCTGGGCCTGCCGCCCGCGCAATGGAGCGGCTGGAAACCGACTATCCCGGCCTCTCAGTCTCGATCCACGCGGCGGCCGAATGGGGTGAGACGCCGGGCACCTTCGAGATGGCACGTGAAGCCGTTGAACAGGCCGATCTGATCATAGCGAACCTGCTTTTCCTTGAAGAGCACGTTTCTCGTATTCTTCCTGTCTTGCGTGCGCGCCGCGATCACTGTGACGCCTTGGTCGGGATCGTGGCCGACCCCGAGATCGTCAAGCTGACCCGGATGGGCAGTCTCGATATGACCGCCCCACCCTCTGGCGCGGCCAAACTGATAAAGCGTCTGCGCGGATCGTCCAAACCATCCTCGAATTCCGGCGAGCGCAAGATGGCGATGCTGCGTCGGTTGCCCAAGATACTCAAATTCGTTCCCGGAAAGGCTCAGGATCTGCGGGCGTGGTTCCTGACGATGCAATACTGGCTCGGCGGATCGGACGACAATGTCGAGGCGATGTTGCGGTTCTTGCTCAATCGCTACGCTCGGGCCGAGAAATGGCAATCTGCACCAGAGGCGGCAGAACCAATCGAGTACCCGGAAGTTGGTCTGTATCACCCGGATCACCCAAACCGGATCACGACAGACCCATCTGAGTTGCCCAAGACGGCAGATCAGGAGCTGACCGTGGGTATCTTGATGCTGCGGTCTTATGTGCTCAGCTCTGACACGGCTCACTACGACGCGGTTATCCGTTCGTTCGAGGCTGCCGGGATGCGCGTCTTGCCGGCGTTCGCGGGCGGCCTCGACGCGCGACCGGCGATTGACAGCTATTTCAAAGGCGAGATTGATGCGCTTGTTTCGTTGACGGGTTTCAGCCTCGTCGGTGGTCCGGCCTACAATGATAACGCATCAGCGATTGAGGTCCTGAAGGATCTCGATGTGCCTTACCTTGCCGCTCATGCGCTTGAGTTCCAGTCGCTTGGCCAATGGGCGACCAGCGATGCTGGTTTGGGGCCGATTGAGACCACGATGTTGGTGGCCCTGCCCGAACTGGACGGCGCGACATGCCCGACGATCTTTGGCGGTCGCCTGTCGGCGTCAGGCTGCCAGGGGTGTGCTCATCAGTGCAAACCCGGCGCCGAACCAAAGGCGATGGTGCCGTGCCCCGAGCGGATCGACAGCCTGACGGAAAAGACCCTGCGCCTGGGTCGATTGCGACGGATGCGGAACGCGCACAAGAAAGTGGGCATCGTTCTTTTTGGGTTCCCACCGAATGCCGGGGCAGTCGGAACGGCCGCCTATCTCAGCGTCTTTGAAAGCCTGCACAACACGATGAAGGCGATGCGGGCCGACGGCTATCAGATCGACGTCCCCGAAACGGTGGACGATCTGCGGGCCACTATTTTGGGCGGTAATGCGCAGCAGTACGGGCAAGAGGCCAACGTCGCGGCGCAAGTTGATGCCGAAACGATCGTGCGCACCACTCCGCCACTCGATGCAATCGAGGCAGCTTGGGGTCCTGCCCCGGGGCGGGTCCAGTCGGATGGCCGCAATGTCTTTATTCTCGGGCAGCATTTCGGAAACGTCTTTGTCGGCGTCCAACCGGGCTTTGGTTACGAGGGCGACCCGATGCGCCTGCTCTTTGAAAAGAGCTTTGCGCCGACCCATGCCTTCGTGACCTTCTATCTGTGGCTCAGGAACACGTATCAGGCTGATGTTCTGCTGCATTTCGGCATGCACGGTGCGTTGGAATTCATGCCGGGCAAGCAGTCCGGTATGGGTGCCCGGGACTGGCCGGACCGTTTGATCGGCGAGATGCCGAACGTCTATCTATACGCGGCAAACAATCCGTCAGAGGCGTCGCTTGCCAAGCGCAGATCGGGTGCGGTGACGGTGTCTCATCTCACGCCGCCGCTGGCCACAAGTGGTCTCTATAAAGGACTTTTGGAGCTCAAGGACAGCCTGCAACGTTGGCGCGGGCTGGAGCCCGATGCGGAAGAGCGCACCGGGCTAGAAGCGCTCATTACGGAACAGGCCGATGCCGTCGATATGAACGGTGATCCCGATACCCTCTGGCTGCGGCTGCTCGAAACCGAAGACGCGCTTATCCCCGAAGGCCTGCATGTCGTTGGGCGTCCGATCAGCGAAGAGGCGCGGGCCGAATACCTTGATCTGATGGAATTCGATGACCCGGAAGCACGCGAATGGGTTGAGGCATTGCTGACGCAGGAAACCGAGCTGACGGCGCTGATGCGTGCTTTGTCTGGCCACTATACCCCCCCTGTACCCGGCGGTGATTTGCTGCGCTCGACCGACATTCTGCCCACTGGACGGAACATTCACGCATTCGATCCGTTTCGCATGCCAACGGAATATGCGTGCCGGGACGGGGCCGCGCAGGCCAAACTGCTTCTTGAAACCCATGACAAACTGCCCCGTTCCGTCGCGCTGGTTCTTTGGGGTTCTGACAATATCAAATCCGATGGCGGGCCTATCGGGCAGGCCTTGGCGCTAATGGGCTGCAAGCCGCGCTTTGACTCGTTCGGTCGTCTCTGTGGTGCCGATCTCATACCGCTGTCTGAACTCGGTCGGCCACGGATCGACGTGATCATGACCCTATCCGGTATCTTCCGCGATCTGTTGCCGCTGCAGACCCGGATGTTGGCCGAAGCTGCCTATGCCTGCGCCACCGCTGATGAGCCGCTTGACCAGAACTTTATTCGCGCACATGCGCTGGATTACGCGGAAAAGATGAGTGTCGATCTCAAGGCGGCAGCCCTGCGGGTCTTCTCGAATGCTGAAGGGGCCTATGGTTCCAACGTCAATCAACTGGTCGATTCCGGCGCATTCGGCGACGAAGATGAGCTCGCCGATGCGTATCAGGCCCGCAAGTCATTCGCCTATGGTGTCGACGGCAAGGCCGCCGCAAATCCCGCCCTTTTGAGACTGGCGCTCGCGGACGTCGAACTGGCCTATCAGAACCTCGAAAGCGTCGAACTCGGGGTCACGACCGTGGATCATTACTTCGACAC
>CAWUIQ010000004.1:0-122246 GCA_963922565.1 uncultured Rhodobacterales bacterium
AGTTTCGATCCCGGTATGTATCGAAGCCGTCGGAATTCCAGTCCTGTATGCCGATGTACCGAAAGCTTGCCGAAACACGTGGAAATGCCTGGAATGTGAGAGATGTTCGGGTTTGCCCGCCGAAGTTCGACACTGAAACAGCCAGCTGACCATCTGGCAACGCATAGGCTGAAGGCGTGTCGATCAAACCCGGCGTGCCGTAGAAGTTGAGCGTTGTCTCTGACGAGAATTCGAACGGAACTTCTGACTCATCCGACAACGCCACACCAGATGAAGCAAAGACCGCACTGCCCAAAATCGCCGTGCGGACGCTGAAGCCTCTGGCATTGCTGGATCGCCGCACGTTGGTCCCCACTATTACCACGTTGTTCACGCGCTTAGACCATGCCTTGGGCATCAAGATCAATCGGTGCATGGCTGTTGTGCTGCACGTTGCTGCAATCAGGTGACAGGCGCAGCTTCTTCCGTCATCGGCTCGCCTTCTGCCATCGCGCTTCCGCCGAAACCCTCGACCCAGCGCATCGCGACTTGGCGTGCCGCCTCTTCATCACCGTTGGCCAATGCCTGCCGCAACTTGCTGAGAGCCGAGGCGACCTCGATCTCGCTCAGCTTCGCCTCGTTGGCAAAAAAGATCTTGCGATGACCACTGCCGATCAAGGCGCCACTCAATGTCAGCTCTTCGGCCATTTTTTCGCCGGGGCGCAGTCCGGTATACTCAATGGCTATGTCACCATCGGGGTTTTCGGCGTCACGCACTGTGTAGCCAGAGCTTTCGATGAGTTGCCGGGCCAGCTGATCGATATTGATCGGCTTACCCATATCAAGGACGAATACCTCGCCCCCCTTCGCCATTGCGCCGGCCTGAAGTACGAGGTTCACCGCTTCCTGGACCGTCATGAAATAGCGCCGCACATTGGGGTGCGTCACCGTCAATGGGCCGCCGCGCCTTAACTGATCCTGGAAGAGCGGGATGACCGAGCCTGATGAGCCCAGCACGTTGCCAAAGCGAACGATCGAATACTTTGGTGTCTCGGCAGTCGGTACGCGACTCGCAAGATCCTGAATGACCAACTCGGCAAGGCGTTTGGATGCGCCCATCACATTGGTCGGCCGAACCGCCTTGTCGGACGAGATAAGAATGAAGCGCTCGACATTGGCGACATTGCCTTCGGCCGCCAGAATGTGCGTGCCAAGAACGTTGTTCGCCATTCCTGCAAGCGGGTTCGACTCGACAAGCGGCACGTGCTTGTAGGCCGCCGCGTGCAAGATCACGTCGACATCGTGGTCCGCCAGAACCTTCCGCACCTGCTGGGCATCGGTAACCGAGCCAAGGATCGGCACGACATTGATCTCGCCACCCTCGGCGGCCTGAAGGATCTCTGTGTTGATATTGTAGAGCGCGAGCTCACTGAGCTCGAACAGCACGAGCTTCTTAGGTCGAGACCTGATGACCTGACGGCAAAGTTCGGACCCGATTGAGCCGCCGGCGCCCGAAATCAGAACGGTTTTGCCGACATAGGCGTTGGACTGGGCGTCGAACTCGTCCGCCACCTCAGCCCGACCCAAAAACACATTTGGGTTGAGAGGTGTCAGTTTTTCGACCAGTTCCTCTTTGCCGATCAACTGCGAGAATGACGGCAGGGCCTGAACCTCCAATCCCATCTTTTGCAGGCGGCGGGCGATTTGCGCCTGTTTGGGGTAGCTCAGCGAGGGCACCGCCAACAGCACCCTATCGATTTTCTTCGAGACAGCGATCTCCGGTACCCGCGCCGGGGTAAAGACCGGCAGTCTGGCCACCGTCATCCCGTGCAAGGCCGCGTTGTCATCGACAAACGCCACTGGATCAATCTGGTCGTGGTTCCGCAGGGCGGACACAAGCTGCATACCGGTCGATCCGGCGCCGTAGATCAGAACGCGCAAGCGGTTCGGCGCATTCCTATAAATTGCGGAAACGATCTGCAGCAGGATAATTCGGGACAAAACTGTGAACACGAACAGGCTGATGCCGAACACGATTTGCGTGCTCATCGCCACAGGGACCTTGGCAACGATCGTAAGGCTCGTCGATATTCCGGCGACCAAAAAGGCGTAAATCGCGGATTGGCCAATCGCGGTTGCCTCATAGGTCTTGAGTTGGATCGCTGAGGCGCCCATGGAAACCGATACAGCTGCTGCGAGCAAGATGAGGTAGGGCAGGATCTCGAGAAACTGGCTCATGACCACTCGGGCGCCGATCGGGCTGATTTGAAGGCTTAGAGCGAAAAACAGGGCAACGGGTATCAAAAGCGAGTCGACCGCGATCAGAACATATTGCTTCTGCGTTCGGCTTAGAGACTGTACTAACTTCAGCATTTTTGTTTTATTCTTGGCGGCTTGCACGGCTTGGCTCAGTGCCGATACTTGCCCCAACCTATCCCCGTTTCCCAGCCGAAAAGCGTCTGACCGGAACGCTTCGACTTATATTGATGCGGACCCACTCGGTCTGCTTTTATGGTAGGCAGATTGATAACCTAAGCGCGAAAAAACGGAAGGGTGTTGCCGTCGCAGATGTGTTCATTGGCGTCTTTTTGCCCGGCGAAACAGCGTACCAATCGTTTCAAATGCCAATAAAAAGTCAAAGCACAACGTATGGTTACGTTGATAAAGCAGATCGAGTTTGGCTTTTCGGGGTATGCAGCGACGCGTGTATACGGCATCGGTTTCTTCGGGACTGTTGCAGCCAGACAGCACTTTTTCCTCGAAGCGGTGCAGCCTTAGCGACGCGAGACCAGTAACACCCGGCCGCGATCTTAGCACCCGCGCATAGAGTTCCGGAAACCGATCCACATATTGCCGTAGTGGAGGCCGCGGTCCCACAAAGCTCAGATCGCCTCTGATGATGTTCCAGAGCTGTGGCAGTTCATCGAGGCGGGTGGCGCGCAAGAAGGCGCCGAACTTTGTGATACGCTTGTCCTTGTCACCACCAGAAACGCCTGAATCGTCTTCCGCGATCCGCATGGTCCTGAATTTCCACATCTGGAACGCTTCGCTTTCCGTCTTCATGCGCTCTGAAACGTACAGGATCGGACGGCCCTGACTAAGCCATGCGGCGATCGCGATGCCGATTATCAACGGCCAAAGCAAACATATCAGCAGAGCCGCAAAAAACAGATCCAGTGCGCGCTTGGCGGGGGTCATGCTGGCGTCACCGCGCGCCGCCATTGGCGCACTATCTCTTCAGCTGAGCTTTCTTGCGCTTCGAATGTGACAAGTGAGGCGAGGCGCTCTGTGCAAAGCTCGACACGAGCGATCGTCCGATCATTGGCAGGTCGCCGGTCCCAACTCAGGCCCGCTGCGTCAAGAAGCGCACCCATTTCAACCGATCCCGGAGCCGTCAGGTTAAGCGTCTTGGGCAGATTAGCGCGCTCAAAGAGTGTGCCAAGGCAGCGCGCCATCGTGAATGGCCCGATGTAGCTGCGTCTGGGCGTCGAACCGTCGGCGAACGAATCGATTGTCATCCCCGATCGCCAGCTGCCCAGAATGGCGTCTGCGCCTGCTACGTTTCCGATCCGCAAGCATGTGTTTGGATGCTCATGCTCTGCCGCCATGACCTCCATGTCATACTTGGACTTGCCATAGTCCGACACTGGTCGTACCGCGGCTGCTTCGCCGAAATCGGGGCCCGTGCCGTAGACAGCAGCACTCGAGGCCAGAAAGACACGGCCTGATCCGACGGCTTTGGCCATGTCGAGTGTCTGCTTGGCCAAGCTGACATTCAGGGTCAGATCGCCGGAGCCGGGGACGACACCGGCAAAGCACAAGACATGTTCGGCGCCGTCCAGCATATGATGGCCACCGGGCTCGAAAGCCTCACGCCCCAACCAGCGCGCTCCGCCCGACCCCCAAACAGCCCGCAGCAGGCGGCCCAGCCGCCCGGTGCACCCCAGCACCGCGACCGTCATGGCATTTCAATGCGCTTGTCTGCCGGGACCAGCGCATTGATCTGTCGAATGTGTTCGGGCAGGCAAACGGTCAGGAAGTCGTAATGTTCCACCACGTGGCGCCGCGCGGCCTTTCCCAGATGTTGATGACCTTGCGGATCGCTCAGCACGCCACAGACACCTTTGGCAATCGCCTCGGGATCGAAGAAGTCGACCAGGATGCCGGTTTCACCGTGCCTCATGGCCTCTCGAACCGGTGGCACGTCGCTGGCCACAATCGTCGCTTCCATCGCCATGGCCTCAAGGAAAGACCATGATAGAACGAATGGCATGGTCAGGTAGATATGGCAGCGAGACAGCTGAATGATCCGGCAGTAATCGGAGAATGGGACCTGCCCAACAAAGTGCAGGTGGTCCCAATCGATCATGTGACCGACCTCTTTCTCCATCTGTCCCCGCAGACCACCCTCGTGCTTGTTCTTGCCGCCATATGATGTGTCGTTGCCGCCGATGACGATGATCCGCGCATCGGGGCGCGCCCGCTGGATATGGGGAACCGCCCGCATGAATTGATGGTAGCCGCGCGTGGTTTCCAGATTGCGGGCCATGTAGGTGACGACTTCGTCCTCTCGTGTCAGCGGACGGTCCAGCCGGCCAAGGTTCAGATCAACCTCGGGGTCGGGTCCAAGCTTGTCGGTTCGGATGCCATCGTGACACACATAGATCTTGTCGTGAAAGCTTTTGGGAAAGCGATCGCGTTGCCAGCGCGTGGGCGCATGACCCCGATCAACCACCTCGATATTGACCAGCGGAACAGCGTTGTGGGCCTGCATGATAAAGGGTGCGTGATCCGATACCGGGCTTTCAGGATCAAAGCCGACCGGGCCGCCGTTGACGCTGTAATAGTATTCAAAGAAACCAATAATGGGCACATCGGGATAGATCTGCTTCATAAAGGTCAGTTCGCCCCAACCAACGTGTCCGATTATGATGTCCGGGATGAAGGACTTGTCCTTGAGGCTCCGCGCAGCCATCGCTGCACCAAACCCGTTTCCGGTGGCGTTTTCCCAGGTTTTTGACAGCCCATAACCGTCTTCTTTCGCGGCATGATGCGTCTTGTAGATAGCGGTTTCCACACCGTCGAATTTTGGTGGGTTCTGGCGCTGAGTCAGAAAGACGATCTTGTTGGACGGGTCCATCGCCAGCCATTGGATCAGCTCACGGTATTGCCCCGGCATGTTCTGATGGACGAAGAGAAAGTTCATTCGGTGCCCGTTCTCACTTCGAACCGGGATAGCGTGAGCAAGGCCCCGGCGCAATTCGGCCTGCCATGATCTGCCACTATGCCCGTGCCGGTTTGGTTTGCTTTGCAAGCTGCACGGCGAGGATACCGACAGTTATGATCACAACGCCGACCATATCCGTGACCCCAAGCGCTTCGCCAAGGATCAAGGATGCGATCAACACGCCGAAGAACGGTGTCAGAAAATGAAAGGTCGCTGCCTTTGTGGCGCCGATCCGTTGGACCAGCGCAAACCAGATCCAGGTGGCGATCAGCCCGGGAAACAGCGTTGTATAAACAAAAGCGGCCAGGAGTTCGGGCTTTGGATCGACCCGAACCTGTTCGGTCAGTGCAGCCACGACGGCCAAAATCGCGCTGCCGACCAGCATCTGCAGCCCCACAACCATCAAAAGATTGCCGCCTGACGACGCGCCACGAACCGAAAGCGTTGCCAAAGCAAGCGCGACCGATGCGATAACGCAAAGAAGGACACCGTAGGGATCGACGCCGGCCTCGAGCCGTCCGGCCATAATTAGGATCACGCCGCCAAATCCCAACATCAGCCCCGCGATACCAAGTGGTGGCAAGCGCTCCTGCAGGGCCAGCCAGCCGGCGAGAGCAACCATCAGCGGCATGGACGATGCGATGATCGAGGCTAGCGAAGCCTCGACTGTCTGCATGGCGACGAAGTTTAGCCCCAGATAAATGGCGTTCTGACAGATGCCGAAAATGATCGTGGCACGCCATTGGCTCGGCGTCAGCTTCCAGCTTTGACCCATCCAGCGCGCAACCGCGATGCCAATCAGGCCCGAAAGAAGAAACCGAAGTGCCAAGGACGCCAATGGCGAAGCGTCCGCGACGATGATGCGGGCCGATGTGAAGGCGGACGACCAGATGAGAGCAAAGGCAAGCCCAAGACCAAGTGCGCGTAGATCCATTGATGCCGCTCCCTCCGCCCGGGCGACACTTTCCCAAATGCGGGGTCAGCGCAACCCGCCTAGCGCGGCATCGGATTGCTCGCGGTGTTGTAGGCGGCCCAATCGGTGATTTCCGGATAATAGCGTTCGCGCCACTTCTGCACCCGCTGGTTCATGACCCGTTTCCAAAGCGACGGGATCATCGCGGCAATGGTCATGACGGGATAGCCGTAGGGCAGCTGCGGGGCATCGGAATCGGTGTAGTTTTGAAGCACCGGAAACCGGCGATCGGGTTTGTAGTGGTGGTCGGAATGTCGCTGCAAATTGATGAGCAGCCAGTTCGAGGCACGGTGGGCGGCGTTCCACGAATGTTTGGGCTGCACATGCTCGTACTTGCCCTCGCCCAGATGTTTGCGGGTCAGCCCGTAATGTTCGATGTAGTTTACCAGCTCAAGCTGCCAGATCGCGACCGAGGCCTGTAGCACGAAGAGACCCAGACCCGACCAACCCCCAAGAAGCACGGCCAGTAAAAGCATGCCGCCCTGCAGCCAGGCATAGCGCCAAAACGGGTTTGAATTGTGCGTCCAAGGCAGGTTTTTGCGCGCCAACATGGCCTTTTCGGCATTGAAGGCGGATAAAAGGCATTGTCGCAACACCCTTGGATAAAAGCGGTAAAAGCTCTCGCCAAGACGCGCGGTGACCGGGTCGCGCGGAGTGGCGACGTATCTGTGGTGCACCAGCAGATGTTCGGAGCGAAAGTGCGAGTAGAGCACCATGGCCAAAAGAATATCGGCCATCCAGCGCTCGACCTTGTCTTTTTGATGCATCAACTCGTGGCTGTAATTGATGCCAACGGTGCCGGTGATCACGCCAACTCCGAAAAACAGAACGAGCTTTTCAAGCGTATTCAGATGATCGGCAGGGGCCACATATGCGATCAGCCCGAAAAGCGTCAGAAATTGCGCTGGCACCCATGCGAGGGTGATCACGCGGTACCAGAACAGATCATCATCTGTCGTTTCCAGATCCGCATTTTCGGTGTTCAATCCGACAGCGAGGTCTAGCAGCGAGAACAGGTACCACGTCACGATCGGCAACAGGACTACCGTCCATCCGCCGTAGATCGCACCGATCCAGGCCAGCGGGATCAGCAATAGCGACATCCAGAACGGCAGCGCGTTCTTGAATTTGGCGACCTCTGCGGGGGCCAGGATCATTGCCATCTTGTCCTCGTTTCTGCGCGCGACCCGAGCTTAGACGTCGAAAAGGTAAAAACAATCTCTGACGTTACGCAACGTCGCGGGCCAGATCGAAGGCCTTGCGCATGACGGTTGGCAGGTCCGAGGGGCGGAAATTGCCCTGTTCTACAAAGCGGCCCCGTGCAGGCTCGACCGTTTGATCGACCTGCGCCGTGACGACATCCAGCAGCAGGTGAAAGTGGGTGAAGGTATGCCTCACCTGACCGGCCACCAAATGCCAATCTGCCAAAATTGGCGGGTCACCGACTGGCCGGCTGTGATCCGCTGACACCCAGTCAGAACCGGGCCAGCCCAGCATGCCACCCAAAAGACCGCTTTCCGGACGGGTTTCCAGCAACCACGCCCCATCCGCCCGTTGCGCCAGATAGACGGTGCCGTGGCGCACCGGCTTGGCCTTTTTCGGTGCCTTTCTGGGCAGTTGCGCAGCAGTGCCGGCCTTGTGCGCCTTGCACGGCTCCCGCAATGGGCAGATCCCGCAAGCCGGGGACTTCGGCGTGCAAATCGTGGCGCCCAGATCCATTACCGCCTGCGCGTAATCGCCGGGGCGGATTGTTGGCGTCAGGCTGGTGGCCAGATCGGTCAATATCGGCTTGGCTTTGGGCAGCGGCGTGTGCTGATCAAAGAGCCGAGCCATCACCCGTTCGACATTTCCGTCGACCACGGTCTCGGGCAGGTCAAAGGCGATGGCCGACAGAGCCGCGGCTGTATAACGACCGATCCCAGGCAACTTCAGCAATGCATCGTGATCGACCGGAAAAACGCCGTCATGATCACTGGCAATGACCCGCGCGCATTTCAGCAGGTTCCGGGCGCGGGCGTAATAACCCAGACCGGCCCATTCCCCCATCACAGCCGCATCTTCCGCCGCTGCCAGATGATTTACCGTCGGCCAGAGTGCGACGAACCGCTCAAAGTACGGTTTGACGGCGGTGACTGTTGTCTGCTGCAACATGATCTCGCTCAGCCAAACATGATAGGGATCGGGCCGCACGCCTGCCTTCTTGTCGGCGGGGCCGACCCGCCACGGCATCTGGCGCGCATGCACGTCATACCAATCCAACAGTTCCGCGCTGAGATCACGCAAGATTTATGCCCCCTGCCTGACGGTTTCTCTGGTGGCTTCGACCGTCATCGCTATGCTTAAGATTACGCTAACGAACAAGATAACGGTGAGGATGCGCAGCGCCACCACAAAAGGTTTCGCCAGAACGTCCAGCTTGCTGACGGGCCGGATCAGACGGGCGAGCGAGGCGCGTGGGTTTGCCGAAAGCCGTTTGCTGACACGGTGGATCGAGATCGTGGGCGAAGAGATCGCCGCGACCGCACGCCCGGTTGAGGTCAGCTATAGTCGGGGCGGCATGGGTGCCGTTCTGACGGTGCTGACGACTGGGTCCATGGCTCCGATGTTGGAAATGCAAAAGGAACAGATCCGCGCAAAGGTGAATGGTGTTTATGGATACAACGCCATTTCCCGCATCCGCATTACCCAGACCGCTCCGACCGGCTTTGCCGAGGGGCAGGTCGAATTCACACCCGCCAAGACGTCGAAGGCGCCCGCCTTGCCGCCCGAGGCTAAAGCCGCGGCAACGCAGCATGCAGCACCGATCGAGGATGAAAAACTGCGCGTTGCTTTAGAGCGACTAGGGGCCCATATCATCGCAAAAGACAAATCAAGGACATGATCCCATGAACCGTATGATTCCGATTGCCGCAGCCGCCGGTGCCGTCCTGTTAGGTGGCTGGTACTTTTTGTCATCGACACCGGGGACGACGCCCGCAAACCCGCTGGGTGCCGCGATGGCGCAGGAAAGTGCGGCCGAGATTGACACATCGAGTATCGTCGATATGCAACTCGGCAATCCGGATGCGCCGGTCACCGTGATCGAATACGCAAGCTATACCTGCCCCCACTGCGCTACGTTTCACGAGGACAACTACAAAAAGCTGAAGTCGGAGTTCATCGACACCGGTAAGATCAACTTCGTATATCGCGAGGTCTATTTCGATCGCTACGGCCTCTGGGCCTCCGCCATCGCGCGTTGCGGCGGGCAGGACAGGTTTTTCGGCATTACCGATCTGATCTATGCAGGTCAGCAGGATTGGACCCGCGCCGGGCAGCCTGCGGATATCGTCGAAGAACTGCGCAAGATTGGCCGGATTGCGGGGCTCGGCAACGATCAGATCGAAGCGTGTCTTCAGGATGGTGACAAGCTGCGCACCCTTGTCGCCTGGTACCAGGAAAACGCCAAGGCGGACGGGATCGACAGCACGCCGAGCTTTGTCATCAATGGCCGCAAGTACAGCAACATGCGCTACGATGAGATGAAGCAGATCATTGAAGACGCGGCTGGTAGCTAACCGCTCAGGCCCGGCTGCCCAGCATGGCCAGCCGGATGAAGGCCCGTTCAACCAACGCCATAGCGGGTGCGTTCTGACCTGCCGACCTGAGCTGAAGGTCAGTGTCGGTCAAGACCGTTAGCGCATCTTCCAGCCGGGCAGGCCCCCACCGACGGGCCTGCGCCAGCATCCGATCCCGGTGCGGGCCCCAGATTTGCGGTTTTCCCGAGGGATCGGCAGCAGCGCGATGAAGCGTTCGAAAGTGCCGCATTGCGCCGATGCACAGCGTGACGGCGTTAGCGCCTTGTGATTGCAGGCGCTGCATTACCGGTCCGATCTCTTGCGCCTTGCCGTCAGCAACCACAAGCAGGATGTCGTCGACCGCTGCTTCGACAGAAGCCGGTGCGCAGGCGGCGATGTCCGCCTCGCCAAGCGGTTCCGGGTCGTTCAGCTTGTAGAGCGCGATTTTTTCGAGCGTTTGCCGGAAGTCTCCGGGCTCCAATGCCTGTGCCAGATCCGAAAGCGCGCCCATCACATCGCGCGACGCGACTTGAATGCCAGCCGCATTCAGCTCTCGTTCGATTTCTTCACGGGTCGGTGGATTGTCATAGATCCCGACAGCAAACGCATTCGGATGTGCCTCGAACGCCTTGCGCAGTTTGGACGTTGGTTTCAGCGCGCCGGCGGTGACAATCAGCTGCGCGTCACCTCCGCTCCATGCCTCGAGGGCCGGAAGAATGTGGGCTGCATGGCTCTCGGTCGCGTCTTCGACAAATGCAACGCGCGGACCGGGAAAGAATCCGATGGCTTTGAGCGCGTCGATCAACTGAGCGGGATCCTCGCGCAGTTTGCTTGCGGTGATACGGGTCAGACGCATCTCGTCCGCACCTGCGGGCCCGATCAGTGCCGCAATGACCTCTTGCCGCTTGAGCGCCACGCGCATCGGATCAGAGCCATAGATCAAAAGCCCGGCCTTTTCGGGATCGGGCTTGGCAAAATAGCCGGCGGCCTGAGTGGTGGAAAGTTTCATAGATCCGCAGTCAAAAGCCGCGCGATGATCTGATCGGCAAGGATCGTCATCAGGCGTTCGCGCGCATCCTGCTCTGCTGCCAGCGTGGCGACAAATGTCCCAGTAGCCGAGTAACCGGTGAAACTGCTGACCTGACCGGATGTGACCAGCGCCCCTGTTTCATCCCGCAACTCAAAATCTGCGGTTCCAATGAGGTTGAAACGCAGCGTGTTGTCGTCTTCGTCGACGCCAAGTCCTTCTTCCAGAATTTCCAGACCGAGCCCGAGGCGATAGGCGGGGTCAGCCCCGCGGCCGATACGCTCTTCGATCTGACGAACCAGCAGGAAACCTTCGCGCGTGTTCTGTTCTTCGACCAGAACCCGATCTTGCAAGATCCCGCCGTTGCCGCCTGCGCCATAGACGGACTGAAAGCCGCAGGCTGACAGGAGAAAGAGGAAGGGGAGAACCCTAAACCACAACATTCACGATCCGTCCGGGCACAACGATCACCTTTTTTGGCTGACCCCCGTTCAGGGCCTTTTCGACAGCTTCGTTGGCAAGGGCGATCTTTTCAACCTCGGCTTTGTCCAGATCGGCAGGCACGTCGATCTCTGCCCTGCGCTTGCCGTTAATCTGAATGGGCAAGGTTACGGTATCGTCAACGAGCAGGCTTTCATCTGCCGTGGGCCAGGTGGCTGCGGCGCAGAGCCCTTCGCCCTTCTGATGGTGCCAGATGTCTTCGGACAGGTGCGGCGTAAACGGTGCCATCAGCTGCGCAAGCGTCATGATCGCCTCGCGCTGGACCGCCTTCGACGCCTTGGATTTCGACAGCGTCGCGGTGAATCCGTAAAGTTTCGCGATGGCTGCGTTAAAGCCAAAGCTATCGATGCCCAGGGTCACGTCATGGATGGTTTTGTGCATGGCCTTTTGCAGGTCGGCATCGCCAGCGCCCTCACCATCGGGCATTGCGGCGATGCGATCGCACAGGTTCCAGACCCGTGCCAAATGCTTGCTTGCCGCTTCGGCCCCCGACGCTGTCCACTCGACGTCGCGCTCGGGTGGTGAGTCGCTCAGCACGAACCACCGTGCCGTGTCTGCCCCATATTGCTGGATGATGCTGACCGGGTCGACGACATTCTTCTTTGACTTGGACATCTTGGCAGACGGCACCACCTCGACCTCTTCGCCCGTGGCGCCCAAACGCGCGCCGCTTTCGTGGATCTCAACATCTTCGGGGAAATGATAGACCGGACGGTCGTTTTCGTCCCGCGTCACATAGATCGCATGCGTGACCATGCCCTGGGTGAAGAGAGCGTCGAAGGGCTCGATCGCCGTCTTGGGCATATGCCCGGTGATATGCATCGCCCGGGCGAAGAAGCGTGAATAGAGCAGGTGGAGGATCGCATGCTCGATCCCGCCGATATACTGGTCGACATTCATCCAGTATTCGACATCTTCCTTGACGGTCGGCGTGTCCGCTTGCGGTGCCGTAAAGCGGGCGAAGTACCATGACGAATCGACGAAGGTGTCCATCGTGTCCGTTTCTCGCTTGGCGGGCTTGCCGCATGCGGGGCATGGCGTGTTGCGCCATGTTGGATGGCGGTCGAGCGGGTTGCCGGGGATGTCAAAGCTCACGTCGTCTGGCAGGCGGACCGGCAAGTTTTCTTTTTTCTCGGGCACCACGCCGCAATCGTCGCAGTGCACGACCGGGATAGGGCACCCCCAGTAGCGCTGGCGGGAAAGACCCCAGTCGCGGAGACGGTATTTGACGATGCCTTTGCCGAGGTCGTTCGCCTCGAACCAGTCGATCGTGGCGTCGATGCCGTCCTGGCTGGTGACCTCTGCCACACCGGCAAAGTGATCGATGTAGACGACCTTTTCCGTTTTAGCAGGCACCAGCGCTTCGGTTCCAACCTCGGTTTCATCGCCGGGCATATGGAACGCGTTGCGCACCTCGAGCCCGTATTTCTGAGCAAAATCAAGGTCACGCTGGTCATGGGCAGGGCAGCCAAAGACTGCGCCCGTGCCATAATCCATCAAGACGAAATTCCCGACCCACACCGGAAGCTCTTGATCGGGATAGACCGGGTGTTTGACCCGGATGCCGGTATCAAGGCCCTTCTTCTCGGCCTTTTCCATCGCGGCCTCGGTCGTGTCCATCTTGCGGCTTTCCGCGATGAAGTCCGCAAGTTCGGCATTCTCGGCTGCCAGCGCGTGCGACAGCGGATGCTCGGGCGAGATTGCGATGAAGCTCGCGCCGCGCATCGTGTCCGGTCGGGTCGAATAGCAGATAATAGGATCGCCGCCGTCCGCGCGCTCGAATGGAATCTCGATGCCGCGCGACTTCCCGATCCAGTTTTCCTGCATCAGGCGCACCTTGGCAGGCCAGTTGTCGAGCGTCTCAAGCGCCTCGAGCAGTTCCTCGGAGTAATCGCTGATCTTGAAGAACCACTGCGTCAGCTCGCGTCGTTCCACGTCCGCGCCAGACCGCCAGCCCTTGCCGTCGATCACCTGCTCGTTGGCCAGCACGGTCATGTCGACCGGGTCCCAGTTCACGACGGCATTCTTGCGATAGACGAGGCCCGCTTCGAGGAAATCGAGAAAGAGCGATTGCTGCTGGCCATAATATTCGGGATCGCAGGTGGCGAACATCCGCGACCAGTCGATGGCAAAGCCCAAGGGCTTCATCTGCTCGACCATGGTATCGATGTTGTCGTAGGTCCACGTCTTGGGATGGCCGCCAATCGCCATCGCGGCATTTTCCGCAGGCATGCCGAAGGCATCAAAGCCCATAGGGTGCAAAACGTTATGCCCTGTCGCCATCTTGTAGCGCGCAATCACGTCGCCCATAGTGTAGTTGCGCACGTGTCCGATATGGATGCGGCCCGATGGATACGGGAACATCTCGAGCACATAGTATTTTGGCTTGTCCGCCGTGCGTTTGGCTTTGAACAGCGCGGCGTCGTCCCAGGCCTTTTGCCAGCGGGCTTCGATTTCAGAGGGCGAATAGGGCATGCGTGGACCTTCAGAATGACAAACGCCGGGCTTTTGACCCGGCGCATCTGATAGAGTGATTTGTCGGGCGCTTAAAGTCTGTTGTCGGCAATGCGCAACTGGCGCGCGCGCGACAGGATCGCATCCTCAACCGCGCGGACCGTAGCGGCGTTTGCGGGGCCAGAGCGCGTTTGGAGCGCAACGTTCAGAGACCGTGCCTCAAGCGCCGGATCGTCGATCAGGATCGTGGCCCGATAGGCCCGCCCGCCATTTGGCGGCGTCCCGTACCCGGTTACGATCACACCGGTGAAGGGGTCGACCGACTGGATTGGAAGGAAATCAAGCACTTCGAGCGAAGCTGACCAGATGTATTTGTTCACCGGCACAATGTTTTCTGTCGGCTGCGGCCTGAACAGGTCCGCCAGCGTGCTTTCCGGAGCCCGTTCATCTTCGCGGCCAACATTGTCGAGTGATCCCTCGGCCCCGGGCTGACCGGTGTTGCCGATACGGGAAATTGCCCCGCAGCCTGTCATGCCGACAATCAAAAGTAGAAGCAGAGCAATTCGCAGCATTGGTTTCGCGTGCATTGGCGCCGTCCTGTCATAGTCCTAAGCGGTGTAGCGAAGGGCCGGGTCGTGAGCAAGGTCTTGTTTTCCAGCGGTTTGCGAGTCGCTTTCGGGCGTCAAAACCGGGTGTGTCTTTGCTGCACCATAACGACTTGCAATCTTTTGAATCCCCGCGGCGCTCTTGTCTTTGGGCGGATGAAAGAGCGAAAGAGTGTGCATACCCATGCCAGGTAGTCTGGTCTGGGCAGTGAATGGAACCCGAGGGAAAACTCATGAAGAAAATCCTCTTCGCAACGACGGCGCTGATCGCGACCGCAAGCGTTGCAGCAGCCGAAGTGAAATTCGGCGGCTATGGCCGTTTTGGCGTCTTCTACGATGACGGCAACGCAGCCCAAGAAACCCGCATCGAAAGCCGCTTCCGTCTGAACATTGACGCAGTTGTTGAATCGGACGCTGGTGTGACATTCTCGGCTCGCGTTCGTATGCAGGCAGACGACAATGCTGATGGTACAGCAGGTACAGCTGGCCTGAACGGTGCACGTTTCTCGGCTGAAGCTGGTGGCCTTCGCGTCGACGTAGGCAACATCGCTGGCGCGATCGACAACCTGCCGAACTACTACGGCAACGAGCCTGGTCTGACGGCGTTTGTTGGCCAGTACGGTGGTGTTGACTTTGGCTTTGATGGTTACTCGTCGACAGGCGCAGGTCAGAACGGCGTTTACGCACGTTATGAAACTGGCCCATTTGCGGTCGCCGCTTCGTATTCCGACGACACGACGGATGATGAAGAGTGGGCAATCCACTTCGCCTACACAGGTGACACGTACGAAGTTGCAATCGGTTACGCCGACAGCGACACCGATGACACCCTGCTGGTTCTGACCGGCTCGGTTGACATCGGCGCCGTGAACCTCACAGGCCTGATCGCCGACGAAGAAGTTGGTGGTGTTGACAACATGGCTTACGGTCTGTCCGCAAGCTTTGAAGTTGGCGCAGCGACAGACATCGTCGCATCGGTCGGCTTTGGCGACGACAACGACTACGAAGCTTACGGCATCGGCTTTGTCCACGACCTTGGCGGCGGCGCATCGATCCGCGGCGGTGTTGGCTCGGACGACGACGATACCGAAGCAGACCTGGGTGTTCGCTTCAACTTCTAAGTTGAACCGAAGATCTTGATGATTTGGGGCGGGCCAGTGGCCTGCCCCTTTTCATTTGGCAGACCGCATGGTCTTTGATCCGCATGAGTTTGCAAGATATCCAAGACAGGATTGCCAAGTCCGAAGCTGATGCCGGTCGTCCGGCGGGTTCAGTCAAGTTAATCGCCGTCAGCAAGGTTCAACCCAACGAGCGGGTCGAGGTGGTTCTGGAACAGGGTCATCGTTGTTTCGGTGAGAACCGGGTGCAGGAAGCGGCGGGTAAATGGCCCGAGTTCAGAGACCGGTATTCTGACATCGAACTTCACCTGATCGGGCCGCTGCAGACCAACAAAACGCGGCAGGCATTCGGGCTGTTCGAAGCCATCCATACCGTCGACCGCCCAAAACTGGCCAAGACGATCGCGCGCATTGCGCAAGAGGAAGGGTTCTGCCCTGATCTCTTCATTCAGGTGAACACCGGCGAAGAACCGCAGAAGGCTGGCGTGATACCCGCCCAGGCGGATCAGTTCGTAGCAGAATGTCGCAAGCTTGATCTGCCCGTTTCCGGTCTGATGTGCATACCGCCGATCGACGAAGAACCATCCCTGCACTTTGCGCTGCTCGCCAAGATAGCGGCGCGAAATGGCCTTAAAGGCCTGTCGATGGGGATGAGCAGCGACTTCGAGCGGGCAATCGCGCTCGGGTCAACACATGTCCGCGTTGGCTCTGCAATTTTCGGCGCACGAATGAGCGGAAACTGACGTAACTGCCCCGACTTTCGGCGATGTTCCGCCTCGCCAATTTTTGAGGGAAGCAATTCATCTTCACGTTGTGTCGGCCCATCACCATCTCTGCATCGCAGCGTCGGTTTTTGGGCGCGAGGTAATCGGGAGTTTGGGACGTGAATAAGCTATGGATAGCAGGAATTGCATTCGCCGCTTCAACCACGATGGTTGCTGCCGAGGTAAATTTTAGCGGATACGGCCGCTTCGGTCTTCAGTATGACGAAGGTGCCGATGAAACCGCTGGCGAAGACGAGGTTCGTCTGGAAAGCCGCTTTCGTCTGAACATCGATGCCATCGTGGAATCCGATGCGGGCGTTACGTTCGAAGCACGGGTTCGTCTGCAGGCCGACGACAATGCCGATGGCACGGCGGATACAGCCAGCCTAAACGGTGCGCGGTTCGAAGCCCGGTCTGGTGGGCTCAGGGTTCAGGTCGGCAACATCGCGGGTGTGTTCGACGACGAGTCGACGGTCTTGTTCTTCGGTTATGAACCTGGCTTGATTGACGCGATCGGACATTATTCGACCTTCCAGGGTCCGATCGTCGAATATGACAGCACGGGATCAGGCGTAAACGGCGTCAGCGTCCTCTACGAAGCCGGCCCGTTCGCCATCATGGCGAATTATAACGACGAAACATCGGATGCTCCCGAGGCCACCGAGGTCGGCGTGGCATATTCCTTCGGGGACTACACCGTCGCCGTCGGCTACGGCACGCAGGATAGTTCGGCGGACGATATAGAATACTACGTTGCCACCTTTGACGGCACGATCGGCGACTTTGACTTCTCTCTGTTCGTGGGTGACGACGATGTCGGTGACGAGGTCGCCTATGGTGCCTCTGGCCGATACCAGATTGCTGCCGCAACGCAGGTTATCGCTTCAGTCGCAGCCGGTGGTGGCGATGATCTTGACGAAGCCTTTGGCGTTGGTTTCCGCCATGACCTTGGTGGTGGCGCCTCGTTCCGCGGCATGGTCGGACAGAACGAAGAGGGTGACGGCATCGCCGACCTTGGCGTTCGGTTCGACTTCTAAGCCATCTCCGAAGCGCGCTTAACGTACGATAAGCCGCGTTCGATGCTTGATGCGCGCTGCGATCCATTTCAGATGATCGGGTCGCAGCGCGATGCAGCCCTCGGTCGGGTATCCGGGTCGCCGCCACGAATGGATAAAGATAGCTGACCCTCGGCCCTTTACCGAATAGGGCCAATTCCAATCGGTCAGCATGATCAGATTATAAAGCGGGTCTGCGCGGCGCAATTTTTCGTGGCTGAACGCGTAAGGGGCTCGGACCATGTGGTTATAGTCTTCCGCTGAAGGATCGTCCGACCAGAGATCAAACGGCCGGATCGGTAGCGCCCAGTCCGCTGGCCGTGCCATCCGTTCAGGGCGATAGAGCATGCCAACCAGCCTATGCTCACCCACGGGCGTTGCCCCATCCCCTTCGCGCTTTCGGGTTGTCGTGCCGCTTCGCCCAATCGTGCAGGGAAAGACGCGCCCCATAAACCGCAAGCCACGGGGCGTCAGTACAAGATCGTGGGGGCTCATCTGCGTGGCGGCAATGCGTCAAACGTGGGTTTCCCATCTGGTACCAGATGGAAGGGCTGCGCGTCCTTCATATAGATCGCAACCGCTGGCCCCCGATAGTCCCCCGCCGGATCGTCGAGCGTGCCGACTTTGACGACAGTGAACCCCATTTCCCGGATGACGGTCGTCAGATGCGTACCGCATTTGGGACAGAACTGGCGCAAGCGTGGGTTCGGAATATCGTCGCGCTCGAATTCTGCGATCGTTCCTTTGGTGATCGCAAAGCCATCGGAAGGCACAGTCATGAAATAGTTTGGGCCACCGCCCGAGATATACTGGCACTCCCGACAGTGACATTGGCCCTTCATCACAGGTTGGCCGGTTACCTCATAGCGGACGGCACCACAGTAACATCCCCCTTCCATCCTTGCCTCCCTCTAGATGATCAAAGCAGGTGACCTGACTTTGCCGCCTTTGTTGCGAGGTATCCACGATTGAATTCGGTTTCGCCCACGCGGAGCGGTACGCGTTCTGCCACAGCGATCCCACATTTCTCCATCATCGCCAGTTTGGCTGGGTTGTTGGTCAGCAGGCGCACGGACGAAAACCCCAGCGTCTTGAGCAAATCGGCACCGAGCCGAAAATCGCGCTCGTCATCTTCGAACCCAAGGCGGTGGTTGGCCTCGACGGTGTCAAAGCCCTGATCCTGCAGCGCATAGGCGCGCATCTTGTTCGCGAGGCCGATGCCACGACCCTCCTGGTTCAGATACAGAAGGATACCTGCGCCTTCTGCACCCATCTGAGAGAGCGCACCGCGCAATTGGGGCCCGCAATCGCATTTCAGGCTTCCAAGCAGATCACCGGTGAAACAGGCCGAATGGAGCCGTGCAAGGACCGGCGCGCCCCGATCCGGGCGACCGATTTCGATGGCGTAATGCTCTTCGGCACCGTCGTCGGGTCGGAATACATGCAGGCGCGCCTGTTCGGCGACTTCGAGGGGAACTCGTGCCGAAACGATGGATGAAAGCGCACTGCGCTGATCGTGAATGGCCGTAATCGTCTCAGCCGAAAGATGTGTCAGGTCGTCGAATTGGGTCGATGCGGCAGCCTCGGACAGCTGCAGAACAACAGCCGACGGAAGCAGGCGCGCCGCCTTGCAAAGAGCAATGGCCGCGCGATGGGCGGTCGGATCGCCTTCGCGTTCCGTCGCCAGCGGTCCCTTCATGGGCGCGCTGAGATCTTTGGCCGGGTCCGCGAGAGCGTGCACCCAGTCTGCATCCGCGCCCTTGGGCAGGACAACGCGCGCCAGATCACCGTCATAGGGCCGTGCCTTGAGTGTTTCCGCCCTGCGTTGCGTGATCGCGACAACGGGTGCGCCAAGCGCACAGACATCCCACAGCCGTTCGTCCGACAAGGTCTCAACGGCTAGAACCAAATATCCATCTATCAACACGGGTACACCAAGGCGCAGATCGGACCTTGCCCTTGCGATCATCTCGGTTGTTGTGGGGGCGAGGCTCATGATCCAAATCCCATCGGTTGGCGTCCCAACACATATGTCAGGCTGTATGGAATTGAAACATTTGCCGGAATAGCGACACGAGGGCGTGAGGGGTTTGCAGCAAATCTTGCCGGTGCCACATGGGGTTGCCATGTGTCCGGCATGAAACGAACAGGAATACCCAATGGCTCAAGTTAAAAAGATCTTGTTGGTTGATGACGATGAGGACCTGCGCGAAGCGCTGAGCGAGCAGCTGGTCATGACGGAAGATTTCGACGTTTTCGAAGCGGGCAACGGCCAGGATGCGCTGAGCCGGGCCAAGGAAGCGATTTACGACTTGGTGATCCTCGATGTGGGCCTGCCGGATACCGATGGCCGGGAGCTTTGCCGCGTCATGCGCAAGCAGGGCGTAAAAAGCCCGATCCTGATGCTGACCGGTCACGACAGCGACGCTGACACGATCCTTGGCCTTGATGCAGGCGCAAACGACTACGTAACAAAGCCGTTCAAGTTTCCGGTGCTTCTGGCCCGCATCCGGGCGCAGCTGCGCCAGCATGAGCAGTCCGAGGATGCGGTGTTCCAGCTTGGGCCGTACACCTTCAAGCCGGCAACCAAGATGCTGATCACCGAGGATGACAAGAAAATCCGGCTGACCGAGAAGGAAACCAATATTCTGAAGTTCCTCTACCGGTCGACCGAAGGCGTAGTCCCGCGCGACATCCTTTTGCACGAAGTCTGGGGCTACAACGCGGGCGTCACCACGCATACGCTCGAAACGCACATTTACCGGCTGCGCCAGAAAATAGAACCAGATCCGTCCAATGCGCGCCTTCTTGTTACCGAATCTGGCGGCTATAGATTGGTTACGTAGCGTCGCTTGCCTTGATCTGGCGCAATGCTGCGGCCACGTCAGTGGCGTAGATGATACGAGATCCCGTGTATGTCCGGGTTATGACATACAACCTCCCTGTTGGACTTGGCCGGGCCTCGTGCCCGGTCTTTTTTTTGCGGTTTTTCTTGACGCAGAGGAAATTCGCGCCTCAGCTTGGCGGGCCTGCCCCGGATAGCGGGGCGACTTCACATTCAGGGAGGTAATGTGAATGAATGTAAGACCAGATCCGACGTTTTATCCGTCACCAAAGTTGGCGATGGAAGGGCCTGTAGAGACCTTGGCCTTTACCTTGATGCTCAGTCCCGACTTCACGCAGCCGGATGGGCTGGCCGTGGTGGATGTCGATCCCAAGTCCGACACCTTTGGCAAAATTCTGCACAAAGTCATGATGCCCAATACGGGCGATGAATTTCATCATTTTGGCTGGAATGCCTGTTCCTCGGCGCTTTCTCCGCTGACTGGTCACGCATTCCTTGAACGCCGCTACTTGATTATCCCCGGTATCCGGTCGAGCCGCATTTACGTCATCGACGTCAAAGAACCGCTCGAGGCGAAGATCCACAAGATCATCGAACCCGAAGAGATATTCTCCAAGACGGGCTATTCGCGCCCGCACACGATCCACTGCGGCCCCGAGGGCATCTATGTCTCGACACTCGGCGGCGGCGGCAAGGACGGTACAGACGGACCGCCCGGCATCTTCATCATGGATTGCCAGACCTTCGACGTGATCGGACGCTACGAGATCGAGCGCGGCGAACAGGACAAGCACTATGATTTCTGGTGGAACCTGCCACGCGACTACATGGTCAGTTCTGAATGGGGTCTGCCGCCGCAATTCGAGAACGGGATCGTTCCCGAGGATCTGCTGGGCAACAAATACGGCCACAAGATCCACTTCTGGGATCTGCGTGCCCGCAAGAACATCCAGACCATCGATCTTGGCGAAAATCACCAGATGGCGCTTGAAATCCGACCCGCGCACGACCCGGTCAAGGAATACGGCTTTTGCGGTGTTGTCGTCGATACGACGAACCTGCAGGGCGCGATCTTTACCTGGTGGCGCAATGATGACGGGACATTCGAGGCCAAAAAGACCATCACGATTGACCCGGTTCCGGCGGATGCAGACGACCTGCCCGAACTGCTGAAGGGTTTCGGCGCTTGCCCACCTCTGGTCACCGATATCGATCTCAGCCTCGATGACCGGTTCCTCTATGTGGCGTGTTGGGGGCTGGGCGAGATGCATCAATACGATGTGTCGGACCCGATGAACCCCAAGCTTGCGGGTAAGGTCGAAATTGGCGGCATCGTCAAAAAGACCAAGCATCCCAATGGTCAGGACTTTGGGTACGGCCCGCAGATGGTCGAGATCAGCCGCGACGGCAAGCGGGTCTACTGGACCAACTCGCTTTATTCGACATGGGACGATCAATTCTATCCCGGTGAACGGGGTGCGGCGATGGTCATGGCCGATGTTGGCGACGATGGTGGCCTGACCCTGAACGAAAAGTTCTGGGTTGAGTTCCCGGAAGGCTATCGCGCCCACCAGATCCGTCTTGAGGGCGGCGACTGTTCCACCGACAGCTTTTGCTATCCATCGGTCTGACAATTGGCCGATCTGATGACAACGACGGCGGGCCTTTGGCTCGCCGTTGTGCTGAGCGGCCTTTATCACGGCCTGAGCCCGGGCATGGGCTGGCCGCTTGCGGTTTCTTCTGCCCTGATGGAGCGGCGGCAGGGTGCGCTTTTCTCGGCTATGGCCGGGCTCGCGGTTGGGCATTTCGCTGCGGTGCTGGTGATCCTGTTACCGTTCGTGGCTCTTGGCACGCTGCTGCGATGGCAGTCCGAGATACAGATCGGTGCCGGGCTGCTGCTAGTTACCCTCGGTCTTTGGATCCTGATTACGCGCCGCCATCCCCGCTTTCTCGCGCGGGTCCCTCCGCATCGACTGGCGCTCTGGTCGTTCCTAGTTGCGATCGCGCACGGGGCCGGCCTGATGATCGTGCCGATCTATCTGGGGCTCTGCGGCCCGGATGAATTGGAAGGTGGGCATGCCGCAGCCGGCGTCCTGCTGGGGCGCAATGCTGGCCTCGCACTGGCTGTCGCAGCGCTGCACATGGCGGCGATGGTCGTGGCAGGCGGGGCGATGGCATTGGCCATTTATCACTGGCTTGGCCTACGCTTTCTGTCGCGCACCTGGTTTGACCTGGAAGCTGTCTGGGCGATCAGCCTCATCCTTGTCGGCGGGCTCGGGATATGGTTTGGCTGGGCGGGCCACTGACCGGAGCGTCCCATGCCGTTTACCCTTGCCACCTGGAACATCAACTCGGTTCGCCTGCGCGAACCCATTGTGCTGAAGCTGCTGGAAGAACATGCGCCGGACGTGCTGTGTCTTCAGGAATGCAAAAGCCCGGTCGAAAAGATCCCGCTCGAAGGGTTCTCAGCCCTCGGCTATTCCCACATGATCGCGCGCGGGCAAAAAGGCTACAACGGCGTTGCGATCCTTTCGAAGCTGCCAATCGAGGATGTTGGCGATCAGGATTTCGCGCAGCTGGGTCATGCACGGCACGTGGCGGGACGGCTTGAGAACGGCACGGTGATACACAATTTCTATGTGCCGGCGGGTGGTGACATTCCGGATCGGGACAAGAACGAAAAGTTCGGTCAGAAACTCGACTACCTGACCGACATGCGCGACTGGTTTCATTCGGAAAGGCCCGCCAAATCGATCCTTGTTGGCGATCTGAACATCGCCCCGCGCGAAGACGATGTCTGGAGCCACAAGCAGCTTCTTAAGGTCGTCAGCCACACGCCCATCGAGGTCGAACATCTGGCCGAAACGCAGGATGCTGGCGGATGGGTTGATATCACTCGTAAAGATATCCCCGAAGGAAACCTTTATTCATGGTGGTCTTACCGGTCGCCCAACTGGGATGCGGCCGACAAGGGTCGAAGACTGGATCACATCTGGGCCACGCCGGACATCGCGAATGCAGGGCATTCCAGCCGTATCCTGCGTGATGCGCGCGGTTGGGAAAAACCCAGCGATCATGCCCCCGTCTTTGCGACATTCGATCTGTGATCCGACCGGCAACGGTCGAAGACCTGCCGTCCCTCAATCCGATGATCCTACGGTCAAAGGCGCATTGGGGTTATGATGCGGCCTTTATGGCCGCTTGCCGCGATGTGCTGCGTCTAACGTCGCGGGACCTTGAAACGTCCGACATCGTCGTATTTGCCAATCCACTCATTCAAGGCGTCTGCAAGCTTGAGATGGAAGGCGAAGCAGCGAGCTTGGACAAGCTTTTTGTCGAGCCCGCCGCAATGGGAAAAGGCGTCGGTCGTGCCCTAATGCGCTGGGCCATCGACCGGGCGCGCGACAGGAACGCATCGCATATGATGATTGAGGCCGACCCGGGTGCTGCGCCCTTTTACGAAAGAATGGGTGCGCGGGTTGTGGGTGAGGTCGCGTCAGAGGCGATTGTCGAACGCAGCCTGCCGCTCCTCAGGCTTGATCTTCCGGGCTTGGCACCGGCTGCCGACAGGTCCATATAAGGCGCAACCGTGAAAGCCGAGGGGAGTGACAACATGGACTTGGGACTTTCCAGTGCCGCAGCAGACGCCGACCTGATCAAGGACAGTTCCGAGGCCACGTTCATGGCGGACGTGGTCGAAACCTCTCGAACAGTGCCTGTCATTGTTGATTTCTGGGCGCCGTGGTGCGGACCCTGCAAAACGCTTGGACCGATGCTCGAAGATGCCGTGAAGGCCGCCAAGGGCGCGGTCAAGATGGTCAAGGTGAACGTGGACGAGGCCCAGATGATCGCGGGGCAGTTGCAGATCCAATCGATCCCGACGGTCTATGCGTTCCACAACGGTCAGCCCATCGATGGTTTTCAGGGGGCTCTGCCCCAATCGGAAATCGCGGCATTCATAGATCGCGTCATCAAGGCATCGGGCGGCGAAACCCAGGGTGACACGTTGAACGACGCCGTCGCGGCCGCCGAAGAGATGCTGGCCCAAGGGGCCGCGGTGGATGCCGCGCAAACCTTTGCTGCCATTCTGGGCGAAGATCCTAATCACGCCGGTGCCTATGGCGGTCTCGTCCGGGCCCATATCGCCATGGAGGATCTGGATCAGGCCGAAGCCATCCTTAACGGTGCGCCGGCCGAAATCTCGCAGGATGCTGCGATTGATGCGGCGGCCGCACAGCTTCAACTGGCGCGGCAGGCGGCTGATGCAGGGCCTCTGGCAGAGCTGCGTGCCAGCGTCGATGCCGATCCGGACAACCAACAGGCCCGGTATGATCTGGCCCAGGCCCTGCAGGCGAACGGACAGACCGAAGAGGCCGTTGCGGAACTGCTGGAACTCTTCCGGCGTGACCGCGAATGGAACGACGGTGCGGCCAAGGAGCTGCTGTTTACGATCTTCGACGCCCTCAAGCCCAACGACCCCATCGTGTTGAACGGACGGCGAAAACTCAGCTCGATGATATTTGCCTAAAGTCCCCGCTGGACTACCATCTAGGCATGTTGAAGGCGGCCGACTTACCGGGTGTGATCCCGATCTTTCCCTTGCCAGGCGCGCTGCTTCTGCCGCGATCCCGTCTGCCGCTGCACATTTTCGAACCCCGATATCTGCAGATGCTGGACGACGCCCTAAAGACCTCGGAACGTCTGATCGGGATGGTCCAGCCGAACGAGGTGCCGGGGCGCAGTGGGCCGGGTTTGCACACAATCGGATGTGCCGGGCGGGTGACCCAGTTCTCGGAAACCGAGGACAGTCGCTATCTCATCACGTTGACCGGGATTTCCCGGTTCCGGGTGCTGAACGAGATCAATGGTTTCACGCCGTACCGCCGCTGCGAGATCACGTGGGAGGGGTTCGCCCGGGATCTGGGTAAGACCGAGGGCGACAGCAGCTTTGACCGGGAGGTGTTCATGGAGCTTTTGGGCCGCTACTTTGATGCGCGTTCGCTGTCGGCTGACTGGGACACGCTCAAAGGCGCGGAGGACGAGTTGCTGATCAATTCCTTGTCGATGATGCTGGATTTCGAGCCTGAGGATAAACAGGCGTTGCTGGAAGCACCTTCGCTGTCGACCCGGCGCGAAACGCTGGTGACACTCATCGAATTCTCGCTGCGAGGCGGGGCGGAAGGCGAGGTTATGCAATGAATGCCGAAGCCGACCGCCGAATGCTTGAGGCTCTCATTTGCCCTGTCAGCCACCAGACACTCAGCTATGATGCCGAGAACCAGGAACTGATTTCAAAACCGGCTGCCCTGGCTTTTCCCATCCGTAACGGCATTCCGATCATGTTGATCGATGAGGCGCGCAAGCTGGACTGATAAATCCTCGGCTCAAGGCACTTGAGCGTTATAGGTCATAACTATCGCGTTTGAGCCTATGCTTGCATCAGCGTTGGCAGATCACCGTTCAGCCCGGCAGCCTCGCGCATGAAACCGCGTCTTAGACCTGGCAGCGAGTTGATGACGCCCATGCCGATGTCACGACCCATGCGTAGAAGAGCGTTATCGTTCGAGAACAGGCGGTTGAAGCTGTCTGTCGCAACCGCAAGTGCCGCGTTGTCAAAACGCCTCCACTCTTCGTAGCGCTTCAGAACCGCAATCGATCCGATGTCTTCGCCCAGCCGCTTTGCATCGCCGAACACATCCACTAGGGCCGCGATATCTCGCATTCCGGCATTGAGACCCTGACCTGCTATCGGATGCACGCCATGCGCCGCATCGGCGATCAGGGCCGTGCGTTCATCGACCAGTCGGTGTGCGAGCGATAGGCTAAGCGGGTAGGTGTAGCGCTTGCCTGCAAGGCTGATGTCACCCAGGAACGAGCCGAACCGAGGCATCAGAACTTTCAAATAGTCCGCATCATCCATCGCATTGATCTGCGCTGCCTGCTCCGCTGTCTCAGACCAGACGATCGCGCTGCGATTGCCCTTGAGCGGCAGGATCGCAAGCGGTCCGGCAGGCATGAAGAACTGATGCGCGATCCCGTTATGAGGTCTTTCGTGTTCCAGCGCGCAGACAAGCGCGGTTTGGCCATACGCCCAGCCGGTGCGCTTGATACCGGCCCGCGCCGCCGTTCCGCTTTGCCGTCCGTCGGCCCCGATAAGGACACGCCCGCGCCATGTCCGGCCGTCTGCCAGGCTGACCGTCACCCCAGAGGCGTCCGGCGATTGATCGACGACGGTTTGACCGGACAGGTGTGTTACCTTTGGTTCTGCCTCCATCGCATCCAGCAGTGCTCGGCGAATATGTCGGTCTTCGATCATGTGGCCCATCGGGTCCGGCCCCAGATCACGATGATCGAAGTGCATAAAGAATGGCGAAGGTCCTTCGCCCGCGCGTCCATCGCTGACCTTGATATCCAGAATGGGTTGAGCTTTGTCCCGCAACGCCGGCCAAAGCCCGATACCCTGAAGCAAGCGGCACGACGTCAGCGCAACGGCATATGACCGGCCGTCAAAGGCTGCATTCCGTCTGACTTTCTCCTCGAGCGCGTCGATTACCGTGACATCAAAGCCGCTTTGGGCCAGTGCCAGGGCTAGCGTTGGCCCGGCCAATCCACCGCCGACGATCAGGATATCGCTGTCATATTTCATGGCTTGGAATATGGAGATCGCCGGGGGATTGTCCATGCGCAACACCGTCGCTACCGTGCCGCAGACTTTGAAGGGGGTGGGTATGCAGAACTGGCTTGGACAAAGCGCTGCGGATTTGGGTCGCGGGATCGGTGCGGGTGAAATCGATCCGGTGGCCCTGACCGAAGCGTTTCTCAAGGCGGCAGGCAATCACGCCCTCTCCGACAGGATCTATGCCCGCCTGACGCCCGAGCGCGCACTGGCCGAGGCTGAGGCTGCAGCCGAGCGGGCCCGCCTTGGGCTGCGACGGTCGCTGCTCGATGGGGTGCCTGTCAGCTGGAAAGACCTTTTTGACAGTGCGGGTGACGCCACCGAAGCGGGATCGAAGCTGCTTACAGGGCGAGTGCCAGAATCCGATGCCATTGTCCTGCGGAACGCGACCGAAGCCGGCCTGATCTGTCTGGGCAAAACCCACATGAGCGAGCTGGCGTTTTCCGGCTTGGGTTATAACCCATCCACGGCCACGCCACCCTGCGTCAACGATGTCGAGGCGGTGCCGGGGGGCTCGTCCTCGGGGGCGGCGGCGTCCGTCGCGTTCGAGATCGCGCCTGCTGCAATAGGCTCTGACACAGGCGGATCGGTCCGCATCCCTGCCGCGTGGAACGACCTTGTGGGCCTCAAGACTACGGCCGGGCGGCTATCGCTTGAGGGTTGCGTGCCTCTTTGCCTCAAGTTCGATACCGTTGGCCCGATCACGCGGACTGTTGAGGATGCTGCCTTGCTGCTTGGGGCGCTTGAAGGCAAGCGGCCCCCGGATTTACGCGGCGCCAACCTGCAGGGGCGTCGACTGGCAGCGTTGCAGACGGTCGTTCTTGACGACATCCGGGACGAACCGCTTGCGGCATACTCCACCGCTCTGGAAAAGCTGCGCGATGCCGGCGCCGAGATCGAAGAAATCGAGGTGCCCGAACTTGCAGGCGAAGATGGCGCGATGGCGCTGACCGGTCCGCTTTATACTGGTGAGGCCTATGGTCTGTGGCGCGACGTCATCGAGGCCAATCCGGATGCGATGTTCGCCGAAATCCGTGAGAGGTTCCGTCAGGGCCGCAAGTTTACCGCGGCCGATTACACATCTGCGTGGTCGAAGCTCGAAGCAGCGCGGCAGGCATGGGACGGTCGGGTTGCAGGGTTTGACGCGGTTGTGTGCCCGACGGCGCCGATCCTGCCGCCAAACCTAGAGCGGTTGAAGACCGATCACGACTATTATGTCACGGAAAACCTGCTGGCCCTGCGGAACACCCGCGTTGGCAACCTCATGGGGCTTTGCGCGCTCACGTTGCCCACTGGCGTGGCAAGTTGCGGCCTAATGATGTTCGGGGCGCCCGATACCGAAGGCCACCTGTTACGCCTTGGTGCTGCTGCAGAAATCGCGCTGGCCTAGGCGCTACCGAAAAGCCACATCGCCCTCCAAAGGCGCAGTTTTTCTGGACGCCGCGACTCGGCTTGCGGTATCCTGTAAAAAACGGGGCGATATGACCCCGAACCTGAGGCAGTTTTGATGGTGTTCCCCGAGCGGTTTTCGAACCTACCGGAATACGCGTTCCCGCGTCTGCGCGCATTGCTCGACAGCCATGCGCCGGGTGGCGACGTGGTGCACATGACCATCGGCGAGCCCAAACACGCCTTTCCCTCATGGGTGACCGACGTGATTGTCGAACACGCTGACGGCTTCAACAACTACCCGCCCAATGATGGTTCACCGGAGCTGAGACGCGCCTATTGTGACTGGGCCAAGCGCCGCTACGGTGTTTCACTTGAACCGAACCAGAATGTGATGCCGCTGAACGGTACGCGTGAAGGGCTGTATAACGCCGCGATGGCGCTGTTCCCGGGTGAAAAGGATGGGGCGCGGTCGGCGGTCTTGCTGCCCAACCCCTTTTATCAGGTCTACATGCTGGCCGCGATCTCAGTCAGCGCGGAGCCGATCCTGGTCTCTGCAACCGAGGAAACCGGTCATCTGCCCGACTACGCGTCGGTTGATCCGACGATCCTTGCGCGCACCGTCGCGGTCTACATCTGCTCACCCGCCAATCCGCAGGGGGCGGTTGCCGATGCTGCATATTGGCGTGCGTTGCTGGCTCTGGCCGACAAATACGATTTCCAGATCCTCGCGGATGAGTGTTATTCGGAAATCTACCGCGATACGCCACCTCCCGGTGCGCTGGAGATTGCCGCCCAAATCGGCGCGGATCCTGAACGCGTGGTGGCGTTTCATTCGCTTTCCAAGCGGTCAAACCTGCCGGGTCTGCGGTCTGGTTTTGTAGCGGGCGGCCCGGAAACCCTGCGCCGCATCAAACAACTCAGAACCTACGCCGGATCGCCATTGTCCAGCCCATTGCAGGTGGCGGCGACAGCGGTCTGGACGGATGAGGCGCATGTGGTCGAAAACCGTGCGCTCTATGCAGAGAAATACGCGCTGGCGGATGAGATCCTCGGCGATGTTCCCGGCTATGCGGCGCCGGAGGCAGGGTTCTTTCTATGGCTACCTGTCGAGGATGGCGAGGCCGCGGCCCTTCGGCTTTGGAAGGAAACCGGTGTGCGCGTGCTGCCCGGTGCGTATCTGGCGCGGGAAGTTGACGGAACAAACCCCGGAGAGGGTTTTATTCGGGTCGCAATGGTGGCCCCAAAGGCAGAGATGGAGCGGGGCCTGCGGGCCATCCGCGCCACGCTCTATGCCGCATAAGAACGAGGCGAGAGAGTGTAGGAATGGCTTATCAGGTACGACGTGACCCTTTGTTTGACACCGACATGCAGGCGGCGCTTGAGCGGCGTGGCAAGGAACTGATCGGGATCGCCCTCATCGTAATTGGTGTTTTGGCGGGGGCAATGATCTGGAGCTACACGCCCGAAGATCCGAACTGGATGGTGTCGACCGATGCGCCCGTGCAGAACTGGCTGGGTCGCCCCGGAGCATCCATTGCCGCCCCGCTTTTTATGATCGTGGGGCAGGGCAGTTGGGCCATAGCCATTGTGCTGGTCGCATGGGGCATACGTTTCGCTTTGCACTCCGGGGCTGATCGCGCCCTTGGTCGCCTGATCTTTGCGCCGATCGCGGTTGCTTGTGGTTCGATCTATGCCGCGACGCTGCAGCCCGGGCCGGCGTGGGAACTGACCCACAACTTTGGCCTTGGTGGGCTCTTTGGCGACACCGTCGTCGGCGCGCTTCTGACCATACTGCCGCTGGGATCGATTCTGGCCGTCAAGGTGATGTCCGCATTGATGGGTCTAGGGCTGCTGGCGTTAGGGGCCTTCGTGATGGGCTTTACCCGGCCAGAACTCTTCAAGATCGGGCGGTTCCTGATCATTGGTCTGGTGATGACCTACGCGTTGATGATGAATCTGCTGGGGCGTGGCGCTGGTGGTGCCGTTGCCGCCGCGCAGGCAATGCGTGCCAAGCGCGCCACAAGATCTGAGGATTACGAGGACGCCGAGGGCGAGCCGCTTTATGACGACGAATACGAAGACGCATACGAGCCGGAAAAGCCCGGTCTGCTCGCCTCGCTCATCCGTCGCCCGCAGCCGATGCCCGAGGCCGAGTTGATCGAGCAGGATAGCTATGCGGCCGATATCGAGGCGCCGGGCGAGGATCGGATCAAGGCCAAGATTTCCGATGCGATCCGCAATCGCGTCCGACAAAAGCCGATCCTGCAGCTTCAGCCGCGCAGCGCCGACCATGACGCCGTGCAGTTGCGGGCTGAACCGCCGCTGACGGCGCAACCCGATGCCCTGCCATTGCCACCCGAGATGCAGCCCGCAGCTATCCCGGTCGCCGAGCCTAGAAAGGTGGTTCAGCAGCCGCCCCGTAAGAAGGTGCAGCCATCGAAACAGGCTCAGGCCGAGGCGCAGCCGACGCTTTTTGACTCGAGCAACGGGTTTGAATTACCCCCGCTTGGCCTGCTCGAGACGCCCGAGGTGATCCAGCGCCATCACCTGAGCGATGAAGCGCTCGAGGAAAACGCGCGCATGCTGGAAAGCGTGCTCGATGATTACGGCGTCAAGGGTGACATCGTTTCAGTTCGTCCGGGGCCGGTCGTCACGATGTACGAGCTTGAACCCGCACCCGGTCTCAAAGCATCCCGTGTCATCGGTCTTGCTGACGACATCGCCCGGTCGATGGCAGCGCTTTCGGCAAGGGTGTCGACAGTGCCAGGCCGGTCAGTGATCGGGATCGAACTGCCGAATGAGAACCGCGAAAAGGTGCTGCTGCGCGAGATCCTGTCTGCCCGGGAATTCGGCGATACGAACATGCGCCTGCCGCTTGCCCTGGGTAAGAACATTGGTGGCGACCCGGTTGTCGCGAACCTGGCCAAGATGCCCCACCTGCTGATCGCGGGTACGACGGGTTCGGGTAAGTCGGTGGCCATCAACACCATGATCCTGTCGCTGCTCTACAAGCTCAGCCCGGATGAGTGCCGCCTGATCATGATCGACCCCAAGATGCTGGAACTAAGCGTCTATGACGGCATTCCGCATCTGCTGTCCCCGGTGGTGACCGACCCGAAAAAGGCTGTCGTCGCCCTGAAATGGGTCGTGGGCGAGATGGAGGAACGCTATCGCAAGATGTCCAAGATGGGCGTTCGGAATATCGAGGGCTACAACAGCCGGGTGCGTGACGCGCTGGCCAAGGGCGAAATGTTCAGCCGGACGGTCCAGACTGGATTTGACGACGAAACCGGCGATCCGATTTTTGAGACCGAAGAGTTCGAGCCTAAGGTCCTGCCCTTTATCGTCGTCATCGTGGACGAGATGGCCGATCTGATGATGGTCGCCGGCAAGGAGATCGAGGCCTGCATTCAGCGTCTGGCCCAGATGGCGCGTGCGTCCGGCATCCACCTTATCATGGCCACCCAGCGGCCTTCGGTGGATGTGATTACCGGTACCATCAAGGCGAACTTCCCCACGCGGATTTCGTTCCAGGTGACGTCGAAAATCGACTCGCGCACCATTCTTGGTGAAATGGGGGCCGAACAGCTCTTGGGCATGGGCGACATGCTCTACATGGCAGGTGGGGCCAAGATCACCCGGTGCCACGGGCCATTCGTCAGTGATGAGGAAGTCGAAGAGATCGTAAATCACCTCAAGGCCTTTGGGCCACCCGACTATGTCAATGGCGTTGTTGAGGGACCCGCGGATGACAAGGAAAGCGACATCGACGCAGTCTTGGGGCTGGGCGGGAATACGGATGGAGAAGATGCGCTTTATGATCAGGCGGTCGCGATCGTGATCCGTGATCGGAAGTGTTCGACGTCATACATCCAGCGCAAGCTCGCCATCGGTTACAACAAAGCGGCGCGTCTGGTTGAGCAGATGGAAGACGAGGGTGTTGTGAGTGCCGCCAACCATGTGGGCAAGCGCGAGATTCTGGTGCCCGAACAGGGCTGATATCGCATAACGGCGCGGCTGGCCTTATATCGGGTGCATCGAAGCAGACCAAGGTAAAGCAAACCGATGCGTTCCCTCCTGATAGCCGCGCTTCTGACGTTCGGAGCAAAGGGGGCGATGGCTGAATTGCTGTCGCTCAGTACCCTGTCGGACTACTTCAATGCGATTCAGACCGTTGAAGCGCCTTTTCGCCAGATCAACGACGATGGTTCGGTAAGCACCGGCAAAGTGTATATCAAGCGCCCTGGCCGGATGCGGTTTGAGTATGATCCGCCCAACGACGCACTTGTGATTGCGCGGTCGAGCGCCGTGGTCATCATCGACAAAAAGTCAAACCAGCCGCCAGAAAGCTATCCCTTGCGCCGTACCCCGCTTGCGCTGATCCTTGCGCGAAATGTCGATCTGACCCAGGCGCGGATGGTCGTGGGCCACGGTCTGGATGGTGATGCGACGATCGTCACTGCGCAGGATCCTAAGAACCCGGAATACGGTACGATCGAGATGCGGTTTTCAGCGGCGCCTGTGGAACTGACCGAATGGGTCGTCCGTACGGACGAAGGTGGCACGACCAAGGTCGTTCTTGGCCCGCTCACGAAAGGTCGGGACCTGTCGAGTGATCTCTTCGACGTGGACGAATACCGCCGCGGAGAAGACCGCTAGGCCCGTCGGCAGCTCGCCAGCTGACCGGCGTAGACGTCTGCCCGGCTATCGACCTCATCGGCGATCCGCAGCAGCCATGACTTGCGATTGTAGCTTCCGCGAGCATAGCCGGTGTGGCCTTCATGATAGGCGAGATATTGGTTGCGGGCATCCGACAGCGCGATGTTGTTCCGCTCGCGCGTCGTGTTCATGTACCACCCCATGAAATCAGTCGCGTCGCGAATGCGATCGCGGCGTGCGCGATAGCTGCCGGTGTCGCGCTGATATTCACGCCATGTCGCATCAAGTGCTTGTGCATAGCCGAAGGCGCTTGATTGACGGCCCATCGGGATAACGCCCGCCGCATATCGGAACGGCGTGCGCGCATTCGAGACGAATTTGCTTTCCTGATAGATGGTTGCCATCTGGACATGCACTGGGACACCCCAACGGCGTTCGGTGGCGCGGAACGCGCGTAGGTATTCCGGATGCTGACTGACAATGCTGCACGCATTATCAAGATCACGCGGTGCCTGGCCGGAGCCGCCGCCACAGCTAGCCGCCAGCAAAACGAGCGCAAAAGCGCGGAGAAGTCTGCTCATGTGCCTCTCACTTTTTTGCGATAGTGTACCCAAAAGCGAGCCATCTTTAAATCACGATTTGGGGTGAAAGTCGGGCTTCGGCATGACGATGCACTAAAGGTGAGCTACCCAATCTCGGCGGGGCGCCGATTTATCTTGCAATTTCAATACTGTCACGATGGCGTTCACAGTCTGTTTCCCCGATTCTGTGGACATTTATTGGACAAGACCGGCGGTGAGCGTGTAATCAGGCTGACAGGGGCTTTTGACATGCATACATCACGTGCGAAATATCACTTGGGGCAGGTTGTCCGGCACAAGAAACATCCGTTTCGCGGTGTCGTCTTCGATGTCGATCCGGAATTCGCCAATACCGAGGAATGGTATGAGTCGATACCGGAAGACAGCCGACCACTGAAAGACCAGCCGTTTTATCATCTTTTGGCTGAAAACGACCAAAGCTATTACGTCGCTTACGTGTCTGAACAAAACCTCGTCGCCGACTATTCAGGTGAGCCCGTCGATCATCCGGATATTCCGGATCTTTTTGGCCCGTTCGAAGACGGGTCCTATCCGCTGCATTTTCAGCTTAACTGACGATCAATAGCCAAGGGCACAGCCGTCTTTTCGCGGGTCGCTGGCCCCTTCAAGAACGCCGTTGTCGTGGATCAAAATCGCCTGTGCGCCACCGATTGGCGTCTCAGGCACAGACACGCTGTGGCCCTTGTCGGCTAGTGTCTGACGGACCTGGTCGGAGTATCCCCGTTCAACCCGCATATCGCCCGAGTCGTTAAATGCGCGGGGCGCATCGATCGCGCTCTGCGGGTCCATTCCGAAATCAACAAGGTTGGAAATGAACCGGGCGTGACCAGTGCATTGGTAGGCGCCACCCATCACGCCAAAGGGCATCACGGGTTTGCCGCCCCGTCTGATCATCCCGGGGATGATCGTGTGCATCGGGCGCTTGCCGCCTTTCAGTTCATTCGGATGACCCTCTTCCAGCGTGAAGCCCGCGCCGCGATTGTGGAAGAGGATGCCGAACTTGTCGCTCGCAATGCCCGAGCCGAAACCATGGAAGATCGAGTAGATGAGCGAAACCGCCATGCCATCGCCATCAACCACGCAGATATAGATCGTGTCCTTGTGAATGGCCTCTGATACAGCACGGGGGTTTTTAAGTACCTCATCGGAACGGATCAGACCGGCCAGCGCCTTGGCGGTATCACTCGCCAGCATATGGTCGATCCGCGTCGTGTAATCGAAATCGCCTATAAAGCGGTTGCGGGCGTCATAGGCCAGTTTCGTCGCCTCGGCCTCGATATGGATGCGTTCCGCACCCAGGGGGTCAAGGCTGGCGATGTCGAAGTGGGAAAGGATGTTCAGCAACAGATGTGCCGTGGCGCCTTGCCCGTTTGGCGGATGCTCAACCAGTTCGATGTCTTTGTACTGGCCAGAGATGGGATTGGTTGTCGTGCACGCGACGCCTGCAAAGTCCTCAAGGCTATGCGAGCCACCGGCAGCCTGAAGCGAGGCGACCATGTCCTCGGCAACTTCGCCGGAATAGAAAGCGTCGCGGCCATCCTTTGCGATGCGACGCAAGACTTCGGCCTGCCCCGGAGCGCGGAACAGCTGCCCTGCCTGGATCGGCTTGTCGTTCCGAAGAAAACTTTGCCGCGCCGTGCCCTGCAGAACGGATGCATCTTTTTGCCAGTCGGTGGCCACGCGGGCCGCAACCGGCACGCCCTGATCCGCGTATTGGATCGCAGGCTGCAGAAGGGTGTCGAGCCCGATGCGTCCCTCGGTCGCTGCCAGTTGGCAGAACGCATCAACGGCGCCGGGTATCGTGACAGCCTGTGCCGAGTAAGTCGGGACGGTTGCGTGCCCTTCAGCCCTCAGTGTGGCCGAATCTGCCGCAGCCGGTGCGCGGCCTGATCCGTTGAGCGCGTTGATCGTCGTTTCACCCGGTCTTGACCAAAGGACGAAACAATCGCCGCCCAGACCGGTCATCTGGGGTTCGCAGATACCCAATACGACTGCACCGGCGATGGCGGCATCCATCGCGTTGCCGCCTTGTTTCAGAATGTCGATGGAAACCTGAGCGGCCAGTGGGTGCGACGTTGCGCACATGCCGTTTGTTGCAAGAACCGGCGACCGGCCGGGGAAGTGGAAGTCACGCATCGTACCCTACCCAACATTGTTTGTTGGAAAACTAGCGATGCGGATGAGTATGTCCAAGCCCGTGGCGAAGCTGTTGTAAGTCCTCGGTGCCGCGCACTGGGTGGGGGCAAAAAAAATAACGCGACACCGAGGGAAGCTATATGCAGCTTACAGGGCAAGTTATCGGGGTGAAACAAGGCACGATTGTGGTGGCGCGGAGGCGCTTTTGGGATTGCTCTCGGCGCCTCGACGGGCATGAGCGGCTATCCGCTGATTAGGATTGTCTCGACTTTGTGGCCACGGCGAGCCGTAGTGAAAGGCGATTTTCCCAGCCGACGCGCTTGTAATCCACGTCTTTCGCGAGGTCCTTGATCAGGAACCAGCCAAAGCCGCCTTCCGGAAGTTGCATTTTGTCCACATTCAGATTCGCAGGGCGTCCCAAGGGGGTCTCACCATCCGGCATACCGACCCCCTGATCGGTGATGGTGAGATGCAACCCGTTCGACCGATGCTTGCAATGGATGTTTATTGGCCCCGCAGGATTCCCTTCCGGATAGGCGTGTTCGACCACATTATTCAGTGCCTCGGCCATCACCAGTTCAACCGTCCCGGCCTCTTCGACATCGAGCGAAAGGGGCTTTAGCCTGCGTAATAGCTGTTCGAGCGCATCCCGAACTGAAAATTCGTCACTTTGGACGGAGAACTGAAAAGCGGGCAGCATCGAGACCATTGGCTCGAATCCTAACATTTTTGAGATTTAGTTCTTGAGGTTATCCAAAGCGCCTTCGAGCGTGGGATATACAGGAAATACGCTATCCATGCGCGTCAGCCGAAAAACCTTTTCTACGGTTGGGGTCAGTCCGGCCAGAGCCAGCGTGCGCCCCTTGCCCATGTTCTTCATCGAGGCGACGATGGCCCCCAGGCCACTTGAATCGATGAATTCAACGACGCTGAGGTCAAGAACGACGACGTCGGACCCCCCATCTGTCTTTTCCCGCATCGCGTCCTTGAATTCGATAGCGACCGCGGCGTCGATCCGTGCATCATTGACAGCGACGACCTGCAGGGCATCCTGCTGCGAACTGGTCAGTTCCATTGCGACGACCTCTTGAAAATCACGTTTCGTTCGCGTGTTTAAGAACGAAAGGTTACCAACTCGTGTTCAGCCGGGGAGAACAGGAACATGAAAGACGTCGTCATTGCCGGGGCGGCCCGAACGCCGATGGGTGGTTTTCAGGGCGAATTGTCAGCCAAGAACGCTGCTGAACTGGGTGGCGTCGCCATAAAGGCAGCTATGGATGGGGCCGGCACCGCGACCGTCGATGCAGTCATCATGGGCTGTGTTCTGCCAGCCGGTCAGGGGCAGGCACCGGCGCGTCAGGCCGGGTTCCATGCGGGCCTTGGCGAAGAGGTCCCGGCGACCACGCTGAACAAGATGTGTGGTTCGGGCATGAAAGCGGCGATGGTGGCCTTCGACCAGATTGCGCTTGGCCAAAACGACATCATGGTCGCCGGCGGGATGGAGAGCATGACGAATGCCCCGTACCTTCTGCCCAAGATGCGCGGCGGCGCGCGCCTTGGCCATGGTCAGGTGATCGACCACATGTTCCTCGACGGCCTCGAAGACGCCTATGACAAAGGCCGTCTTATGGGCACCTTTGCCGAGGACTGCGCGGAGCGTTACCAGTTCACTCGCGAAGCACAGGATGCCTATGCGCTTGCCTCTCTGAGCCGCGCGACTGAAGCGCAAGAGAGCGGCGCCTTTGCGGACGAGGTCACGACCGTCGAAGTGGTAGGCCGAAAGGCGACGGTCTCAGTCAGTGCCGATGAGCAGCCCAAGACCGCTCGCCCCGACAAGATCCCGACGCTCAAGCCCGCCTTTCGTGAGGGTGGGACGGTGACCGCAGCCAATTCGTCATCCATCTCTGACGGGGCGGCGGCCCTTGTACTGGCCTCGGCCGAAGCCGCTGAAAGCCAGGGTCTTGCCGTACGCGCCAGAATCCTGGGTCATGCCAGCCACGCACAAGCGCCGGGTCTCTTTACGACTGCCCCCGTTCCGGCCGCACAAAAGCTGCTCGCTAGGATTGGTTGGTCGAAGGAGGATGTGGATCTGTGGGAAGTGAACGAGGCCTTTGCGGTCGTTCCCATGGCCTTCATGCATGAGATGGGTCTCAGCTCCGAGATCGTTAACGTGAACGGCGGTGCCTGCGCCCTGGGCCACCCGATCGGCGCGTCTGGCGCACGGATCATGGTCACCCTTGTCAATGCGCTGGAAAAACGTGGACTGAAACGAGGTGTTGCCGCGATCTGCATCGGCGGCGGTGAAGGCACGGCAATCGCGATTGAGCTGCCATGACCCAGGTCGACTACCGGGCCTTGTCGCAATCGATCGCCGCACTGACCGAGGGCGAGACGGATTCGGTGGCGCTTATGGCGACGGTCGCATGCGAAGTGCATCACAGCGACGACCGGTTCGACTGGACCGGTTTCTACCGCGTGACAGCGCCAGAGCTGCTCAAGATCGGACCGTATCAGGGCGGACATGGTTGCCTCGTCATTCCCTTCGACAAAGGCGTCTGTGGCGCTGCCGCGCGGACGGGATCAACGCAGTTGGTTCCCGATGTCGAGGCATTTCCCGGTCACATCGCGTGCGCGAGTTCCACAAAGTCAGAACTGGTTTTGCCGGTGCACGATCTGCACGGGGACCTGATCGCTGTTTTCGACATCGACAGCGATCAGCCTGCTGCGTTTTCCGACACAGATGCGGAGCAACTTGGAACCATCCTGCGGGATGTCTTCGCCGCACGAGAAATTAGTTGATTTTGATGGCTTTTATGCCATCGTGAAAAACAGCTCAATTTTTTCACGGGCGGATAATGTTGCAGTCAGACGTCGAACGTTCACGAACCATAGGGGCGGACCTACGTGCGCTTCGAAAGGCGCGCGGTCTGACGCTTCAAGAATTGGCCGATCGGATCGAACGGTCCGTTGGTTGGCTGAGTCAAGTTGAGCGGGACCTTTCGGAACCATCGCTGAGCGACCTGCGGCTTCTGGCCGGTGAACTGGATGTATCGATCTCAACACTTTTCCGGCACGACGCGGCGCCTGCTGATGAGGCTGGGCTGGTTGTCCGGTCAAAGGCACGCCGCCCAATCGGATCGCGTGCCGCTGGGCTGGTGGAAGAACTGCTATCGCCGGATCTGACCGACGATTTCGAAATGGTGCATTGCATCTTCGAAGCGCATTCCGAGATCCCCGAGATGCTGACGCGCCCGACGCAAGAGGTGGCGTATCTGGTTTCAGGTCGGTTGGAGATCACGATTGGCGACAAGCATTTTTCCCTCAGGGCCGGTGACAGTTTCCGGATCAGGGGGGAAGAGTTCCGCTGGTCGAACCCCTATGACAAACCTGCCGTGGCGATCTGGGTGATCGCTCCACCGGTGTACTGATGGCCGTTGTCACGGGGTCCTTTGTCGCCCGGCAAAGCCATTATCACGTCCCATTGCCAGCAAGCCGGCTTGGGGTTTTTCACACAAATTGCCGAAACATTGCGCCGGTCCGGATGACTGACGCCTCTTCAATCATGGGAGAAAGAGATGAGTGACTTTCCCACCACCGCCCGCGTCGTCATCATTGGTGGCGGCGTTGTTGGCGCGTCGAGCCTCTACCACCTCGCCAAGGCGGGTTGGACAGACTGCGTGCTTCTGGAAAAGAACGAGCTGACAGCCGGTTCTACTTGGCATGCGGCCGGTAACTGCCCGTCTTTCAGCACCTCGTGGGCAGTGATGAACATGCAGCGCTATTCGCTGTCGCTTTATGCCGGTCTCGCCGAAGAGGTGGACTATCCGATGAACTATCACGTGACCGGATCGATCCGCCTTGCACATTCGCGCGAGCGCATGATGGAGTTCGAGCGCGCCAAATCCATGGGTCTGTATCAGGGGATGGAGCTGGAGATGATGTCGCTGGCCGACGTCAAGGATGCCTATCCCTTCATCGAAACCCACGACCTTGAAGGCGCGCTTTGGGACCCTGACGACGGTGACATCGATCCCGCCCAGCTAACACAGGCGTTGGCCAAGGGCGCGCGCCAGATGGGTGCGAGGATTGAACGCTTCTGCCCGGCAACTGGGGTGAGCCGCGAACACGGTGAATGGATCGTTCACACTGCCAAGGGCGATATTCGCTGCGAAAAAGTTGTCAACGCCGCCGGATACTACGCGCAGCGCGTTGGTGAATGGTTCAAGCCCTTCGGTGGCCGGACCGTCCCGATGGCTGTGATGTCCCACCAGTATTTTCTGACCGAGGAGATACCGGAGCTCAAGGAATGGACCGAAGCGAACGGGCGCAAGATACCGCTGCTGCGTGACGTCGACTCCTCATACTATCTCCGGCAGGACAAGCATGGTCTGAACCTTGGACCGTACGAACGGAACTGCAAGGCGCACTGGATCACACCGGACGATCCGATGCCCGAGGATTTCAGCTTTCAGCTTTATCCGGATGATCTGGAGCGGTTGGAATGGTACATCGAGGATGCGATGGCCCGTGTTCCGATCCTGGGTTCACAGGGTGTGAGCCGCGTCATCAATGGCCCGATCCCCTATGCACCCGACGGTCTGCCACTGATCGGGCCGATGCCGGGCGTGCCGAATGCCTATGAGGCCTGCGTGTTTACCTTTGGCATCACCCAAGGCGGCGGCGCTGGCAAAGTGTTGGGCGAATGGATCACCGAAGGCCAGACCGAGTGGGACATGTGGGCGGTCGATCCGCGGCGCTACACGGACTACACCGATCAGGACTACTGCAATCAAAAGGCGATGGAGGTCTATGGCCACGAATACGCCATGCACTTCCCCCATCACGAATGGCCAGCAGGCCGCGACAAGAAGCTTTCGCCCGTTGACGCCAAAGTGCGCGAACTCGGCGGTGTGATGGGCGCCTACAACGGCTGGGAGCGCGCAAACTGGTTCGCCAAGGACGGCGACGACCTATCCGAAGATGCGACCCAGACATGGGATCGCGCGGGCGCTTGGAGCCAGCGCGTGAAAGAGGAATGCGAGGCGGTGCGCGATGGTGTCGGCGTGCTCGACCTGCCCGGTTTTTCACGCTTCAACCTCTCGGGCGAGGGCGCTGCGGAGTGGCTGCGGGGTCGGATTACCGGCGGTCTGCCCAAGGCGGGGCGGTTGAACCTCGCCTATTTCGCAGACGACCGGGGGCGTATCCTGACCGAGATGTCGGTACTTCGGCATTCTGAGGATCACTTCACGCTCATCACCGCGGCCACGGCGCAATGGCATGACTTTGACGTGCTGCGCCCGGTGATGGATGCGGGGCTGAGCCTGACGGATCACACGACCGAATACTCGACGCTGATCGTCACCGGGCCAAAATCGCGGGGCCTGTTCGAAGCAATCGGCGCTGAGGCCGATCTGAGCCTGCCGTGGCTCTCGCACCAGGGGGCCAGGATCAACGGCATGGATTGTGCCCTGGCGCGGGTCTCGTTTGCCGGAGAACTGGGTTGGGAGATACATGCGGCCAACTCCGACATTCCCGCGCTTTATGATGCAGTGCTCGCGGCTGGTGCTCAGCCATTCGGGATGTATGCGCTGAATTCGCTACGCATCGAAAAAGGTTACCGCACGTGGAAGGGCGATCTATCCACCGACTACACCCTTTACGAGGGCGGCCTCGACCGCTTCGTCAAGTTGGACAAGCCTCAGGATTTCCCCGGCAAGATCGCCTTGATGAACGAAAAGCAGCAAGGATCGAAGAAGCGCTTCATTTCGCTGAAGGTCGATGCGGGTGATCAGGACGCGCCTTACATGGCGACGCTTTGGCACGACGGCGATGTCGTGGGTGAGACAACCAGCGGCGACTGGGGTTATCGCGTTGGCGCATCGATTGCGCTTGGCATGATCCGCACCGATCTGGCCGTTCCCGGTACCGAAATCGAAGTCGACATATTCGGTGAGAAACGTCGCGCGGTTGTCCAGCCCGAAGGCCCACTGTGGGACCCGGAGAATGAAAGGCTGCGGGCGTGAGCACGGCGGCCCTCACCCATCTGCCCCCTGGCGAGGGGACCAACTATCAGTGGGAAAACGACCACACGTTCGTGAAGGTTTCCGGCGGCGATACGGGCGGCGCCTACACGCTGATGGAGGACAACCTGAAGGCCAGCTTCGCCTTGGGCCTTCATAGGCACGACCACCATGCCGAGACCTTCTATATTCTGGATGGGACGGTCGATTTCTATGTCGATGGCGACTGGATCAAAGCCCGGGCGGGCACGACGCTGCATGTGCCGCCGGGCGTTCCCCATGCCTGTCGAGCATCGGGTGGCCCCGCAAAGATGCTGATGATCTACCAGCCATCGGGCTTTGACGGCTTTCTGGCTGAGCTGGCTCAGATGTCAGAGGAAGACTATGCCGATACGGCAAAGATGGACGCCCTGAACGCAAAGTACGACATCGTTCAGATGGGTCCGGTGCCGCCAAATCCGGGCGAGTGAAGATGGCAGAGGTTACACTTCTTGACGGCGGTATGGGGCAGGAGCTGGTCCATCGTTCGGGCAAGCCTGCTGCACCGCTTTGGTCAACGCAGGTCATGATCGACCGGCCCGGTTTGGTCGGTGCAGTTCATGCGGATTATCTTAACGCCGGGGCCACGGTCGCAACCACCAACACCTATGCCATTCATCGCGACAGGCTGCGCAGCGGGCAACTGAACCACTATGCCACTGCGGGCGATGATTTGCCTGACCGCGAGCATATGCTCGAGGACCTCCTGACCGCCGCGCTTGACGAAACCGATGCCGTGCGGGGACGGTCGCGGGTTGCGGGTGCGGTTGGGCCCCTTGGTGCAAGTTATCGATCCGATCTTCATCCCGATCTTACCACTGCAACCCGTCTTTATGCCGAGGTGGCACAGATCCTCGCCCCGCGTGTCGATCTTTTGATCTTCGAAACCATTGCCTCGGTCGATGCGGCGCGTGCCTGCCTTGCGGCGGGGCGTCAGACCAATCGCCCCGTCTGGCTGGCACTCACAGTGGACGACGAAGACGGGACAATCCTGCGCTCAGGCGAACCGCTCTCTGACGTCTTGGGCATCGCCCGTGAAGCAGATGCTGCGCTCGCCAATTGCTCGGCTCCGGAAGTGATGCGCGATGCGCTCGATGTGCTGGCCGCGACCGGCCTACCGACAGGCGCCTACGGCAACGGGTTCGCCGAGATCACCAAGGCCTTCCTTGCCGGTGGCACGACAGCAGCGGGCCTGCAGGCGCGCCGCGACATGGGCCCGGCCATCTATGCGGACCATGCGCTTGAGTGGTTGGATCACGGCGCCACAATCATCGGCGGCTGCTGCGAAGTCGGGCCCGCCCATATCTCGGAAATCGCCAACCGCCTGCGCGCGGCCGGCCATACGATCGTTTAGGGGGCGTCATGCCTGATCTTCCCACTTCAGCCCGGGTCGTCATTATCGGAGGCGGCGTTGTCGGATGCTCGGTCGCCTATCACCTGACCAAACTGGGATGGACCGATGTCGTTCTGCTTGAGCGCAAGGCGCTGACCAGCGGTACGACATGGCATGCCGCTGGCCTGATCGCACAGCTGCGCGCAACTGCGAACATGACCAAGCTCGCCAAGTACAGCCAGGAACTCTACGGGAGCCTAGAGGAAGAGACCGGCGTGGCGACGGGCTTCAAGCGCGTCGGTTCGATCACCGCGGCGCTGACCGAAGAGCGGGTGGAAGAGTTGCACCGGCAGGCCGGAATGGCGCGCGCTTTCGGGGTCGACATCGAAGAGATCGGGCCGGAGGAGATCAAGGCGCGCTATGAGCACCTGAATATCGATGGAGTTCTGGGCGGCGTTTACCTCGAAAAGGACGGGCAGGGCGACCCGGCGAATATCGCCCATGCACTGGCCAAGGGCGCGCGGCAACGCGGCGCCACAATCCGCGAGCGGGTCAAGGTCACCGGTGTGCGCCGGGACGGGCGCCGCATCGCTGCCGCAAGCTGGCAGGCCGAGGACGGCAGTGCAGGAGAGATCGCCTGCGATCATGTGGTCAACTGCGCCGGTATGTGGGGCAGATCAGTAGGTGAGATGCTGGGCGTGAACGTACCACTTCAGGCCTGCGAGCATTTCTACATCGTCAGTGAACCGATCGATGGTCTGCAGCAACTGCCGGTTCTGCGAGTGCCGGACGAATGCGCCTATTACAAGGAAGATGCAGGCAAGATGATGCTGGGCGCGTTCGAACCCAATGCAAAACCTTGGGCGCTGACAGGCATCCCCCACGATTTCGAATTCGATCAACTGCCCGAGGATTTCGATCATTTCGAACCGATCCTCGAAATGGCCGTCAACCGCATGCCCATGCTGGCCGAGGCAGGGATCCACACCTTCTTTAATGGACCTGAGAGTTTCACGCCCGATGACGCCTATCACCTGGGTCTCGCGCCCGAGATGGACAATGTGTGGGTCGCATGCGGCTTCAACTCCATCGGCATCCAATCAGCGGGCGGGGCTGGCATGGCGCTTGCCCAATGGATGGAGGACGGTGCACGCCCATTCGATCTGGGTGACGTGGATATCGCGCGCATGCAGCCGTTTCAAGGCAACCGCATTTATCTGGCCGAGCGGTCTAAGGAAACGCTGGGCCTGCTCTATGCCGATCACTTCCCCTACCGGCAAAAGGCGTCGGCTCGGGGCGTCCGCCGCTCACCCTTCCATCAGCAATTACTGGATCGCGGCGGCGTCATGGGCGAACTGGCGGGTTGGGAGCGCGCCAACTGGTTCGCGCGCGGCTCGCAGGAGGCTGAATACCGCTATAGCTGGAAGCGTCAGAATTTCTTTGAAAACGTGGCGCACGAACATAAAGCGATCCGCGAGGGCGTGGGCATGTACGACATGTCCTCGTTCGGCAAGTTGCGGGTCGAGGGGCCGGATGCGTGCGAGTTTCTCAACCATGTCGCGGGCGGGCAATATGACGTGCCGGTTGGCAAGATTGTCTATTCCCAGTTCCTGAACGACCGCGGCGGGATCGAGGCAGATGTCACGATCACCCGGCTTTCCGAAACCGCGTATCTCGTCGTCACACCCGCCGCCACGCGCCTCGCCGATCAGACCTGGTTGCGGCGGCATGTGGGCGACCGGCGGGTTGTCATCACCGACGTGACTGCGGGCGAGGGTGTGCTGGCGATCATGGGGCCCAAGGCGCGTGAACTGATGCAACGCGTCTCTCCTGCGGATTTCTCGAACGATGTGAACCCCTTTGGTACAGCGCAAGAGATCGAGCTTGGCATGGGCCTCGCCCGCGTGCACCGCGTGACGTATGTGGGCGAGTTGGGATGGGAGGTCTATGTTTCGTCCGACATGGCCGCGCATGCGTTCGAGGTAATCTCGGCAGCCGGGCAGGATCTCGATCTGACGCTTTGCGGTATGCACATGATGGATACCTGCCGGATCGAAAAAGGCTTCCGCCATTTCGGGCATGACATCACCTGTGAGGATCATGTGCTCGAGGCGGGTCTTGGCTTTGCGGTCAAGACCGACAAGCCGGACTTCATCGGGCGGGATGCTGTTTTGCGCAAGAAAGAGACCGGGCTTGAAAGCCGCCTCTTGCAATTCCAGCTCAAAGACCCTGAACCGCTGCTCTATCACAACGAACCAATCTGTCGGAACGGCGAGATTGTCGGATACCTGAGTTCCGGGGCCTACGGTCACCATCTGGGTGCAGCGGTCGGCCTCGGCTATGTTCCCTGCGCGGGTGAGAGCGCGGCCGATGTTCTGGCCTCCAGCTTCGAAATCGACGTGGCGGGGACACGGGTGGCGGCGACCGCGTCGCTCAAGCCGCTTTACGATCCCAAGTCGGAACGGGCGCGCGCCTAGAGCCGCAAAGGATCAGGATAGGGCGTGCTGGAATTTCAGGAACCGGGCATCGGTCATGACCCGCGCGTTCATTGCCTCCCGCAACGCGCCAACAGTTTTATGCGGGCGCATCACGACCTCGAACTGCGCGATCAGGCCGTCCTTATCCAGAGTGATCAGATCGACGCCGACCGCGTCGAGGCCGTTGACCTTGCACTGAAATTCAAGTGCCCAATCCGACCCTTCACCCATGACACGGCGATAACGAAAGTCGGTAAAGACCTGACCGACATGGCCAAGAACAGCGGCCACCGCATCGCGCCCGGTCCATGTTTTCCAATACGTCGGCGGGCGAAACTCGACATCAGGCGCCAATAGTGGCGCGATGGCTTTGTCGTCGCCTTCCGCCACGACCTGCTGCATTTTTTTGATTGTCTCGTGCATCTGAGCCTCCGGATTTGGCGCAGCCTGTCACAGCGTGGGTTGAAAACCCAGCCTCGTTTTGCCACCCGGACGTATGGACAGCCTTTACGATCCCCCGCAGGACCCGTTGGTCATTCTGCACGAAGACAGCGAAGTGCTGGTGATCGACAAACCCGCAGGTCTCTTGTCGGTCCCCGGCAAGGGCGAGCATCTCGCTGATTGTCTGATGACGCGGGTGCAGGCGGTCTATCCGCACGCGTTGCTTGTCCACCGGCTCGACCGCGATACCTCGGGTGTGATCGTCTTTGCCCTGACCCCGCACGCGCAACGGTTTCTGTCGATGGAGTTCGAGAAACGGCGGGTCAAGAAGACCTATGTGGCGCGGGTCTGGGGACAGCTAGAACCAAAAACCGGGACAGTGGATTTGCCGTTGATCGTCGATTGGCCCAACCGGCCCAGACAGATGGTGGATCATGAAAACGGGAAACCGGCAGTCACGGACTGGAGGGTCTTGCGATATGAGGGCGATACGACACGGGTGCGCCTGATGCCCAAGACCGGGCGCAGCCACCAGTTGCGGGTCCACATGCAGGCGCTTGGCCATCCGATCCTGGGCGATCCATTCTATGCTGAGGGTGAAGCGCGGGATTTCCCGCGTCTTATGCTGCATTCAGAGGAATTGCGTGTCCGGCACCCCGGCGGCGGATCCGACCTGCGGGCCCGTGCCAGGGTGCCGTTCTAGACGCGCCGTCTATTCAGCCGCCCAACCGCTGACGGCCTTGACCTCGAGAAAGTCCTCAATGCCCCAGACACCACCTTCGCGCCCATTGCCGGACTGTTTCATTCCGCCAAAGGGCGAGCCCGCCGCGCGCGATGTGCCATTCATCTCGACCATGCCGGACCGAAGCTGGGTAGCCAGACGATTGGCGCGCGCATGATCCTGCGTTTGTACGTAGTTCGTCAGGCCATAGGGCGTGTCGTTCGCGATCTCGACAGCTTCTTCTTCGGTTTCAAACGGGATGATCGACAGCACCGGGCCAAAAATCTCTTCGCGCGCGATGGTCATCTGGTTGTTGACGTCGGCAAAGACCGTCGGGCGAACGTAGTACCCGCGATTGAGCCCCTCGGGCCGTCCGGGTCCGCCAGCCACCAGACGCGCGCCTTCGGCAATGCCCTTTTCAATCAGGCCCTGGATCTTTTCCCATTGCCGCTCATTGACCACCGGACCGATATGCCGCCCCTCTTCGCTGGCAGGACCAACCGAGACCTTTCCCGCAACGGCCGCCGCTTCCTCGACGGCTTTGTCATAGACGCCCCGCTGAACCAGCATCCGGCTGGGTGCGTTGCAGGACTGACCGGTGTTGTTCATCATGTGCAGCACACCGCGTTTGACGGCCTTTTCGTCGGCATCGTCAAAGATCAGGTTTGCCCCTTTGCCACCCAGCTCAAGATGCACGCGTTTCAGGGTATCTGCCGCATTTTTTGAAATCAGCGTGCCGGCGCGGGTCGATCCCGTAAAGCTGACCATGTCGACATCTTGATGACCGCTCAGAACCGTGCCGACACCCGCACCGTCACCGTTCACGAGGTTGAAGACACCGGGAGGGAAGCCCGCCTCGTCCATCATCTCGGCAAAGATCAGTGCGTCGAGCGGGCTTTCCTCGGAGGGTTTCAAGACCATCGTGCACCCCGCGATGGCGGCCGCGCCGACCTTGAGGGTGATCTGGTTCATCGGCCAGTTCCACGGCGTGATCAGGGCGCAGACACCGACGGGTTCATAGATAATGCGATCGCCGGGGGCATGATCGCCGAGGGGTTGGTTGAAGGTGAACTCCTTCGCCGCTTTGACGAAGTTCTTAAGATGCCAGATCCCGGCCCCGACCTGCTGCTGGCGGGCCATGTCGATTGGCGCACCCATCTCGGTGCTCATGGCCTGGGCCAGGTCTTCGCCACGCGTTTTGTAGATGTCGATCAGCCTTTCAACCAGGGCGATGCGATCCTCGGCAGGTGTCGCCATCCAGCCGGGAAAGGCGGCTTTGGCCGCCGAAATCGCCGCCTCAGCATTTTCTTTCCCGCCCAGCGAAATGATCGCGCACGGTTCTTCGGTCGATGGATCGATCACCTGATGATCGGTCCCGGCAATCGGATCGACCCACTGGCCGTTGATGTAGAATTGGCGACGTTCCAACATGGCAGAGCTCCCAGATTGCACACGTGTGATGACGCCGAGAGTGTCACCGGCCAAGAGGGGGTGCAAGAGGTCGCGGGTACGCTTAGATAGGTTAACAGCATTGGCGAAGGATGGAGGGAATCATGAGCCTGCGTATCAACGACACGGTCCCGGATCTTACGGTCGAAACGGACCAAGGCACATTCAGCTTGCATGACTGGATTGGTGACAGCTGGGCGATCCTGTTCTCACATCCGAAGGACTTTACCCCCGTGTGCACCACCGAGTTCGGGGCGGTTTCGCAGTTGAAAGACGAGTGGGAAAAGCGGGGCGTCAAGGTCATTGGCGTCAGCGTCGATGGTGTCGACGACCACAAGAAGTGGAAGGGCGACATCGAAAAGGTCGGGGGCGCCGAGGCGTATTTTCCGATTATCGCCGATGACGGTCTGGCCGTCTCAAAGGCGTTCGACATGCTTCCGGCAGAGGCTTATTTGCCCGACGGTCGCACACCTGCCGATAGTGCCACGGTTCGGTCAGTCTTTATCATTGGGCCGGACAAGCAGCTGAAACTGTCGATGACTTACCCGATGACGGTTGGCCGCAACTTTGCGGAAGTGCTGCGCGCCGTCGACGGCCTGCAGACCTCGGCCAAGGGTGTCGCTACTCCGGCCAACTGGCAGGTGGGCCAGGACGTGATCATTCCCGCGACCGTGAGCGACGCGGATGCGAAAGAAAAGTTTGGTGAATTCACCACTGTGCTGCCGTACCTGCGGACAACCAAGGCTCCGGCCTGATTATGGTAGGTTAAGCGGTCGCGCAGTCCTCAGAGGCTGCGCGACGGCCCATCATGGCCCGACGGCACCCTGCCATGCTTCTTGCAGCCAAGGCGCCGGGCCTATCCTCCGATACCATCTACCTCCTTGGCCCCGCAGCGCTTCGTCCATCTTTGGCGTGCCCGCAAAGACGACGATGCGCGCACCTTCGGGCAGGGTCGGATCGGAAAAAAAGCTGTGAAAGTGCCTTGGGACACAGTGGTTCTTGAAGCTGACGCACCACTCTGACGGCCAATAGCTGAGGGCGCCGCGTTCCATCAACTTGGCACTCTGGAACTGCTGCGAGATTTCGTACTGCTGCATCGCCGCTTCCGGGTCCGACACATACGCATCAAGGATGTAAGAGTGTGCCCCGATCTCGTACCCAAAGACCGATGAATTGCCGACCGCATGAAGAAAGGCGTCACGATCGGCGTTGATCCGGCGCAGCGGCTTGGCGCGAAAAAGATCATCATCGCGGATCATGCGGATGCCGTCGCCAAAGTCGAAAAACGGATCCAAATCGCCCACGATCACCAGATCGAGATCAAGGAACAGGGCCTTGCCCTCCAACCCGAATAGGTCGTTCGAAAAGAGCCCCAACTTACGCCAGCGCGTATCGGTTTTTCCATCCGGCAAGCCAAGTTCGGGCAAGGGAAACGCCTTTACCTCCGGATCAAGGCCGCTGCCGTCATCCGTAAAACAAATGAACCGATGCGGCAGCGAAAGGTGCCGCGCCACCCCACGCCGCAGGTTGTTGACGTATTCGGGGCCGTAGAGTGTGCCCCACTTCATGCACAGGACGCTGACGGTCATATAGAGGGGCATCTCATGGTCGGGTTTCCATTCGACAAGGCGGAACCGCTCATAACCTCAAACAATCACAACGGCAATTCTGTCGTCGACTTCAACTCTTTCAAAACGAATGAGCTGTGAAGTTCGCGAACAAACGGGCTGCGCAGCAAGGTCTGGGTCATGAAGCGTTCATAGGCTTCGACATCGGAAACCCGCATTTTCATGTGATAGTCCGCCTGACCCGAAGTGGCGAAACACTCGACGATCTCCGGATGCCCCTCGATAAGACGCGCAAAGCCGGCCACCGTGTCCTCGGAATGATCGGTCAATGAAATGAACGCGAGCACCGTCAGTTTGCAGCCGACCTTTCCCGGATCCAGCAAAGCAACACGCCCGCGTATCACACCGGCTTTTTCCAGGTCATTCAGCTTGCGCCACAGCGTGCTTTGGGCGATTCCAGTCCGATTGGAAATCTCTCCCAGAGAAAGGCTGCTGTCACGCTGAACCTCCCGTAGTATCGTTTTATCTATGTCAGAAAATTTCATTCTGGTGCCAAAATTGAAAAATCCTGATCATCTATGGCACAGCATGGCCCGATTTGGAAATCAATCTCGCCACGGGGCCAGTAATCTGGATGCAAGGAGGATTGCGCCATGCCACTCAGCACTGATTATGTGTCCAAGATCGCCGGCCCCGACGGCCGCTTTGACTATGCGCCATCGGAGACCGCCGTGTGGCGTGACCTTGTCGACCGGCAAATGGCACGATTATCAGACAGCGCCTGTAAGGCTTTCCTGAACGGGCTTGATAAACTGGGCGTGAGCCGCGACACCATCCCACAAGTCGTCGACATCGACGCGCGCCTCGCTGCGATTACGGGCGCGGGGGTCAAGGCAGTGGATGCGCTGATCCCGCAAGATGAGTTCTCGACCCTCCTGAGCGAACGACGCTTTCCGGTAGCGACCTTCATCCGCAAGCGTGAACACTTTGACTACATCGAAGAGCCTGACATCTTTCACGAGTGTTTCGGCCACTGCCCGATGCTGACAGATGATGCGTTTTGCCGGTTCATGGAACGGTTTGGAAGTGTCGCGCTTGATCTGGGCGACGATTACTCGGCCCACCTATTCCGGTTGTTCTGGTTCACGGTCGAGTTTGGTTTGATCCGTGAGAACGGTGAGCTGAAAGCCTTTGGCGCAGGGATCATCTCAAGCCCGGAAGAGCTTGAATGGGCGCTATCAGGTAAGCCAGAGGTGCTTCCCTTCGATCTTATGACGATCCTGCGTACGCCCTACCGGATCGACATCCTGCAACCTGTCTTCTTTGAAATCGACAGCTTTGAACAACTGGTCGAAAGCATCGAGGTCGACCTGCGCGCCGCTATTGACCGCGCGCAGGCACTTGGTGACTTACCAGCCCGTTTCAATCAGGCCGCCTGAGGCCGGCGCAGCCAGGCGAAGGAAAGCAGCCCGGCCAGCAGCATGGGCAACCCAGCGGGCAGCGGTACAGTCGTTGGCGTTGGAAGCGCATCGCCGAGGGCTTCGCTTACGCTTGCGGCGAAGAATTCATGAACCGGTGCCGTCGGGTGCACGCTGTCGACGAAAACCTTGGTGTTCGCGAGGGTCGGATCAATGGATCCGTCGGGCAAGACGGCGCAATTGGCTGATGGATCGAAAGAGGCAAGCGATAGCGTGCATGGAAAGATCGTATCGGTAATCCCCAAGGGCGACGGATCGGCCAGAAGATCACGCAGATACGCGTCTTGATCGAATTCGATGATGTTCAAACCGTCGATTGTGCGCAGGTCATTTGCGAGGATCGCCAGTTGATTGTTGAAGTCGATCGTAGCCTGCTGTGCAGCCGCTGAAATCGCAGCTTGTGTGCCAATCACGACAGGGTCGCCAGTTGCCTCGGCAGCGAGACGCGCGGCCTCACCAAAGGCGGGGGTGAGGGTGAGATCAGGCAGGTTGACCAGCAGGAAATCGTCGAATTTGCCGCCAAGCTGAGATACGGCCCGGATGCCGTCGGCCACATCATTGGCCACCTCGACCGGATCGAAACCCGGGGCGCCAAGGTTCTGGAAGATGTCGTTGGCGCCAAAAAGAACCGTCACCAACGGGTTGTCGCCAAGAAAGCTCGAAAGGCCCGACGCCGAAAATGCGCCAACCTGGCCGTCGAACGTTGCCAATGGCTGCGCCGAAGGTGGATAGGTGTTGGTGTTCACGTCGCCTGCAGTCGCGCCGCCAATTGCAAAGTTGCCCGATGCAGCACCGACGGCCCTAAAGCTGTTGGCCAGGTACTCGGCCCAGACGGGGCCGTTGCTCCAGCGACCGCCAAAGCTGGGCGGGGCTAACGTCCCAGCCTTTCCATCATCTGACAGACTGTCCCCGAAAACCACGAGACCGGTAAATGGCTCAACCGGCGCCGCACTTGCTATGCCTGTCAATCCGACAAGCAAACTTGCCGCTAAAGCGGTTTTTTTCATGTTTTTGTCCTCCCAGTGTCCTTAACCGGACAGGTTAGCGGCAATTTCGAGTAAGTCAGCGATTTTTTATGTAAACCAAACGTTGACGTTACGGAGCCTGTTGGGCCCGACCCCGCTTTGAGGGCGGCCATACAGCGCGCGTTTGAAGGTTTCAATTGGCTGGGAAACCGTATATGGCCGCCCAATCTGAAGCATGGCGCCCAGACTCCAGCGCCCGCCAAAGAAGATACCGGGGTCAGGGGGAATGCGCCCCCTATGCAATCGGGCAATCGGAAGGCCGATGATGCCCAGATAGGATACGATGATGTTCAACGTAACAACCAAATCGATGCAGTGGGGCGAGGAAACGCTCACACTGGAAACTGGAAAAGTGGCCCGTCAAGCGGATGGGTCCGTGATCGCAACGCTGGGCGAAACCAGCGTCATGGCAAACGTCACATTTGCCAAAGCCGTCAAACCGGGTCAGGATTTCTTTCCGCTGACGGTTCACTACCAAGAGAAATACTATGCCGCGGGCAAGGTGCCCGGCGGCTTTTTCAAGCGCGAGGCGCGCCCGACCGAAAAAGAGACGCTGACCGCCCGTCTGATCGACCGCCCGATCCGTCCGCTGTTCGTCCCTGGCTTCAAGCATGAAGTGCTCGTGATGTGCACCGTACTGTCGCATGACCTCGTGAACGATCCGGATGTTGTCGCTATGATCGCGGCATCGGCGGCCCTGACCATTTCCGGCGCCCCCTTCATGGGACCGATTGCGGGCTGCCGTGTTGGGTTTGTCGACGGTGAGTACATCCTCAACCCCACCGTGGACGACATGCAGGATATTCGCCTCGATCCTGAACAGCGGCTCGACCTTGTCGTCGCAGGCACGAAAGACGCTGTGATGATGGTCGAATCCGAAGCCTACGAGCTGTCGGAAGAAGAGATGCTGGGCGCGGTCGTTTTTGCGCACGAACAGATCCAGCCGGTCATCGACCTGATCATCGATCTTGCCGAAGACGCTGCAAATGAACCATTCGAGTTCGAAGCGCCTGACTACTCCGATCTGTTCGAGGCTGTCAAAGCCGCAGGCGAAGAGCAGATGCGCGCCGCCTTTGCCATCACCGACAAACAGGAGCGAACCGCCGCAGTTTCCGCCGCACGCGAAGCGATCGTCGCGGCGCTTACCGAAGAGCAGCAGGAAGACCCTGATCTGGGATCGGCCTTGAAAAAGCTCGAAGCGGGCATCCTGCGCGGTGACGTGGTCAAGACCGGCAAGCGGATCGACGGCCGCAAGACCGACGAAGTGCGCGATATCGTGTGCGAAAACGGTTTGTTGCCGCGAACCCATGGCTCGGCCCTGTTCACGCGTGGAGAGACCCAAGGTCTCGTCGTCACGACCCTCGGTACCGGCGATGATGAACAGTTCATCGACGCATTGCACGGCAACTTCAAATCGAACTTCCTGCTGCACTACAACTTCCCGCCCTATTCGGTTGGCGAAGTTGGACGTGTTGGCTCGCCCGGTCGTCGCGAGATTGGCCATGGCAAGTTGGCATGGCGTGCTTTGCAGGCCGTTCTGCCCAGCCAGACTGATTTCCCTTACACGATCCGGGTGGTTTCAGAGATCACCGAGTCGAACGGGTCGTCTTCGATGGCATCCGTTTGTGGTGGCTCGCTGTCGATGATGGATGCGGGTGTGCCGCTGAAGTCGGCGGTTGCCGGTGTCGCCATGGGTCTCATCCTTGAAGATGATGGTTCTTATGCGATCCTGACAGATATTCTGGGTGACGAAGACCACCTTGGTGATATGGATTTCAAGGTCGCCGGAACCGAGAACGGCATCACGTCGCTGCAGATGGACATCAAGGTTGCGGGCATCACGCCTGAAATCATGAAGAACGCCCTGGCTCAGGCCAAGGACGGGCGGATGCACATCCTCGGCGAAATGGCCAAGGCCCTGTCAGGTGCGAACGAGTTCAGCGTTCACGCACCGCGCATCGAAACCATGACTGTACCGACCGACAAGATCCGTGAAGTCATCGGTTCGGGCGGCAAGGTTATCCGCGAAATAGTGGAGACGTCGGGCGCCAAGGTCGACATCAACGATGATGGGGTCATCAAGATCGCCTCGGCTGACGGCGAAGCGATCAAGAAAGCCTACGACATGATCTATTCGATCGTGGCCGAGCCGGAAGAGGGCAAAATCTACAAAGGTACGGTCGTCAAGATTGTCGACTTCGGTGCCTTCGTGAACTTCTTCGGCAAGCGCGATGGCCTCGTCCATGTCTCGCAGATCGAAAATCGCCGTTTGAACCACCCTTCGGATGTTCTGAAAGAGGGTCAGGAAGTCTGGGTCAAACTGCTTGGTTTCGATGATCGGGGCAAAGTTCGCCTTTCTATGAAGGTTGTCGATCAAGAGACCGGCGAAGAAGCCAAGAAAGAAAAAGAGGAGGTTGAGGAGTAAACTCAACCTTTAGATCTTGCTAGCATGGCCCCGGATCAGATGGTCCGGGGCCATTTCTTTTGGAGGCGCGTGATGACGGCTTTGGGTGCATTGATCCTCTACACGAAACGGATGGACGACATGATCGCGTTCTATACGCGTCATTTCGGTTTCTCGGTTCAGCGCGAAGAGGGTGATCGTATCGTTGAATTGCGGCCGCCGCCGGGTGGCGTCCCGCTCTTGTTGCATCCGGCTGCTGCAGGCCAGCGCGCCGGACAGGCGCAGACCAAATTGGTTTTCGCAGTCGAAGATGTTCAGGCCTTCTGCGAGGCGGCTCGTTCCCAAGGGCTGGAATTTGGGTCAATTCATGCCGCGGCGGGGTACCAGTTTGCCAATGCCAAGGATCCGTCCGGCAATTCTGTTTCCGTTTCGAGCCGGCCCGGGCTGGCGGGCTTGCCACCCGGTTGAGACGTTTGGCGAGTGTCGGAAACGAAAAAACCGCGCCGGTGACAGCACGGTCTCTTCGATTGCTACCCGATGGTGCTTGCCTTAGCGGCGCAGCCCCAGCTTTTCGATGAGCGATTGATACCGCCCTTCGTCTTTGGCTTTGAGGTAGTCCAGCAACTTGCGGCGATGCGCGACCATCTTCAGAAGACCGCGGCGGCCGTGGTTGTCTTTCTTGTGCGTTTTGAAATGGTCGGTCAGCGTCGCGATCCGCGACGACAAGATGGCCACCTGAACCTCGGGCGAACCGGTGTCGCCGTCCTTGGTTCCGAATTCTTTCATTACGCGTGCTTTTTCTTCAGCAGTAATCGACATCGGGGGCTCCTTTACAGCATTGAGTGGATGGCGCAGGCCGGGATGTCGTCCAGCACAGGCCCATGGAGAAAGCGCCAATGGCGCCAAGATGCGCGCTGATAATCGGAAAAATTCGGAATGGCAAAGGCTTTTTGAGCTTTTGCGGCTGTTAAGACACCAGCCCCATAGATTTGGCAGTTACCAGGCTGACAAGCGATACGTCGTCGGGGTCGACGGCTGATCCGGGCGAAATCTTCGCGATCAGATTGCCATCCATCAGGACATTCATGACATCGTCCTCGACGTCGGATTGTTCGAGTATCAGTTCCGGTTCCTCGTCGCCGATTTCATCAAATACAACCATCAACTGGTCCGTATCGGCCTCAAAGTCGACAATCGACGCGGGCGACCCGTCCGCGATCCAGTCCCCGACGACAATTGTGTCTTTGCCTTCACCACCCGTTACGATGTCGCGGCTCCCAGCAGTGATCCTGTCGTCGCCACCACCACCGTTGAGGAAGTCCTGTTCGTCGATATCGTCGAATTCCGCAGTTGATGGGTCATCTTCGACACCGAACAGTGCGTCGTCGCCCCAGCCACCAAACAGGCTGTCCGACCCGCGCCCGCCAGTCAGCGTGTCATTGTCGAGGCCGCCCTGGACGGCATCGTCGCCACCTTCGCCGCTGAGCTGATCGTCACCGGCCGAGCCTTGCATGGCGTCGTTTCCATCGCCGCCCCACATTTCGTCAGCAGCATTGTGTCCAAAGAGTTGATCGTCGTCATCACCGCCGATGAGCGAGTCGCTTCCGCCATCGCCGTGCAGGGTGTCTTCGCCGTCATCGCCGATCAGCGTGTCGTCACCGACCATGCCATGGATGTCATCGTCGCCGGCCCCACCCGAGATCGTGTCGTTGCCATCATAGCCGCCGATCTGATCGTCACCGCTGCCCCCAAGCAGCTGGTCTGGCGCATCGGTGCCCGATATGATCTGGCCACCATCCGACATGTTGATGTCAGCGGTTTCTTCTTCCGGTTCGGTTGCTGTGAAGTCGACCATCGCGACCGTACCGACGGCCACCATGCCCAAAAGGCCTGCCAAGAGGAGCATGACGAAATCCTTACTGCGCGATTTTATAGTTGCCCGCGGGCATATGACGCGAGCTTGACGAGAATTTCAAAGTCTTTTCAGAAGGTTGGTTAATATGCGGTTACCACGGGACCGCTGGCTGGCTGTAGGGCAGGTACAAAGGATGCTTTGGATGTCCTGCCTTCGACAGCCCCAGATGGCAAAGGTCATGTGCATTCTGCCTTAGCAGGTGCTCGACCGCTGGCCCCCGATCCTGATGCGCCCCGTGCGTGCCCCAGGCCGCGATGACCGTATCCGCCCAATTCGCCCGCTCTAATATCGCGGCGTCGTTTTCAGGGCCGACAGGATCAGCCGCCTTGCGCATCAACCGCGGATCGGTTTCACGCCAGGCAAAGATGTTGGTGACGGCAAAACTGCCGAATCCCAGTGCCCGCGCCCGTCTTTCGCAGCGTTCGACGGTGGGATCATTCTGAACCTCCGTAGCCGTTGACGGGTTCAACATGACAAAATTCACGCGCTTGCCGGACGCGTCCCAGACGCGCGTCAGGCTGTATCTGTAGCGCTCGCAGTCGGAATACACCGCGGTCGAAGGCGCGTCGCCCTTGGTGTGCGTTCGGGTGATCACGGGTGCTGGATCACGCGGCTGGGATGCAGCGCGCCTGCCTTGTAGCGCCCGATGGCCACGGCCTTGCCGTCTAGCGATGCCCAGCATTCGTCGCCGTATTCGACATCGCTGGCCAAGACCATGCCCGGGTTCCCGTTGCGCAAGCGTGCCGCCCCTTCTGCGGTCGTCCGCAGCTCTGGCAAATCTGCGAGGCCCACCTCAATCGGCGAAAGCAAGGCGTCCAACTCAGGACTGCGCGCCAGTTCTTCGATCTGATCGATGCTATGACCGTTTTCGACGTCGAATGGCCCTGACCAAAGCCGCCTGAGAGACAATACATGTCCATGGCACCCCAACGACTGGCCCAGATCGCGCGCGATAGAGCGCACATAGCCCCCCTTGCCGCAGGTCATCTCAACCACGACGTGGTCGGCATCCGGTCGGTCCGTCATGACCAGTTCCTCGACCCAGAGAGGACGGGCTTCTAGTTCGACGTCTTCGCCGTCCCGCGCCATCTTGTACGCGCGCTGTCCGTCAATCTTCACAGCCGAAAACTTAGGCGGAACTTGCATGATATCCCCGACGAACTGACCAAGGGCCGCTTTGATGTCATCATCGTCCGGGCGCAGCGGGCTTTCAGCGATAACTTCGCCTTCGGCGTCATCGGTGTTGGTGGCCTGTCCCAAGCGAACCGTAAAGGCATAGCATTTCAAGGCATCCGTGACGTAGGGAATCGTCTTGGTCGCCTCGCCCAGGGCAATGGCGAGAACCCCCGTGGCCTCGGGATCTAACGTTCCGGCGTGGCCCGCTTTCTTGGCATCGAAAGCCCAACGAACCTTGTTCACAACAGCCGTCGAGGTCAGGCCAGCAGGTTTGTCGATGACGATCCAGCCTGAGATGTCTCTGCCTTTGCGTGCGCGACCCATGCCTATGCCTTGTCGGAATTCGAGGAAGGATCGGCGGTTAGCATCGAGCGGAGCGCAGTGTCAATCGGCACCGTGCCTACTGATCACCCACAACGCCGACAATGGGGCCCATAGCCCGACCGATATCGCTGCGCCGCAGGTTAGGTGCATGCAGCCGGGACACGTTGCCGTCAAAGTAGAGCGCGTTAGGTAGCGCCAGCGCCGACTGAAACAGCCGTCCGAATTCGTAGAACGTGACGGGGTTGTTCGAGATGGCAAAGACCACCCGTCCGCCATCGCCACTGGTTCCGACGCCGTTGCGCAGATACTGAGAGGTGCTATCCCGCAGAAAGCGCGGGTGCAGGGCGCCATCGATAACCAGCATCGGCCCGGATTGGGAGGCAAAGCGGCATGACGGTTGCAATGCTTCGAACTTCAGGGTTTCGAAGACCTCTGCCCGTCCGTCAGCTATACAAAAGACACCGTTCGGGAGCAGTCCGAAGTTTCCTGCGCTTGCGCTCGTGATAAGACCGCGCCGCGTCTCTTCGCCTTCTTTGTAGTATCCCACCGGTGACCGGTCGGGATGATACATTCCGGCGTTCATCGCGAATTCCAGGGTGAGCGATTGGGCATTGAGCTCCGAATCGAGGCGCGAGAATTGGCCGTAGGGACTTCCGGTTTCATCATCCAGAAAGAGGCGCAGATCGTCGGTCTGCGGGTCGACTTCGCAGATCGTGTACCGATTGTCCTCGAAGGTGACATTCTCACATTCGACCGCAAACGCGGCCGATGCAACGAGCAGCAAAAGGGCCGATACTGCGAGCCTGAACATCATTCCTGTGTGTCGCGGCGCACGGCGTCTTGGGACAACATTCGGCGCGTGTCGTCCATGCGATCAAACGTTTCGTCGAGCTGGAACCTCAGATCGGGCGCGAATTTAAGCGCAAGCTTTTTCGCAACGACACGGCGGAGTTCGCCCTTGTTGCGTGCCAGCAGCTCAAGAACGTCTTCCTTGCCGGCCCCGCCCAGCGGCAAAACATAGGCCGTCGCAATCTTGAGATCCGGAGATGTCCGCACCTCGCCGACCGTGACAGACATGCGATTGAGATCGGGGTCGTGAATATCCCCACGCGCCAGCACGTCCGCAAGGGTGCGACGGATCAGTTCTCCAACGCGTAGCTGCCGCTGTGAGGGGCCCGGCCCGTCATGAAACTTGTTCTTGCCCATCATCCCCATCTAAACCCGCCCCTCCTCTTTGCCAAGCGGGCGAAAAAGTTTACGGCAGGGCGACGAAGGAGAAATGCAATGTCGAATAAGCCGGGTGTGGTGATTGCCGGGGTGTCGGGGCGCATGGGCCAGATGTTGGTCGAAACCATCGGCAAGTCAGATGCGCTTGATCTTATCGGGGCACTTGAGCGGCCGGGACATGATTGGATTGGGCAGGATTTGGGCCTGGCCATGGGTGGCCCGGAACTCGGCGCGGTTGTCCACGATGATCCGGTCGAGGCGATGGCGCAGGCGAAGATCGTCATCGATTTCACCGCACCGGCCGCAACACTAGCGCTGAGCGAGATCGCGGCGCAGGCCCGTGCGGTTCATGTCATCGGCACGACTGGCTTTACTGACGACCAGATCGCCGCCCTTGAGCCGGCTGCGCGCCATGCCGTTATCGTGAGGGCCGGGAACATGAGCCTTGGCGTCAACCTGCTGGTGGGGCTGACGCGTCGCGTGGCGGCGGCCCTTGATGAGGATTTCGACATCGAAGTTATCGAGGCCCATCACCATCACAAGGTCGATGCGCCGTCAGGAACCGCGCTGATGCTGGGGCAGGCGGCGGCTGAGGGGCGCAACATTGACCTCAACGCCGCTCGGGAAAGCGGCCGGGATGGGATAACCGGCGAGCGCGCGCATGGCGCAATCGGTTTCTCGGCCATCCGGGGTGGCGACATCGTGGGCGAACATGATGTGCTTTTTGCGGGCCCGGGTGAGCGGGTGACGCTTCGCCATGTCGCAACGGATCGCGGCATCTTTGCCCGCGGCGCCGTCAAGGCGGCCCTTTGGGGGTTGGGGCAGTCGCCGGGGCACTATGACATGATGGACGTGCTCGGCCTGCGGGACTGAAGGAATTATTGAACCGAATCGCCGCTTATCCCGTAAACAATTCAACTGGGATGAGACGAGGCTGTCATGCGCGCACGTGTATTGGGATTTGTCGCTGTCTTTGTTTTGGGCGGGACCGCGGCGTTTGCCGATCTCTACAAGGTCGATCGGCAATCGGAATTCGTAAATCTGGTCAAGGGCAAGACCCTGTCACGGCCCTTCATACGGCTTGAGGTCACTGATGACGGGCAGATCAAGGGGCGGGGTGTCCGTTGGGATGTTACCGGCACCTGGACGTGGGAAAATGGTTACTTCTGTCGCGATCTTTATTGGGGTGGCGACCCACTGGGCTATAACTGCCAAGAGGTGCGGGCGAACGGCAACCAGATCCGTTTCACCTCGGACCAGGGCGCGGGACAGTTCGCCGATTTCCGGTTGAAATAGTCAGAAGTCGACCGCCAAACCCTTCTTTTCCCAATCCCCGTACCGGACAGGTTCAGGGCCATCGCGACCACCCAACTCGGTCGGCAATTCCAAAGCTTTCTCCTTTTTCCGCCGCTCTTCGGCTTCGGCCAGGGCGCGCTTTGCGGCAGGTGGCAGGTCTTTGGGATCGTTGGTCATCGGGGCTTCCTCGTGGTCGCAACCATTGATATACAGCCCTTTCTCTCCTCAGCAAGGCAAGGCGGCAGAATGGGTGATGCTCTCGCGGCGCGGCGCAGTGCCGTTTATCTATTGGATCAGGTTATCGGTGAGGGCCGCCTGCTGTCGGAATTGATCAGCTCCGGCGCTCTGGATCGGCTGCCAGCGGATGATCGCGCACGCGCGCAACGACTGGCGACCGAAACACTGCGCGGGCTTGAGCGTGCCGATCGATTGCTGGCCAAGCACCTGCGCAAGAAACCTCCGCTGACGGTTCATAACGTTCTGCGGCTGGGCACGGTCGAACTGTGTACGGGCGGGGCCGCGCATGGCGTCGTAAACGCGCTGGTTTCGATTGTGTCGCAGCACCGGCGATACGGTCACTTGAAAGGACTGACGAACGCCGTCCTTCGAAAGGTCGCCGCAGACGGGCAGGCGGCGTGGGACAGTTTGCGGGTGCCACGCCTGCCAAAATGGTTGCGCGGGCCACTGGTCGAGGCGTGGGGCGCATCCCAAGTTGCTGCGATGGAGGCTGCGCACTTCGCCGGCGCGCCGCTGGATCTGTCGGCGCGCAGTGATCCGGCCAAAGTCGCGGATAATCTTGGCGGTTGGCACGTGCCAACTGGGTCAGTGCGTCTGACGGATCCCGGGCAGATCTCTGCGCTTCCAGGCTATTCCGGTGGCCAGTGGTGGGTGCAGGATGCCGCCGCCGCCATCCCGGTTCAGGTTCTTGCCCCGATCGAGGGTGAAACGGTACTCGATCTCTGTGCCGCACCGGGTGGCAAGACTTTGCAGGCAGCAGCCGCTGGCGCGAAGGTAACGGCAATCGACGTTTCCGAGACCCGGATGAAAAGGGTTGCTGAAAACCTCAGCCGAACCGGATTGAAGGCCGAGCTGAAGGTTGCGGATGCGTTTGATCTGACCGGGCAATACGACGCGATCATCCTCGATGCCCCCTGTTCGGCCACTGGCACGATCAGACGACATCCGGACCTGCCCTTTGCCAAGGACGGATCGGAGTTCGGTGACCTGATCGATTTGCAGGCTAGGCTGATCGATCATGCCTGGTCGCTTCTCAAACCTGGCGGTCGAATGGTTTTTTGCACCTGCTCGCTGTTGCCAGACGAAGGTGAGGTTCAGGTCGAGGAAGCGCTAAAACGACATTCGGACATGAGCGTCGACAGCCAGGCGCTCGACCGCGAGGGTATCGAGGCCGATTGGATCAGCGCCGAGGGTGGCTTGCGATTGCGCCCTGATTACTGGCCGGAGGCGGGCGGCATGGACGGTTTCTATATCTGCCTGCTGCGCAAAGCCGCCTGAAATTCGTGACTCGCCAAAGTCGGAACGCTATGGTGCCGCGAAGCGCGCCATAAGCGTAAAGGCAGAGCATATGTCCAACCCCGGTAGCATTGCGGACAGGAAAGCACGGTTCCTGAACCGATGGCACGCGCGGCGGGTGACGCGATCGGCGGTCGAGACCGGGTTCGTTGCTCCGCCAGAACCGCGGACGATTGGCAGTTTCGGGCGCGGTCGCCAACTGGTCGCGGGCAAATTCCAGTTCGCGGGTTTTCTGGTCGAGGCCGAAGGCGCCAGCCCCTGGGACATCACACCGCCCGACCGGGCATTCCTCGCGCAGCTGCACGGTTTTGCATGGCTCGATGATTTGGCCGCAGTCGGTGACCTCGCCAGTCAGAACGCCGCGCGGTCTTGGGTTTGGGACTGGCTGAAACGCTATGGGAACGGGCGTGGGCCGGGCTGGGTCCCCAATCTGACCGGCCGCCGGTTGATCCGCTGGATCAATCACGGGCAGCTTCTGACGCGCGGCCAGGACCAGCAACAGATCGATGCGTTCTTTCGCTCGATCGGGCAGCAGACACAGTTCCTGTCGCGGCGTTGGCATGCGGCCTTGCCCGGGCCGGAGCGGTTCGAGGCCCTTTGCGGACTGGTCTATGCCAGCTTGTCCTTGAAGGAGCTTGACGACATCGCTCTGCCGGCCTCGAAAGCGTTGGATCGTGAATGCGCTGGCCAAATCGACGATCAGGGCGGCATCCAAACGCGCAACCCCGAAGAGCTGTTGGACGTCTTCACCCAACTGACTTGGGCCGCTGCTGCGATAACAGATGCCGGACGGTCGGTACCATCGCAGCATCTGGAGGCCATCGAGCGCATTGCCCCGACATTGCGAACGCTGAGACATGCCGATGGTGGTCTTGCGCGGTTTCATGGTGGGGGCCGCGGGGCCGAGGGCTGGCTGGATCATGCGCTGGCGGCCTCTGGGGTCAAGAAACGGCAGGCTGACGGTCTGGCCATGGGCTATGCCCGGCTCAGTACAGGACGGACAAGTGTCATTGTCGACGCGTCGCTGCCCCCAAAAGGCCGGTTCAGTTCGGCGGCCCATGCATCCACGCTGGCGATGGAGCTGACATCCGGTCGTCGTCCGCTGATCGTCAATTGTGGTTCGGGTGTTTCCTTCGGGCCGGAATGGCGCCGCGCTGGCCGGGCGACACCCTCACATTCAACGCTTACCGTCGATGGATATTCCAGCGCCAGACTGGGCGACCCCGATAAGAAGACCGGGCTTGAACACCTGACGGGCGGGCCAACGCATGTACCGATCGAAATCAGCCAGGCACCGGACGGCATTCGCTTTCAGGGCGGTCACGACGGTTATCTCAAATCGCACGGGCTGACCCATGTTCGCATCCTTGATCTGACCTTCGACGGGCGCGGGATCTCGGGCGAGGATATGCTGATGGCGATCGACGAGCCTTCGAAATCGCGGCTGGAAAAGGCGATCGTGCAGGCACGAACCGGAGGTATCAACTTCGACATCCGCTTTCATCTGCACCCGGAGGTCGACGCAGCACTCGACCTTGGCGGGACAGCCGTTTCAATCGCGCTCAAAAGCGGAGAGATCTGGATCTTCCGGCACGATGGTAATCAGAAACTCAGCCTTGAAAGCAGTGTCTATCTGGAGACTGGGCGGCTCAAGCCTCGGGGTGCGTTGCAGATCGTTCTGAGCGGCAAGGCGGCGGATTATTCGACACGCGTTCGGTGGACCTTGTCGAAGGCGCAAGAAACTGCGATTGGCGTGCGCGACCTGCGGCGGGATGAACCGGCCGCGCCCTGACTGCCGAGCGAAAGGTTAATCATGCCGGACAAAAGCCCCGTACGCCGCGCCCTCATTTCTGTCTCCGACAAGACCGGCCTGGTGGAGTTTTCGCGGGCGCTGGCGGATCAGGGTATCGAGTTGCTCAGCACGGGCGGGACCGCGGCGGCGTTGCGCGACGCTGGTCTCACTGTCACCGACGTCGCGAGTGTAACCGGCTTCCCGGAGATGATGGATGGCCGGGTCAAGACGCTGCATCCTGTCGTTCACGGTGGGCTTCTGGCGCTTCGGGACAATGCGGATCACGTGGCGGCGATGGAAAGCCACGGCATCGGCAGCATCGACCTGCTGGTGGTGAACCTCTATCCGTTTGAGGAAACGATCGGCAAAGGTGCTGGCTATGCCGAAGCGATTGAAAACATTGATATTGGTGGGCCCGCGATGATCCGATCCGCGGGCAAGAACCATGCGTTTGTGAATGTGATCGTGGACGTCGAGGACTATGACGCGTTTCTTTCCGAACTGGCAGAGCATGATGGCCAGACGACGTATGCGTTCCGACAAAACCTCGCCCTGACCGCCTTTGCCCGGACGGCGGCTTATGACACGGCGGTCAACACATGGCTCGCCAATCGGATCGAGGGGACGCCACGCCGACGGACCTTTGCCGGAACGCTTGCCCAATCCCTGCGGTACGGTGAAAACCCGCATCAGGCTGCTGCATTTTATCGGGATGGCTCCTCACGGCCCGGTGTCGCGACGGCGGTTCAGCATCAGGGCAAGGAACTGAGCTATAACAATATCAACGACACGGATGCGGCGTTTGAACTGGTCAGCGAATTCGACCCGGCAGACGGCGCGGCCTGCGCGATCATCAAACACGCCAACCCATGTGGTGTCGCGCGGGGCGATACTGCGCAAGAGGCCTATGCCAACGCCTTTGTTTGCGATCAGACTTCGGCCTTCGGCGGCATCGTTGCGTTGAACACCACCCTCGACGGCCCGACCGCCGAGGAGATCGCCGCCATCTTTACCGAAGTCGTGATCGCGCCGAACGCGACGGATGAGGCCAAGGCGGTCTTTGCCGCAAAAAAGAACCTTCGCCTGCTGACGACCGGTGGCCTTGCGGACCCCGCCGCGCCGGGTTTGATGTTCCGGCAGGTCAGCGGCGGCATGCTCGTTCAGGACAAGGACAACGGACGCAAGACGGCGCATGATCTCAAGGTCGTCACCAAGCGGGCGCCGACCGAGCAGGAGCTCGCGGATATGCTCTTTGCCTGGACTGTCGCCAAGCACGTCAAATCGAACGCGATCGTCTATGCCAAGCACCGTCGAACCGTCGGCATCGGCGCCGGTCAGATGAGCCGTGTCGACAGCTGCCGCATCGCCGCACGCAAAGCACAGGACATTGCCGATGGGTTGGGGCTGCCCGACTCGCCGGCGAAGAACTCGGTCGTGGCCTCGGATGCGTTCTTTCCCTTTGCCGACGGATTGCTGACGGCCGCAGAGGCAGGCGCAACCGCGGTGATCCAGCCCGGCGGGTCGATGCGCGACGAAGAGGTTATCGCGGCCGCCGACGAGGCAGGCCTCGCGATGGTCTTTACCGGCATGCGGCATTTCCGGCACTGAAATGCGGGCAATCTTCCTCGCTTCTGTCGCTGCCATCCTGATCGACCAGATCAGCAAGTGGGTCGTCATCCATGGCATGGAGCTCTGGCGCGTCCGCAGCATCGATGTTCTGCCTCCGATCCTCAATTTTCGCTACGGCGAAAACCGGGGCATCAACTTTGGCCTGCTGGATGGAGAGCTGAACGCCTGGGTTCTGATTGGGCTGGCTATTGCGATTTGCGCGGGTGTGCTCGTGTGGCTTTGGCGCAGCCCGCAACCGCTTTTGCCCCGGATCGCCGCGGGCCTGTTGATTGGCGGCGCCTTGGGCAACGTCATCGACCGTCTGTACTATGGATACGTGCTCGATTTTCTGAACATGTCCTGTTGCGGCATCGACAACCCGTTTGTGTTCAACGTGGCGGATGTGTTCATTTTTGCTGGCGCCATCGGTCTGGTGCTTTTTGCCGATGACAAGAAGCGGAAAGAAAAGGGCGCGTGACATCCCCCGGTGGCCTGCGATAAAGCAATACGAAGGATGAACGGAGACTAAAGATGCGATCCAGCGGAGTTGCTTTTGCCGCTTTGGCGATCCTGCTAGGCGCATGTGCCAATACTGGGCTTCGCACGCTCGACTCTCAGGGCGAAGGTCCGGACGAGTTTATCGTCTCACCTGCCAAACCACTCGAACAGCCAGAGAGCTTTGCGGTATTGCCCGTTCCGACGCCGGGCGGTGCCAACCGCACGGATGCGCAACCGCTGAGTGATGGCGCTGCCGCCCTTGGTGGGCGGCTGGACGCTCCAACCGGACCGATCCCCGGCTCTGATGGTGGTCTGGTGAACTACACCCGCCGGTTCGGAGTGAGCGAAGACATCCGAGTGACGCTCGCCGAGGAAGACGCGGATTTCCGAAGGCGCAAGGCGCGTTTTACCCAATACCGCATCGTTCGGGTCGACCGCTACAATCAGGCCTACCGGTCCGAAGCACTGGATCCCGAGCGCATAGCGCGGGCTTTCCGCCGCGCCGGTGTCCCGGTCCCGTCCTATCCACCGCAAGGGCGGTAACCTCACAAAGCCGCGGGTTGCCTTGAAGCCATGCCCCGGCACCGTATCTTTAGCCAAACCAATTTGCACAGGAGTAGCCATGCGTCGCCTTCGTGCCGCAATCGCGTGCCTCGCATTCGCCCTACCGGCATCCGTCAAGGCAATGGACGAACAGGTAACCTCGTTCATGCTCGACAACGGCATGCAGGTCGTCGTCGTTCAGGATGACCGCGCCCCGGTCGTGACCCATATGGTTTGGTACAAGGCGGGTTCGGCGGACGAGCCAAAGGGTTCGTCAGGCGTCGCGCATTTCCTTGAACATCTGTTGTTCAAGGCGACCGATACGTTGGCATCGGGTGAGCTTTCTGCTGTCGTCTCGGCCAACGGGGGTCGTGACAACGCGTTTACCAGCTTTGACTTCACGGCCTATTTCCAGCGCGTTGCCGCTGACAGGCTGGGTCTGATGATGCAAATGGAAGCGGATCGGATGCGCAATATCCGTCTGACCGAAAGCGACATCGCAACCGAGCGGAACGTGGTCATCGAAGAACGCAACCAGCGGACTGAAAATAACCCACGGGCCCTGTTTGGCGAACAGTTGAGCGCGGTTCAATACCACAACCACCGCTACGGCGTTCCGATCATTGGGTGGATGCACGAGATTGAAACGCTGGACATGGACGACGCGATTTCATTCTACAACACCTACTACTACCCCAATAACGCGATCCTCGTCGTGTCGGGCGATGTGACCCCGCAAGAGGTCGAGCGGCTGGCCAACGAACATTACGGGCCAATTCCGGCCAACCCCGACCTGCCGGAACGGCTGCGGACCGAAGAACCGCCACAAACGGCAGAGCGGCGGCTGTACTTCCGCGATGCACGGGTTTCTCAATCCTATGTCAGCCGATCCTATCTGGCGCCCGAACGTGATCCCGGCGACCAGAAGACTGCGGCTGCGCTTACAGTGCTTGCCGAGGTTCTGGGTGGCGGGCAAACGAGTTACCTGACCGAGAAGCTTCAGTTCGAGCAGCAGAAGGCGGTGTATTCCGGTTCGTTTTACCGGGGTACGTCGCTTGATGATACGACCTTTGATGTGGTGATCGTCCCGACCCCCGGCGTGTCACTGGAAGAAGCAGAAAGCGCACTGGATGCTGCCATCGAACAATTCATGGTCGATGGCGTCACCGACGAACAACTTGACCGGATCAAGATGCAGGTCCGCGCGAGTGAAATCTATGCCCGCGATGACGTAAGCGGCATCGCTAATCGATACGGGCGCGCACTGACTTCGGGGCTGACGGTCGCAGATGTTCAAGCCTGGCCTGATATCCTGCAATCAATCACCAACGACGATGTCATGGCTGCCGCAGAGCTTGTATTTGATCGAAATGCTTCGGTGACCGGTTGGCTGATGCAGGACGAGGAGGTCACGCAATGAGGGTTCTGACTGCACTGTTTTTTGTCTTGGCATTCGTCTTTCCGGCGCAGGCTGAGGTCAAGATTGAAGAGGTGACCAGCCCCGGCGGCATAAAGGCGTGGCTGGTGCAAGAGCCCTCCATCCCCTTCATGGCGCTTGAGTTGCGCTTTCGCGGCGGGGCGTCGCTCGACGCACCCGGCAAGCGCGGGTCCATCAATCTGATGACCGGTTTGCTCGAAGAAGGCGCGGGCGATATCGACGCGCGCGAATTTGCCCGCCAGCTCGAAGCTCTTGCAGCCTCATTCGATTACGATGTTCGCGATGACGACGTGGCCATATCTGCGCGTTTTCTGACGGAAAACCGTGATCAGGCGGTTGCGCTGCTCAGAAGTTCGTTGATCGATCCGCGATTTGATCAGGATGCGATCGACCGGGTTCGGGAACAGGTGCTGACGGGTATCCGAAGTGACTCGACTGATCCGGACGAAATCGCCCGCACACGTTTCGACAGTCTCGTCTTTGGTGAGCATCCCTACGGCTCAGCCTATCAAGGCACCAGTGAAACGGTCACGGCCTTGACCCGGGACGACATCCTTGCTGCGAAAGACGCTGTTCTGGCCAAGGACAGAATGTATGTCGGCGCCGTGGGAGACATTACGCCCGAGGAGCTGGGCCTGCTTCTCGACCAGCTCTTGGGCGATTTACCAGCCGAAGGTGCCCCGATGCCGCCGGCTATCGAACCTCTGTTCACGGGCGGCGAGGTTGTTGTCGAGTTTCAAACCCCACAATCCGTCGCGATTTTCGGACAAAAGGGCCTGGCGCTTGATGATCCCGATTACTTCGCGGCGATGATCCTCAATCAGGTACTGGGTGCCGGCGGCTTCGAAAGCCGTTTGATGACCGAGGTGCGTGGGAAACGCGGTCTGACATACGGCGTCTATTCATTCCTTGTGCCGCAGGATCTGGCCGCGACCTATCAGGGCAGCGTGGCATCGGCCAACGACAGGATCGCCGAGGCAATCGCTGTTGTCCGCGACGAGTGGGCCAAGGCGGCCGAGACGGGCATTACGGAACAGGAAATGCAGGACGCCAAGACCTTCATCACTGGCGCATACCCTCTGCGCTTTGATGGGAACGCCACCATCGCGGGCATCATGGTCGGTATGCAGATGATGGGGCTACCTGTGGACTATATCGCGACACGCAACGAAAAGGTTGAGGCGGTGACGCTGGAAGACATAAACCGGGTGGCGGGTGAATTGTTGTCGCCCGATGAGTTGACCTTTGTCATCGTCGGACAGCCCGAAGGGATAGAAACGACGGTCGCGAACTAATTTCGCGCGGGGTTATCGACGTCACTTCGTGATGCGTGACGGGCGCGAAAATCTCTGACTAAGTCGGCAAGGCGGGGCGACAAAGGTTGCCCCCCAACGGCTGGGATAGTTCATCGGCCCCGAAAGACTGATCCAGGATCATGATGGTCGGAGTGGCGAGATTCGAACTCACGACCCCTGCCTCCCGAAGACAGTGCTCTACCAGGCTGAGCTACACTCCGACTGGACGGCTGTTAGACCTGCGGCGACCGATTTGCAAGCGTCTGGGACTGGTTGTCTGTCAAAACCGTGGTTAGAAGTCCGCCCATGGCAGCGCGTCGTCCTCGTTGGATCCACTTCCTCGGCTATCTCCCGATCCAGGGATTTCTGAGCCTTTCGCGGCTCTTGCCGTTCCGTCGACGTATCGATTTGGCCGCCTTCCTGCTTGGTGGCGTCGTCCGTAATGCCCGCGCTCCGCGAGAGCGTGTGGTTGGCAATCTCGAGCGGGTTTTTCCTGATATGTCGGCCAAAGAACGTCTGGCATTCTGTCGTGCGAACGGGCGTTCGATGGGTCGCACCATTGCCGAGATCCTTTTCGGGCCAGACCATCAAAAACACCATCTGCCAATAACCGCAGATGGTCCTGGCCGTGAACCACTCATTGCGGCGCAAAAAGCCGGTCGGCCGGTCATTCTGGTCTCGGCCCATCTGGGACAGTGGGACGCCGTTCGTATCTGTCTGCGCGAAGATTACCAGATTGAAGTGGGTGCGCTTTATCGGCCCAACAACAATCCTTACTACGAGGAGCTGTTCAAGCGCGGTGCGCAAGCATCGGGCGGACCGCTCGCCCCACGTTCCAACGAGGGGTTCCGGACGCTGGTGAAGCACCTTCGAAAGGGCGGTGTCTTCGCGATCCTCGCCGATCAGCATATCTATACCGGGGCGTGGCTGCCTTTTCTTGGTCACCCTGCGCAGACTACCCTCAGCCCGGCCGAACTGGCGCTGAAGTACGACGCGCTCTTAATCCCGGCCTATGGTTTGCGCCGTGCTGCCGAAGATGGATTCGATGTCGTTGTCGAACCGCCGGTCCCGCCATCCACTCCCGAAGAGATGATGGCGCAGGTCAACGACAGTATTTCCGCCATGATCCAAAAGCACCCCGAGCAGTGGCTGTGGCTGCATCGGCGGTGGAAAAAGACCAAGCCCTAGCTATCGTTGTCATCGCTTTTGGCAAGCGTCGGCTTATCGCTGTCGGGCAACAAGGGGCTGACGCGGGGCATCGTGCCGGTCTCAGGCCGGGATCTGGTTCGCAGAACCGGGATGTTTTCCGAGGCGTCACTACGGCTTTCCCGAAGCACGATATAGAGACCCGATGCGATCACGATCGCTGCCCCGGTCGCGGTCATCGTATCAATCGTTTCGTCAAAGATCAGAAAGCCGAAAATCGTGGCCCAGATGATCTGTGAGTATTGCATAGGGGCGATCACCGCCGCCTCGCCAGCGCGGTAGGCGGCAATCAGACAGAGACTGGCCGAAAATCCAAGGATCGACATCAACCCCAATGCGCCCAGATCGATCAGAGGCATAGGCTTATAGACATAGGGCAGGATCATCGCCATGACGATGAAGTTGAAAACCATCGGATAGAGCAGCAATACGACGCTTCGTTCTTCTCTTCCGATCTTGCGGACAATGACAGAGGCCAGGGCGCCGCAGACCGCTGCAACGATTGCAGCCGCATGTCCAAGCGTCAGTTCGGTCTGACCGGGTCGCAGAACCACCAAAACCCCGGCGAGGCCTACGAGGATGGCAAGCCACCTGCGTATCCTCACCGTCTCACCCAGGATCGGGATCGATAACACCGTGATCAACAGCGGCGACGCAAAAAGGATCGCATATGTCTGTGCCAGAGGCAGGGTCGAGAACGCGTAGAAAGCCGAGACAGCGGTGATCACCGTCGCAACTGTGCGGAACGCCGTGTACCAAGGATGACGCGGCAGCAGCGTCCCCCCGGTTCGGTCCCGCATCATCATGAATGTCGTCAGCGGGAAGGTGAAAAGAACGCTGAAGAAGACGATCTGGAACGGAGCATATGTTCCGCCAAGGGTCTTCACGACGACGTCGTGAACCGCGAAGACGCCGAACGCGGTCAGCGCAAAAAGCGCACCTTTCAGATTGTTTTTCGATGCCGAGGACAACACGACGCTCCGCGGTTACCGGCCGGGATGGTTGAGCTATGCAAATCAGACTGTGCAGCCTTTTGGCAAGGCAGCACAGAGGGTTTTTCAGAGGCTGGCGTCCAGCGCAGCAAGAATGGCCGCGCCCATTTCGGACGTGGATACGGCCTTTGCATCGCCCGCCTGCATCAAATCCGCCGTCCGGACGCCGTCGGCGAGCACTTTCTCGACCGCCGCTTCCAGCCGATCGGCCTCTTCGCCAAGATCGAACGAATAGCGCAGCGCCATCGCAAAGCTGAGGATGCAAGCCGTCGGATTTGCCTTTCCCTGACCCGCGATATCCGGGGCGGAGCCGTGAACCGGCTCATAAAGCGCTTTGGGGCGCCCGTTGGCCATTGGCGCACCAAGCGACGCAGAGGGCAGCATGCCAAGCGAACCCGTCAGCATCGCGGCCAGATCCGAGAGCAAGTCGCCAAAGAGGTTGTCGGTCACGATGACATCGAATTGCTTGGGCCAGCGGGTCAGCTGCATCGCACCGGCGTCGGCGTACATGTGGCTGAGTTCGATGTCTGGGTAATCTTCGTCCCGTACCTTTTGGACCACTTCCCGCCAGAGAACGCCACTTTCCATGACGTTGGCTTTTTCCATCGAACAGACCTTGCCGGCCCGCTTTCGGGCCAGCTCAAAGGCCGAGCGCGCAACGCGTTCAATTTCACTTTCCGTATAACGCTGCGTGTTGATGCCGACCCGTTCGTTGCCCTCTTCGAAGATGCCGCGTGGTTCCCCGAAATAGACACCGGAGGTCAGCTCGCGGACGATCATGATATCGAGCCCTGAAACGATATCCTTCTTCAGCGACGAGAAGTCCGCCAAGGCGTCGAAGCATTGCGCTGGTCGCAGGTTGGCGAAGAGATCCATCTCTTTGCGAAGCCGAAGCAGGCCGCGTTCGGGTTTGTCGGCGAAATCCAAGTTATCGTATTTGGGTCCACCGACGGCGCCGAGCAGAACGGCGTCGACCTCTTGCGCTTTCGCCATCGTGTCGTCGTGCAGGGGGGTTCCATGGGCGTCATATGCCGCGCCGCCGACAAGGTCTTCGGTCGTGTCGAAGTGGATGCCGCGTTTGTCGCCGAACCAATCGATGACCCGCTTTACCTCGGTCATCACTTCGGGGCCGATGCCGTCGCCTGGAAGGATCAAGATCGAGGGGTTTGACATCGGTATTCTCCTTGGCTTGCCACCCGTGCGGCCTAGCCCGCACCGACATCGGGGTCAAGCTGGCGAAACACCCAGAAATCCAATGATTGCGGTGACCTGTTCAATCCGGGATGTCGATGTCGACCCAGACCACGCGATGGCGGCTGGCTGCCTCGGCCGTTTCGGCAAAAGCGTCCCCGGGTGCGGGCCAAAGCACGCCGCTGTCTTCGATGGAAATGTCGGCTGAGGGCAGCACATAATCGACCCGATATTTCCCAACGTCGATGCCGGTCCAATCAACGGTCGCCGTCCCTGCGGCGCCCATCGGCTTTGGGTCCTGTAGCCTGGGATCGTTCAGAAGGCCGTTGATCGCATCCTTGATCCCTTCGCCTTGTTTGGGATCGTTGTTGGCATCCCCGAGAATGACAAACCGCTCCGGTACTGCCCCACCGAAATGGCCATCAAGGTAGAGCGACCAGAACCGGATCTCATCATGGTTTCGTTTGCCGTTGCGATCCTCCGGGCCATCGAAGACCGGCGGGGTGGCGTGAAAGCCCATCACGTGTAATTGGCCCAACTCCGGTACTTCAACGGGCACAACCCAGTGACCGATGTTCGAAAGGCGCTGAATCGCCTGGGCCTCGGCGCTTGGAAAGGGCTGACCGTCATGAACGGGTAAGAGCGCATCGGGCAAATCCTTCCAAAGCAGAGCCGAGAAGTCCTTTGCTTCATCCGCTTGAATTGGGAACTGCGAAAGCAGCGCCATTCCGGCCTGTCCCGCAAATTCACCGTAGGATTGAGCATCGCGTGGGCCGCGCAGCTTGCCATCCAGATCCATGTCGTGGTCGGTGACCATGCCGGTGTTCGGCCGAGTGGCGTAGAAATGGGGGTACCCCGTCAGCTCGGCAAATGTCGCGAGCGCCCGGTTTTCGAGATCATAGTCGAAGCCCTGGATAAGCAGAATATCCGCATCGGCCTTGGCAAGCACTGCGATGACAGCGTTGATTTGGGGGTCGGACCCTTTCAGCAGGTCCCGATACAAAAGACCGGGACCGTCACGCTGTAGCTCGGTATTGTAGGTTGCGATCCTCAGGCTCTCGGCAAGTGCGCTGGTCCACAAGCCGCAAAGGCCTAGGATCAGGCAGCCAAGTAGCGTCCGTCGGCCTCGGCGTTGGCATACGCTCTGCGGCGCTGATCTTCGATCATGTCGGCGATACGCTGCATCGCGATCCCGCGCATAATCATGCTCGCCGGAAGGAAGGCCCATGCACTCATCGTCCAGATCAGGGTTTGAGGGTTCTCAAGCGAGATCGGATTTATCAGATCGGCGGCCGCTTTGACCACCGCTGGGATGATGAATGGCAGCAGAAAACCAAGCGCAATGTTGATACGTGCGTCGCGCTGCAGGCGGTGCAAGACGTCTCCGCCGGTTGTCGGATCAAAGAGCGGCAGGTTCACCCACATGTTGAACGCACCTTTGCGGGTGGGCCATCCCATGATCCGAACAAGGATGATGAAGGCGGTCATGGCCATCAGGGACGTAGTGTAGGAAATGCCCGCTGCGGTGCGGACAGATTGCAGCACTTCGTAAGATGCATTGTCAGGCATCATCAGAACCACAAGCCGAACCGGCGAGAATGGGAAGTCGATCGCGTCACCCAGAACCACACCCACGGCGGTCAAAAGCTCGGAAAAGCCTGTCGGATCGTCTTTGCCACGACATACGAGCGTCAGGAACAGGACGGTTCCGAAAAGAGCAACAAAACGGAGGCGGTTGAAGGGGGGCGCATCGCGGAACTCAACAATGCTTGGACTAACCGAATTGTATTCCACGAAGGTCAAAAACGCCGCAACAAGTGCGATCAGAACCGTGAATTGTGTGGCATCACTATCGATATTCGGCAGCAACAACGCCGGGATCGCGATAACCAAAGCCACTAGTAAGCCGCGCGCTGCGGCACCCGTCATACGCGCAATCACATCTACTTCCCTTCAACTGGTCAACGCGGTGCTTGTCCACGCTTGCTTCCAAACTCGAACCGTGGGTTCCGGCAGACTTGCCCCCTAGAGCACGTACTTTGATTCTTGTAACCCAGCAGCCGAGCGCTTGGGTTAATAAGCCATTAATCGGAGGGCTTTTTCAGGGAGAATAATGTGCGATTGTGCATCAATTTTAGGGCAACAATAAGGCGCCGCACAACATATTGTTGCCCTTCGAGAATCGGACCATATTCGTGGATCACAAACCCGTGTACTTCGCCACGAATTGTTTCCAGATTATCATGCGGCCTGAGTCAGACCCAAGGCCTTTCAGATGCGACCTTAGTCTCAAATGAATCGATGCTGGATGCCTTTTCCATGGTCAGCCCGATATCGTCCAGACCTTCGAGCAGGCAGTGCTTTTTGAAGGGGTCGACCTCAAAGGTAAACGTTTCTCCGTCCGATGTTGTGACCGTCTGAGCCTCAAGGTCGACGACGATACGGGCGTTCGAGCCCTTCTCGGCGTCCTTCATCAACACATCGACCTGCTCTTGCGGCAGAGCAATCGGAAGGATCCCGTTCTTGAAGCAGTTGTTGTAGAAGATATCGGCAAAGCTGGGTGCAATCACGCAGCGGATTCCGAAATCCTTGATCGCCCATGGCGCGTGTTCGCGCGATGAACCACATCCGAAATTGTCGCCCGCTACCAGTATCTCTGCATCGCGGTATTGCGGCTGGTTCAGCACGAAATCAGGGTTTTCGTTCCCTTCGTCGTCGTACCGCATCTCGTCAAAGAGGTTCACGCCCAAACCGGACCGTTTGATCGTTTTGAGAAACTGTTTGGGAATGATCATATCGGTGTCGATATTGACGAGCGGCATCGGTGCCGCGATCCCAGTCAAGTTGGTGAATTTGTCCATACGTCGCGTCCTTTTCTAAGGCGAAATTGCCCGGGAGGGCTGCCACTCGGCCAAGTGGGGATGTCGATACTCTCCCGGGCGTCTTCGTGATAAAAGGCTTCGCGAGTATGACTGGGATGACCCTAGCAACCTGACGAAGCCAAACCTGTGATCTGCCTCACAACCTTCGGCAAATAGTGAAGTTTTTTCTAAAGATGGTCCTATCCGGCCTGTTTCCACGGTCCGCAGACTTGGCCCATAGGCCTTGGTCACCGAACCGATCGTGATCCCGAATACCATCTTGGCGCCTGCCAACAGACCTAACCGAGCAGCTCGCGTACATCCGTCAGGCGGCCCGTGACGGCAGCGGCGGCAGCCATGGCAGGTGACATCAGGTGTGTTCGTCCGCCCCGGCCCTGGCGGCCCTCGAAGTTCCGGTTGGAGGTCGCGGCACAGCGTTCGCCGGGCTGCAACTGATCCGGGTTCATGGCAAGGCACATCGAACAGCCAGCCAACCGCCACTCGAACCCGGCCTCTTTGAAGATGTCGGCGATGCCTTCCTCTTCGGCCTGAGCGCGTACAAGGCCTGAACCCGGAACGACCATCGCCCGCAGCCCATCCTTGATCTTTTTGCCTTTCAGGATTTCCGCCGCTGCACGCAGGTCTTCGATCCGGCCATTTGTGCACGACCCGATAAAGACCGTATCGATCTCGATCTCGCTCAGCGGTGTTCCAGAGGTCAGCCCCATGTAATCGAGTGAACGTTCGGCCGCGCCGACTTTGCCGCCCTCAAAGTCCGTGGGTGCAGGGACTTTCGCCGTGATTGGCAAAACGTCTTCGGGTGACGTGCCCCATGTGACGACCGGTGCGATGTCTTCGCCTTTGATGCTGATGACCTTATCCCAATGCGCGTCGTCATCGGAATAAAGCGTCTTCCACCAGGCCAGCGCGGCCTCCCATTGTGCGCCTTTGGGTGCGTGCGGGCGACCCATCACGTATTCAAAGGTCTTTTCGTCCGGGGCGATCAAGCCAGCCCGGGCACCGCCCTCGATCGCCATGTTGCAGACGGTCATGCGGCCTTCCATCGACAGATCCCGGATCGCCTCGCCACAATACTCGATGACGTATCCGGTGCCGCCGGCTGTGCCGGTCTCGCCGATCACGGACAGCGTGATATCCTTGGCGGTCACACCCGGACGCAGCTTGCCCGTTATCTCGACCTTCATGTTTTTTGACTTCTTCTGGATCAGGGTCTGGGTCGCCAGAACGTGCTCGACCTCGGATGTACCGATGCCGTGGGCGAGGGCGCCAAACGCACCATGCGTCGCTGTGTGGCTGTCGCCGCAGACGACCGTCATGCCCGGCAGTGTCCAACCCTGTTCCGGGCCGACGATGTGAACGATCCCCTGACGGATGTCATTCATTGGATAGTAGTGGATCCCGAAATCCTTGGCGTTCTTGTCCAGCGCTTCGACCTGGATCCTGCTGTCCTCGGTCATCAGCTCCGGGTTTTCGCGACCTTGAGTCGTGGGCACGTTGTGGTCGGGAACGGCGATAGTCCGCTCCGGGGCGCGGACCTTGCGGCCAGCCATGCGCAGACCTTCGAATGCTTGGGGGCTTGTCACCTCGTGCACCAGGTGGCGGTCGATATACAGCAAGCAGGTGCCATCCTCGGCCTCATGCGCAACGTGGGCATCCCAGATTTTGTCATAGAGCGTCTTGGGGGACATTGGTCCTCTCCCTTTTTTCGATGAATGGAATGGGGTGACGACGGGCTCAGCCGCGCGCCAGCACCGACCGCGTCGCGCCGTAGAAGCGTTCGCGCAGGCGGGCGCGGTCATCCATATCGACGAAGATCATCATGGTTCTGCGATACCCAAACCGTGGCGCAGTCGCAAGGGTGGTGTGATTGATCCGCAACATTGGCGGTCGCGTAAATCTTTCAAGAAAAGGAGGGCATCATGAGAAAACTGATTTCCGCGGTCGGCCTCATTGGGCTGGCTGCTACACCTGCGCTTTCCGAAACCTACAAAGGTTACGAGATGCCGCCTTACAGCGTCATCGAGAGCCATGGTGGTCTGGAGATACGCGAATACGGTCCACATACCGTGGCCGAGGTCGTGTATGAGGGCACAGTGTCCAGCACGGTTCGTCAGGGGTTCCGCAGTCTCGCAAGCTATATTTTTGGTGGCAACGACGCCGAGGCCAAGATCGCGATGACGGTCCCGGTCTCGCAGGTGCCAGCCCGGGACGGCGCTTGGAAGATCCGGTTCATGATGCCAGCGGCCGAGGCAAAGGCGGGTCTGCCGCGCGCAGAGTCGCAGAATATCGCGTTTGAAACACTGGAGGGCGGCCGCGAGGCGGTTGTTGTCTTCAGCGGCTATGCAACGGACCGCGCCCTGCAGCGGGCCGAGATGCAGCTTAGGACCAAGTTGGCAGAGCTTGGCCGAGAGCCTGCCGGACCCGCGCGGTATTACTACTACGATGACCCTTTCACGGTGCCTTGGAACAGGCGGAACGAGGTCGCTGTTCCGATCGAGTGAGCGGGAAACCGATTTCAGTAAGTCTGAACGGCCAGTTCCTGGTTCTGAGCGATGAGATACCCGACCGTGCCGGCGATCAGCAGGCCCAGGATGATGGCTATCGTAATCTTCCATGCTGAATAGGGCCGCTCGCCCTGTACCCGCCCCGTTCGTCCGTTGACGACAAAGCGGTATGTCTTTCCCCTATACTTGTAGGCGGCCAGCCAGACCGGCAGCAGCACGTGCTTGAACGTGATGGCGCCCAGTTTGGTGTCTACGCCATGTATCCGTTGACGGTCGCCCCCAATGTCGAACCGGATATCGCGTTCGATGGCCCGGTCCATAAAGGCGCGTGCCTCCTCGAACCCATCTTCCAGCCCGACAGTATAGCCCTCGGCCCGGAAACCGGCGAGGAATTCGGGCTGATACGGCTCGAGCTCTGACAGATCCCACGGTTGCAAGGCGTCTGTGAACTTCTTGGGCAGGCTGGTCGAAGCCAGAACAAGAACATCGTCAAAGAAACGTGCAACCCGACCGCGTACCGACCGCCACCGCACTTTCGGCACCTGGACCTGCTGACGCTTGCCATCCCGCATGACCGTCCGCGTTTCGTAGTAGACGGTTCCGCGCTCACCGGAATAGCTGCTGCGGGTGTCTGCGTCGAAGGTCCAGTAGGGCACGTAGATGCCCTGCATCTTGCGGCCCTTGCGGGCATAATCCTGCAAACCGGAAGGCGCGAACCACAGCCGGCCCAGCCAATCGGTCATGGCATCCCGCGCGGTATCTTCGTTCAGGCCAAAGGGCAGCAGGCCGCGCGGCTTGATATGCCGGTGCGTGCCGGTATCGGTCACCACCGGCGTGGCGCAAAACGGGCATTCGGCGGCATGAACGTTCGGGTCGAATTCGACCTCGGCGGCGCAATTAGGACATTTGGAAACCCGCGTCTCCTCCATTTCCGCAAGTGGCAGGTCCTGTTCCAGCGCTGAGCGATAGTCGAGTTCCGCAATCGGATGAAACGTGCGCTGGTAACCCTCAAGCGCGGCTGTGTTGCCGCAATGATCGCAGGTCAGCGTTCCGTTCATCGGGTCGAACCGAAAGTCCGCACCACACGCGTCGCAGGGAAAACGGTGATCGGCGATCGGGCTGACGTCGTTCATAGCAGTCCGTGCAGCGCTTTGGGCGTCATGCGTCGGAATGCTCCGTCGCCGAGGGCGGTATGGCGCCAAAGATGAAAGATGCCGTGCAACGACGCGACGCTCATCAGGACGAAATAGAGATCGCTCAACCTGATACCTGCCGTTCCCCAGCCGAGCAGGTAGGCGATGGTCAAACCGGCGGAAAAGGCGAGCAGGGCATACATGCCCCGGCTCAGCCAAGGGTGAGCATGGCGCAGCCAGCCCTCGAGTTTCGGGCCCGGCCCTGACATCAGACCTCGGGCAATAGCGATGCCCGTCATCATCAATGCGCTTGTCGCGAAAGCCCAGCCAAGCGCGGGGATGGGTCCGCCAGCCAGCAATAGCATCAGAGACATGAACGAAAACCAGTGCAGCAGTATAGTGGCGCGGCGCCGGTTCATGTCAGCTGCCGGGCGGAGGCGGCGGCAAGATCGTGAAGAGCTGCGCCAGCTCCATTACATCCTCGGCCTTCAGCCAGCCATCCTGCCCCGCTGTCCAGACGTAGGTGTCACGGGTCAGATCGCCTGCAGCGGCCATCTTGCCTAGATCGGCCTTGGAGTATGGGCCCTTTGTCTGGCCGCCCTCGGCGATATGCCAGATGTGTTCCACAGGGGGTGGCGGAGGAGGTGCGATCGCGGCCTGCGAAGGGGGCGCCTGCACCTGCGCACGCGCCCCCCAAGGGCCCGCCGCTGTCTGGCCGATCTGCATCCCCAGCCCGGCACCCAGCCCGGTCTGAAGCGCCGCGGCACCTGCACCCTCACGACCTAGGGCCTCGGCCGCCTGAAACTGCATGTATTCGTTGAGATTGCCGATCACGCCCATGGATGACCGCTTGTCCATAACCTCTTCGACGGCGGGCGGGAGCGAGATGTTTTCGATATAGAGTTCCGGCAAGGCCAGCCCATATTCGGCAATCTGCGCCTCGATCTCCTTGGCGACGAGCTGGCCGAGTTCCCTTGTGTTCGCAGCCATATCGAGCACCGGGATACCGGCCCGCGCGAGCGTTCTGGAAAATTCCTGCACGATGATGTTGCGGATCTGAAAGCTGATCTCGTCCATCGTGAATTCGCCGTCTGTGCCCACGATTTCAACAAGGAAACGGGCCGGATCGATCACGCGTACCGAATAGGTGCCAAAGGCCCGCAAGCGTACCGGGCCGAATTCGGGATCCCGGCAGATGATCGGGTTCTTGGTGCCCCATTTGAGATCGTTGAATCGGGTCGTGTTGACGAAATAGATCTCTGATTTGAAGGGCGATCTAAAGCCATGATCCCAATGCTGGAGCGTTGTCAGGATCGGCATATTGTTCGTCTCAAGCATATAGAGACCAGGCGTGAAGACATCCGCCAGCTGACCCTCGTGCACAAAAACAGCAGCCTGGCCTTCGCGCACGGTCAGCTTGGCCCCGTACTTGATCTCGTGCCCCTCGCGCTCGAAGCGCCAGACCATGGTATCGCGTGTGTCATCGACCCAGTGAATAACGTCGATGAACTCTCCGCTCAGAAAATCAAAAATGCCCATCGGTGGTCTCCTTCATTGGTCCGAGGCATGGGATCACGACGGACCGCCCATGCGCTCGCTCGCCAGCTCCCGCACGAGGGGGCGTGCCTCTTCAAGCGTAATTCCGGGTTCAAGCCGCTTGTCATAGAGCATCCCAAGCAGCATTTCGTCATGCGTCGTCAAGAGCGCGAATTCATCGTCATCGTTAAAGATCGAAGGACGCGCATTCGGGCTGTCATTTGCGAGCCCCAGGCTTTGCGCCAGTTCCTCGTGGATGCAGGAAAGGCGCAGCAGGTCTGGGTTTTCATCCCGAATGACCACAATCGCCGCAACATATGCACTAGGACTTTCGGCGGATCCGAAGGCGGCGACGGCGCAGTAGACATCGCGCGGCAGGTCACGCAGACGCCTAAGACCGCTACCGCTGACGCCGGCAATCTGGGTGGCTTGGGTCTCGAGCAGGCTGGCCCTTTCATCCTCGCTGACAAAAAGCACGAGCACGTTCGGCCGCGAGCTGACGGCGATCGGGTGTCCGGTTGCCCGGGCAAGGCGTGCGGCGTAGCGATTGAGATCTGAAAGGTCCTGGCGTGCCTGGGCTTGTGTCACCGACGATCCGAACACGGCATTGATGCGGATCGGACCCTCCCAGCGACGCAACGGGCTTGATCTGGGCAAACCGAACCCGCCCGATCCGAATTCGTTAAAGAACACGATCTGCTCAAAGTTTCGCGCCAGCATCTCGGCGGTGAAGGGCGTGTCTGGCCCGCCACCATCCTGACGCAGCAAGCCTTGGGTCAATTGAGATGACTGGACCTCGGTCAGGTCACGCCGTAGCGCGGCACTGGCCTCGGACGTTGGTTGGGGTGACGACCGTGCAATCCCAAGGCCCTGTGGCCTTGCCTGAGGGGTCAGGACCGGTTCGACAGGCACGAAAAGTTCGCAGCCGGCCAAGGCCATCAAGGCCAAACCGGCTGCAACCCACGATCTTGTCCGCACCCCGTTCATCCGTTCGCGAGGGTCAGGCCGGAACCGACGTGGCCGCTGTATCACCCAAACCGTCGCCGCGCGATTTTGCAGCGGCCAGAGTATCCCGAAGCTCGGCCTCCATCTTCTTCAACTCTTCCTCGGCCGCGGCCCGCTTTGCCTTGCCTTCATCGGCGATCTGGAGGCTTTCCTCGATCGTACCGATCAGATCCGCATTGGCTTGCTTGACGGCTTCGATGTCGAACACGCCACGCTCCATTTCTTCGCGGATCATCTTGTTGCTTTCGCGCAGATTGGCTGCATTGGCGGTCAGAAGCTCATTTGTCAGATCGTTTGCATCGCGCACTGCTGCGGCAGCTTCGGCGCTGCGCTGGATGGTCACGGCCTGTGCCAGTTGGGTTTCCCACAGCGGCACGGTGTTGACGAGGGTCGAGTTGATCTTGGTCACGAGTGATTTGTCATTCTCTTGCACGAGTCGGATCGACGGCAGAGATTGCATCGTGACCTGTCGGGTCAGCTTGAGGTCGTGAACCCGTCGTTCCAGATCGTCCCGAGCCGCTCGAAGATCCCGCAACTCTTGTGCCACCATGACCTGATTTTCTTCTGGTGCTGCCTGTACCTCGGCGTCCTTTGCCGGGATGATGGTGCTGTCCAGCTCCTGCAGCTTTTCTTCGCCGGCCGCGATATAGAGCGCCAGTTCGTCATAGAATTGCAGCGTCTTTTCATAGAGCAGGTCGAGCGATTTGATGTCCTTGAGCAGCGTGTGCTCATGCCCCAGAAGGTCGTCCGTGATATTGTCGATTTGGCCCTGAACGGTTTCGAACCGGGCGGTGAACTTCGCAAACGGGGCGGCCCGGCCCAGCAGCTTTTCCCACCACGATCGATCGCGCCGAACATCCAGTTCGCTCACAGAAAAGCCGCGGATCGTGGTCACGATGCTGCGCAGGCTGTCCCCAGCCGGTCCGACCTCCTTGTTGCGGACGTCTGCCAGCATCGCCTGGCTGATTTCCTGCAGCTCGGCCTGGGCGGCGGATCCGAACGAAACGATCGAGTTCGTGTCGGCCATGTCGATCTCATCCATCCGACGGCGAATTTCGGCCCCGACCGGTGCATCCGCTTCGGCGAGCGGAACAATCGCTCCGGCCTCTTTCGGTTCCGGCAGCATGACGGCGGTCACTTCTTCGACAAGGGCGAGATCTTGTTCGGCTTTCTGGCGCACTGTTTCTGACATTTATGTCTCCCTTATTGGTCTTCCGGGGCGGCGATGCGCACCCCTTCGCGTTTCAGGCGATCGCGCAAGACGTCGATTTCCACGTTCAGGTCGGTCCGATCCTCAACCAGCAGCTTCCGCGTCCGTGCTGCAAAGTTCTGGTCCAGATCGTCCAGCAACGCCGCGAAGTCTTCCCGCGCCCTGGCATCTCGCGTTCGGCTGTAGATATCGGCGAACTTGGCCGTCGCATCGCGGGCACCCATCAAATAGACACCCAAATACTTTCGGGCGGCCGTGAGGTCGCGCGGGTCCTCTTCGACCGTGCGGATCAGATCGCGCGCGGTGGTTTGAAACTTTTCGAGCCGCGTTTCCATCTGGCGGTCACCGGAACGGCGCGCAGCATCCATCATCTCGGATAGATACTTCTCGGCCTCGTCAACAACCCGCGCGACGCGATCCTGTTGAAAGGTATCTATCCCCTCCATTCCCTTCGACTTGAGCGGATCAACGCCGAAAGAGGCCACGTGAAGGACCGTCGCAATCAAGCCGAAAAGAACCGGGGCGACTATGCCGGGTTCCGATTTATACGCCGCAATTGCGATGCCGATGCCGGTCAGCGCAGAGGCAAATATCTTGCGGGGGATGGCTGGACGCCGTGCTATCTTGCGCTCGTTAAAGGCCGCTTCAGCCCGCAGACCATCCCGCAAAAGCCAGGCCGCCAGCGTCAGGATCGCCGCGGCGATCAGGGCCAGTGTCAGCCCGATCGCGCCGTCGCCCAGTGCCATGAAAACCATGGGAATAGCGGGTATAAACAATACGTTGGCTCGCCCCCCGACTGGATCGACTTTGGCCTTGTCAAAGGACGAGGATGCGACCGGCCCGTCGGGCGCCTGCCCGTCGCGACCAGTGGGAGAGTATTTGCCGCCGTAACGCTGCGCCATCAAAGACCCCCGAGCCATCCGGTCGTTACGCCGAACATCAATATGATCAGCAGAACGTACGAGATTTTCTGTATGGCACTCGGTTGCATCAGCCCCCCGGGCATGGCTGGTCTTCAGTTGTTTATATCATCTCATACACGCTGCACCACGGGTTGTGGCATCGTGCTTTTTTCGGGCCTTGCCAGCCCCTTACATCAGATTTGTGACACATACGAAGCGACACAAGGGGAATTCCCTGCAATTGATATCACATGCTCCGCTGATCACGCTCGGTGATACGGGCTCCCCGAAAGGATGGACGCCGCGCGATAGAGCTGTTCGGCAAGCATGATCCTGACCATCATGTGCGGCCAGACCATCGGGCCGAAGGACAGGGCGTGATGTGCATTGTTGCGAAGGGATGCGTCGAGCCCGTCAGCGCCGCCGATGACAAAGGCCAGATCGCTGCTCCCATCATCACGCCACTTCATCAGCCGGTCCGCAAAGGCAGGGGATGTTTCTAGCTTGCCGCGTTCGTCCAGCACGCAGGTCAGTGCGTTGGCCGGCAAAGCCCGCTGCAGCAGGGCCGCTTCGGCAAATTTGCCGCCTTTCTTGGCGTCTACCTCAACAATTTCGGCGGGTCCCAACCCGAGCGCGCGCCCGGCCCGATCAAAGCGCGTCAGGTAATCATCAATCAAATCGGCCTCGGGGCCGCCACGAAGCCGGCCAACGGCACAAATTCTGATCCGCATTCAGGGCTGTTAATTGGCAGCCGCTGTTTCGCCGACTGGCATCCACATCTTTTCGAGCTGATAGAACTCGCGCACCTCTGGCCGAAATACGTGGACGATCACGTCGCCCGTATCGATCAGGACCCAATCACCGGTGTCCTTGCCCTCAATGCGGGCTGTGCGACCGAACTGCTGCTTCAGCCGTTCTACCAGTTTCTCGGAAATGGCTGCGACCTGACGGGACGAGCGACCAGAACAGATGACCATGTAATCACCCATGGCTGTTTTGCCGCGTAGGTCGATATCGACCACGTCCTCAGCCTTATCGTCTGACAGTGAGGAAAGAATGGCAGCCAGCAGCGCTTCGCTTGTGGCTTCCGTTGCGCCAGCAGCCATCAGGCTCGGACGCTCATCAGCGGTTTTGACCGCGTCAGCATGAATGGACAGAACATTGTCCTCCTATACATCGCACCGCTCAGCCCCGGTGCTGGGATAAGGAAAAGGTAACAATCTAACCGTGACAATTCAATGAAAGCCCGCGCGCGACGTAAACTGTTGTGGATTTCTGACCAAACGAGAGGCAGATTTGCCGTCTGCATGACATTCCGGGCCATCATGTTGTGCGTCATCGGCGAAGGCCGGTGCCCAGACCCGAGGATCCGCGCACCCGCCATCACTCATCAATTCCGAAGGCTGGTCTAGTGTTTCGCGATTTCGACCTTCTTGGCAGACGCTGAAACCTCCGGAGCGGTCTTGGGCACCTTCACGGTCAGCACTCCATCTTTCAGATCCGCCGTGACACCGTCGGGATCTGCATCAGGCGGCAAGCGAAACGACCGGCGGAATGCGCCATATTGACGTTCGCTGAAATACCAGGTGTCGCCCTTGCGCTCGGTTTCGGTTTTCTTTTCGCCCCGGATCGTGACGACCCCGTTTTCGACGGTCAGGTCGATATCGTCCTCGCTGACCCCCGGTAACTCCATGCTGATGTCGTAGACTTCGCCGTTGCTTGACGCCGCCGTCGCGGGGTTCAGCCATTCGGCCATACGCGTGCCAAAGCCCCGGAACGGTTCATAGAGTGAGGGCCAGAACCCGCCCAGTTCGCTTTTTTCCACCATCGAAGATCTCCTCCTATTGACGGGGCAAAGTCTTCAACAGATCGGCGGGCGGGTCCTTGATCCGGCTCAAATGCAGTTGCGGGAAAAGCTGGGGCGGGCCAATGTCCGCTGCATGGCAAACGACTACGACACGCTTTTATCGCTCCTGCACCTCCGGCATTCGTGCCGCGCTTTCCTGCCTGATGCGGTCCCCCGCGCCACGATCGAACGGATCGTCGGCGCAGCGCAGCGTGTGCCTTCTTGGTGCAATGCCCAGCCGTGGCACCTCATGATAACATCGGGACCTGAGACGGATCGCTTTCGCGACGCTCTTTATGAACATGCTGGCAAGACGGTGCCCGAGCCTGATCTGGAATGGCCAAAAGGCTATCCCGGGGTCTACGGCGACCGCCGGCGCACCTGTGGCTGGCAGCTTTATGACGCTGTCGGTGTTGAAAAGGGCGACCGTGCGGCATCGGCCCGCCAGATGATGGAAAACTACCGCTTCTTCGGGGCTCCGCATGTGGCCATCCTGACCACTCCCGTCGAACTGGGTGCTTACGGCGCGCTGGATACCGGCGGTTTCATCACGGCATTTACGCTCGCGGCGCAGGCAGAGGGCGTTGGCAGCATCGCGCAGGCCGCCATCGCGGCTTATGCGCCGTTCGTTCGGGAGTTCCTTGATCTGCCAGCAGACCGCCTTGTGTTGTGCGCGATTTCATTCGGTTACGCGGACGGCGATCATCCCGCAAACGGGTTTCGGACTGAACGCGCGGACCCGTCCGATGTGATCGAGTGGCGGGGCTGATGCGCGCGCTTATCCAGAGGGTCAGCGAGGCGTCGGTCTCCGTTGATGATCAAATTGTCGGTCAGATCGGGCCCGGGCTGCTGATCTTTGTTTGCGCGATGCCAGGCGACAGTCAGGCGATGGCCGATGCGCTCGCGACGAAGATCAGCAAGCTACGGGTGTTCAAGGATGATGCAGGCAAGATGAACCATTCACTACTTCAGGCAGGAGGTTCCGCCTTGGTCGTGAGCCAGTTCACCCTTGCCGCCGACACCTCACGCGGCAATCGCCCCGGTTTTTCTGGGGCCGCCCCGCCCGATCTGGGTGAAGCGCTCTATGAGCGGTTCGGGGATGCCCTCTCGGGTCTGGGGATCAGTACGCAACGCGGCCGCTTTGGCGCTGATATGCAGGTAAAGCTGGTGAATGATGGACCGGTCACGATCTGGATGGATACAGACGGATGAGCAAGCTGCTTGATCTATGGCGTGTTGGGGTCGATGCGGTCAAAGGAGATCGCGCTGTTGCGGCTGCTCTGGGGGCGGGTGCTGTCCCTTGGCCCGATCACATCATTGCGGTTGGAAAGGCTGCTGTGGCAATGGCACAGGCTGCAGGCGCCCATTTTCCCAATGTACCAATGCTGATCGTGACCAAGGATGGCCACGCTGCCGGTGCGCCACCCCATGCGCGTGTGATCGAGGCGGCACATCCCGTTCCGGATCAGCGATCGCTCGACGCGGGTGCAGCCTTGCTTGGGGCCGTCTCAAGCATGGCGCCGGGTTCACACCTCTTGATGCTGGTTTCGGGCGGCGCCTCGGCTTTGGCCGAAGCGCTGAAGGGATCCATGACGCTGGACGATCTGGCGAAAGAGACGCAGCAGCTGTTGGCGAGCGGCGCCGACATCCACGCCATGAACACACGCCGCAAAGAGCTGTCGCTGATAAAGGGAGGAGGGCTGCTGAGACGGTTTCACGGGCTGCATGTCACGACCTTGGCGATATCGGATGTCGAGGGAGATGCGCTTGATGTGATCGGCTCAGGCATTGGAGACGCGCCGCCCAATGCCCAATTCCTGTTCACGCCGCGGATTGTTGCGAGCAACGCGCTTGCTCGGGCGGCAATAGAGGATGCCAGTCCCTTCGCGATCTTGCGAAACGATGAAAGCCTTTACGACGAGGTGGAGGCTCTGGCGGGCCGCCTCGCTCCGATGTTGCAAAAAGCAGAACCCGGGCTCTCGATTTTTGGTGGCGAACCCACCGTCATTCTGCCCGAGAATCCCGGCCTAGGTGGACGCAACATGGCGCTGGCCCTGTGCCTCGCCCGCGAGATTTCTGGTGACAAAAACCTTCAAATCCTGGTTGCCGGCACAGACGGCACCGATGGTCCTACGGATGCAGCCGGTGCGCTGGTCGATGGAGCGACGTGGGACCCGAGCGGGGCAGATGCGCTTGCCCGTGCGGACGCCTATGACTGGCTCGCGGCCAAAGGTTCATTGGTAAAGACCGGCCCAACCGGCACAAATGTGATGGACCTGATGCTGGCCCTGCGCGGTTGACAGGCTGGGCATTGGCCCTCAGCGTGCGGGCGTGACGAACGAACTATTGAAAGTGAATGAGTGGCCGGACGTCGGTATCGTCATGACCGATGGCACGCGGTTGTCCGGCCGACTTTGGCGGCCCGAAACGGACGAGGCCGTTCCGCTCATCCTCGAATACCTGCCTTATCGCAAACGGGATGGAACCTGCGCGCGTGATGCGCTGACCCATCCGTGGTTTGCCGCGCGCGGCTATGCCTGCCTTCGGGTCGATATCCGCGGCAATGGCGACAGCCACGGGCTGATGGATGACGAATACACCCAACAGGAACTGGACGACGCCGTCGAAGTCATCGATTGGGCCGCCGCGCAGGATTGGTGCAACGGATTGGTTGGGATGATGGGCATCTCGTGGGGTGGCTTCAATGCGTTGCAAGTCGCTGCCATGGTGCCTGCGCCGCTGAAGGCGATCATCACACTGTGTTCCACCGTTGATCGGTTTGCCGACGACATCCACTACAAGGGCGGCTGCCTGCTCAACGAGAACCTGGGATGGGGTGCCACGATGTGGGCCTATTCTTCGCGTCCGCCCGACCCGGCCCTTCGCGATGATTGGCGTGAGATGTGGCTCAAGCGGCTGGAGCATGAGCCTTTTCTGCCCGCAACGTGGCTAAGGCACCAGCGGCGCGATGCCTATTGGCGCCACGGATCGGTTTGTGAGCACTATACTGCGATCAAGGCCAAGGTACTTGCCGTCGGCGGCTGGGGGGATGCCTACAAGAATGCCGTTCCACAGATCGTCGCGAATGTTCCGGGGTCGAAGGGCATTGTCGGTCCGTGGGTCCACAAATACCCCCACTTCGCTGTCCCAGAGCCTCGCATCGGGTTTCTGCAAGAGGCGATCCGCTGGTGGGATCGTTGGCTGAAAGGCATCGAAAACGGCGCAGAACAGGACCCGGATTACCGCCCCTATCTGATGGACGGTGTGCGCCCGGCGACCTGGTATGAAGAACGCGATGGCGATTGGCTTGCCGACCCTGAGGTCGAGCCGCTGCGGCTGCACCTGTCAGAGAATGCGCTGTCTGTCGTCGGCGAAGCATTTAGCGCCGTGGTCGCGTCCCCTCAGCAATGCGGTGTCGCTGGTGGCGAGTATTGCGCGATCTGGCTTGGTCCTGAAATGCCGGACGATCAGCGGCCAGACGATGCGATGTCCGCTTGCTTTGACAGTGCGCCCCTGACCGAAGACCTCGCCATCGCGGGTGCGCCTGAGGTGACGCTGCAAATCACCTGCGACCAGCACCAGGCCCAGATCGCCGTTCGCCTTTGTCATGTCCACCCCGATGGCGCGTCGACCCGGATCACCTATGGAGTGCTGAACCTGAGCCATCGCAACGGGTCGGCTGATCCGAAAGCCGTGGAACCAGATGTCAGCCAGACTGTGACACTCGCGCTCGATCACATCGCCTATCGTGTTCCGGCGGGGCACCGCCTGCGGCTCGCAGTTTCGACCAGCTATTGGCCACTCGTCTGGCCCGCGCCCTGTGCCGCGACAGTCACGCTGACCGGTGGGTCAGCCGATATCCCGCAGGTCAGGCAGAGCGGTGTCTGTACCTTTCCCCTGCCGGAAAGCGCCGAGCCTTGGAAGGTGAACCAATTGCGTGCGCCTGCACACTTTAGGCGAACCGAAACCGATCACACGACCGGCTCGGTTACCCTGATTATCGAAGACGATTTCGGCAAGGTTCAGGACCTCGAGCACGGCCTGATCAGCGGGGCGGTAGCGCGCGAACAATGGTCAATTCATCCCGACGATCCGTTGTCAGCCAAGGGGTCCTGTCACTGGACCGAGGAAGTCGAACGCGATGGGATCCGTATGCGGACCGAGACGACATCCGAAATGACGTCCGATGCCGAAAACTTCTATCTGCGGGCGAGACTGGAAGCCTTTGAAGACGATAAGCCGATATTTTCAAAGGAGATTTCAGAAACCATTCAGCGGGACTTTATCTGACCGCCCGCGGGCACGTCCGAGGATTAGACCTTGCGGGACGCCTTCAAATCCGTACGCTCGGACAGGAATTGTCAGCAACGTGCGCGCAAGACGCACGGCAACCAACCGGGAGACCCAAATGAAAAAACAACTCGATTTCTTCACGCGCCAGGTGGCGCGCGGCCTGATGACGCGTCGCGAATTCGTGGGCCGGGCCGCAGCGCTTGGCCTGACAGCAGCAACGGCAAACTCGATCCTTGCATCGGCCGTTCGGGCCGCAGGGCCGCAAAAAGGCGGCACCCTCAGGATGGGTCTGCAGGGTGGTAGCTCGACCGACAGCCTCGACCCCGCTCTTGCAACAAACCAGGTGGCCTTGATGCTCATCCGTCTTTGGGGCGAGCCGCTGGTCGAACTTTCCGATGACGGCGGTCTTCAGGGCAAGGTGGCCGAGAGCTTTGAGGCATCGGCAGATGCGCGGGTTTGGACGTTCAAGATCCGGTCCGGCATCATGTTCTCGAATGGCAAGACGGTCACGGCCGAAGATGTGGCGGCTTCGCTGGAACGGCATTCGGGCGAGGAAAGCCAGTCGGGTGCGCTGGGTATTATGCGCGGCGTCAAGAACGTCAGCGTAGATGGTCAGAACGTGGTGGTCGAACTGGATGGGCCGAACGCTGACCTGCCATACCTCATGGCTGACTACCATCTCATCGTTCAGCCAAATGGCGGCAAGGATGACCCGGCCGCGGCCATCGGCACTGGCCCCTACGTCCTGAAAGAGGTCGAGATGGGTGTCCGCTTTGTCGCGGAGAAGAACCCCAACTATTGGGGTGATCTCGGCCATGCCGATACCATTGAACTAACGGTCATCAACGACAACACCGCGCGCGTTGCGGCGCTGCAATCGGGTCAGGTCGATATGATCGACCGCGTGCCGCCACGCACGGCTGGTCTGGTCGGTCGTGCCCCCGGGATCAATGTGCATTCGGCTAGCGGCCCCGGCCACTACGTCTTTATCATGCACTGCAACACGGCGCCGTTCGACAACAACGATGTGCGCCTCGCGCTGAAATACGGCATCAACCGTCAGGAAATGGTCGACAAGATCCTGTCGGGCTATGGCTCGGTCGGTAACGACACACCGATCAACAGCTCGTACCCGTTCTATACCGAGTTTGAGCAACGGGAATACGACCCTGACAAGGCCAAGTTCCACATGGAAAAGTCGGGCTATGACGGGCCGATCCTGCTGCGCACGTCCGAAAACTCATTCCCCGGTGCGCCGGACGCTTCGGCCTTGTTCCAGCAATCCTGTCAGGCTGCTGGCATCAACCTCGAGATCAAGCGCGAGCCCAATGACGGCTATTGGTCAGAGGTCTGGAACAATCAGCCGTTCTGCACCAGTTATTGGGGCGGCCGTCCGACGCAGGACCAGATGTTCACCACGGCCTACTTGTCGACAGCAGACTGGAACGACACCCGTTTCTTCAACGAACAGTTTGACCAGATGCTCATCGCGGCGCGGGCTGAACTGGATGGCGCGAAGCGGACGCAGATGTACGCGGACATGTCGACCATTCTGCGCGACGAGGGCGGCCTGATCTGCCCGATGTTCAACGACTTCGTCGATGCGACCTCGGATCGGCTCGCCGGTTGGGTCGAAGACGCGAAGGGCTTTGCCCTAATGAACAGCTACGCACCGCTCAAGATGTGGGTCACCGCCTGATATGGGCCCCATTGCAAGGCTATTGGTCCAGCGCATCGCGCTGGGCCTGCTTCTTTTGTTTCTTGTGTCCATCCTGATCTTCGCAGGAACGCAGATTCTTCCGGGTGATGTTGCGCAATCCATTCTGGGGCAATCGGCGACACCCGAGGCGCTGGCCAACCTCCGCGCCGAGATGGGTCTGAACGATCCCCCGCTCACACGTTATTTCGATTGGCTCGGCGGCGTGCTGACTGGCGATCTGGGAACCGCACTTTCAAGCGGCCAGGATATCGCCTCGACGCTTGGTGGTCGGATGATGAACACGCTCTTCCTTGCCTTCTGGGCGGCCATCATCGCCGTACCGCTTGCCATTCTGCTTGGGCTGCTGGCTGTCCGCTATAAAGACCGGTGGCCGGACAAGCTGATATCCGGCGTCACGCTCGCGTCGATTTCGATCCCCGAATTCCTGATCGGCTATGTGCTGATGTTCTTTTTCGCCGTTCAGCTTGGCTGGGCCCCGTCGCTAGCGATGATTTCGCCGTCGATGTCACTGGGCCAGAAACTTCAATCCATCGCGTTGCCCGTCGCAGTACTCACCCTGGTCGTCTTGGCGCACATGATGCGGATGACGCGCGCAGCGATCCTGAACGTCATGCAATCTGCCTACATCGAGACGGCCGAGCTGAAGGGCCTGTCGTCGTTCAACGTGATCTGGCGACATGCCTTTCCAAACGCGGTCGCACCCGTCGTCAACGTGGTGATGCTGAACCTCGCTTATCTGGTTGTCGGGGTCGTGGTGGTCGAGGTCGTCTTTGTCTATCCGGGCATGGGGCAATACCTGGTTGATCACGTCAGCAAGCGGGACCTTCCGGTCGTTCAGGCCTGCGGTCTGATCTTTGCCGCCGTCTATATCGGTCTGAACATGGTGGCCGATATCGTTTCGATCCTCTCCAACCCGCGTCTGAGGCATCCGAAATGAGGAATATCCCGATCTCGGCCATGATAGGCCTGTTCTTTACGGCGCTGTATTTCCTGATGGCCATTCTTGCACCGCTCTTGGCACCTTACGGGATGGCCGAAGTGGTCGGGGATGTGTGGGAGCCGCGCAGCGCCGAACATATTCTCGGTACCGACACGATCGGCCGCGACCTGCTTAGCCGGATGATCTATGGCGGGCGTACGACGATCTTTATTGCCACCGTCGCAACGCTACTGTCCTTCACGACAGGCTCGGTGCTTGGGTTCGCTGCTGCTGTTCTGGGCGGGTGGGTTGATCAGGCGCTTTCGCGCTTTGTCGATCTGATGATGTCTATCCCATCACTGATCTTCGCGCTGGTGGTGCTGTCGGTCATGCCGGTCACGGTGTTTGTGCTGATCCTCGTAATGGGCCTGCTTGATGCGACGCGAGTCTACAGGCTGGCCCGCGCCGTCGCTGTCGACATCTCGGTGATGGACTACGTCGAGGCGGCAAGACTGCGGGGAGAGAAACTTGGCTGGATCATCTTCCGAGAGATCCTGCCCAATGCGCTGTCACCGCTGATCGCCGAAATGGGGCTGCGGTTCATCTTTATGGTCTTGTTTATCTCAACCCTCAGCTTCCTGGGTTTGGGTGTTCAGCCGCCGCAAGCGGATTGGGGTGGCATCGTGAAGGAAAACGCCGAAGGGATCGTCTATGGCATCCCGGCTGCGATCATTCCGGCCATTGCGATCGCGACTCTCGCGATCTCGGTTAACCTGGTGGCGGATTGGATCCTCAACCGGACCACGTCGCTGAAAGGGGGGCGTGGATGAGCCTTGTCGAAGCCAAAGATCTCAAGATTGGTGCCACTGTTTACCCACCCGGCGAGCCGCCCAAGGACATCGAGATTGTTCACGGGGTGAGTTTCTCGGTCGAGAAGGGCAAAGTACTGGGCCTGATCGGCGAATCCGGCGCAGGAAAGTCGACCATCGGCCTTGCCACCATGGCCTATGGCCGGGGTGGTGTGACGATCACGGGCGGCGAGGTTTGGGTGAATGGCCGGGACATCCTGCGCTCTGGCACCCGGGATGTCCGAAAGCTGCGGGGGGGTGAGGTCACCTATGTCTCGCAGTCTGCCGCGGCGTCGTTCAACCCGGCAAAAAAGATCATGGAGCAGGTGACCGAGGCGGCCATAAGCCAAGGCAAGTTCTCGAAGCGCGAGGCAGAGACAAGGGCGATCGAGCTTTTCCGCAAGCTCGGCCTGCCGGATCCCGACAACATCGGAAACCGCTATCCTCACCAGGTGTCCGGCGGGCAGCTTCAGCGCTGCATGACCGCGCTTGCCCTGTGCCCAGAACCTGATCTCGTCGTATTTGACGAACCGACGACCGCGCTGGATGTGACGACCCAGATCGACGTTCTGGCTGCCATCAAGGAAGCGATCCACGACACCGGCGTCGCCGCCCTTTACATCACCCACGATCTGGCTGTTGTTGCCCAGGTGAGTGATGACATCATGGTTCTGCGGCACGGCAACATGGTCGAGTACGGGCCCACGGATCAGATCATCAACAATCCGCATGAGGAATACACCCGCGCGCTCGTTTCCGTGCGCCAGATCACCCATGAGGAAAAACAGCCATCGAATGATCCGGTCCTGCTGGTCAGCAACATCACCGCGCGCTACAAAGGGACGGGGTTTGACGTCCTTCGGGATGTGAATGTCGAAATCTCAGCGGGTCAAACGCTCGCAGTGGTTGGCGAAAGCGGATCGGGCAAATCGACACTTGCCCGGGTCATTACCGGTCTTTTGCCACCGTCCGCAGGGACGATCACCTTTGCAGATCGGAAGCTGACCCCGGATTTGGCGTCGCGTTCGATCGACGATCTGCGCGAGCTGCAGATGGTGTACCAGATGGCAGATGTCGCGATGAACCCGCGCCAGACGGTTGGCACGATTATCGGACGCCCCATTGAATTCTACTTTGGCCTGAAGGGGGCGGAAAAGCGCAAGCGCGTCGTCGAATTGCTGGATGAGATCGAGATGGGCGAGGGCTTTATCGACCGCTATCCTGCGGAGCTTTCCGGGGGGCAAAAGCAACGGGTCTGCATCGCCAGAGCACTTGCTGCCAAGCCGAAGTTGATCATCTGTGACGAGGTCACCTCGGCCCTCGATCCGCTTGTCGCCGATGGCATTTTGAAGTTGCTGCTGGAACTCCAGCGGATCGAGGATGTGGCCTACCTCTTCATCACCCATGACCTTGCCACGGTGAAGGCCATCGCGGACAGCATCGCGGTGATGTATCAGGGTGAGGTCGTTCGTTACGGCACAAAGACCGAAGTGCTGAGCCCGCCCTTCGACGACTACACCGATCTGCTGCTCAGTTCCGTGCCCGAGATGAAACTCGGTTGGCTAGAGGACGTCCTTGCGAGCCGCAAAATGGAAAGTGCAGGTCACTGATTATTCGCCGTAGGGTATCCAGACAGTCTTGATCTCGGTCGACGCTTCGAGGAAGGCGCGGCCTTCGCCATCTGATCCCATCCAGTCGCGCCCAAAGCCGTTGTTGGCCCAAGTCCGCTTGAGGTTCCCGGCCGCACCAGCTTCGATGTCCTTTGACAGTGCTTGGCCCGAAAAGGACCAAACGGCGTCGATGTCGTTGTGCTTGGCAATATGGCTGGCGACATCGGAATGTGGCCCGGTCAGGATGTTGACCACGCCCGCTGGTACATCGGACGTTTCGAGGATCTGATAGAAATCCGTAGCCGCGAGCGGGAAGGGCGCGGACGCCGACAGGATGATCCGGTTGCCCATGGCGATGGCCGGGGCCATGAGTGATACGAGACCCAGTAAGGGTGCCGTATCGGGGCACAAGGCGGCGATGACGCCGACAGGTTCGTGCATCGCCAGCGCCACGCCGCGGATTGGCACGCCCTTGGCATGGCCGTCGTACTTGTCGGCCCATGCGGCATAGGTGAACAGCCGCTGGATGGTTCGTTCGACTTCGTCCGCACCGCTCTTGCCGCCTTGCATCGCGTCAATCCGCCCGGCGAACTCATCCGAACGGGCCGAAAGGTTCTCGGCTACGAAATACAGGATCTGAGCGCGCAGATGGCCCGTGGTCGCTGACCACCCCTTGGCCGCATGCGCTGCCTCGACCGCGTTTCTGAGATCCTTTCGGTTCGCGATGCCCACCTGACCAAGCAGGGCGCCGGACTTGCCATAGACCGACTGGGAATAGCCACCATCGGGCCTGGCTTGCTTGCCACCAATGTAGAGCTTTGCGGTCCGGTCCAACGGATCCGTCGGGCCGGCATCGCCAGTGACAGGTGCGATTGGTTTCAGCGTCTTTGGTTTTCCCTTTGGCTTGGTGTAGGCCCGCAAGCCTTCCCAACCGCCTTCGCGTCCAAAGCCGCTTTCGCGGACGCCGCCGAAACCCGCTGCCGCGTCGAACATATTTGTCCCATTCACCCAGACGACGCCAGCCGCAAGTTTCGGCGCTACATCAAGGGCCAGATTGACGTTCTCGGTCCATAGTGTCGCGGCGAGGCCGTATCGCGTATTGTTTGCAAGCGCGACGGCTTCAGACGGGGTGCGGAAGGTCGTCGAGACAAGAACGGGGCCAAAGATCTCTTCCTGCATCAGCGGGTTGGCCGTATCGAGGCCGGTGATCAGCGTCGGCGGATAGAAACAGCCCTGAGCGGGGAGGGCGGCTTTGCTCTGATGCCTCTCACCGTCCGGGTTGCCGTCAACCATCTTGGTGATCGCGTCCAACTGAACTGGATCAACGATTGCGCCGACATCGATACATTTATCCAGCGGGTCGCCGATGCGAAGCGTGTCCATGCGGGCGCGCAGGCGCTCATAGAACGTCTCGGCCACGGGCTCATGCACCAGCAGGCGCGACCCGGCGCAGCAGACCTGACCCTGATTGAACCAGATTGCATCAACCAGCCCCTCGATCGCTGAATCAAGATCGGCGTCATCGAACACGATGTAGGGGGATTTGCCGCCCAGCTCCAAGGTCAGTGCCTTGCCCGTCCCGGCGGTTGCTTCGCGAATGCGGCGACCAACCGAGGTAGAGCCGGTGAACGCGATCTTGTCTACGTCCGCGTTAACGATCATCTCGCCAATCGCGCCGTCACCGGTCACGATGTTAACGACACCTTTCGGCAACCCGGCCTGCAGGCAGATCTCGGCGAAAAGCAAGGCGGTGAGCGATGTGTATTCCGCCGGTTTCAGAACGACGGTGTTGCCCATGGCAAGGGCCGGTGCGATCTTCCATGCCAGCATCAGCAGCGGGAAGTTCCATGGAATGATCTGGCCGCAAACGCCCAAGGGCGCGCAATCAGGCAGTTCGGCTTCCATCAGCTGCGCCATGCCTGCGTGATAATAGAAATGCCGCTGGGCAAGCGGGATATCGATATCGCGGCTTTCCCGGATCGGCTTGCCGTTGTCGAGCGTTTCAAGGACCGCGAAAAGGCGGCTGTGCCTTTGCAAGAGCCGTGCCAGCGCATAGAGATACCGCGCGCGGCCATGGCCGCCCAGCTTTTCCCAAACCGGTTGGGCCTTGCGGGCGGCCTTGACGGCGGCGTCGACGTCTTTCTGTGTCGCCTGACTGATCTTCGCCAGCGTCTTGCCGCTAGCCGGATTGCGGCTCTCGAAGCCTTTCGAGGGCTTCGTGAACGTCCCGTCAATGAAGTGCCCAAATTTCGCGCCGTGGCTCTTGAGCCATTCCACCGCCTCGGCATCGCTTTCCGGGGCCGGGCCATATTCCATCGTTTCGAAGACTTCTTTGACGGTCATGTTTCTATCCCATTGCGTGCCGGTAGCCAGCTGAGTAGGCGCCCGTCACATGGTGTTCTAGTTGCCTTTCGATATCACCCAGAAGGCTGGATGCGCCGAAGCGAAACAGATCCGGCTGCAGCCAGCGGTCGCCAAGCTCGTCCTTCATCAGCGACAGGTAAACGAGCGCGTCCTTGGCTTTTGAGATCCCACCCGCCGGTTTGTAGCCGACCCGATATCCCGTGAGCGTTTGATATTGTCTGATCGCGCGGATCATGACGAGCGACACGGGCAGCGTCGCGTTTATGCTTTCCTTACCGGTCGATGTCTTGATGAAATCCGCCCCGGCCATCATGCAGACAAGTGAGGCGCGGGCGACATTGCGCAGCGTACCCAACTCACCTGTGGCGAGGATGGCTTTGACATGGGCGTCGCCACAAGCCTCGCGCATCGTCTTCATCTCGGAATAAAGCGCCTGCCAGTTCCCTTCGAGCACATGACGGCGTGAGATCACGATGTCGATTTCCTTGGCCCCCGCAGCCACGCTTTCTTCGATTTCCTTGATCCGCAGATGGAACGGCGACAAACCCGCTGGAAATCCGGTCGACACGGCAGCGACCGGAATACCTGAACCGGCGAGGGCCTCGACCGCAGGCGTGATCATCTCGTGATAGACGCAGACCGCTCCCACGGTGACAGGGCCGACGCCTAGGGCATTGAGCAGATCAGCGCGGACGGGTTGACGGGCCTTGGCGCATAGCCGGCGCACGCGCGCCTTCGTGTCGTCGCCAGACAGGGTTGTCAGGTCGATGCATGTGATCGCCCGCAAGAGCCAGGCGGCCTGGTACTCTTTCTTGATCGACCGCCGCCCCGGCAAGGTTTTGCAGCGCCGTTCGATCGCAGAAGTGTTCGCCTGCACGGCCCTGACCAGATCGAGGTCGAGCGCAATTCCCGCGTTTCTTTGCTCAGTGACCAGTGGCAGCGACGTAGCAGATTTTGATTTCGCAGCGAGCATCGGAGGCACCTTTTCCGCTGTCTCTTTTCCCGTTCGTCGCATGCGCCCAAGATGAAGGCAAGTGCGCCCTTTTCTAAGTTGCGAGCGGTTCGCAACTATTGACTTTTTGCGAATGCTTCTCATATTTATTTTCAGGAAAGAGGGATTCTTGATGCTTAACCGCCGCACCTTCTTGGCAACCGGTGTTGCCGCTCTGGGTCTTGCTCCGATGCACGTCAGTGCAGCGCGACCACTCAACATCGTTGCGACGACCAGCATGATCGCAGATCTTGTGAGATCTATTGGCGGCGAAGCCGTGACCGTCCGTGGGCTGATGGGGCCGGGGGTCGATCCGCACGCATATCGGCAGACCCGCAGCGATATCGTTGCCATGACCCGTGCCGATGCCGTGTTCTGGCACGGTCTGTACCTCGAGGCGCAGATGGAGCACTTTTTTGAGCAACTGTCGCGCCGTGTACCGGTGGTGCCTGCAGCTGACCGCGTTTCAACCGACAAACTGATCGCTCATGCCGACTATGCGGGCCGCTATGATCCACATATCTGGATGGATCCGACCATTTGGGCGGATTGTGCCGACGTTGTTGCCAACGAACTCGGCCTTTTGCGCCCGGATCTGGCGGATCAGTTCCTCGCCAACGCGGATACCTTCCGCAAAGATGCGCTTACACTTGATGAGTACGCGCGCGACGTGCTTTCCCGAGTACCGGAAGAACGGCGTGTTCTTGTGACTGCCCACGATGCTTTCGGCTATTTCGGCGAAGCGTACGGTTTTTCCGTCGAGGGTATTCAAGGCATCTCGACCGAGAGTGAGGCCGGTCTGAACCGCATCATCACCCTTGTCGATCTTCTTGCTGAGCGACAGGTGCCCGCCGTCTTTACCGAAAGCTCGGTATCCGATCGCAACGTCCGCGCATTGATCGAAGGAGCCGCCGCTAAGGGCCACGCCGTTCGTCTTGGCGGGTCGTTGTACAGTGACGCAATGGGCCGGGAAGGCACCTACGAAGGAACGTGGCTGGGCATGATCGACCACAACGTTACCACGATCGCAGCCGCACTTGGCGCCGATGTCCCGGCGGCAGGCCGACTGGGCAAGTTGGGAAGCTGAGACGATGCTTGAACTGGTACAACCCGAGAAAAATGCGTCTCCGACCTCGGAATACCCGCTGCTGATCCAGGGGCTGACGGTCACATACGCCGCGCAGCCAGCGGTCTTTTCCATCGATCTTGCCATTCGTGCCGGCGCAATGACCGCAATTGTAGGCCCGAACGGGGCGGGTAAGTCGACGCTGCTGAAGGCCGTGCTTGGTATCCTGAAGCCGCTATCGGGCAAAGTCAGCGTTTTCGGGGCGCCGCTGCCGAAGATGCTCGACCGGATCGCCTATGTACCGCAGCGTGCCAGCGTCGATTGGGATTTCCCGACGCGGGTCATCGATGTGGTGCTGATGGGGTTCTATCGGCAGCTCGGCCTGCTGGGCCGGGTTCGTCAGAAACACCGGGACGCAGCGATGCAGTGCCTGGCGCGGGTCGGCATGGAAGATTTTGCCGAACGTCAGATCGGCCAATTGTCCGGCGGCCAGCAGCAGCGCGTCTTTCTGGCTCGCGCGCTGGCCCAGAACGCCGACATCTATCTGCTCGACGAACCGTTCGCAGGGGTCGATGCGGCCACGGAAAAGGCCATCATCAACGTCCTCAAAGAACTGCGCGACGAAGGGCGCACGGTTGTGGCCGTGCATCATGATCTGGCGACCGTTGCCGATTACTTTGACGACGTGTTCCTACTCAACGTCACAGCCATTGCGCATGGACCCGTGGACACTGTTTTCAACGAGACCAACCTCGAACGGACCTATGGCGGGCGGTTGGCAACGGCAAAAGCGGACCCGAACCTAGCGGCAGTCTAACATGCTGGCCGACGCGCTTTTGCTGCAGCTTGGGTACAACGCGACCCTCGTGACAATCGGTGCGATGCTGCTTGGCATGGCGGCGGGGCTTGGTGGGACGTTTCTTTTCCTCAGAAAACGGGCGCTGGTGTCTGACGCGATCTCGCATGCGACACTTCCCGGTATTGGGCTGGCATTCCTTGTCATGACCCTGCTGGGCGGGGACGGTCGTGGCTTGCCAGGTCTTTTGTTGGGGGCAATGCTTTCGGCAGCCTTGGGCCTGCTTGCCGTTCAATGGCTGACGCGCAGCACCCGGCTGGGTGAGGATGCCGCCATAGGTGCCGTCTTATCGGTCTTTTTTGGGTTTGGTGTCGTTCTGCTGACCGCCATTCAAACCCTGTCCGTTGGCCAACAGGCGGGGCTCGAAGGCTTCTTGCTGGGCTCGACCGCCGGCATGCTGAGCGGCGAAGCGACACTGCTTGCTGTGAGTGCTGCATTGACCCTTGTCTTGGTGCTCATTCTCCGAAGGCCGCTGACGCTGGCGGCATTCGATCCGGGATTTGCACAGGCCACTGGGCACGACCTTAATCGGATCGACCTTGCCACCATGGGCATCGTGCTCTGCATCACGGTGGTGGGGTTGAAAACTGTCGGGCTGATCCTGATCGTGGCAATGCTCATCATCCCGCCTGTGACCGCCCGCTTTTGGTCAGAGCGGGTCGATCATGTGGTTATCATCTCGTGCCTGATGGGCGGTGCCGCGGGATATGTGGGCGCCGCGATTTCTGCGACGGCGCCCAATCTGCCCACTGGCCCGATCATAGTGCTGGTCAGCTTTGCCCTTTTTGTCGTGTCGCTTCTGCTTTCGCCATCGCGCGGGGTGCTGTCCTCTCTGGTGCGGTACCGGAGATTTCAGCGGCGCGTTCATGTCCGACAGGGTCTCTTGGCACTCGCCCATGGGCAGCCGATCCTAGAGCCGATGACGCTTCGGCTGCTGAAAAGAGCCGGACTTGTCCGCGCTGATGGCGTTGCCACAGATGATGGGCGGGGCCGAGCGGCGAAGGCCCTGCTTGATGAAAAACGCTGGGATATTGTGCGGGGCGATCTGGCCTTTGCGACCGCGGCTGACCGGTACGACGGTCTGACCGCAATTGAGAGCGTTCTGACTGCAGACCAGATCGCTGACGTCGATGCCCGGATCGGCGCCCCAAAGGTGGTCGAGTGATGGGGTCCGAATTCGTCGCGCTGTCCCTCGTACCGTTGGTGATTGGCGTGTTGGTCGCCATTGCTTGCGCGCTTCCGGGCAACTTTCTGTTGCTGCGCAGTCAGGCCCTTATCGGCGATGCGATCAGCCACGTGGTGCTGCCAGGAATTGTGGCGGCCTTCCTAATCACCGGGGTGGTGACGACCGGGCCGATGGTGATAGGCGCGGCGGCGGCCGCTGTTTTGGCCGTGGCTGCGATTGAGGCCGTCAAACGCCTCGGCCGGATCGAGGCGGGCGCTGCCATGGGTGTGGTCTTCACCACGATGTTCGCGGCGGGCGTTCTGCTGCTTGAGAGGTCCGATACGTCCTCCGTTCATCTGGACGTGGAACATGCGCTGTTCGGCAATCTGGAGAGCCTGATCTGGATCGATGCCGATGGCTGGGGATCGGTACTTGATCCTTTGGCACTCGCGGCGCTGCCCGTTGAACTGCCGCGCCTCGCCATCACGTTGTTGGGCGTCGCCGCATATCTCGCGGTGTTCTGGCGACCCCTCTCAATCGCAACCTTCGACGAGGGATTTGCGCAGACTCAAGGCATCCGCACCGTCGCACTCGGGTTTTCGCTGGTGATCGTCTCTGCGTTGGCGGCGGTCGCTGCGTTTGACGCTGTGGGTTCCATAATCGTGATCGCGATGTTCATCTGCCCGCCGGCTGCGGCGCGCCTGATGACCAATCGGCTTGGTGTACAGATTGCGTGGTCCGTAGTCTTCGCGACGGCGGCTGCGGTGATTGGCTACGTGTTGGCAGGCTACGGTCCGTTGTGGTTGGGTGGCGCCGACTCGGTCAGCGCGGCAGGCATGATCGCGACTGTTTCAGGTATCCTGCTGGCGGGCGCGGCGATGTTCGGCCCGAAGCGTAATGGTTAGCTGCCGCGATAGGTGGAATAGCCGAATGGTGAAAGCAGCAGCGGCACGTGGTAATGCGCCTCTTCGTCGTCTATCCCAAAACGGATCGGGATCTGATCAAGGAACTTGGGTTCAGATGTCGCAAGGCCGGCCTGCTCCAGATAGGGACCTGTGAAAAAGATCACCTCGTAGTAGCCCGCTTTCATTTTGCCTTGGGGCAGGATGGGTGCATCGGTCCGGCCATCCGCGTTGGTCACCGCCTCCGCGATCTTGCGGTGCGAGTTCCCAGACACCCGATAAAGCGCAATCTTGATCCCTTCTGCGGGCATACCACGCGCTGTATCGAGAACATGTGTCGTTAGATACCCAGCCGCCATTGCATCACCCCATCCTGTGCCGCAGATTGGCGGCGATCATTTTCGACAGGATCATAATGACCGAAGACCCTGCACGCTACCCAAGAGACATGCGCGGCTATGGTGGTGACGCGCCCGATGCTGCTTGGCCTGATAGTGCGCGCATCGCGGTCTCATTCGTCCTGAACTACGAAGAAGGTGGTGAAAACTGTCTTTTGCACGGTGACGCGGCATCCGAGGCGTTCCTTTCCGAAATCGTAGGGGCGCAACCGTGGCCCGGGCAGCGCCATTGGAACATGGAGTCGATCTATGATTACGGCGCGCGGGCCGGGTTCTGGCGGATCCATCAATTGTTTCAGGAAAGGCAGGTGCCGGTCACGGTTTACGGCGTAGCGACCGCACTGGCGCGCAGCCCCGAGCAGGTCGAAGCGATGCGCGCAGCAAATTGGGAAATCGCAAGCCACGGATTGAAGTGGATCGACTACAAGGATCATTCTGAGGCCGAAGAAGCGGCCGACATGGATGCTGCAATTGCCCTGCACACAGAGGTGACGGGGGAACGGCCCACCGGCTGGTACACAGGCCGGTGTTCGATCAACACGATCGCGCTGGCGGCCGAACGGGGATTTGCGTGGATTAGTGACACCTACGACGATGATTTGCCGTACTGGAAGCGGATCGGTGAACACGATCAACTGATCATACCCTACACGCTTGATTGCAACGACATGCGCTTTGCAACGCCGCAAGGTTTCAACGCGGGCGATCAGTTCTTTGCCTATCTGCGCGACACGTTCGATGCGCTTTATGCCGAGGGGCGCGCGGGCCGCGCAAAGATGATGTCGATCGGTCTGCATTGTCGTCTCATCGGCCGTCCGGGTCGTATTCAGGCGCTGAGGCGGTTCATCGACTACATTCAGGAGTTCGAGGGGGTCTGGTGCGCGCGCCGCCATGATATCGCCGAACACTGGAGACACGTGCATCCGCCCGAGGATCGCTTGCGCCCGTCAGAGATGCCGCACGATGAATTCATGGAGAAGTTCGGGGGTATTTTCGAACACTCCCAGTGGATTGAAGAACGGGCGTTTGAGCTTGAGCTGGGACCCGCGCATGACACCGCAGCCGGTTTGCACAGCGCCCTTTGTCGCGCTTTCCGGCGCGGATCGCGGCATGAGCGGCTCGATGTCCTCAAGGCCCATCCTGATCTGGCTGGAAAGCTGGCCGCTGCCAAACGCCTGACAGCCGATAGCGCGTCCGAGCAGGCGAGTGCGGGACTTGATGCGCTGACTGATGAGGAACGGGACCGGTTCACCGCCTTGAATGCTGCATATCAGGACAAACACGGCTTTCCTTTCATCATCGCGGTGCGGGATCATGACAAGGCGGGCATCCTGCGCGCTTTCGAACGCCGACTGGGCAATGATTCCGATGTTGAATTCGACGAAGCCTGTGCGCAGGTCGAGCGTATCGCCCGCTTACGGCTGGAGGCTCTGCTGTGAGTTATTCGTTTCCGCAAGGGGGGGTGCCCGGTCAGAATGAGAATCCAGAAGGCGCCGCTGTTTTCACCGAAGCCTATGCGGTTCTGCCTGCGAAGACGCAGCGGGATATCGTCACGAGTTTTCTGCCAGGCTGGACCGGGACCCGTGCCTGGATCCTTGCCCGCCCGCTCAGCGGTTTCGCCGAAACCTTTGCTCAATATGCTATTGAACTCGCCCCAGAAGGTGGAAGCGATACCCCGGAACCGGATGGCGACGCAGAGGCGGCCCTGTTCGTCGCGCAAGGCTATCCGCGCCTTCAGTTGGGTCGTGACTCGTATGACCTGAAGCCGGGCAGCTATGCCTACATCCCGCCGGGGGCGGTTTGGTCCCTCTGGAACCGGCATGAACAGGTCAGCGGCGTGCATTGGATACGAAAGCGGTATGTCCAGGCCAACGGGCTTGGTGTTCCGGATGCACTGGTTGTCCATGAAACCGAAATCCCCCGTGTTTCGATGCCGAAGGCCAATGGGGTTTGGGCGACACAGCGTTTTGTTGATCCCTTCGATTTGCGCCACGACATGCATGTCAACATCGTGAGCTTCGAGCCGGGTGGGCGCATCCCCTTTGCCGAAACGCATGTGATGGAGCACGGTCTATATGTGCTGCAGGGAACGGCGCGGTACCTGTTGAACAAGGATTGGGTCGACGTGGGCCCCGGTGACTTTATGTGGCTGCGCGCATTTTGCCCGCAGGCTTGCATTGCCACCGGGGACGAACCCTTTCGATATCTGCTCTACAAAGACGTCAATCGGCATGTTCCGCTATGAGAGAGATCAGCTGCCAGAAACTGACGGCCGAAGCGTTTGCGCCGTACGGGGACGTGATCGAAGCGGTCGGCAGCCCTGACAAAATCATCAACGCGGGCAAATGCGGGCGGTATCACGACCGCGCCCGATTGGAGTTTCCGGGCGGTTCACCCGGGATCAGCGTCTTTGATGCAGAGGTGCGAGCGCTGCCATATGAGCTCGACCTGCTTGAGCGGCATCCCGAAGGCAGCCAGGCATTCATTCCGATGACTCAAAACCCCTTCCTTGTTACCGTTGCGCCAGATCAGGATGGGCGTCCGGGCGAGCCAGTGGCGTTTCTGACGGCACCGGGTCAGGGCGTTAATTTTCATCGCGGAACGTGGCACGGTGTGCTCACCCCGCTGCATCTGCCCGGTTTGTTTGCAGTGGTCGATCGGATCGGAACATCGCCAAATCTCGATGAGTTTTTTCTTGATCCGCCATATTTAGTGGTCCCATAGTCCCCGCCAGCCGCAGAAAGACGGCGTAACAGGGACTGAAAACATGACAGAAATCTCGGCAAGCTCGACCTATTCCGATCCTAATCTGACGCCACCCTTAGAGCAGGCAGTGCCTTTGGGGCTGCAACACGTGCTCGCGATGTTCGCGTCGAACGTTACGCCGTCGATCATTGTGGCGGGGGCCGCGGGGCTCGCCTTTGGTGGGCCCGAGCAAGTCTATCTGATCCAGATGGCGATGCTGTTCGCGGGGGTCGCCACACTGTTCCAGACCATCGGGCTGGGTCCTGTTGGCGCGCGTTTGCCGATTATGCAGGGCACCAGCTTTGCCTTTGTCGGGGTCCTTGCCGGTATCGCGGCGACTCAGGGCCTTGGCGTGGCGCTGAGCGCGTGCATCATCGGCGGCGTCATCCACTTCTGTCTCGGCGCTGTCATCCAGCATCTGCGGTGGCTTTTCCCGCCGTTGGTGACGGGCCTCGTGATCCTGGCCATCGGGCTTTATCTGATCCCGGTCGCGATCAAATATGCTGCCGGTGGCGCCGCCAAATTCCAGATGGAGGCCGAAAGCTTTGGCTCCCTGATGCACTGGACCGTGGCGCTTTCGGTCGTCATCGTGGCGCTGGCCTTCAAGTTCTACACCAAGGGCATTGCCAGTAACGCCGCGATCCTGATTGGTCTGGTTGTCGGCTACGTCGTTGCTTTCGCCTTTGGCATGGTCAGCTTTGCACCTGTCGCGAACGCGGCGTGGTTCACGTCGATCCAGCCACTGCCATACGGGTTCGAGTTCAGCTTGGGCGCCGTCTTTGCCGTTACACTCGTCAGCATCGTCTCGGCGATCGAGACGGTTGGCGACGCGTCGGCGACGGCCAAAGCAGGCGCGGGTCGCCAAGCGACAGATCGTGAAATAGCTGGCGCCACCTATGCTGACGGGCTTGGAACGGCCGTCGCAGGCGTCTTTGGCGGGCTGCCCAACACATCATTCAGCCAGAACGTTGGCATCGTCGGCATGACCGGGATCATGAGCCGGCATGTCGTCACAATCGGGGCCCTGTTCCTGATCCTGTGCGGCCTAGTTCCCAAGGTCGGGGCGATTATCGCATCGATGCCGCTGCCGGTTCTAGGGGGCGGTGTGATCGTCATGTTCGGCATGGTCGCCGCTGCCGGTCTCAACATGCTGAGCGAGGTGACACTGAACCGGCGGAACATGGTCATCATAGCTGTTTCGCTTGCCGTTGGTCTGGGCCTGAACCTTGTTCCGACAGCGGTGCAGTATGTTCCGGGCGTATGGAAAACGTTAATGACGTCGGCAGTGGCGCCGACGGCAATTCTGGCCATCGCGTTGAACCTCATTCTTCCCGAAGAAGTCTGATCAAGGCGGCTTGCCTGTTCCATCAATTCGTGGCCTCCTGACGGAAACGATCGGAGGCCACGATGAAAGACGACAACTTTCTGCGCGCAAACAACGCCAAGCACCTGTGGCACCCGATGGGTCACCCGGGCGAGGCGATCGAGCATGCCCCAACCATCATCACCAAGGCGGAAGGGTCGACCATCGAGGATATCGACGGGCACCAAACCATTGATGCGGTTGGCGGCCTATGGTGCGCAAATCTGGGTTATTCCAACGAGGCAGTGAAAGAGGCGATTGCCCGCCAGCTTTATGATCTGCCGTATTACTCCGCCTTTGCAGGCACAACCAACCCGATGGCGATCGAGGCGTCTTATGCGGTTCGCGAGTTCTTTGCCGAAGACGGCATGGCCCGCGTGTTTTTTACCTCTGGCGGATCTGATAGCGTTGAGACCTGCCTGCGGCTCGCCCGGCAGTATCACCGCTTGCGGGGCGAGCCAGGACGCACCAAATTCCTGAGCCTTAAGAAAGGGTATCACGGCACCCATTTTGGCGGCGCATCGGTGAATGGGAACAACCGGTTCCGCGTGAACTACGAACCGCTGATGCCAGGGTGTTTCCACCTGCCAAGCCCCTATACCTATCGCAATCCTTTCAACGAAACTGACCCCGCAAAGCTCGCCCAGCTCATCGCGCAGGCGATGGAGGATGAGGTCGCGTTTCAGGGCGCTGGTTCGATCGCCGCCTTCATCATGGAACCCATCCAGGGAGCCGGTGGGGTAATCGTGCCCGATGCAAGCCTGATGGGGCTGTTGCGCGAGATCTGTGACCGCCATGGCATCCTGCTCATTGCTGACGAAGTCATTACGGGCTTTGGTCGCACGGGCGATTGGTCAGGATCGCGTCATTGGGGCGTGAAGCCGGATATGATGTGCTGCGCCAAGGGCATCACCTCTGCCTATTTCCCGGTTGGCGCTGCGCTGGTCAGCGACGCGGTCGCCGAAGTCTTCGAGACGGCGGGGCCTGATGCGGCCATATTCCATGGCTATACATACTCTGCACATCCGGTGGGTTCGGCGGCCGTGGTGGCCTGCCTCGAAGAAACGCTTCGTCTGGATACCAAGACCAATGCCGCTGCTCGAGGCACACAACTCTATGAAGGGGTGAAGGCGCTTGCCGATCGCTTTGACATCGTCGGCGATGTCCGCGGCGGCCACGGCCTGATGACGGGGGTCGAGATCGTTTCTGATCGGTCTACCAAGACGCCGATGGACATGGACACGATGAAGAGGATCCACAAGGCGGCCTATGAGGCCGGTGTCATGGTTCGGCTGGGTATGAACAACATCATGATGTCGCCACCGCTCATCATCACCGAGGATGAGATTACGCGGGTGCTGAGCGGTCTCGAGGCTGGTCTGCAAGCGGCCTGACGGTATTGTTCAAAGTCAAAGCATAAGCCGCCGACAGGGTTGGTTGCGTCCGCATATCACCTTTTCCTCGGTTCGGCGCAGCGATAGCGTGACCCAAAAAGGGGACGCCGATCATGTACGACCTGGCCGCCTTTGGCGCGTGGATTGAGTTTGCCGTCCGGTGGCTGCACGTCATCACCGGGATCGCCTGGATAGGGTCGTCATTCTATTTCATCGCGCTCGATCTTGGCCTGCAGCGCGACCGCGCACTGACCTCTGGTGCAGATGGCGAGCAATGGCAGGTGCATGGCGGCGGATTTTACCACATTCAGAAATACCTGATCGCCCCCGAACAGATGCCGGACGATCTTGTCTGGTTCAAATGGGAAAGTTATGCGACCTGGCTCAGCGGCTTTGCCTTGCTCGTCTTGGTCTACTATCTCGGCGCGGAATTCTATCTCATCGACCCCGAGGTTCTGGACCTAGCCCGATGGCAGGCGATCGGGATCTCCATCCTGTCTTTGGCTCTGGGGTGGGTACTCTACGATCAGCTGTGCAAAAGCCCTCTGGGCGAGGACAGCACCACGCTGATGATCATCCTGTTCGCGGTTCTCGTCGCGATGGCCTATTTCTATTCTTCCGTTTTCACCGGTCGCGGCGCGCTTCTCCATCTCGGCGCTTTCACCGCGACGATCATGACGGCGAACGTGGCTCACATCATTATTCCGAACCAGCGGATTGTCGTCGCCGATCTGGTTGCCGGGCGAACACCAGATGCCAAGTACGGCAAAATCGCCAAACAGCGCTCGACGCATAACAACTATCTTACGTTGCCCGTCATCTTCCTGATGCTCAGCAATCACTATCCGCTGTCATTCGGAACGGATTATGCGTGGCTGATTGCCAGCCTTGTCTTTCTGATGGGGGTGACGATCCGGCACTGGTTCAACACCGTGCACGCCCGCAAGGGCCATCCGCATTGGACATGGGCGGCGACTGCCCTGATTTTTATTGCGATCATGTGGCTGAGCACGGCACCTATGGCACAAGACCAAAACCAAAATGTTGCGGGCGGGAGCAAGTTCACCTCAGCCGATGGTTTCGAAACGGTCCACGCCATTGTCCTTGGCCGGTGCAGCATGTGCCACGCTGCCGAACCAGCCTGGGACGGACTGCTATGGGCGCCCAAGGGTGTGGTACTTGAGACCGAGGCCGATATCGTCCGCAGCGCCCGGGACATATATCTGCAGGCTGGGCTCAGCCACGCGATGCCCCCGGCCAATCTGAGCTATATGGAGCCTGGCGAACGGGCGCAGATCGTTGCCTGGTACCAAGCGGCGATGCGCCAGCAATAGGCGGCGATCACTTCTGGCAGAATCGTTGTTGATCATGCTAGATTTCGATGTATGGCCGCTCCAAACCCCAATATAGGCGATAGTCGCCCCGTTATCCGTCAGCTTGACGAAAGCGCGATCAACCGGATCGCGGCGGGTGAGGTGGTTGAGCGCCCGGCCTCGGCTGTAAAGGAACTGGTCGAGAATGCCATCGATGCAGGGGCAACGCGTATCGGCATCGATATGGCGGATGGCGGCAAGACCCTGATCCGGGTCACCGATAACGGCTGTGGTATTGCACCGTCCGATCTCCCTCTTGCCCTCAGTCGGCATGCGACGTCGAAAATCGATGGTTCCGATCTGCTGAACATCCACACATTCGGGTTTCGGGGCGAGGCACTGCCATCATTGGGCGCGGTAGGCCGCCTGACGATATCGAGCCGAGTTGAGGGGTTGGACGGGGCCGAGATTGCTGTGTCGGGCGGCGCAGTCAGTCCGGTCCGACCGGCGGCATCAAATGATGGCACGATCGTCACACTGACCGACCTGTTTTATGCCACGCCGGCGCGCCTCAAGTTCCTGCGAACCGATCGGGCTGAGGCGCAAGCGATAACTGATGTCGTCAAACGGCTCGCCATGGCAGAGCCGCGGGTTCGCTTCGAACTGCGAGACTTGAGCGCCGGTCAGATCCGAACGCTCTTTGAAGTAGAGGCGCAACTGGGTGACCCGGTATCCGCGCTCAAGGGGCGGCTTAAAGATATCCTGGGGTCAGACTTTGCGCAAAACTCAATCGCGCTCGACACCGAACGCGAGGGCCTTCACCTGACCGGCTTTGCGGGCTTGCCGACCTATTCCAGAGGCGCCGCAGTCGCGCAGTACTTCTTTGTTAACGGGCGTCCTGTGCGTGACAAACTGTTCGTCGGAGCATTCCGTGCCGCCTATTCCGACTTTCTAAGCCGGGATCGGCATCCGGTCGGTGCCCTTTTCATCGATTGCGATCCGACCCTGGTCGACGTGAACGTGCATCCGGCCAAGTCCGAGGTGCGGTTTCGCGATCCGGGCGTCGCGCGTGGGCTCATCGTTTCCGGGTTGCGCCACGCACTTGCCAATGCCGGTCATCGCGCGTCAACCACGGTTGCAGATGCCGCGCTTGGCGCTTTTCAGCCCGAACCCGGCACATCCAGAGTCTATCAGATGGATCGTCCCTCACTGGGGCCGCGTCCGACGCCGATGTTTTCGGAGATGCCAACCACGTTCAGCGGGCAGATTGTTGAGGCTCTGCCAGCGGACGAGGTCGAAGATCTGCCGTTGGGCGTGGCCCGCGCGCAGGTTCACGAAAACTACATCATCGCGCAGACGTCCAAGGGCGTCGTCATCGTCGATCAACACGCCGCGCATGAGCGGATCGTGTATGAAAAGCTCAAATCCTATCGGGCCAAGAACGGCGTGCCTGCGCAAACCCTTCTTGTACCCGACATCGTTGACCTTACACCTGATCAATGCGCGTCCCTTCTCGCCCATGCCGAAGCGCTCGAAAACCTCGGGCTTCTGATCGAGCAGTTTGGCGGCAGCAGCATCGCCGTTCGCGGCACCCCGGCCATTCTTGGTGAGGTTGATACCAAGCAGTTGATTGCCGACATCCTCGATGAATTGGCTGATCTGGGCAGTAGCACAAAGCTGAGCGAGAGCATTGATGCCATTCTAAGCCGCATGGCTTGTCATGGATCGGTGCGTTCCGGCCGGAGGTTGCGTGCCGAGGAGATGAACGCATTGCTGCGTGACATGGAGGCGACGCCGCATTCCGGTCAATGCAACCATGGCCGCCCGACCTATGTCGAGTTGCAACTCAAGGACATCGAAAGACTGTTTGGCCGGACATGATTGAGATTGGTGGGCAATTATATGATCTGAGCGATCCCTTAGTGATCGTGATCATGGCAGGGGCTGGAGTAGTCCTGCTTTTCCTGATCCTGCTCATTATTGCGGTTCGCGCCGCGGGTCGTTCCGCCAGGATGGCGGAACCCCTCGCGCGCAATCTGGGTATTCTCTCCCAAAACGTCCAATCGCTCTCGATGGGCCAGGAGCAGCTGCGCGGCGGCCTGCAGACGGTTTCCGATACGCAGATCAACGCACAGGCGCAGGTCATTCAGACGGTCGAGGCAAGGCTCGCCACCGTTCAACAGCAGATGCAGGACAGGCTGGCCGACAATGCGATGCGGTCCCAGCGGTCCCTGACCGAGATGCAGGAGCGGATGCGGGAAAGCCTGCACGGATCCGCCAAGCAGACAACGACGTCGCTAACCCAGCTGCAAGAACGGCTGGCGGCGATCGACAAGGCGCAGGACAATATCACCAAACTGTCCGGTGACGTGCTCAGCCTGCAGGACATCCTTTCAAACAAGCAGACGCGGGGCGCCTTTGGTGAAATCCAACTGCGCGATATCCTGTCAAAGGCGCTGCCGTCGAACAGCTATGCTTGGCAGCCCACGCTATCGAATGGAAAGAGGGCTGACTGCCTGATCCACCTGCCCAACCCACCCGGCCCGATCGTGATCGACAGCAAGTTTCCGTTGGAAGCCTACGAATCCATGCGGTTGGCCGAGACTGATGCAGCACTCAAGGCGGCGGTGTCGCAGTTCAAGGCAGCCGTTCGCAAACACATCCGAGACATTGCCGAAAAGTACATCATTGACGGTGAAACAGCGGATGGCGCGCTCATGTTTCTGCCGTCCGAGGCGGTGTATGCAGAACTGCATGCGTCATTCACCGATCTGGTGCGCGAAAGCTTCAACGCACGGGTCTGGATTGTATCGCCGACGACCTGCATGGCGACGCTGAACACGATGCGCGCGATCCTCAAGGACGCGCAGATGCGGGAACAGGCCGGAGCGATCCGAAAAACCCTCAGACAGCTGCACCGTGATGTCGAAATCGTGGGTGAGCGTGTGGCGAAGCTGGATCAGCACTTCCGCCAGGCGCGCGAGGATGTAGAAGGGATTGGCATCGCGGCCGAGCGCGCGGGCAAGCGCGCAGCGCGCCTCGACAGTTTCGACTTTGACGAGTTGGAGCCGTCAGATCCGGGTGTCGTCCCAATCGGGATCAAGGACGGCTCAAAGGGTCGCTAGCTCGCCCTCCAGGTATCAAGCCAGCGCCGGATGCGGTTGCGGCGATCATCGACGGCATCACCGGCCGCCTCCCAGCTGTCGGTGATCTCCTCCAACGTTGGATCGATCCGGCGGCGCCAGAACCTCCGCCATCGCACCCGGATGGCCCAGTAGATGGCGGCGAGGACGGTCAGGATCAGGATATTCACCCACGGGATGATCCTGACATCGGGTCCTTCGACCTCCCATATCGAAACGGCGTTCGGAAAGATCGAGAGAAATTCGTTGCGCCAGCCGTAATGCCGGATCGCGTGCCACTTGGGGTTTTCGCGGGTCGAGATGCCGTCGTTCGCTTCGGTATAAAGGTTGGCGGTGTCGAACTTGTAGTAGGGCGGCCAGCCCCAGCCTGTGTCTTCGTTGCGATAGACCATCGGGCGTCCGTTGGCGCGCACGGTCTGAATGAACTGGACATCGCGGTTGATCAGACCCTCCGACTGGGTGTCGGGCACCGACCAGAATATGCGGGTCCAGTCGCCCAGCTCTTGCCGTTCCTCATAGGTGTTCACGATGCGGACGATATCAGTCTGGGGCAGGGTGTAGTGCAGAAAGGCCACCACGAAGGTCCAGAAGACCACGAAAAAGGACCATCTTAGATAACGCATATCCGGCGCCCCCCTCAGGCGAAATTCGTCAGGTAGATGATAAGGCAGATCAGGGTGATAGGCACGACGTAAACACCAAGGATGAGTTTGCGCCGGAGTGAACTATCGTATTCCCGCAGGCCATCCTGGACAAAGGTCTCGCGCGGGGTTTCAATGCCACCCTCATCCCACTCCGCCTCCAGCTTGTCTCGCCTGACCGCCCGCGAATAAAGCGACAGACACACATAGATCACCGTCAGAACGACGAAGACCATCAACAGGATACGGAGTGCGCCAATCATGCTTTACCTCCCAATCGCGCCCCATGGGCCGACACGTTCGATGATGTCCTGTGGTTCTTCCATCGGGGCTTCGCGTCCAAATAGTTGCGCACGCGCCCCGGCCTTGTCGACCGCGTATTCAGCCGCAAGGTAATCTGCCACATATTCCTTTTTCGCTTCGGGCCAGCCTGCATAAAGCCGGTAAAACAGATCCTTGTGGCAGATAAACACCTGTCGGACATCTTTCGGGGTCAGCTCTGCCAGCAGCATGTTTATCAGATCGGCATCAGGGTGATCGGCTGCGCGAAGGGTATAGAAATACGCCGGATGTTCCGATGATATCCGCGGCCAGGTTCCGCCGTTCTCGGCCCAGTTCACCAGCCGCGCCAGGGCGTCGTATTCATCGGGCACCAGTTCGGCATGTCGCCGCGCCACGCGCCGCAGGTCGCGGCGCGTCGTGCCGCCCAGATCATGCCCGGCTGAGGTGAGGGCGTTGACAAGAATGAAGTCCATCTTTTGACGAAGGATCGCGCCAGCATCGATACCGCGTGCCTTGACGATGGGTTCGACCAGCCCGTTTTCATCCAGAAAGCGAGCCAGCGCATTGCGATTGCTGATCGGGATCGTATCCAGCCCATCCACAGCCTCCGCGACAGAGACATTGCCGGGCGAAGCCACATCGCGAAAGACATAGAGACCACCATAATGCGCGGTCCAAAAATTCTTCTGCTCGAACTCCTGTGACTTCAGGGAAATCGGGTTGCGCGAAATGTCTCCTGTTTGACCGGAAAGCTGGATCATCTCACCAATCAGGACGTCGTCAAACCATCCGTCCTCGTCCTGCAGGAAACGGTCGATCTTGGCCTCGAGTTTCTTGGCGACACTGACCGCGCCGCTTGTCGTATCCGCCTCGATCGTGATTGCCTGCATGTCGAAAAGCTGCGTGGGCTCCTTGAGGCGATAAACACTGTTAACAAGTTCCCCCGCCACCGCGTCGCGCGCCGTTAGGGCAAAAAGCGCGGCCTCATTCTCTTCGATGAAATGTCGCAGGATATGGCGCGAGGTCGAGAACTTGGCGTTGAGCAGGGGGCAGCGTTTCTGCTCGGTCGAAAGCAGGATGAACTGTCGGTTTACGCCGTTCGGATTGAGATAAAGATCATCGCCCAGCTCATGGCCGATCTCGGGTGCATAGCCGGAAATGTCGATGTGGAAATCGGTCAGGCCGGTGCGCTTTCCCGTGAGGTGTTCCAGCGCCCGATTATAGCGGTCGACCAAAACGGGCGAGGCCACGTGAAACAGGTTCCCGAACATGAGGCCGCGCTGGATGAGGCGTTTCATCTCTCAGCCTCCCGCGACAAGCGATAGACGAAAACGGCGCTTAGGATGAGCAGCGGCAAGGCGAATGCGCGATAGGCCACCTGAGCGTTGAAGCCGAGGTAGGCTGCGTAACTGCCGCCGAACAAAAGCAAGGATTCCTCGAAGTCTTCACCGGCGAACCCGCTCAATGACCGAATGACGAAGTCGCTCAAGAACACGACAAGCACCGCAGCCAGATAACCTGACGCTCCCCATGAACGCGGGATCGCGAGGCCGACGATCAATGCCAGCGAGCATGAGACGATGGTCAATGTCATGTCGTTCTGCCGAGGTAACGCTTCTTCGCCGCTTCCGTGCGTTCCATATCCCGTACCATGGTATCGATGGCCACCTCGTCCGACTTGTCCGCATAGCGGAATTCGCTATCCGCGTAGCGATTGATCTCTTGAATAACCATATCGACCGTAATTGGCTGCCGCAGTTCCCCGATCATCCCCTTCTTTGTCTCGTAATCCTTGAAGAGGAACAGGTCGGGCTCTTCCATCCATTCGTCGGGCAGTTCGAAATCCATCGCCCGCACTTTCACGGCATCCGTGATGTTCTTGATCGCGCGGCCGGTAAAGCGTTCGTCTGCTTCCTGAATACCCTTCAGATAGGTTCCAAGCTTGGCAATCGTATCGAGGGCGCCCAGATCCTTTGCCACCCGCTCGTAGACGCGCAAAAGACCCTCTTCATGTGGTTTGCCATGGCTTTCGAAGCTCGCTGCGACGGCTTTCTTGATCTCTTGTGCGGCATAAAGATCGTGACCACCAAGCGGGATATCGTGGTTCTTTCCCATCAGCAGGTGCAAAATGTCGATGTAATCCTCACGCGTTTGCGGCCCGTCGACGAGAAAGCGCGCACCGGCCCTTTGGCGCAGCGCATCGTCAACGTTTTCGGGATAGTTCGAAAACATGCCAAACGTGCAGTTCCCGCGCACAACCGTGTTGGCCCCGGCGAAAGCTTCCATGAACACGGCGGTGACCTCCTGCTGCCCCGCGCTTGATTGCCGGTCGCCGCGTTTGCCCGCGATCTGGTCGATATCGTCGATTGTGCCAAAGCCGATGACATGGGGGTCGATCACGTTCTGAATGAAAGCCTTGGCATTCTGGCCCGACTTGCCCTGATAGCTGTCGATATTGTCGATGCCAAAGTTCTGGTACCGAAACGGGTAATCCGCGATCTGGCAATAATCGTGGATCAGCCCCGCCATCATCTGAATGAGCGTTGTCTTGCCCGTACCCGGGGCGCCGTCCCCCATGAAGGTAAAGATAAACCCGCCAAGTTCGGCGAACGGGTTGAGGCGGCGGTCAAAGTCATAGGCCATCAGCATCTTGGCCAGCTTCATGGCCTGATACTTGGCGATATGGTTGCCCACGACCTCGTTCGGTTTCTTGAACGTCATGGTCAACGTGCTGCCGCGCGCCTTGGTGGCGGGGGTAAAGCCGTCGACGCTGAAATCATCCGCCTCGACCCGCCAAGTCGCCGCCTCAAAGGGCTCCAGCCGCGGCATGCTCTGGGCGCGCAGGGCGACCTTTTCCATTAGGCTCTCTGCAAACGCGCTGACCGTTGCGACAAGGCGTGCGTCATCTTGGGCATGGGCCGCGATGTCCTGATCAAGCTCCCAGAGCGCGCCATGCAGCGCGGTTTGCCCGTTATCGGTCAGCACCTCCTCGACGTCGCCCACCTCGACCGTGACCTCGGTCTGGTGAGGACCCAGCAGAAACGCGGTCGCGTTGGCGAAGACATGGAGGGTGATGAGCGCCTCTGCAGCTAGAAGCTCGGAAAACTCGGTTTTGCGGGCGGGCGGCAACGCGCCCTCAAGATTGGTGCGTTTGAGATCGGCAAGGCCGGACACATCCGCGTAATTCTCTGAAACGGCCAGCGAGATCGAGATCGCCCGCCGCAGAACGTTCAGCACGGTTGCTTGCAACGGCGATATCAAAGCCTCGTCATCATCGGCGCCCTCGATCGTAGCCATCAACTGCACTGCGCCTGCTGGTGCCGACCGACGTGTCACAAGGCCGGGCGTGGTTGAACGGAACCGGCGCCGCGTGCCGATCCCGGCGCTGCGCTCCACTTGCGGCACATCGACCGCCTTGCCAATCCGGGGCGCGTGGTCAAACCCCTCGAGCATGGCAAAGGCCATTGGGTAATGCGCCCGAATTTCCTCTTCGCGCAGTTCCATCTGATCGGAGGTCTGGGTCATCTTCGGCCTTTCATTGTTCCAGAAATATGCCCGCCGGAGGCATGAAACCTAATATCTCAACACTCGCCCCTGCGGACTCACCACGAATTTCTTGACCGAGCCGAAGCCGGGCGGGTTCAGTTCCTCCAACGCCTGAAAAGGGCGCTGCGGCAGCACGATGCTGCGCTCCATCCTCGTATTGCCCATCTCCGCCCCGCGGCCCGAAAAAGGGTCGAGGGCGAAAACCTCGCGCTCGACGCTCGAAAACCAGCCCTGCCGCTCTTCGATCACCTTTTCCGATTGCAGATCTTCCTCGGTCCAGACCAGCGCCCAATCCTGACCCTTGGGGGCCATTGCCTTGTCCAACACCTGGCTCAGCGGACCCGGCTGTTTGGTGAAAGCATCCGAATACATCGGTCCCACGTGAAAGCGGCGCAGGCGCTTTGGGTGAAGATCGTCGAAGTCGGTATCGAAGCCTGTGGCGATGGTGACCAGCTTTAGACCACCGAGAGCCTGGGCCATCAGATGTGCCTGCACCTCTGGCCAACGCCTTTGGTCCTTGGGCAGGGCGGTGCGACCGCTGTCTTCCACATCCATCAGGTAGATGATCGGCAGGTTGAATTCGCTGTCATAGACGGCCCAGTGGACCAAAAACCGGCGACGGTCTTCGCTAATGTTTCCAAGCCACTGGATCTCGGGGTCATTCTGGGCCCAGAACAGATCACCCTTTTTGAGTTCCTGATAATAAAGCCTTTGCGACAGCGCGAATTGCAGCTTGGTGGGGGCCCTTCGTTCGCCCAAAATAACCTCGACCATCTCTTTTTTGAGGTCGGTTCCGGAGGGCAGGTTGCTCAGGTGTCGATCCGCCTGCTGCGCGTCATTGGCCATCGTCAGGATCTCCTGCGCGGCCGGAAATCCGCTGTAATTGGTATCGATCGCAAGCGATCCGAAGAAGCGCCCAGTGTCGCGGCCGGTCAGCAGGTATTTGAACCCAAGGGCCTGGAATGTGAAATTGAGTGCGGTCAGATAGCGCGTGAGAACCTTGACCTCATCCCGGCTGATCTGCCCCTCCACTTCCATCACGCCAGCCACACGGCGCATGTGCGACGTGATCGCCTCAAATTTGCGGAAGTAGCGGCGGGAGGCGAACAGGTCAGTGAGGCCGGACGTTTCGGGTCTTACCATCCCTGCGCTCCCGGGCCGGACCCATCACTCATTTTTTGCCTTCCTGATTTGTCGGCTGGCGCGCTACCACCTAGCGAGACAAGGGCCAATAGTGCCACCGCGATGCAAATCAGAAGCACCCACCATGGAGCGGACAAGAACAGAGCAGCGATCAAGCCGCAGGATGCACTCAGAAAAAGGACGACTTTCTTCGTCAATTTCTTCTATCCTTACGTGCTTCTGAGGAGGGCTGCCCCTCCGCCTGTGGATGATTGTACAGCCCCACCTGACGTGGCGGTTGACGACTGCTCGGCCATGCCCCCGTGTTCAACGCTATGAACGGTCTCGAGCAACCTTATTCTCTTCTGTTCCGTGAGCCGACCATATCAGTACCATCTTTGTTCAGCCGGTAAGCGAACTCATCCCAAAACCGATGTCTTACAGCACTGCCTATGTGGCTAGGCGATTTTGGATGAGAAGCTGCTAGCAAGAGTGTTTGACGGGAGTTACGCTGCAACACACCAAAAATGAAACCGAGCAGTGCGAAAAAACCGACGGTAAACAAAACCGACAGAAATGCTCCAAATTCTGGATTGTTGAATGCACGCTCGAGCGCAGGGATGTCACTGCTTACTTGCCCTTTGCCGCCGCTCAATAAGACGATGCTAAATAGCAAAATTGGTACTGCGGAAAAAAAGCCCGCCATAATGATGCCAGCACGGATTTGAAAGCGATGGATAAAGAAATGGATCATGCACCATACGCATTGCTGTCGTGCTTCTCGACGATCGCAGCAAACCGGCGGGCAAAGCGTTCATCCGCTTTCGCTTTCGCCTCCAGCACCTCGCGGGCAAAGACCATCTGGTCTTCGTGCGCTTCCATCATGTCGGCCATCTTCTGGTTCGTTGCCGTCCCGATGGCGGCCATGGCCGTTTGCGCCTCCTGGTCCGTCTGAACCCCGATCTCGTTGATCCGGTGCGCCACGTCCTGCTGCTGGGCTGTCTTCAACGACTTGGTCAGCGCGTCATAGAGCACAACGCGCTGCTTTGTGTCGGTCTGTAGCTTGTTGATCAGCACCATCTGTGTCGCAGCCTGGTTTTGGAGTGAATCGACCCAGGTCTTACCCTTTTCGATATAGCGCTCCAGCGTCTGCGATTTGGCCAGCTTGACCTGCTCTTCCTGCACCATCTCGTTGTACTGACTGTTCAGATCAGCGAGTTGCGTTTCGAGCGCCGTGCGGGCAGCGGCATCGGTTTCGGAGGCGATCTGGTTTTCCAAGGTAATGATCTTGGGATCCATCGCCTGGATCTGACCCTTCAGATCCTCGAGTTCCTTGACCGTAAACTCGCGCTCATCCAGCGTATCGGTCAGGTTACTTTCGACCTTCGATTTCTGATCTTCCAGCATGGAAAGCTGCCCTTCGAGAAGCTGAACGATCACGTCCGACTTCGAGATCAGATCCTGCAGCTTGTCGTCAATCGTGGCCGCACGGATCCGCTCCTGCCGCATCGATTCCGATTTCGCCCTGGCAAAGATGCCGACAAAGCTCTCCCACCCGGTCTTGTTCCGCATCTCGTCGAAGTCTTTGGAAAAGGCCGATGTCACGTCATCCAGGCCCATGATCAACTCGGCGATGTTGGCGTTCATCACGTCGGTATGGGCATGAACATCGTCGAGCGTCGCGTTCTCGATGTCGATCATAGCATCGTCGCCCGTTTTCATCTTTTGGCGGGCGGTTTCGATGCGGCTGGTCAGTTCGGCGATCTTGGCCTGTGCTTCCGCAACCTGTTCCTGGGACTCCCGTACCTGTGCGTTGAAATCGGCCATCTAATCTCCTCTCGTCGCAATCTCTTCGTCCTCATATGGGCATGTAAAAATCATTTACATCCCCATTGGCTGTCTCTGTCGCGCTCACCGTGGCAAAATGGTCACGAAAACGAAACCCTCTTTACGCCCATCATTTGGCCGTCAATCCTGTCAAGGATTTGACCATTTCGCTGTTTGGATCGGTAAGAGCGTCAATAATGTCAAAGTGATGCCGGTTCGGCACGACGAATTGCTTGCATCCCCACGCATCGCCCAGCCACATGGCCTGATCGAGGAAGACGGGCCGCTCATCGGCCCCGACCCAGACAGTGATCGGAACCGTTGGGGTCGGTTGCAGCATCGGGCTTTCTGCGCGGGCCATACCCTTGTCCATGCGAAAGGCGTCGTTCATCTGGGTGTGGATCAGCGGCTCCAGATCGGCCACAGGGGAGATTGGGGCCACGTGAACAAGACGGTCCATGACGCTTTGCGGCAGCATGCCCGGCGCCAGCATGCGGGAGACAAGATGCCCACCGGCTGAATGACCCGCCAGTGCTAGCGGTCCGTCAGTTTCGTTGGCAATTTGCATCACCGCTTGGGCGATCTGCTGCGTGATACAAGCGATCCTGACATCGGGACAGAGATCGTATGACGGCATGGCTACCGCCCAACCGCGTTCCAACGCGCCGCTCGCGAAATGGGACCAATACGATCGATCAAACCGCAGCCAGTACCCCCCATGAACGAAGATGAGAGTTCCCTGCGATTTTCCAGCTGGGAGGAAGTGGTCGTAAGCCTGCCGATCTGACGGGCCGTAGCTGATCGCGAGCTTGGCCCGAGGGCCCAGTTCGGATCGAAAACGCTCGGCCGTTTCTGCCCACCTTTTCAGAAAGTCGTCCGCGCCAGGAATGTATGGCGCATTGGCATAGGCATCATCGTAATCCATCTACTTCCTTTTCCACGCTGCGGAACTGGACAACCGTCCGCTTTGTTGCTCTGTCAGTCATACACGCGAGGGGAGGGTGCGCCATGCTGGACCAGACGACAAATCTAAAATCTTTGCTTAAGGATCCTACGCTGCTTGAGACGCGTGGCTACGTGAACGGAGCCTGGGTTGAAGGCGAGGGGTCCTATGACGTTGTCAACCCCGCGCGCGGCGACGTGGTGGCAGAGGTTGCCGATCTTTCCCGATCGCAAGTGGCAGAGGCCATCGCGGCCGCAGAGGTGGCGCAGAAAGGCTGGGCTGCTCTTACCGCAAAGGAACGGTCCGGGTTTTTGCGCCGTTGGTTCGATTTGATGATGGAGAACGCGGACGATCTTGCAACGATCCTCACGGTCGAACAGGGCAAGCCGCTGGCAGAGGCCAAGGGTGAGATCGCCTATGGCGCCTCATTCATCGAATTTTTCGCCGAAGAGGCCAAGAGGATCTATGGCGAGACGATACCGGGTCATCAGCGCGACAAGCGGATCACGGTCATAAAGCAGCCCATTGGGGTCGTGGCATCAATCACCCCGTGGAATTTTCCCAATGCGATGATCACGCGCAAGGCTGGACCTGCGCTGGCCGCTGGTTGCAGCTTTGTATCGCGACCTGCTGAAGACACTCCGCTCAGCGCAATCGTGCTGGCGGTTTTGGCTGATCGGGCCGGTATTCCGGCCGGTGTCTTCAACGTAGTACCCTCGATGGCTGCGTCCGAGATCGGCAAGGAGTTCTGCGAGAATCCGTCGGTGCGGAAGCTGACGTTCACCGGATCAACGGAAGTTGGCCGGATTCTTCTGAAACAGGCGGCCGATCAGGTCATGAAATGCTCGATGGAGTTGGGCGGCAACGCGCCCTTCATCGTCTTTGATGATGCCGATCTTGGTGCAGCGGTCGATGGCGCGATCGCCTGCAAGTTCCGCAACAATGGGCAAACCTGTGTCTGCGCCAATCGCATCTATGTTCAGGCCGGCGTCTATGATGCCTTCGCGGCCAAGCTTTCCGAAAGGGTGAGCGCGATGAAGGTTGGCGACGGGCTGGAGGACGGTACGGACCTTGGGCCCCTTATCAACGCCGATGCGGTTGCAAAGGTCGACGAACACATCGCGGATGCGAAATCAAAAGGCGGTTCGGTCCTGCTGGATATCGATACATCGATGAGGGCTGGGAACTTCTATCCGCCCGCCATTCTGACGGGGATCA
>CAWUIQ010000005.1:0-117414 GCA_963922565.1 uncultured Rhodobacterales bacterium
CGTCCATGGGTGAGGATGGCGGCAGCGCGGATACTCGCGGAGGCGAGGTCCCCTGGCCGCTTGACGCCATGGGTGACGTCACAGGTGTCGCGTCGCGTGGAGGCGAAGCGCCAATGCCTGCCGATATCGGTGGCCGTGAAGCCTCAGCCGGCGGTGCTGCTTCGGGGGCAGCGCCTGCGCCTAGCGACATGATGGGCGGTGGTGCGGATGGCGGCGGGTCAACCGCGGCAGGCGATGCGCCCGGTCCCATGGCCCTCGAAAACCTGAGCCGCGGCGGCCCGACCTAGACGCCCGCCCGGACCAAAACCCGCAAAAACAGCCCGGTCGCATTCTTGCGGCCGGGCCCGTATGTCGAAAGAGGTAACCATATGTCAGAGAGTTCCGTGGCCATGTTGCAGGCCCTGCTGATCGAAACCATCATGAACAACGGCATGCTGCCGGGGATGGAGCGGTCATTGGATTTTCCCGATCTCGAAGCCTGGCGCAACAGCGAGCATCATTATGTATCGACCGAGCATCTGGCCGATCCCGACGCGCTGAGCTCGGTTTTCGAGCGGATCGGCGCGGATCAGATCCGGGATGTGGCCCAGCAGGGCGGCGTGTTTCCGTATCTGCGCTTTCAGGAACCGAAGGTCGAAGAGGGCAGGGTGCAGTTAAGCGTGCAGCTCTTGACCGGATTTGAGGATGTTGAGCCGCTGCCTTTGGGCGCTGTGGTCGCGCAATTTGCGCAGCGCGACGGGGATTGGTTCGCCATCGATCCCACACACGTTCTGGCGTATTGAGCGCGCCCCGACGGCTGCATGCTTGACCCGGATCAAGGCGCGCGGCTTCTGCCGCGATAGGTTTCGGTCCATCGACTGACAGAAGGATGGATTGAATGAAAAAATCTGCTGTAGCCGTTCTTGCGATCGCGGCTCTTGGCCTCACGGCTTGTGAAGACATGAGCGCGCAGGACGAGGTTGTCCTGAGCGGGCTTGCCGGGGCTGCGGTCGGCGTGGTGACCGCCAGCGCGTTTGATGCCAATCCCGAGTGGACAGTTCTGGCCGGCCTAGCCGGGGCCGCTGTGGGCACGTTGGTAGCGCGCAACAACCAAACACAGGAATGCGCCTATGCGCGCGGTGACGGGACCTATCGGGTCGAACCCTGCTGAACGCAAAAAGGCCAGCCCGCTTAGGACTGGCCAGTGGTGACCGGTGGAGGGAGGGTCCGGTCAGATGGCGAGATACTCCGCCCGTAGTTCCGCGTTCTCCAGCACCTCGGATGCGGTACCGTCAAAGACGATGCCGCCGGTGTCGAGAATAATCGCCCGGTCGGCCAGCTGCAGGGCCCGGACCGCGTTCTGTTCCACCAGGATCGTGGTGATCCCCTGTTCCTTGATGATGGCGAGCGTCTTTTCGATCTCGTCGACGATGACCGGGGCAAGACCCTCATACGGCTCGTCGAGCAGCAGCACCTTGATGTCGCGGGCCAGCGCGCGCGCAATTGCGAGCATCTGCTGTTCACCACCCGAAAGCGTCACGCCTTCCTGGCTGCGGCGTTCGCCGAGGCGGGGGAAGAGCTCGTAAAGCCGCTCGATCGACCAGCCCACAGGCGGGGCAATCTGGGCAAGCTTCAGGTTTTCCTCAACCGTCAGACCGGGAATGATGCGCCTGTCTTCTGGTACGAGGCCCAGACCGGCCCCCGATGCCTCGTGGCTGGACATCTTGTGCAACGGCTGGTGGTCGAGCCAGATTTCGCCATGGGTCACCTGCGGATCGCCGATCCGCGCGATTGAACGCAGGGTCGAGGTCTTGCCCGCGCCGTTCCGGCCCAGCAGCGCGAGGATTTCGCCTTCGTGCACGTTAAAGGTGATGCCCTGCACGATATAGCTTTCGCCGTAATAGGCATGCATGTCCCACACGCTGAGAAAGGCGGGGGCGGTCGCGGCGTGGCTGACGCCTTTTGAAAAGTCGGGTTTGACGTTCATGGCAGTCCCTCCTTATGCCGCTTCGCCCAGATACGCTTCGCGCACCTTGGGATGGCCTTTGATGTTTTCCGGCGTGTCCTCGACCAGGGGTGTGCCCTGGGCAAGCACCGTGATCCGTTCGGCCAGCGAAAAGACCACGTGCATGTCATGCTCGATGATCGCGATGGTGATGTCGCGCTCTTCCTTGATCTGCCGCAGCAGGTCGATCGTGTTGTTGGTGTCTGCGCGGGCCATACCCGCTGTGGGCTCATCCAGCAGCAGCAGGCGCGGTTCTTGCGACAGGCACATCCCGATCTCCAGCCGCCTCTTGTCGCCGCGGGACATGGCCGCCGCGTGCATGTCGCGTTTGTCGGCCATGTTCATCTCTTCGAGCATGCTGGTCGCGCGGTCCACGATCTCTTTATCCTTCAGCATGTCGCTGATGGCATTCAGCTCGAACGAACCGTCCCGCTTGGCAAGGCACGGGATCATCATGTTTTCCATGACCGTCAGATCGCCGAAGATTTCGGGGGTCTGGAACACACGGCTGATGCCGAGCTGGTTGATCTCGTAGGGTTTGCGCCCCAGCACCGACTGGCCGTCGAACATGACCGAGCCGGTATCGGGGATCAGCTTGCCCACCAAGCAGTTCAGCAGGGTGGACTTGCCCGCGCCATTCGGCCCGATGATGGCGTGAATGGTGTTTTCCTTCACGCTCAGGTTCACGTTGCCTAGGGCCTGAAGACCGCCAAAGCGTTTGCCCACGTTTTTGACTTCGAGGATACCCATGGGTTTCTCTCCTTATTCCGCGGGGGTTGTTTTGCCGCGGGCGGTGTCATCGGCGCGTTTCTTGCGTCCGAACAGCCGGGCAATGCGTTGACCGCCTTCGACCAGGCCACCGGGCAGGAAAATCACGACAAGCATGAAGATGATGCCCAGCGTGAGGTGCCAGCCCTTGCCGATGAAGGGGTAGATGATCGCGACAATGAAGTCTTCGAGCCCTTCGGGCAGGAAGGCGAACCATGTGTGCAGGATGTCCGAGTTGATCTTGGACAGGATGTTTTCCATGTACTTGATCGCACCGGCGCCAAGTACGGGTCCGATCAGCGTGCCCACACCGCCAAGGATCGACATCAGAACGACCTCACCAGAGGCGGTCCAGAACATCCGCTCGGCCCCGGCTTGCGTGTCCATCGCCACCATGAGGCCACCGGCAAGCCCGGCATACATGCCAGAGATCACGAATGCCGCCAGCGTGTAGGGTTTGGGGTTGAGCCCGGTATAGTTCATGCGCTGCTGGTTCGATTTGATCGCCCGTAGCATCATCCCGAAGGGTGAGCGGAAGATGCGGATCGAGAGATAAAAGCTCGCCAGCATCACGATGGCCGCGATGTAGTAGCCCGCGTTGAAGGTGAAGACCCAGTTGCCAATCCCGAGATTGTAGCTGGACACCATTTCTATCCCGAAGAGGTTTGCCTTGGGCACCACGCCGTCGGTCACAGCGCCGTCAAGGATACGGGGGTCGTTGACCTTGGGCTGCAGCCCGGTTTCACCGCCCGTGATCGGTGTCAGCACCGAATAGGCCAGCGAATAGGACATCTGCGCGAAAGCCAGGGTCAGGATCGAAAAGTAGATCCCTGACCGCCGGAGCGAGATCCAGCCAACCGCCAGCGAGAACAGCCCCGCGACGATGACCGACACGATGATGGCCGGGATGACGTTCATCGTAAGCAGCTTCATCATCCAGATCGCGGCGTAGGATCCGACCCCCAGGAAGGCCGCGTGGCCAAAGCTGAGATAGCCGGTCAGGCCGAAGAGGATGTTGAACCCGATCGCGAAGATCCCGAAGATCACGAAGCGCTGCATCAGGTCCGGATAGCCCGCGTTGAACTGCGCCATGGCAGAACCTTCGGGGAAGGGGTTGAGGATGAAGGGCGCTGCCATCGTGAGGATCGCGACGATGATCAGCAGGCGGGTGTCTTTGGCGTCCAGTCCGAACATGGCTTAGTCCTCCATCATGCCCTTGCGGCCCATGAGGCCACGGGGACGGGTGAGAAGAATGATGATGGCAACGAGGTAGATGATGATCTGGTTGAGACCAGGCAGCACGTTGAGAACCTCGCGCATTGACGCAAAGCTTTCGAGAATGCCCAGCACGAACCCGGCCAGCACCGCGCCCGGCAACGAACCCATACCGCCCACGACCACCACCACGAAGCTGAGAACGAGGAAGTCCATTCCCATGTGGTAGTTAGGCGAGTTGATTGGGGTGTACATGACACCCGCCAGCCCCGCGACCGCGGCCGCGATCCCGAACATCAGGGTAAAGCGGCGGTCGATGTTGATGCCCAAGAGCTGCACGGTTTCCCTGTCTGCCATGCCCGCCCGCACGACCATCCCGAAGGTGGTGAATTGCAGGAAGGCAAAGACCGCGCCGATGATCACTGCCGCAAAGGCAAAGTAGATGATCCGCCAGTAGGGATAGATGATGATGTTGGGATCAAAGCCCAACAGCGCGCCGAAATCGAACGAGCCCTTGAACGCGGCCGGTGCCGGTGTCGGGATCGGATTGGCGCCGTAGTAATACTTGATGATCTCCTGCAGGACGATGGCAAGGCCAAATGTCACAAGGATCTGGTCAGCATGGGGCCGTTTGTAGAAGTGTTTGATCAGCCCGCGCTCCATCAACACACCCAGTCCGATCATGACGGGGATGGCGAAGAGGATGGATAGAGGAACAGCCCAGTCGATAATCGCGTCCCCCCCGGCCTGGCCGAACCAATCGTAGACGTAAGGCACTTCGACTTTGAGCGGATTGCCGAGGAAGTCGGTCTGGGTCTCATCCACAACCGTGTGGCTGAGGGTGAGGATACGGCTGAGTGTCACAGCGCAGAACGCGCCGATCATGAAGAGCGCGCCGTGAGCAAAGTTCACGACACCGAGCGTGCCGAAAATCAATGTAAGCCCAAGCGCGATCAGCGCATAGGCCGAGCCCTTGTCGAGCCCATTCAGGACTTGAAGGATTATGGCTTCCATCGGTCTGACCTTTGGTTAGAGGGGAGGAATCCCGCCTGAGCAGGAAGGGTGGGCAAGCTGCCCACCCCGTTGTTTTGGTCTTAGGCGCCGGGGTTGCAGGTGCCCAGCTCGCCGCCGAAGATCGACGCGTCGTAGGTGACCTGGCTGACCGGTGTGACTTCGACGATCTCGAGAAGGTCGAACTCCGATGTCGGGTTCTCTTTCCCTTTCACGACCAGCACGTCCTTGAAGCACTGGTGGTCTTCGGCACGGTAGAGTGTCGGGCCGTTGCCCATGCCGTCGAATTCGAAACCTTCGAGGGCTTCGGCGACCGAACATGGGTTGAACGAACCTGCGCGCTCGACCGCATCCGCATAAAGCAGCGCCTGCACATAGCAGGTGTGCGCGGCCTGGCTGGGCGGGAAGCCATACTTGGTGCCGAAGGATTTAACGAAGGCTTTCGAGCCTTCATCCTGCAGCGACCAGTGCCAGTTGGTCGATCCGAAGATGCCCTTAACGTTGGCACCCGCACCTTTCGCCATCAGGCGGCTGTAGAGCGGAACGACGATCTCGAAGTTCTTGCCGTTGACCTGCTTGTCGCGCAGGCCGAACTGAACCGCGTTGGTCAGCGAGTTGACCATGTTGCCGCCGTAGTGGTTCAGAACCAGAACGTCGGCACCCGACTGCAGAACCGGCGCGATGTAGGACGAGAAGTCTGTTTGCGTGAGTGGTGTCTTGACGGCCGCGACGGTTTCCCAGCCCATGGCTTCGGTCGAGGTGCGCACGGCTTCTTCTGTGGTGTAACCCCAGTTGTAGTCCGCGGTCAGGTGATAGGCCTTGCGGTCCGTGCCGTAGTTGGCCGCGAGGATCGGCGCGAGCGCGGCGCCTGACATGTAGGAGTTGAAGAAGTGGCGGAAACCGTTGGCCTTCTTGTCCTTGCCTGTCGTGTCGTTGGAGTGGGTCAGACCCGCCATGAAGATGACGCCGGCCTCTTGGCAAAGCGCCTGCACGGCAACAGCCACGCCCGAGGACGAACCGCCGGTGATCATCACCGCACCGTCTTTTTCGATCATCGACCGGGCCGAAGCACGGGCCGCGTCGGATTTTGTCTGGGTATCACCGGTGACGTATTCGACTTTCTTGCCGAGGATACCGTTCCCCTGCAGCGCCTTTGATGAGAACGTGCTCATCATCCCGCCGTCGCCGCCGCCGTTCAGGTGCTCGACCGCAAGCTCGTATGCGCGCAGTTCGTCAGCACCTTCGTCGGCATAGGGGCCAGTCTGCGGAACGTTGAACCCCAGGGTGACCGAGCTGCCGGTCGGTTCGTTTGTGAACGCGCTCGCAGATGAAGCGGTAAAGATCGTCGGAACGGCAAGGCCCGCACCGGTAACTGCACCGGTTTTGAGCATGCCACGACGAGTCAGTGACGATTTGGACATAAAATCCCTCCCATTGAGATGATGCGGCAGGGCTCCTCTCCCTTTTCGCCGCGGGCACGTATGTGCAAAGCCTTTATCGCCCGTCAGCAGAAAATCAGGCAATAAGTCCCTTGAAAGCCTCAACTATTTTGTAAATAAAATCACAATGCGATGGTATGCAGTGTAAATCCGCTTACGACGCAGTGCAGAAAGCCATTGAAATGCATGGCGAAAACCAAAGGGGGCAGATGTGGCGCGCGAAGGTCTGACGGGCAGTCGCATACGCGAGCGACGGGTGATTTCCGGGCTCAAGCAGGCGGACCTGGCGCGACAAGTTGGCATCAGCGCCTCTTACCTCAATCTGATCGAACACAACCGCCGCAGAATCGGAGGCAAGCTGCTGCTTGATATCGCGCGGGTGCTGTCGGTCGAACCCGCGGCGCTGACAGAGGGGGCCGAGGCCGCGCTGATCGCGACCTTGCGGGACGCCGCAGCCAAGGCGGGTCTGGCCGCAGCCGAGGCCGAGCGGGCCGAGGAACTGGCCGGACGGTTTCCCGGTTGGGCCGACGTGATCTCGACCATCTACCGGCGGATCGGTGCCCTTGAGCGAACGGTCGAAACGCTTTCGGACCGGCTTGGTCAGGATCCGCAACTCGCGGCCTCGGTCCATGAGGTGTTGTCGACCGCCGCTTCGATCCGGTCGACGGCGTCGATCCTCGTGGCCGAGCAGGAATTGACGCCGGAATGGCGAAACCGCTTTCACGCCAACATCGATCAAGACAGTCGCCGCCTCGCCAGCAGCTCAAAGGCCCTTGTCAGTTACCTCGACGCCGCCGAGGGCGACACGGAGGCTGCAAGTTCCCCGCAGGAGGAGGTCGAGGCGTTCTTTGCTACCCGCGACTATCGCTTTCCGGCCTTCGAGCGCGGTGAGGAGAGCCTAGACGCATTGATCGAGGCTGGTGCCGAACTGCGCTCGGGCGCGGCCCGGCAGATTGCGCGCGGGATCCTTCAGGGGCTGGCGCAGGATGCCGAACGGGTTCCGTCCGAGGCGCTTGAGGAGGCAGTTGTAGAACTGGGGATCGACCCGATCGCATTGGCCCGACATTTCGATGCGACCGTGGCCTGTGTCATGCGCCGCTACGCAGCACTGCCCGAGCGTCCTTCGGGGCTGATCGTGTGTGACCGTGCAGGCAGCCTGATTTTCCGCAAACCGGTCGCGGGCTTTGATATCCCGCGCTATGGCGCAGCCTGTCCGCTTTGGCCGCTCTTTCAGGCGATCGCGGCCCCGGGTCAGGTGATCGCGGAGCATGTGGTGCATCTGGGTCGCTCATCGGCCGAGTTTCGATGTATCGCCGTGGCCGAACCGGTGGGCAATGCATCCTTCAACCGCGCGCCCTTGCTGAACGCGACCATGCTGGTCGTGCCGATGCCCACGGGCGGTGATGCGCCGGCTTCGGATCACATGCAGGTCGGATCGACCTGTCGCGTCTGTCCAAAAGCGGGTTGTGACGGCAGGCGCGAACCGTCGATCCTGCGGGAGGGTCTCTAGCCAGCCTTTTGACAGGCTCCGGAAAACTGACAATAGTGATTGCATCAAGAAGGACCGGAGCGGACATACCCGCAACCGGCCTCGGGGGAGGACAGCAACATGGGCAAGCATGTTTTGCTGGTCGAAGATGAATTAAATATCATCGAGGCCATGCAATTTCTGCTCAGCCGGGAGGGGTGGCAGGTCGACAGCCATTCTGACGGGGCGACGGCAATGGACAGAGTGCGGCAGATCCGTCCGGATCTGGTGGTGCTCGACTACATGTTACCGGGCAAAAGCGGGATGGACATTCTGAAAGAACTCCGCGCCGACGACGACTTTATCAACCTGCCGGTTCTGATGCTGACCGCACGGGGCCAGTCACGTGACCGCGACCAGGCGGAGCGGGCGGGCGTCAGCCGGTTCATGACCAAGCCCTTTTCCAATCAGGAGGTTCTGAATGCGGTTCGCGACCTCGTAAGGGCGCAGGCGCAATGACAGAGACGGTACGCCCCAGCGTATTTCTGGAGCGCCGCAGCTATCGGCTGCGTCGGCTCATGGACGCGCTGCGGGTGCTGCCTGTCGCGGGCCTCATGCTGTGGATGTTTCCGTTGTTCTGGCCCATCGAGGCCAGTGAGGACGTTGCACTTCGGTCGTTGTCCGAGGCTGTTATCTATGTCTTCGTCATCTGGTTTTTTCTGATCGCCGCAGGCGCGATCCTTTGGTTTGCGCTTGATGGCCGCGCTGGAACACCCCGCGCGCAGGCCGAACCCGACGACTGATGGCCACGCTCAACGTCCTCGTCGGCGTCAGCCTGATCTACGTCGCCTTTCTGTTTGCCGTGGCCTTTGCCGCCGAACGGTCGGCGGCGCGGGGCCGAGGCAGTTGGCTGCGATCACCGCTGGTCTATACGCTGTCGCTGTCGATCTATTGCACGGCTTGGACGTTCTATGGCGCGGTCGGCTATGCAGCCCGGTCGGGTCTTGAATTCGTGACGATCTATCTGGGCCCGTCGTTGGTGATGATCGGTTGGTGGTGGGGTCTGCGCAAGCTGGTGCGGATCGGGCGGACACAGCGGATCACCTCGGTGGCTGACCTCATTTCGTCCCGTTATGGCAAATCGAACATTCTTGCCATCGTGGTGACCGTGATGGCCGTGATCGGCGTGACCCCCTACATCGCCCTTCAGCTGCAATCGGTCACGACGTCGATTTCGATCTTTGCCGGTCCGTCCCACGCCGAAGATGCGTTCAACCAGATTGGCTCGGGCTTTTGGGTCGCTTTCGGCCTTGCCCTTTTCACGCTGCTTTTCGGGACGCGCAGCCTCAATGCCAACGAACGGCATTACGGCGTCGTCATCGCGATCGCCTGCGAAGCCATCGTCAAGCTGATCGCGCTGCTGGCTGTCGGCGTATTTGTGGTCTGGGGGCTTGGCGGCGGGGTGCAGGAGACACTCGCCCGCATCGACAGCAGTGAGATCGGCACGCTGCAGCTGGATCGCAGCCGCTGGATGGCGCTGACATTCCTGTCGGGTGCGGCTTTCCTCTGTCTGCCGCGGATGTTCCAGGTGCTGGTCGTTGAGAACGACAACGAACGGCAGTTACACATCGCAAGCTGGGCCTTCCCGATCTACCTGATGTTGATGAGCCTTTTCGTCGTGCCTATCGCGGTGATGGGGCTGGATTTGCTGCCCGAAGGGTCGAACCCCGATCTTTTTGTCCTGACCGTGCCGTTGGCCGAGGGGCGTGAGGGGCTCGCTATCCTTAGTTTTCTTGGCGGGTTCTCATCAGCCACGTCGATGGTGATCGTCGCGACGCTGGCCCTTGCGACAATGGTGTCGAACCACGTCGTGATGCCGATCTGGCTGTCGACACAAGGCGAAGGCGCCACGGTATCGGGTGATGTGCGCAGCGTGGTGATTTTTGCCCGCCGCGCGTCGATCCTCGGGATCATCGCCCTTGGGTTCTTCTATTATCGCTTTTCCGGGGGCGGTGCCGCGCTTGCCGCGATCGGGCTGATTTCGTTCGTGGGGGTGGCGCAGTTCTTGCCTGCGATGCTGGGGGGCATGTTCTGGCGCGGGGCCACGCGGGTCGGGGCGCTGACGGGGCTGCTTTGCGGATTCTCGGTGTGGATCTTCTGCCTGCTGTTGCCCAGTTTCGGGCCGGACGTTTTGTTGTCGGCATCTGTCTTTGACCGTGGTCTTCTGGGGCTTTCGTGGTTGCGCCCTCACGCCCTGTTTGGAACGGCGGGCATGGATCCGACGGTTCATGCTTTTGTCTGGTCGATGACGCTCAACACTGCGGCGCTTGTCGTCGGTTCCCTCCTGTCGTTCCCCACACCGCTGGAGCGGTTGCAGGGGGCGCAATTCGCGAATGTCTTTGATCGGTCAGGCGAGACGCGGGCCTGGCACAGTTCGGTGGCCACGTCCGAGGACCTTATGATCATGACGCAGCGCATTCTGGGTGCAGAAGAAGCGCAGCAACTTTTCCGATCCGAGGCGCGCGAGCAGGGGCTCGACGGGGAGCTTCCCGATCCTTCGCCGGGATTTCTTTTGCGGCTGGAACGCGAACTTGCCGCATCGGTCGGTGCGGCGACGGCCCACGCGATGATCGGCCAGCTTGCCGGTGGTTCTAACGTATCGGTCGAAGACCTGATGGCGGTCGCGGACGAATCGGCGCAGATCCTGGAATATTCGAACCGGCTGGAGGCCAAATCGGCCGAGCTTGCCCGCACTGCGCGGCAGCTGCGCGAAGCCAACGAAAAGCTGACGGCGCTTTCGGTTCAGAAAGACGCCTTTCTCGGGCAGATCAGTCACGAGCTCAGGACGCCGATGACCTCGATCCGGTCATTCTCAGAGATTCTGCGGGACACTGACGGTCTGACGGCGGCAGAAAAGACGCGCTATGCCTCGATCATCCACGGCGAGGCGATCCGACTGACCCGGTTGCTGGACGATCTGCTTGATCTGAGCGTGCTTGAGAACGGACAGGTCAGTCTGAACATAGAGCAAGGCAATCTGTCCGAGCTGTTGGACAAGGCCATCGTCACGACCGAGGCCGGAGGCAAGAAGGGCCTCGATATTCAGCGCCGCAGGCTCGACGAAGTGGTCCAGATCACCACCGATCTCGACCGGCTTGGGCAGGTTTTCATCAATCTCATTACAAATGCACAGAAATATTGTGATGCGGCGGCACCGAAGCTGGTGATCCAGGTTGTGGACGAGGGCCCGAATCTGGCTGTTGCTTTCACGGATAACGGCACGCCGATCCCGCAATCGGCCCGTGCTGTCATCTTTGAAAAATTCAGCAGAATCAATGATAAAGACGGATCCGGCGCTGGACTGGGCCTGTCGATTTGCCGTGAAATCATGAGCCGGCTTGGCGGAGACATCACCTATCATCCGGTGTCGAACGGCAATTGTTTCGTGGTGCATCTGCCACCGGCAGAGGCGATGGCCGCGCAGTAGAACGTGGGATGGGCCGGTACGCCTAAAGGCTCTGGTAACCGTTGGCTTGCTAATCGGAAATCTGAAATCACCCGAGAACCGGGCGAGGGCATGGGCAAAGCACCGTCAAATTCCGTTCTGGCGCGCAAGGTCGCGGCGGGCACGGAAGATCATCAAGCGCGCGCAATGACGCTCGCCAAGGCCACGCGGTTGACGCTGGCAAAGGTTGGGGACGATCTCCTCGATCTGCCTTTGGCCGTGATCAGCATCGTGGTTGAAGAGCGCACGATTGACCGCTGCGATGAATATCTCGACGATGACAAGTTGCTGAGCCTTCTTGACGGCCCGGGCGGGGCCGTGGGGCTAGCCATTTTCGATGGTTCCCTGGTCGGTGGCCTGATCCAGCAGCAAACGACTGGCACCGTGACGCCGGATCGGGGTGGGGCGCGCCGCATGACCCGTACCGATGCGGCGATGACAGCGTCGCTGCTCGATGCGCTGTTTGAGCGGGCCATCCCGATGCTGGAGCAGGCGAGTGACAAGGCATTGTTCACCGGCTTCGGCTTTGGTGCGATGGCCGAAGATGCGAGAACGGCGCGGATGGCCCTCGAAGAGCAGGACTATGTGGCGATCCGCATGACCCTGGATCTGGCCAAGGGCACCCGGCAGGGCGATCTGAAACTGATCCTGCCGCGCCGCAACGCGACTGCTGCAGCGCAGCCGGATGCCTCGGAAGATGACGCGCCCAAGACCGATAACAAGGTTGATATGGCCGACATCGTGATGGATCTGCCTGCAGCCCTTCAGACATCAATGGTGCGTTTCAGCCTGCCGCTTCGCGATATACAGGCGCTGAGTGTCGGGCAGATCCTGACTTTGCCGCCGCACAAGTTCCCGGAAGTCGATCTGCTGTCACTGGACGGTCGGGCCCTTGGCCGCGCAACGGTGGGGCAGCTCGACGGCGTGCGTGCAGTCCGCCCAAAGGCACTGGCCGGACCAGCAAAACAGATGAAACCGATTTTCTCGAGCGATGATCAGGACGGGTCAGGTGATGGCCTGAAATTGGAAGAACTGGCCCAGATCGATCTTGCACAGCTTCCGGAGGTTTCTGGCCCTCAGGCAGATGACGAAAGGCCCGGCGCGGACCTGCCCGAGTTGCCGGAACTGATGGATCTTCCCGACGGCCCGTTGGACGACAGCAGCTTGCCGGACCTGTCTGATCTACCTGATATCGATGCGTTGCCTGATCTCGACGATTTGCCGGACCTCACGCAACTGCCTGACCTCAAGGTGGGGTAAGGTCAGGCGCGGTTTGCCGCCGCTGCCGCTTCCAGCGTCGGACGCAGATTGCTGAGGTCGTAACCCGCTGCACGAGCTGCCGTAAGGATATCATCCACCGGCATATGCCCCGCCTGACCAATGGCCCACGCCACCGTCGATCTTGTGCCGGATGCACAATAGGCAAGGACCGGTCCACCCGCGCCCTCAATGATCTCGGCCTGTTTTGCGATGTTGTCCGGTGTCATCGTCTGATGGGTCAGCGGAAGATGAACAAAGGCGATACCTGCTTCCTTTGCCGCCGTTTCGATCGTGGCCGCGTGATGGCTGGGCGGGATCTCGGCATCGGGCCGGTTGCTCAGGATCGTCTTGATCCCGGCCGCCGCGATCGCGCCCATATCCTCGGGATCGATTTGTGGCGAGACAAAGTAGGTGTCGGTGACCTGACGCAAATCCATGTTGGGCCCCCTATGCCTGTGCCTGCTGGCCGTTCAGTGCTCGGCCCACGCGGGGCGCGCCGATCATCCCGAGGGCCATGGCCCCAAAAAACACGAGACCCGGCCAACCCCCATAGCTGAGCGATGCAAGTGCGGGACCAGGGCACAGGCCCACCAGACCCCATCCGAGACCGAAGACCATCGATCCGATGACAAGCCGGCGATCGAGGACCGCCGATACCTGCGTAGGGAAGCTGCCGCCAAAGAGAGGAGCGCGCCCCGGTGTCATCCGCCACGCAATAGCCATTGGAATGAGTGCGCCGCCCATGACAAAGGCGAGCGTCGGATCCCAAGCGCCCAGAAAGTCGAGAAAACCGCGCACCTTGGTCGTGTCGGTCATGCCGGAAAGCATTAGGCCAGCTCCGAAGAGACCGCCTGCTACAAATGCCGTCAGAAAACGCATCACGCTGCCCCTCCGATCACGTTCATGACCGCAACCGTTACGGCGCCGGCCCCGATATAGCAGAGCGTGGCGACGATCCCGCGCGGGCTAAGCCGCGATATGCCGCAAACGCCGTGGCCGGATGTGCAGCCATTGGCGATCCGCGTGCCTACACCGACGGCGAGGCCCCCGGCGATCAACAGCAACGGGTTGGTCGTGGCTTGGGTGTCCATCGTCGCTCCGGCAAGCACAATAACAACCGGTACGCCGATCAGACCGGCCAGAAAAACCAGTCGCTCGGCCTCGTCGCCCCTGGCGGAACGGTCGATCAGGCCGCCAAGTAGGCCACTCGCACCCATGACGCGACCATTCCCCAGCAGGAACAGTGCCGCAGCACTGCCAATCATGAGCCCGCCGATCAGGCCCCATAGCCAATCCATCATGGTTTCCTCCCTCAACCCAGAAAAATGCCGACAACAACCAACATGAGGCCCAGAACAGACAGCAACAAGGCCCCCATGTTGAGCGGCAGGACACGCTTGAGCACTGCACGCATCTCGTCGTCCGGCAAAGCGGCGCGGCGTGCCCGCCATACCACGATGATGCACCAGACGAGGCCAATAAGTCCAATCAGCGACAGGCCTGCACCGCCCCAGATGACCGTATCGAAAACGGTGTTTCCTGTACCTTCCATGGCCGCCCAGCTAATCGAAGCCGCGGGAAGTGGCAAGCGGGCGGTGCTCTTTGCTTTCGGCTCTTGCGGGGCAGGGGCTGGGCGGTTATCCCGACCGCTCAAACCGGCAAGCAGGAGATCTGGTCCATGTCCGACGCCTCGATCATCGAAGAGCAGAAACCCGACAGCTACCGCGTCACCGCCGACGAGCTGCGTCAGTTCATCGAGCGTTTCGAGCGGCTGGAGATAGAGAAAAAGGACCTTGCTGACCAGCAGAAAGAAGTCATGGCCGAAGCCAAGGCGCGGGGCTATGATACCCGCGTGATGCGCAAGGTCATCGCTCTGCGCAAACGTGACAAGGACGACATCGCCGAAGAAGAGGCGGTGCTGGAAATGTACAAGGAAGCGCTAGGGATGTGAGCCGCGCTCAGGGCCGCAGAAATGTCACGCCCGAGATCGTCTCGATGACGGATGCGTCAGCATCATACATCGCCGTAATCTCGGCCACGAAATCTTCTGTCCATCCGGGTACGTCAATTTCTTCCTCGATCGCATCCTGCATGGCGTATTTGTTCAGAAACGCCATCATGACCCTGGTTTTTTGCGTTTCGTTCATCCGGTGATGCTGGCGCAGATAGGCCCGGAATTCCTGCATGCCTTCGGCGCTCATGATGTCAGCCATCAGATCAAAGGCCCCGAGGATTTTGTGACCCTCCGGCAGGCCGACCATGCGCCGAACGATCTGCCCCCAAAGCAGTGGCGCATCTTCGTTGCACCACGTTGTGATGGCGATGTCGGGGACCGTCTCGCGCAGCTGGGCCAGCATCTGTGACCACCTCAGGTCGCGAGGGTCGGACGATTTCAGCAGATCGTCCATTTCGAGCTGAGGCACAGTCTGATTGGCCGCAGGCAGGAACGTGGCCGGGTCGCGCAGCGCGATGAACAGCTCGACCGTATCGTTCGGGAAAAGCCGCTTGAACCACATCAGGCGATCAGCCGCGGCAGGATAAAGCTTGCCCTCCCGAACGATGGCGCGCGGTATGCCCAGCAGATGAGGATGGCTGAGGATGACACGACCGGCGGTGTCGTCGTCGAGTATCGCCTCCATCACGATTCGGCGGGCATTGGGCGCCTCCGGATTTTCCTGCATCTCGACCAGCATGTCGCGCAGAAGCTGGCGATATTTTCCGGGTCCAGGAACGGCGACACCCCGACGGGCAAAGTCATCCCGATTGCGCAGGAGGCATTTGAGCAACCGCTCCTCTTCGGTGAAATGCGCGCCTGAGTGCAGCACGATATGCATTGTATCGGGGTGCCTGATCCGTCTGATTTTTGCGAGTTATCCGCCGCTTGGCATCGAAAGGCCAGAACTTTCCATGCTCCGACTAAGGGCTCAGTCCCGTTGAGGTAGCGCGGCTTGGGTCTTTTTGGTCAGGCTTGCGCGGACGATGTCATACGATGTGATCAGCCTGTGGCGCATCGCATCCGGGTCCGCGTCATCCCACTTCACCCGCACCCATGAGCGGTGAAAATAGGGCGCCTTCTCTGCCGCGCCGGCGTCGATCAGCATTGTCGCGGTCTCGATATCAGGCGTTTTGACCGAAACACCGTCGTTGGCCATGCCGATGCAGGCAAACATCTTGCCGCCGATCTTCCACGCATCATGGCCGCCACCCCATGGGTCGGACCATTCGGCACCGGGCAGAGTTTTGCAGATCGCATTGATGTCGTTGCGGGTCATGGGCTCCACCATCGGTTGGAACCATCATTCTACATCCGACGGATCGCCGCGCAAATATCTAGGACCGGTGCCGTAGCGCTTGGCGCGATCTCGCGGATTCCATAGTGCGCAGGTCTTGAGCGACAGGCAGCCACAACCGATACAGCCGTCCAGCTTTTCACGCAAAAGGCTCAGCGCCGCGATCCGGGCGTCCAGATCCGCCCGAAACCGGGTTGAGATCCGCGCCCAATCGGCCTGGGTTGGCGCGCGTCCCGCGGGCAGGCGACGCAGATGCTCACCAATCTCGGCCAGGGAAAAGCCAAGCTCCTGGCTGATCATGACGAAAGAGAGGATGCGGATATCACTGCGGTCAAAACGGCGCTGCCCGCCCTCTGTCCGCCATGGACGCACCAGACCCTGTGCCTCGTAATGGCGGATGGCCGAAACACTAAGGCCCGTTCGGGCCGCCAGATCACCAATCGTCAGTCCGCGCCGCCGCAAAGTATTGGTTTTCATGACCTCTTTCCACTTGACCTAAACTTAACTTGAGAAATTACACTCAAAATCGTTCAAGATCAAAGGAGAGTGAGATGGCCAATAGCATATTAGAACACGTCAACATCACCGTTTCCGACAACCAGGCGACGGCCCGGATGCTGAGCGACCTTTTCGGCTGGCATATCCGCTGGCAGGGCAATGCGATAAGCGGTGGCCATTCGATCCATATCGGCAATGACGATCAGTACATTGCCATCTACACGCCGCCCAAAACGACGGAACCCGCCCATTCGAATTACATCCAGAATGGTGGGCTCAACCATGTCGGCGTGGTCGTTGACGATATCGACGCGACCGAGCGCCGCGTGACCGAGGCCGGTTTCACGCCGATCAACCACGCCGATTACGAACCCGGTCGGCGGTTTTATTTCCACGACGGGGATGACATCGAATGGGAGGTCGTCAGCTATTCCTGACGCCTTCATTGTTCCAGAAATACTCCGGGGGAGCGCCGAAGGCGCGGGGGCAGCGCCCCCTGCGCCACGCTTGACGAAAGCAGGCCACGCGTTTTATCTACGCCCCATGAACCGGACCTGCATCATCATTTGCTGCATCGCCTGCTGACAATTCAGCGGGCCGGTTTTTCTTTTCCTCGACAACAAGACTTGCTAGGCCCGCGCCAACCCCGCGTGAGGACGCTATGGATATCCGCCTTTACAACACGGCCACACGGCAGAAAGAGCTGCTGACCCCGCTCGATCCGGAAAACGTGCGGATGTATGTCTGTGGCCCCACGGTCTATGACCGCGCGCATCTGGGAAATGCCCGGCCGGTACTGGTGTTCGATGTCCTCTACCGTCTTTTGCGTCATGTATATGGAGACGACCACGTCACCTATGTCCGGAACTTCACGGATGTGGACGACCGCATCAATGAAACGGCGCAAAAGCGCAAAGCGGCAGGTGCGTCGGGCACATTGGAAGAGCTGATCCATGACCGGGCGGATGAAACGATCCGCTGGTATCATGACGATATGGATGCGCTTGGGGCCTTGCGTCCTGACTACGAACCACGGGCAACCGAATACATCGCCCAGATGATCGCGATGATCGAAACGCTGATTGCTGATGGTTTTGCCTACGAAAAGGACGGGCACGTCCTGTTCCGCGTGCGCAAGTACGAGGATTACGGCAAGCTCTCGGGCCGATCGGTCGACGACATGATCGCGGGCGCACGGGTCGAGGTGGCGCCGTTCAAAGAGGATCCGATGGATTTCGTCCTGTGGAAGCCCTCCGATGACGAACTGCCCGGATGGCAGAGCCCGTGGGGCAGGGGCCGCCCTGGCTGGCACATCGAGTGCTCAGCCATGGCGCACGCCCTGTTGGGCGCGGGCTTTGACATCCACGGCGGCGGCAACGACCTGATGTTCCCCCATCATGAAAACGAGATTGCCCAATCGAAATGCGCGGGTCACGACTTTGCGCGGATCTGGATGCATAACGAGATGCTGCAGGTCGAAGGCAAGAAGATGTCCAAGTCGCTGGGCAACTTCTTTACCGTGCGGGATCTGCTGGATGAGGGCGTGCCAGGCGAGGTCATCCGCTTCGTGATGCTGTCGACGCATTATCGCAAGCCGATGGATTGGACCGAGAAGAAGCGGCGGGAGGCTGAGGCGACGCTTGCAACTTGGTACTGGGTGGTTGAGGGCAGTTCTCCTGCAGATCCGCCGACTGAATTTCTTGACGCTCTCTCCAACGACTTGAACACCAGTCAGGCGCTGACAGTCATGCGAGAACTCGCCAAGAAAGGTGATGCCGGCAAGCTTTTGGGTTGCCTGGGCTTACTAGGTTTCCCCACTGCTCTGGAAAACGTCAGTGCTGGTATCCGGTCCAAAGTGGACGCAAAAAACAGCGTGGCGTCTTGGATCGACACAGATGGCAATCTGCTTCGTCTGAAATGGAACCTTCAGAAACTACGGGACGACGCCAAGAAGAGTAAGGATTTCTCAGCCGTGGATGCGATGAAGGCGGCACTGGTCAACGCCGGTGTTGAGGTTCGCATGTCAAAGGACGGTGTTGAACTGGTTGAAACGGTTGATTTCGATCCTTCCAAACTTGAGGCCTTGAAATGAGGTTTGTGTTGCTCGACGAGGCCAGCGCCCGTCCCGCACGGGGCCTCTGTCCGCCAACTGCGCGTTTACCATATCGCACTGCGTCGCTGTTCAGAGGAAGATCGACAAAGCGCCCGCCCCGTGGGGGGGCGGGACGGGCGTTGGCCGGCGCTGCCGGCTTGGCTACCAGCTTTGACAGGGCGTTTGCCGCCTCGGACGGAACTGCAACTCATATCCCCGATCTGGCGTCAGCTTCGGCGTCGGTACGCGGTGAGCCCCTTCTCGACCCGGGTGTTCGACAATGACCCGCGAACGCCTCTACCTCTTTGACACAACCCTCCGCGACGGGCAGCAGACCCAGGGCGTTCAGTTTTCCACCGCAGAGAAGGTGCAGATCGCAAAGGCCCTTGATGCCCTCGGCGTCGATTATATCGAAGGTGGCTGGCCTGGGGCGAACCCGACCGACAGCGCTTTTTTTGATGCCGCCCCCAAGACGCGGGCCACGATGACCGCGTTCGGCATGACAAAGCGGGCAGGGATCAGCGCCGAGAATGACGACGTACTGGCCGCCGTGCTGAACGCGGGCACGCAGGCCGTCTGTCTCGTGGGCAAGACCCACGATTTCCACGTGACGAAGGCGCTCGGCATCGACCTTGCCGAGAACACCGCGAACATCGCCAAATCGATCGAATACCTTCGGCGTCGGGGCACTACGGCCATCTTTGATGCCGAGCACTTTTTTGACGGGTACAAATCCAATCCCGACTATGCGCTCGAAACCATCCATGCCGCCTGTCAGGCCGGTGCGCGCTGGATCGCACTGTGCGATACGAATGGCGGGGCGCTGCCGCATGAGGTCCACAAGATCACCGAGGCGGTGATCGCGTCGGGCATCCCGGGTGATCACCTTGGCATCCACACGCACAATGACACCGAAAACGCCGTGGCCAACTCGCTTGCGGCCGTCGATGCGGGTGCCCGTCAGATCCAGGGCACGCTGAACGGGCTGGGCGAGCGTTGCGGGAATGCGAACCTAACGTCGCTGATCCCCATCCTGAAGCTGAAGGAGCCTTATGCTTCGCGCTTCGAGATCGGTGTTACTGACGACGCGCTGGAAAATCTCACGCGGACGTCCCGGATGCTCGACGACATCCTGAACCGGGTGCCGACGAAGCAGGCGCCGTTCGTTGGTTCCTCTGCCTTTGCCCACAAGGCCGGGCTGCATGCGAGCGCGATCCTCAAGGACCCCAGCACCTACGAGCACATTGAACCGGGCGCCGTCGGTAACAGCCGGATCATCCCGATGTCGAACCAGGCGGGCCAGTCAAACTTGCGTCGGCGCTTGGCCGAGGCTGGCCTTGACGTCGCCAAAGACGATCCGGCGCTGCCGCGCATCCTCGAACGGGTCAAGGCGCGCGAGGCCGAGGGTTATAGCTATGACACCGCGCAGGCGTCCTTTGAGCTGCTGGCACGGGACGAGCTGGGGTTGCTGCCCGAGTTCTTCGAGGTCAAGCGCTATCGGGTGACGGTCGAACGGCGCAAGAACAAGCGCAACGAAATGGTGTCGCTGTCCGAGGCGGTGGTCGTCGTTAAGGTCGATGGGCAGAAGATGCTGAGCGTGAGCGAAAGCATGGACGAGACCGGCAACGATCGCGGCCCCGTCAACGCGCTGGCCAAGGCGCTGGCCAAGGATCTGGGGCGGTATCAATCCCACGTCGCTGACATTCGCCTGACTGACTTCAAGGTGCGGATCACCCAAGGCGGAACCGAGGCCGTCACACGCGTCATCATCGACAGCGAAGACGGGCAGGGCCGCCGATGGTCCACCGTCGGGGTGAGTGCAAATATCGTTGACGCCAGCTTTGAGGCGCTGCTTGATGCGATCCGGTGGAAACTGGTGCGCGACGGCGCAGCGACGGCAAGAGTGGCAGAATGAACCGAACGGCCTTTTTTACCCTGCATCGCGATCTTCCGCGGGAGGGGCCGGGCCTGCCGGATGACGTGATGTGGGCGCTTTCGCGGATCGACAACCTGCCCAAGACGGTTCTCGATGCCGCATGCGGTCCGGGTGCGGATACCGAGACGCTGGCCCGCGTCTTGCCCGATGCCCGTATCGACGCGGTCGACAAGCAATCGCATTTTGTCGAGGCTGCCGCCGCCCGCACGGCCGAATTCGGTGACCGCGTTCGGGTCTGGCAGGGGGACATGTCGCAGGTCACCGGCCCCTATGACATGATCTGGTGTGCCGGTGCCGTTTATTTTCTTGGTATCGAGGAGGCGCTGCGGATCTGGGCGCCGGTGCTGAACAAGGGCGGCTACATCGCCTTTTCCGAACCCTATCTGCCCGAATGGGCCGGGGCCGCGGCCAAGACATTCTGGGATGACTATCCGTCAATCACCGATGCAAAGACCATCCGCAACGTGGTCAAGGAGGCCGGGTACCAGACCATCGCGACCCGTCTGATACGCGGTGAGGCGTGGGAAGCCTATTACGGCCCGATTGAGGAGCGCATTGCCTCTCTGCGAACCAACGGCCTATCCGCTGCCGTCGAAGAGGTCTGCCAGGCCGCAGAGGCCGAGATTGAAGCGTGGCGGGCGGCACCAGATGACATCGCCTATCTGGGTGTCCTGGTCCGCCTGTGAGCCTTGATCCCGATACGATCGCGTGCGCCAGAACTGTCGAAAAGGGTGATCCTGACAGGTTCCGAACGGTCATGGCGGCGCCGCTTGCCGCCCGGAAGGTTCTTTTCCCACTCTATGCGTTCAATATCGAGGTCGCCCGTGCCCCTTGGGTGACGCAGGAAGCGATGATCGCTGAGATGCGGTTGCAATGGTGGCGCGACGCCCTTGGCGAGATCGCCGAAGGGGGGGCGGTGCGTCGCCATGAAGTGACATCGCCGTTGGCCCATGTGCTGACCCCACAGGATGCGCGGAGGTTGGATGAAAGTGTCGCTATCCGCCGTTGGGACATCTATCGCGATCCGTTCGAAGATGAGGCGCACTTTGACGCCTATATCGACCAGACAGCCGGGCATCTGATGTGGACGGCTGCGCGAATCTTGGGCCGTGACGACGAGGCCGGGGTGCGCGGCATCGCATATGGCGCGGGCGTCGCGGCGTTCCTGCGCGCCATCCCGGCACTGGAGGAGGCGGGCCGGATCCCTCTGCTCGATGGTACCACTGCGGGTATCCGCGCGCTTGCCCAACAAGCGCTCGATCGAATGGGGCGGGGCCAGGTCGGCGCACATCCGGCACTCTGGCCCGCGATCGGTGCGCGGCGTGTCTTGCGACAGGCGATCAAAAGCCCGGCGTCGGTCGCTGAGGGCCGATTGCCGCAAGCGCTGACACCGGGGCGGCTGATCTGGGCGCGCCTGACGGCGCTGGGTTAACTCGAAATCAATCCCGAGGCCGGGTTGGAAGAGGCGCTTTTGACCACAGGTTTGATGGGTCGCATCCGATTACTCGCCGGGAACGTCAACCGGTTTCGGCCGCATTATCAACCAGATCAGCGCACCACCGGCGAGGACAAGAAACGGGACCATGGCCATGTTGACGGCTGCCCAGCCCTCGACCGGATCGCCACCCGAGCAATTCATAAGCCCGCCCGAGGCCAACGAGGCGAGAGTCACGCAACCAAAGACGATGGCGTCGTTCAGGCCCTGCATCCGGCCGCGTTCTTGTGGCGTGTGGGCGCTGGCAAGCATGGTGGTCGCGCCGATAAAACCAAAGTTCCATCCAAGGCCCAGAAGGATAAGGGCGCCGAAGAAATTGGTCAGTTCGACGCCTTGCAACGCCACGCCACCGGCCAAAGCGAGGATCAGGAGGCCGAGCCCCATGATCCGCTCGACCCCGAACCGGGCAATGAGGTGACCGGTAAAGAAGGATGGGGCAAACATCGCCAGTACATGTGCTGTGACCACGTTCGATGCATCGACCACGCCAAAGCCGCATCCAACAACCGCCAGCGGGGTTGAGGTCATCACAAGGTTCATTAGGGCGTAAGAAACCGCCGCGCAGATCACCGCGACAGCAATGCGCGGGTTTGTCAGCAACTCGCGGCGGCTGCGTCCTGCTGATGTCGTCTGGGTGACGGGTGGCGGTTTGGGGATATCCAGCAGGAAGAACAGTAGCATTCCCAGGACGTTGAACGCCATCGCGGCCACGTAGACCGGAAAGAAGCGCATGACGGTGGCATCTGGCGTCTGTTCGCTGAGCCAGCCCACCAATTGTGGCCCGATGATCGCCGACAACAGCCCGCCTGCCATGACATACGAAATGGCCTTCGGCCGATATGCGTCCGAAGCCGTATCAGCGGCGGCAAAGCGATAAAAACCCTGAGCTGACATATAGATTCCGGTGAGGTAGCTGCCGAAGAGGAAGATCCAGAAGTTGCCCAGCGTCAGCGCATAGGCCGAGATCGCGGCACCAATCAGGCCCCCGGTAGCACCGACAACAAAGCCCGCGCGGCGTCCAAAACGCTGCATCACGCCCGAAAGCCACGGTGCGGTGGTCATCGAACCGAAAACGATCAGCGATATCGGCAGCGTGGCGAGACACGCGATCGGCGAAAGTTGCTGCCCGGCGAGGCCGCCAACCACGAATATCATCGTGATCTGACTGCCCAGAAAAGCCTGGGCGGCCACCAGCACCGCCACGTTGCGTTTGGCGCGACTGTCATCGACATGGGTCATGCCCTTCCGTTATCGGCTTGGCTTCCGGCTCACAAGCGCCTTGCGCCCTGCTTTCACCGCATTAGTGTCGCGCCTGATGGCGCTTGCTTCTTCCAAACGTGTTCTTGTCCTTGCCGGATCTGGGGAAAGTCCGTTGATCGCCAATGCTTTGGCGGCAGAAGGTCATGTTGTCGTCTCTGCCTGGGCGGAGCCTGCACGCGGTATTGCTCCTTTCGCGATGCCGCCCGAAGTGACCGATCTGAGCAGTCCGGCACGCGTCGCTGACCATGTCGCGGCGCACCGCATTGATGCGGTCGTCGACGCGTCGCACTGCTTTGATACCCCGGTCAGCGAAGCAGCCGCGACGCTTTCCCTTCCCCGTGTGCAAGTGGTGCGACCGGAATGGAAGCCCGTTGCGGGGGATCGTTGGCAACTCTTTGATCGGCTCGAGGATGCTGTTGCGGTTCTTGACAAGGATGCAAGGGTTCTGGCTGCAACGGGTCGGGGTAGTGAGGCGACCTTTGCATCCTGTCCTGCGCTGGTGTTTCTTCGGCAGAACACGCCCCACCAACAGAAGTCATCACTGCCTAACATCCGTTACCTTTTTGGCGATCCGCCCTTTTCCATGGAGGGGGAGGCGGAGCAGTTCCGCGAACTGGCGCTGACGCACCTGCTGGTCCGCAACACGGGCGGCGATGCTGGCTATGGCAAGATCGCGGCCGCCCGTCGGTTGGAGCTGGATGTTCTCATGCTGCGTCGGCCCGCGCCGCCACCGGGCCTTCATGTTGCGACGTTCGATGCGGCATTGGACTGGGTTAGGAAGCTCTAGCCGATGCGGATTATCGAAACGCAGCTTGATGTGGATGAGGGCGCCGATTGGCTCGCCCGCCACGATCCGCGCTTTGCTGAGGCGCTGGTGCAAACCGGGCAACTGCCGCTGCGGCGCCGGCCCGACGGTTTTGCCCAACTTCTTTCAGCGATCGTGAGCCAGCAGGTCAGCACCGCCTCGGCGGCAGCGATCTGGGACCGGATCGAAGGGGTGGGGCTGGTGGATGAGGGGGCGGTGCGTGCTGCGACCGAGGATGATCTGCGCGCCGTTGGTCTCAGCCGGCAAAAGATCAGCTACGCAAAGGCGCTCGCTGAGGCCGGTATCGACTATCCCGCCTTGCGCGCCGCACCCGACAGCGAAATCGTCGCAACGCTGACAGCTGTGAGGGGTATCGGTGTCTGGACGGCAGAGATTTACGCGATGTTTTCGCTGGGCCGGCCAGATGTTTTTGCCCCCGGCGATCTGGCGCTGCAGGAGGCGGCGCGCATCCTGTTCGACCTTGATGAGCGGCCCAAGGAAAAGGCATTGCGCCAAATGGCAGAGGCCTGGACCCCATGGCGCGCTGTTGCGGCGCGTCTGCTCTTCGCATACTACCGCGTGGCAAAGGGCAGAGAGGGCATGAGATGACACGGGTGTTGCAGGCGGGCCGCAAGGAACCCGTGTCAGGTTCGGTTCGGTCGGTTGTGGTCTTCTTGCATGGCTATGGCGCGAATGGTGCTGACCTTTTGGGCCTTGCCGATCCGCTGGGTGAGCATCTGCCCGACACGTTGTTCGTGGCCCCGGATGCGCCAGAGGAGTTGCCGGGCATGCCCGGCGGGTTTCAGTGGTTTCCGATCCCTTGGCTCGATGGATCATCCGAGGAAGAAGCCGCACGCGGCATGGCGGCGGCGTTCAAGGACCTGAACGCCTTCCTCGACGCGCTGATGGTGGACGAAGATGTGTTGCCTGAGCAGGTTGTCCTGTTCGGGTTTTCGCAGGGTACGATGATGGCTCTGCACGTCGCTCCCCGCCGCGAGGATGCGGTTGCAGGTGTCGTGGCTTTTTCCGGACGCTTACTGAGCCCCGACCTTCTGGCGGATGAGGTGCAGGTTCGTCCACCGGTCCTTCTGGTTCACGGCGATGCCGACGAGGTCGTGCCGCCGCAATCGCTGCCGCAGGCCGCTGAGGCGTTGCAAGAAGCGGGCTGGCAGGACGTCTATGCGCATGTGATGAAGGGCACCGGGCACGGGATCGCGCCCGATGGTCTGAGCGTCGCGTTGGCCTTCATGCGGGATAAGCTGAGCCTTTAGGCACATATTTTCCCGAAAAATTAACGCCCATAGTCTGTTCGGATCACGCTGAAATCACGCTGGGTCCTCATACTCCACGTTATTGCACTGGCAATTGATGAAAGGAGTTCCTGATGAAACTGCAGCGTATTGCGTTGGCCGCAACGGCTCTTACGGCCCTTGTGGCGGCACCGGCATTTGCCGACCGCAAACCCGCCCGATCGACGCCAACCGACCCCGCCGTGGTCATGGATCACTATCTGGGCAACACTTGGAACTGGTCCGAGGGCGGGTCCTATTGGGGAAGTGGCGGCGACTTTAAGGCAATCTGGAAGGGGCGATCGTACGGAGAAGGCAAGTGGTATGTCACGACGCGAGGCGCCCTTTGCTATGACGCCACATGGACCGGGCCCGGCGACGACGGTGTTGTCGGATCGACTGATCTGGAGAGATGTTGGCGCCACGTGACCGACCGTGATGGTCAGGTCTGGCAAAAGCATCATGAAGAAAACGACTGGTACCGGTTGGACCCCGAGAAAGTATCCGCCGGGAACGTGATTGCGGGCGAGTTCAAGCGGATCAAGGCCGGGCTGTCCCGGTAGACAACGAGTTCCTTCCTGAACTGGGTGCGTCTTGGCGCACCCTTTTTTGTGCCGCGCCTCTGGATTTCTCTGGGGATAACGTCACATCAATGTCACGGAATCGTCGTACCGGGTCTGCGACATGTTGTGGTGCCGTAGGGGCTTGTAACCGGGTTACCACGATATATAGTCCAACACAGAAGACCGGGGCGGGATCCCCGCTCTGGTGCCGCAGGCAGACAGGGCGAGGACGGAGTCGAAGATGTTAGGCAGTACCGCATCAAGGGTGAATGAGCCCGACTTCAGAACGGAATTCACGCGGTCTCCGGCGGCGCTCAAGCACTATCCCGCATTGGTCCTGAACGCCGATTACCGGCCACTGAGTTATTACCCGCTGTCGCTCTGGCCATGGCAGGAAGCGATCAAGGCGGCTTGGCTTGATCGTGTGGACATCGTGGCCGAGTATGATGAGGTTGTCCGCTCGCCATCGACCGAGATCCGCATCCCATCTGTTGTCGTTCTCAAGGATTACGTGAAGCCACAGAAGCGGGTCGCCTTTACTCGGTTCAACCTGTTCCTCCGGGATGAGTTCCAGTGCCAGTATTGTGGCGCCCGGGGCGATTTGACATTCGACCACGTGGTGCCGCGGGCCTCGGGGGGCATTACCAGTTGGGAAAACGTCGTGGCGGCGTGCTCGCCCTGCAACCTGCGCAAAGGCTCGAAATCACTGCATCGCGCCGGGATGTCCCTGCGCAAGCCACCGCGCCGACCTGGCGCGGAGGAACTGCGCAACATGGGCAGGAAGTTTCCGCCCAACCACCTGCATGAAAGCTGGATCGACTTTCTCTACTGGGACGCCGAACTGGAGGCGTGACGGGGTCAACGCTCTTGCCTTCGGCAATGCGCCCCGCCCACCGTCCCTTGTCAGGCAGCCAGATCGACCCATACCGGCACGTGGTCTGACGGTTTTTCACCGCCCCGCACATCCTTGTCGATGCCGCAATCCTGCATCATGTCGGCGCAGGCTGGGCTGAGCAGGAAGTGGTCGATACGGATCCCATCATCGCGGTTCCAAGCACCCGCCTGATAATCCCAGAATGAATAATGGCCCGGGCCAGCGACCCTTGTCCGGAAGGCCTCGGTCAGGCCGAGGTTGATCAGCCGCCGAAACGCCGTCCGGCTTTCTAGCCGAAAGAGCGCGTCGTCACGCCACGCATCAGGGCGGGCCGCGTCTTCGGCCTGCGGGATGATGTTATAGTCGCCCGTCATGAGAAACGGGATCTCCTGATCCAGCAGAGTCTGTGCACGATTGAGAAGCCGATCCATCCACGCAAGTTTGTAATCGTATTTCGGCCCCGGCGCCGGATTTCCGTTTGGCAGATAGAGCCCGCAGATCCGCACGGCCGCGTTCTCACCCATTACAGTGGCTTCGATATATCGGGCCTGCTCGTCGCTTTCGTCACCCGGAAGGCCGCGCGTCACATCCTCAAGAGGTCTTTTGGAGAGAATTGCGACCCCGTTAAACGATTTCTGCCCGTGCGTTTCGACGTTATATCCGCGCTCCTCGAAAATCTCTTTCGGAAATGCCTCGTCGACGGATTTGATTTCTTGGAGTACCACTACTTCAGGTTGTTTTTCATCGAGCCAATTGGGCAGTGCCTCAATCCGCGCCTTGATACCGTTGATGTTGAAGGTCGCAATCTGCATCTGGGGCTCCGTATCGCTGCTCTTAACGTATTGCGCGAACCGGCAAGGCGGCGCAAGTGCGTTAACGAAGTGTTCATATTAAGGATTTCTTAACCAAGTGATTCTCGCTAGATTCGGGTAGGTCAAAGCCGCGAGTGCTGAAATATCCATATTTTTCAGGCCTGTGGAAAAGAAAATTTGTTCCCCGATGTTCCAAAAGTGTTTTTTGATTATTGAATAATTTTCACGTTGTTTTTCATGTGGATAAAAGTCCGAGTTTCCTGGATCGGCAAAAAAAGTCTTTTGAGATTTCCCCCATCCCGGGCATCGCTGAAAGGGCATCAACCAAGACTTGCAAGGGAGCAAACGATGACTGCACAGCGCAAATACCAGCCCGAAGTAAACGAATTCACACCGGACGCGATTCACACTGGCGACGGGACCGAGATGTTTTCATCCGGCAGCGCCCCGACCGCAATTGACGCTCTATTGGGCGACGCAACGGCTCTTTTCTCATCAGGCTCGGCCCCGGAAATGACCGCCGGTGACCAGACCGGTCTTTTTTCGTCGGGCTCGGCTCCGACCACGGCAAGCACGGCGGCAGGCGACGCAACCGAGCTCTTTTCGTCAGGCAGCGCCCCTGTCCGTGCCGAGGCGACAACTGGCGACGTGACCGGACTTTTCTCATCGGGTTCGGCTCCGACCACCGCAGAAGCGGGCGCTGGTGAAGCGACCGAGCTCTTCTCGTCCGGTTCCGCGCCGACAACCGCTGAGACAGCTGCGGGCGACGCAACGGGTCTCTTTTCATCCGGTTCGGCTCCAACGACGGCCGAAGCCAATGCCGGCGAGGCGACCGAGATGTTTTCGTCGGGCAGCGCGCCTGTGACGGCCCAGACAACGGTCGAAGGTGACGGCGTTCACATGTTCTCCTCCGGTTCGGCCCCAGCCGAGACATCGGCCGAAGCCGGTGACCGCACCGAGATGTTCTCATCCGGTTCCTGATGACGGGCGCGGGACGCGACGCCGTAACACCAGACTATTGGAGATCCCGATGAACAACGTGATTGCACTGAACGTCCCGCACCGCCGGCAGCGCCTGTCCGAAAGGACGGGCGCGCTGATCGACATCTTTGCGGGTCAGCGTCGTTTTGGCGACGATGTCTTCTGGCTCAAGGAGAATGCCGAACTGCTGAACATTCTCGAATGCACTGGCACAAAGGTCGATGCTCTGGACCTCGATGTTCACGCAGAATTCTATACCGATCTGCCGCAACGCCTGAGTTTCTTTCCGCAATACTACCGGTTCCTGCTGTCGCTCGGCCTCGATCTGGAAGACCTGGGTTTCGAAGGGTCGCAAAGTGCGGCCTTGTGCGAATGGGTGGCTCAGGAGGGATTGCCGGAGGCCGAATTCAGTGACTTGCAGCGGGCCGAGGCCCGGCGGTTGCTAGCGCGACGCGGTGTCCGAACCAAGGCTGCCGATCCGACGCTGGATGACCGGTTGCGTGCATTTCTGCGCCGCACGGCGACGTTTGCGCTGCCAAACAAGAAGGCGGCGTATGAACTGACCCACATCGTCTTTTACCTCAGCGAATACGGGCGCCGCGATCCCAGGCTGGATCAGGACGCGATTACCAGCCTCGAATATGCGGGCGTGCTGGCGTATCTCGACATGAACATGGATCTGCTGGCCGAGATCTGTATCGCCCTGCGATACGCTGGCCAGACCCCAAGTGCGATCTGGGAAGACTTAGTTCTGGCAGGTTTGTCCGACTTCGCGGCAAGCACCGATCCAACGGTCCCTGTGACTGATGATTACCATGAATACTTCGTTTCGACCTGGCTGGCCGCGATCTGCGGGGACGAGGCCGTGTCGGCCGCCGTGACCTGCGACCGCACCACCTTTCACCGCTATGATCGGGGACCCGGCCCGTTGCGGATCATGTCAGCCGCGATGTTCGAGATGGAAACCACGCGCAGCGCGGATTGGCACAAGATGCGGCCTTTCCTCGAAGACGTGGTGGATGAACCAGGCCACGGAATTCTGGCCGATGCCGAGGCATCAATCCCCGATTTCGGCGCATTTTTCGAGGGATTTGCCCGGGCGCGATGTGCGGCAGTCTAGATTGAAAACGACGTGCCGCAGCCGCACGAACTGGTGGCGTTCGGATTGTCGATGATGAACCGGGCGCCGATCAGCTCTTCGCTGAAATCGATGGTCGCGTTCTGCAAAAAGGGCAGGCTGATCGGATCGACCAGCACCTTTTGACCGCTGCCTTCGAGAACCAGATCGTCGTCGCGCGGGCTATCAAGCGCGATCTCGTATTGAAAGCCTGAGCAGCCCCCGCCCTCAACGGCAACCCGCAGGGCCTGGCCCTGATCAGCCGCGCCGATCTCGGCCAGGCGTTCAAAGGCGCGGGACGTGACTTTCGGTGGCAACTGCATCGCAATTCTCCGCGAATTCAGGCGTTTGGACGGTTTCAAGCTTACCGCCGATGTAATATATGCGAGCCACGGACAGGCGACAAGGATAAGGCAGATGCCAGCGCCCTATGCCTCTGATCCGGCGCGCGCCAGGGGACGGTGTTATGCCGAAGAGGAGTCGAACTTTCGGTCGTGTTTCCAGCGCGACCGGGATCGGATCATTCATTCCAGCGCCTTCCGGCGGTTGAAGCACAAGACGCAGGTCTTTGTGGAGCATGAAGGCGACTACTACCGGACCCGGCTGACCCATTCCATCGAAGTCGCACAGGTGGCCCGGACGATCGCGGGGGCGCTGGATCTGAATGACGAGCTGACCGAGGCCGTAGCACTTGCCCATGATCTTGGCCATCCGCCCTTTGGGCACACGGGTGAGGATGCGTTGGCTGCGTTGATGGCGCCTTATGGCGGGTTCGATCACAACGCGCAGGCCATCAAGATCGTGACACGACTGGAAACCCATTATGCCGATTTCGACGGGATGAACCTGACATGGGAAAGTCTTGAAGGGATCGCCAAACACAACGGCCCGGTCACGGGGGATCTGCCCTATGCGCTCGCGGAGTATGATGCTCAGTTCACGCTTGAGCTTGACACTCATGCCAGTGCCGAGGCGCAGGTTGCCGCGCTGTCCGACGATATTGCCTATAACAACCATGATTTGCATGACGGGCTGCGGGCCTGCCTTTTCGAAGAAGAAGAGATGGCCACACTTCCAATTGTCGGCGACGCCTATCGGGACGTGGACGCCAGGTATCCGGGGCTGGAGTCAATCCGTCGCCGGCACGAAGCGTTGCGGCGCGTCTTTGGCGTGATGGTGAGCGACGTGATCCAAACGTCGCGGGCACGCCTGCGCGACAGTGGCGCCGAGCGTGTCGAAGATATCCGACACCTGGGTCGCCCGGTCATACGGTTCTCGGATGCGCTTTGGTCGGATCTGCAGGAGATCCGCGCATTTCTATTTACCAAGATGTATCGCGCCCCGTCTGTCATGGAGAAACGGGAAGAGGTCACGCTGGTCGTTCACGACCTCTTTCCACTGTTTCTGCATCAGCCCGAGCTCTTGCCTGCGCGTTGGTCGGCCGCCGTCGAAGCGGCCGACGGTGATCAGACCGCATTGGCGCGCATCGTTTCTGACTACATCGCCGGGATGACAGACCGCTTTGCTCTGCAAAGTCATGAGCGCCTGATCGGGTGAATTGACGCGCCGTGACACTCTGGTAAACCCCGCGCGACCTTCGAAGGAACCAGTGAATGAACCTTTTTGCCGATATCCGTGCGCGCGTGATCACCGAATTGGAGGCGATGGCGGCTGACGGGCTGTTGCCACAGGGCCTTGCCATGCAGAACGTGACGGTCGAACCGCCGCGTGACGCAGCCCATGGTGACATGGCGACCAACGCGGCAATGGTTCTGGCAAAACCGGCCGGGATGAAGCCGCGCGATATCGCCGAGGCATTGGCGACGCGGCTGTCGGATGATCCTCGGATTACCGGCGCAGAGGTGGCGGGCCCGGGTTTCCTGAACCTGCGGCTTGATCCCATCGTCTGGCGTGATGTTGTCGGTGCCGTTCTGTCTGAAAGCAAAGCGTTTGGTCAGTCGCAGATGGGGCAGGGCAAGCGCGTTAATGTCGAATATGTTTCGGCCAACCCGACCGGGCCGCTGCACGTGGGGCATACGCGGGGCGCGGTCTTTGGCGATGCTCTGGCGTCGCTGCTGGACTACGCCGGATATGAGGTCACGCGGGAATACTATATTAACGATGGCGGCGCGCAGGTCGATGTGTTGGCCCGGTCTGTTTACCTTCGTTACCTTGAGGCGCATGGGCAGGAGGTCGCGTTCGAGGACGGGACATATCCCGGCGACTATCTGATCCCGGTCGGTCAGGCATTGAAAGACAAGGTCGGCGACGCGTTCGTGGACAAGGGCGAGCAGTTCTGGCTGTCCGATGTTCGGGAATTCGCAACCGACGCGATGATGGACCTGATCCGGGAGGATCTCGCGCAGCTCGGCGTCGAGATGGACGTGTTTTTCTCTGAAAAGTCGCTCTACGGGACCGGTCGGATCGAGTCAGCGCTGGATGATCTTCGGGGCAAGGGCTTGATCTATGAAGGGATCCTGGAGCCGCCGAAGGGTAAAACGCCCGAGGATTGGGAACCCCGCGAGCAGACGCTTTTCAAGTCGACCGAACATGGCGACGATGTGGATCGGCCGGTGATGAAATCCGACGGGTCATGGACCTATTTCGCGCCGGACATTGCCTATCACTACGACAAGGTGCAGCGCGGCTTTGATGAGCTGATCGACGTCTTTGGCGCGGATCATGGTGGCTATGTCAAACGGATGAAGGCGGCGGTTTCCGCGCTTTCCGACGGGAAGGTCCCGCTCGACATCAAGCTCACGCAGCTGGTGAAGCTCTTCAAGAATGGCGAACCCTTCAAGATGTCCAAGCGGGCAGGGACCTTCGTGACACTGCGCGATGTGGTTGATCAGGTGGGCCCCGGCGTCACGCGGTTTCACATGCTGACCCGCAAGAACGATGCGCCGCTGGATTTCGACTTTGACAAGGTGCTGGAACAAAGCCGCGAAAACCCCGTTTTCTATGTGCAATACGGGCATGCCCGGGTCGCATCTGTTTTGCGGAACGCTACAGCCGCCGGGATCGACGTGGACGATACGACCCTGCAGGCCGCTGATCTGGGCAAGCTGGATCACGAGGCCGAACTGGCGCTGGCGGCAAAGCTGGCCGAATGGCCACGCCTGGTCGAGATTGCTGCCCGCAGTCACGAACCGCACCGGATCGCCTTTTATCTCTACGATTTGGCCGGTGCGTTCCACGCGCTCTGGAACCGGGGCAACGATATCCCTGCGTTGCGTTTCATTCAGGACGATCACGCCACTTCGCAGGCGAAAATCGCCCTCGCGCGGGCCACGATGCTTGTGATTCAAGCCGGACTTGGTATTCTTGGGGTAGAGCCGGAACAAGAACTGCGCTGAACGCGGTCCCGGCCTAACAGGCAAACTCAAGAATGAACCGGTGGGGCATCGTATCCTTCCGGGCACGAGGCGAAAATGGCAGTATGGCACGAGACCGACGGGCGTGATCCGTATGTCTATACCGAGCATGAACCTACACAAGCGCCGATCAAGCTGGCAACGCTTACCAATATTGCGGGGGGCGTGGTCTCTCTGGCGCTGATCGCGGGTATCTGCTTTTGGGGATACAAGCTGGTGATGCGGGATGTGACCGGCATCCCGGTTGTGCGCGCCGTCGAGGGGGAGATGCGGGTGCGTCCGGCTGATCCGGGTGGGCAGCTAGCGCAAAACCAGGGCCTTGCCGTCAACGCGGTCGCTGCCGAAGGCGAAGCGGAGCCGCCGGCCTCGACCATAACGCTGGCGCCGCCACCGGTCGAACTGACCGCCGAGGATAAACCGCGGGCAGCCGCGACGGTTGAATTGCCGGAACCGCTGAACCTTGAAAACGAATTCGACGATGCGTCGATTGTTGCGCTGGCCGAGCAGATTGCCGACGGGATCGAACCGCTTGCCGTAAACGAGGCTGGGCCATTGTCGGCGAGCGCGGAAGACACCGAAACTCCGCAAGTCCTCGACGGACCGGGATTGAAGGCCTCGCTGCGGCCACAGCTCAGACCGGGCACGGCCCTTGCGGCCCGCGCGGCGCCCGACACGCCGGCAAAGGAAATCGACGTCGCGAGCCTGCCACTTGGAACCCGTCTGGTTCAACTCGGTGCGTATGAAAGTCCAGAGGTTGCGCGGGCGGAATGGACGCGGCTTGAAACGCGGTTCGGTGACTATCTGGAGGGCAAGGACAGGATCGTGCAAGAGGCGCAAAGCGGCGGTCGTACATTCTATCGCCTGCGGGCCGTCGGGTTTTCGGATCTGAGCGACGCCCGCCGGTTCTGCTCTGCTCTTGTCGCCGAAGGCGCCGACTGCATCCCGGTTGTCACCCGATGACGAATTTCGGCGCGACCATCCTTGATGCGGATGGTCTGCGGCTGACCAAAGATGAGAAACGGCTGTTCGCCGACACCAATCCGTTCGCATTCATCCTCTTTTCGCGAAACATAGAAGACGCCGACCAGGTGCGCGCGCTCTGCAGTGCCTTTCGCGAAAGCGTCGGCCGCGAAGCACCGATCCTGATCGATCAGGAGGGCGGGCGGGTCCAGCGCTTGCGGCCACCGCTCGCCAGAAACTGGGCGCCACCGCTCGATTTCGTCGCAGCTGCTGGTCAGAATGCAGAACGCGCAATGTATCTGCGGTATCTGCTGATTGCCTCGGAACTCCGCGATCTGGGGATCGATTGCAATTGTGCGCCGCTTGTCGATATCGCTTTTGCCGATACACATGAGTTTCTGCGCAACCGCTGCTATGCGGCGGCGGCAGACGAGGTTGCTGTGCTGGGCCGTGCCGTTGCGGATGGTCTGAAAGACGGTGGCGTATTGCCGGTCATGAAGCACATACCGGGCCACGGGCGCGCCCAGCTCGACAGCCATCACGCGCTTCCGCGCGTCGGATCCGATCTGGACACGCTGCGCCAAACCGACTTCGCACCGTTCAAGGCGCTGGCCGATCTACCAATGGGGATGACCGCGCATATCGTTTTTGAGGCAATTTCCGACCAGCCCGCCACGCTGAGCCGTGGTGCGATCGAGATGATCCGATCGGATATCGGCTTTGATGGCCTTCTGATGACGGACGACATCGGGATGAAGGCGCTGACCGGCGGCCCGGGGCGGATCACCGTCGATGCGCTCAATGCCGGCTGCGATGTGGTGATGCTGTGCAACGCGAGCTTTGCCGAGCGGGTCGAAGCGGCCGAGGCAGCGGGTCAGATGACACCACTGGCACAGGCCCGCGCAGAGCGTGCGCTTGCCGCGCGTGACGCGGCGCCTGACATTGACATTGCGGCCCGCACCGCCGAACTTGAGGCGTTGTTTCGCGGGTAGCTTGATGGCCGAAGACACGTTCGAGGAAGACCGGATCTCGGTCTCGGACCGCCTGGCGGCCGAGGCCCTGATCGTTGACGTCGACGGGTTCGAGGGGCCGCTCGACCTGCTACTCACGCTGGGGCGGACCCAAAAGGTCGACCTGCGCAAAATCTCGATCCTTCAGCTTGCCCGGCAATATCTTGCCTTTGTCGAAAAGGCCAAGGAATTGCGGCTGGAACTGGCTGCCGACTACCTCGTTATGGCCGCGTGGCTGGCATTCCTGAAGTCACGCCTGCTCTTGCCGCCTGATCCTACCGAAGAAGGGCCGTCGGGCGAGGAACTGGCCGCCCATCTCGCGTTTCAGCTTGAGCGTCTTCAGGCCATGCGCGATTCAGCCGCCCGGCTGATGGCGCGGGATCAGCTGGGCCGCGACTTCTTTGCCCGGGGGCAATCCGAGACGGTCGAACGTATTCGCAAGGTGACGTACACCGCGACCCTGCTGGACCTGATGCAGGGCTATGCGCGCATCCGGACCCGCGATGAATTCCGCCCCTTCGTGATGGACCGAGACGCGGTCTTTACGATGGAGGAGGCGCTTGACCGGATGCGGGGCCTGATCGGATATGCGGGCGAGTGGACCGACATCATGAGCTATCTGCCTGAAGGGTGGGAAATGGACCCGGGCCGCCGCCGTTCAGCCACAGCGGCCACTTTTGCCGCGACGCTGGAACTGGTCAAAGAGGGCCATCTCGAAATCCGCCAGTCGGACACTTTCGCGGCGATCCAGCTGCGCAAACGGAATGAAAAACGTGACGGAAACACCTGAAGATCAAGAACAAAGTCTGTTTGAGGCACCGCCGATGGCCGAGCAGGAGCGCATGGTGGAGGCGGTTTTGTTTGCGACCGCCGAAGCGGTGACGGTGGCCGAACTGACGGCGCGGATGCCGCATGGCTGTGACCCGGCCGAGGCGCTGGTTCATTTGCGGAAACGCTATGAGGGGCGCGGTGTACAGGTCTGCAAGGTCGGCGATGCATGGGCTATCCGGACGGCGGCCGATCTGGGCTTTCTCATGCAGAAGGAAACGGTCGAGACCCGCAAACTGTCCCGTGCCGCTGTCGAAACGCTAGCGATCATCGCCTATCACCAGCCGGTCACCCGTGCCGAGATCGAAGAGATCCGGGGCGTCAGCGTCAGCCGGGGTACGGTTGATCAGTTGCTGGAACTTGAATGGATCCGCTTTGGACGTCGCAAGATGACACCCGGCCGCCCGGTGACATTCGTGGTGACGCAGGGCTTCCTAGATCATTTTGGGCTTGAGAACGCACGGGATCTGCCGGGCCTCAAGGAATTGCGAGCCGCGGGGCTGCTGGAAAACCGCCCGCCGCCAGGTAGCCTCCCTGGACCAGAGGCCGAGGTCGAAGAGGAAAGTGCCGAGGGGCAGTCGGAGCTCTTCGAAGATTGACCTGAAAATTGCCGGATTCGCTGTTATAAGGGCGCGCAAGGCAAAAAGGGCAGAGTCATGAACGCGAACCAGATCATCAACATGATCATCCGGCAAGTGATGCGACGGCTGATCAATTCTGGCATCAATGCCGGTATCAGGACAGCGACCAAGCCGCGCCGAAAGGTCACGGATCAGACGCCTCAGGCACCGAATGCGGGGCCGACGAAGCAGGAGGTCAGAGCGGCACGGCGCGCGGCGCGCAATCGCAACCAGTCGTAAGCTGACTGGCCGCTAACCCCTTATCACCAGACCGATTTGTCAGCCAACGCGAAAGTGCTTGGAGAGTTTGAGCCCCTGACCCTGATAGTTGGAGGCAATGCCCGCCCCGTATAGCTGTGATGGGGGTGCCGCCATCTTTTCATAGACAAGCCGCCCTACGACTTGCCCGTGTTCAAGGACAAAGGGCGCCTCATGGCACCGTACCTCGAGCACGCCGCGCGACCCCGAACCGCCTGCTGCATCGTGACCAAAGCCCGGGTCGAAAAACCCGGCATAATGCACTCTGAATTCCCCGACCATGGCCAGATACGGGGCCATCTCGGCCGCGAAGTCGGGCGGGATATGCACCGCCTCGCGACTGACGAGGATATAGAAGGCGCCGGGGTCGAGAATGATGCGACCATCATGGGCGTGCACCTCTTCCCAGTAATCCGCGGGGTCGTAATGCCCGATCTTGTCTAGGTCGATGACGCCCGTATGGGGCTTGGCCCTGTAACCGACCAGTGTTGTTTCGGGCAGCCTCAGATCCACCGAAAACCCCAGCCCGTCATCAATCACCGCCTCGCCATCCACCAGTGGACTGTCTGTATGGAGATCACGCAGCGCGTCATCGCTGAGTACTGCCTGCCCCTGCCGGAAGCGGATCTGGTTCAGCCGCATTCCGGGTCGCACGAGGACGGAGAAGGATCGCGGGCAGATCTCGGCATAAAGCGGGCCGGAATATCCCGGAGCGATGCGGTCGAATTCTGTGCCGCCGTCGGTGATCGTCCGCGTCAACAAGTCGAGGCGACCGGTGGACGACTTTGCGTTGGCCACGGCCTGCACATCGGCGGGCAGGGCCAGATGCTCCATCAGAGGCACGACATAGACACAGCCCTTTTCCAGAACCGCGCCGTTGGTCAGATCGACCCGGTGCATCTCGAATTCTGAAAGGCGGCCTTCGACCGTGCGGCCCTGTCCGGCAAGAAACGAGGCCCGGACACGGTACGCGACACTGCCAAGCCTCAGATCAAGGCTGGCGGGTTGGATCTGCCCCTCGACCAAAGGCGGAGCGGTGATCGCATCAGCCGCGATCAAATCTTCGATCATATGGTCAGGTAAAACGCCGGTCATCTCGGTCCCTTCATGCCAGTGGGGCAGGGCAGAGATTGGTCGGGCTAGCAGGACTTGAACCTGCGACCTTCCGTCCCCCAGACGGACGCGCTACCAGGCTGCGCCATAGCCCGACGTAGAGGCCGTCATACCCGAAATCTGGCGGGGGGCAAGGGAGAATTGTCAAAGACGTTACTCTTTGCGGGCCGCCTTGTTCGCGTCGGCCATCTGGTCACGCAGCGCCGCCAACCGCGCAATATGGGAGCGCAGGGCGTCAACGTCAGTAAGGTCGAGACGCCGGGCACGAAACGCCATCGACAATGCCGACGGCTGGGCGGGAAAGGTACTGTCATCCGGCACGTCTGGAATATCCGATCCGGACAATGGTTCTTTGCTGGTTTCGGCGTCCGCTGCTTTGGTCGCTGCATCGTCATCATCGGGATGGCGCCGGAAAAATGTGGGTCCGGCTTCGTCCGCTTTCTCGGTGGCTTTTGCAGGGGCGTGCGCTTCGATATCGTCGCTCACCGCTTCGGCCTCGCTCGCAGGCGGTGCTTGCGCAGCCTTGGCCCTTGGCTGTTCCGCCTTGGCGTCATCGCTCGTTGTGGCCTCGACGGTCAGATTGAGCTCTGGCTGGTCCGGTTCAGCAGTCGGGGCGACAGGTGCTTCGTTCAGCGTCTCAATGACCTCGGCGACCTCATCCTCGATCGCGCTGTCCTGATCACCGTTGCCCTGCACCTGCGCTGCCGTCAGATCGTCGAGTGGCGGCGAAAGGGCCACGACGCTGGCCACGCCCTGTTCGCGCAAGATCTTCTGAACGCCTTTGATCGTCAGACCATCCTCGTGCAGCAGTTTGCGGATGCCACCCAGCAACAACATGTCGTTCGGCCGATAATAACGGCGCCCGCCTGCACGCTTGACTGGTTTGACCTGACTGAACTTGCTTTCCCAGAACCTCAGTACATGGGCCTGTACCCCGAGCCATTCGGCAACTTCGGAAATCGTGCGAAAGGCGTCAGGTGATTTGGTCATGTATGGGCTTTGTTTCCGGCAGCAACGCGATCTTTCATCAGATGTGATGGACGAAAGGTTAAGACCCGGCGCGGATTGATCGGAACCTCTTCGCCGGTCTTGGGATTGCGCCCGACGCGGGCCGATTTGTCACGAACCGAGAAGGTACCGAAGGATGAAATCTTGACCTGTTCGCCGCGGACCAGTGCGTCCGACATGTGGTCGAGTACGCTTTCAACCAATTGGGCGCTTTCGTTGCGCGATAATCCTACTTCGCGGAAAACGGCCTCGCTGAGATCCATCCGCGTCAAAGTCTTTTCGGCCATGGTATTCCCCCTGCTGTGCAGGAATTCTAGGTCTGTAAAAAATTATCTGTCAACATCAATAGCTTGAAGGCAGTGGGAAAAACTTCTTGACGCGCGGTTACCAGCGCAGCACGACCGCCCCCCACGCAAGACCGCCCCCGATCGCCTCTGTCACAATGAGGTCGCCGGGCTTGATCTGCCCCCGTTCGACACCGACGGACAGCGCCAGGGGAATCGATGCCGCGGAAGTATTGCCGTGATCCTGCACCGTGACGACAACCCGATCCATCGGGATATCCATCTTTTTCGCCGTGCCTTGAATGATCCGGATGTTGGCCTGATGCGGCACGATCCAATCGACATCGGCCGCCGTGACCCCCGCCTTTTCAATCGCGCATTCCGCCGTCGCGGCGAGCTTTTCGACCGCGTGACGGAAAACCTGATTGCCCTGCATCCGCAGATATCCAGTGTCACCCGTGCTGACCCCGCCATCGACGTAGAGCAGGTCGCGGTGCCGGCCGTCCGAATTGAGATCGGTGGCGAGAATACCGCGGTCCTGCGGGCTTCCATCGCCTTCCTCTGCTTGCAGCACCAAGGCCCCCGCCCCATCCCCGAAGAGGACGCAGGTCGACCGGTCCTCCCAGTCCATGATCCTGCTGAAGGTTTCCGAGCCGATGACCAGCACACGCTCGGCCTGGCCGGACACGATCAGCGCATTGGCATTGGTCAGGGCATAGACAAAGCCCGCACAAACGGCCTGGACGTCGAATGCAAAGCCCTTAGTCATGCCAAGCTGATCCTGCACCATCGTCGCTGCCGAGGGAAAGGTCAGGTCGGCCGTCGATGTCGCGAGGATGATCGCGTCGATCTGATCGGCTTTGATACCGGCCATATCAAGCGCCGCTTGCGCCGCACTTGTCGCCATCGACGATGTTGTTTCTTGGTCTGATGCGAAATGACGGCGTTCGATCCCCGAGCGGGTGCGGATCCATTCATCCGTCGTATCAAGCGTCTTTTCGAATTCAGCGTTCTCAACGATCCGCTTGGGCAGGTAATGCCCCACACCCTTGACCACCGCTCGTCGCACTATGCACGCGCCTCTTTTTCCTCAGACCCCCTGTCGGCGACCCGCGCAGCCAGCTTGTCGGTGAAATTCTGTTCTGCAAGCTGAGCGGCGAGTTTTATGGCTGCCGACACGCCTGTACTGTCTGCCGCTCCGTGCGATTTTACAACCGTTCCATTCAATCCGAGGAACACACCACCATTGACGCGCCGCGGATCGATGCGTTTGCGCAACCGTCTGAGCGAGGTTACGGCGAGGAGGGATGCAAGACGGGAGAGCGGAGAAAACCGGAACGCCTCGCGCAGCAGGTCACCGATGAGGCTCGCGGTGCCTTCACCGGTTTTGATCGCGACGTTGCCGGTAAATCCGTCCGTGACGATGACGTCGGCGACATCGCCGGGTATGTCGCTGCCTTCGACAAAGCCGACAAAGTCGAAGTCGGCCTCGGGCGCGCGCTCCCGGATCAGATCATAGGCCTCTTTCAGTTCCGTTCGGCCCTTGTGCTCTTCGGTGCCGACATTCAGCAGGCCGACACGCGGGCGGGGCAGTTCCATCCCGTTGCGGGCGTAAGACGTACCCATCAACGCATATCGCATCAGGTCTTCGGCATCCGCGCGCACATCCGCACCGACATCGAGCATCACGTTGAAACCCTGGGGGTTGCGGCTGGGCCAGAGCACGGCGATGGCCGGGCGGTTCACGCCGGGCAGCTTTCGTAGCCGAATCATCGACAGCGCCATTAGAGCGCCCGTATTGCCGCAGCTCACTGCGACGGTGGCTTCGCCGGATCGGACAGATTCGATGGCTGACCACATTGACGTGCCCTTGGCCGTACGCACGACCTGGCTGGGTTTGTCGTCCATCGAGACGACGGATGGCGCGTCGCGAACTTCACATCTGCTGCGCAAATGCTTGCGGCGAGCGATCAACCGCTCGAGTTCGTCCTTGGGACCATGAAGGATGAAACCGAGCCGACTATTCTTTTTCGCAGATTTCGAACAGCCCGATACGACGGCCGAAGGACCGTTGTCGCCACCCATGGCATCAATAGATACGATGATGGGGAAGGATCGGGCCGCGCCATGTTCGGAGTGCTTCGGCATTATGCCTGGCCTGTCGCGGATACTGCCCGTGCCTTAGGCCGCGTCTTCTTCGAGGTCGATCTCTTCAGTCAGAGGAACGACTTCGTTGTCGTTGTAGTGGCCGCATGCCGCGCAGACGTGGTGGGGCCGCTTGAGCTCACCACAGTTGGAGCATTCGTTCGGGTTTGCGGATACCAGCGCGTCGTGCGCACGACGGTTGTTCCGGCGCGACTTCGACACTTTGTTTTGTTGCACAGCCATAGCTTCGGGCCTTTATGCTTTGGGTCCGCCTGCGGGGCGGCCCGTGGGGTTGCGGATCGTACCGTCTCGGGCGTGACACGAGCCTCTATGCGGCGAGGCCGCCCGTGTCCAACCCTAAATTCGATGAGGGCGGCAAAATAGTCAAAAGCCAAGTCTTTGCAAGCGGAAAATCCGCCTATTCGCCGTCGTCCTTCATCTGGTCTTTCAGGGCTGCCAAGCCAGCGAACGGGCGGGCGTCCTCATCGCGCATGGGGGTCTTGCCGGGCTCGGTGAACACCGCCTCGCCCAGTTCGGCCCCTTCGGCACGCGGAAAGAGCGGCAGGGCAAGGTCGAGCGCTTCGGCCATGACAACGGCCGGGTCGATCCAGGCTGGCAGCGGCTCGACCTCGTCATCTTCCGGCATTTCGACTTCCGGAGCGTCAACCTCGGTGTAGTCAGCCACATAAAGGCGGCGAACGGGCGTGTCGATCCGTGTCGTGACGGGTGCCATCGTAACGGCGCAGGGTTGGATGACCGTAGCACCCAGATGGCCGGTCAGGAGCCAGTCAGCCTCACCCTCCGCTGATATCTTGCCTTCGAAGCGGACTTTGCGCAGGCCCAGGAGATCGAGGCTGTCACGCAAGGCCTCAAGCTCGGCATCCGATGGCCGAAGATCGAAGGCGGTTTCGCGGTTCTGAGGCAGATCAGCGACGCGTAACGCGGTGGAAGAAGGGGCAGGGCGGGACATTGTATGCCTTTCGTTTCTTGAACAGGGACCCCAGCTTTAGTAATGCCTGATAGGAGCCGCACGCGGCGTGAGCAAGAGGTGACTAGGAATGCGCATCACCGAAAGCCTTAGGGCATTGGGTGTTTTGGGCCTGTTGGCCGGGCTTGGCGCATGCTCTCCGACCTATCAGAATCACGGCTATATCCCACCCGAGGAGGAGCTTGATCAGATCGTCGTGGGGATCGACACTCGCGCCACGGTTGAAGAGACCGTTGGGTCACCCAGCTCTGCGGGTGTGCTTCGCGAGAGTGGTTACTTCTATGTTCGCAGCCGGATGCGCACGGTCGGTTTTCTTGAGCCTCAAGAGGTTGAACGGCAGGTTCTGGCGATCAGCTTTGATGAGGCAGGCGTGGTGACAAATATCGAACGCTTCGGGCTGGAAGACGGCCTCGTGGTCCCGATCGCCCGCCGGACCACGGATACCGGCGTGCGGGATACAACCTTTGTTCAGCAGCTTCTGCGCAACATCGGTCGTTTCGATCCCGCACAAGCGCTTCAGCCGAACCGCTGAATTCATGCAAGTGTCATGAGGGCTGTGCTAGCCACTCGCGAAAATAACAGCGGAGGCGATGATGATCTCGCTGAAAAAGGGACGGTACACGGTACGCGAGGCTGAGTGCGGCAAGGATATCGAGGCGGCACAGCGGCTGCGCGCCTTGTGTTTTGGGACGTCCTCAGCGCTGGATGCTGACGAATTTGATGAGGCGTGCACGCATATCCTCATCTATGCCGCGTCGGATGGGGCTTTGGTCAGTTGCTTTCGCATGTTGCCGCTGACCGGCCCCGAAATCACGCGGAGCTATTCGGCGCAATATTACGATCTGAACGCGCTCGAAGCCTTCGAAGGCAACATGGTCGAGATGGGACGGTTCTGTGTTCATCCGGATCTAAATGACCCCGACATCCTGCGCGTCGCATGGGGTGCCATGACCTCATACGTCGATCGAAACGATGTTCAGATGCTGTTCGGTTGTTCGTCATTCGCTGGGACCGAGACCGAAGATTATCTCGATGCCTTCGCGATGCTGAAACACCGGCACCTGGCCCCAAAGCGCTGGTTGCCACGGGTGAAGGCGCCCAACGTCTTCAAATACGCAGCGCGGCTGAGGCGCAAGCCGGATGCCAAGAAAGCCATGTTGCGCATGCCGCCGCTGCTCAAGACCTATCTGATGATGGGCGGATGGGTATCCGACCATGCCGTGATCGACCGGCAGATGAACACCCTGCACGTTTTCACGGGTCTTGAGATCGGCGCTATTCCCCCCGCGCGAAAGCGCCTGCTGCGCGCCGTTGCGGGCTAGTTCAAGAGAATTTTTGAATTCTCTTGGCAAAACTCTTTGAAGAGTTTTGGGGATCGGGTTCACCGTCGCTTGACCCCACATTGCGCCGCGATTAGCTGCTGCGCATGGCACGGATCCCACTCTTGCAAGTGAATGACATCACGCTGACCTTTGGCGGTGCCCCTGTTTTTGATGGGTTGTCCTTCGTCATCCAGCCGGGTGACCGGATTGCGCTGGTCGGGCGCAATGGGTCGGGCAAATCGACCCTGATGAAAGTCATGGCGGGCCTGGTTGAACCGGATCGCGGGGAGGTCGTGGCGGGGCCGGGCGTTTCCGTTGGCTACATGGAGCAAGATCCGGATCTGACCGGTTTTGCGACCTTGGGGCATTTTGCTTCGGCGGCTCTGTCGCCATCCGAGATGTATCGCGTCGAAAGAGCCGGGGCCGGGCTGAAATTCGACCCGGAGAAGCCTGTCGCGACTGCGTCGGGCGGGGAACGGCGGCGGGCGGCTCTGGCGCGTCTGATGGCCGATGAGCCGGATCTGATGCTGCTCGATGAGCCTACGAACCATCTGGATATCGAGGCCATCGCCTGGCTCGAAAACGAGCTGAAGACAACCCGTTCGGGCATTGTCATCATCAGTCACGACCGTGCGTTTCTACGTGAATTGACCCGCGCAACACTCTGGATTGACAGGGGAATCGTTCGGCGCCAGGAAAAAGGCTTTGCCGCGTTTGAGGATTGGCGCGACAAGGTATGGGAAGAAGAGGACACAGCCCGCCACAAGCTCGATCGCAAGATCAAGGCCGAAGCCCGTTGGGCGGTTGAGGGTATCAGCGCTAGACGCAAACGCAATCAAGGCCGGGTGCGCGCCCTGCAAAATCTGCGGGCCGAAAGCGCCGCGCAGATCAAGCGGCAGGGCGCTGCCGATCTGGCAATCGAAACCGGCCAGAAATCGGGGCGTAAGGTCATCGAGGCGCGCGGGATCACGAAAGCATACGGTGATAACCTGATCCTGAAGCCATTCACGCTGACCGTGCAGCGCGGTGACCGCATCGCGCTTGTGGGGCCGAACGGGGTCGGCAAAACAACGCTTCTGAACATGCTGATCGGGCAGGAAATGCCGGACGACGGGTCAGTCAAGCTGGGCACGAACCTTGCGCTCGCGATCTTTGATCAGACCCGCGCGCAACTCGACCCGGACGCGACGCTGTGGGAAAGCCTGACGAACGATCCTGATCTCGGCGTAAGGGGGCAGTCGGATCAGGTGATGGTACGCGGCACACCGCGCCATGTGGTGGGCTATCTCAAGGACTTTCTATTTGACGAGCGGCAGGCCCGCGCGCCTGTCCGGTCCTTGTCAGGCGGTGAGAAGGCGCGCCTGTTGCTGGCGAAAATCCTTGCCCGCCCGTCCAACCTGCTTGTGCTTGATGAACCGACCAACGATCTCGACATAGAAACCCTGGATCTCCTGCAGGATCTGCTGGACGGATATGACGGTACCGTCCTGCTGGTGAGCCACGACCGTGACTTTCTTAACCGGGTCGCGGTCACGACGATCGCGATGGAAGGCGACGGCAAGGCCACGGTCTATGCCGGAGGCTGGTCTGACTACCAGTCTCAGCGGGCACCTGTCGTCCCGGACCAGAAGGCAGAGAAACGAAAGCCAACGCCGGTTAAGGCCAAGCCAGCTGCGCAAGCCAAGTCCGGCCTCAGTTTCACCGAAAAGCATCGCCTAGACGCGCTGCCAGCCGAGATCGAGCGTCTTGAAGCGGAAAAGGACAAGTTGCAGGAGCTGCTGGCCGATCCGGAGCTTTTCAACCGGGAGCCGGTGAAATTTCGAAAGGCGACCGAAGCCCTGGCCGAAAGGCAGGCCAAACTGGACGCCGCGGAAGAAGAATGGCTGACCCTCGCTGAAAAGGCCGAGGCCTGACCCTCAGCGCGACCGGGCCGGATTGCCCACCACGGTCGCGCAAGCGGCAACATCGCGGGTCACGACGCTGCCTGCGCCGATGATCGCCCCGTCGCCGATCGTCACACCCGGCAGCACAATAGCACCACCGCCCAACCAGACGTTCTGGCCAATCGTAACCGGCAGCGCGATCTCAATTCCGGCTCGCCGCTTTGCCACATCCTTGTGGTGATTGGCGCAATAGATCTGAACGCCGGGGCCGCACATTGTTCCGTCCCCGATCCGAACCGGCGCGCTGTCCAAGATCACGCAACCGGTATTGAGGTACACGTCATCCCCCAAATGGATGTTGAAGCCGTAAGAACAGTGAAATGGCACTTCGATCAGGCAATCCTGTCCATGCGACGCGAACAGACCCGCCAAAGGGGCGCTGAGCGTGCGCCGTTCAGCCGGTGGCAGATGATTGTGCGCATGAACGGCGTTCAATGCCCGCATGCGCAGCGTCTCAAGCTCTGCGTCGAGGCACGAATACCATTCGCCCGCGGCCATCTTATCCCGCTCACTGCGTGTCATCGCATGCGCAGTGCCCCGTCGATCCGGATCACCTCGCCGTTGAGATACCCCATCTCAACGATGAAACCCGCCAGCCGCGCGTATTCCGCCGGATCACCCAGCCGGGCTGGGTTGGGTACATCGGCTGCAAGGCTGGCGCGGACATCGTCCGGCAGACCCGCAAGCATCGGTGTCATGAAGATTCCCGGCGCGATGGTCATCACCCTGATGCCCGTACTGGCCAGGTCGCGGGCCATCGGCAGGGTCATTCCAACGACGCCACCTTTGGACGCGGAATAGGCAGCCTGACCCTTTTGCCCATCAAAAGCCGCGATCGAGGCAGTGTTGATAATGACCCCGCGCGCGCCATCCGGTTCGGGCGCGTTGCCCTGCATCGCAGCGGCACCGAGGCGCGCGACATTGAACGTCCCGACGAGGTTGATATCGATGGTGCGCTGAAAGGCGTCGAGAGGGTGGGGGCCATCCTTGCCAACCGTCTTGATGCCATAGGCGATGCCGGCGCAGTTCACCGCGGCCGAGAGACCGCCCATGCGGTCGTGCGCCAATTCGATCGCGGCTGAAACCGAGGCTTCGTCGGTCACATCGGTCTCGGCGAAATGCCCGCCGATCTCGGCTGCCACGGCGGGCCCGCGCTCGGCGTCACGGTCCAAAATGGTGACCTGGGCGCCCTGTGCCGCAAAATGGCGGGCCGTTGCCTCACCCAGCCCGGAGGCGCCGCCGGTGACGATGGCCTTGGTTGATGATAGCTCCATGATACCTCCCCTGGGTCTTTGCGATCTGAGTATCGGGCTTTCTCGAAAGGGTCAAAGTGATGAAGACCCGGCGGCTATGTGCGGGCCGCTGGGCCCTTGTTCAGGGTGAGCAGAGCGTGGCATAATTTGCTGACCACGGAGGAGTGGCGCCGACAAAACGGCGCGATGCAACATGACCGAGCCGCTGATGATCGATGGCCGCCAACACGGCGCGCCCGAACTATCCAACCCGGATCTGTCCGTTTTGCGCCAAGCTTTGTCCGCAGGATGGCGCGATTTCATGGCGGCGCCGCTCTATGGTATTTTGGCTGGTTTGGGTTCCGTTATTGCAGGCTGGGCGCTGGTTGGCATCACGGCTGCAGCGGGCCATACATTCTGGCTGATCCTCGCCGTCTTTGGCTTTCCGCTGATCGCCCCCTTTGCAGCGCTTGGCACCTACGAAGTGTCGCGGCTTTTGGAGCAGGGGATCAAGCCAACCCTCGATCAGGTGTTGCGGGTGCTTTGGGCCGAACGGTTGCGCCAATTGCCATGGCTTTGCGCCTTGATGGTCGTGGCGCTGCTGTTCTGGTTCTTCCTCGGCCATATGATTTTCGCGTTGTTTCTCGGTCTCAAGCCGATGACGAATGTCATGTCATCGCTCGAGGTTTTCCTATCACCCGACGGTCTGATGATGCTGGGGCTGGGGACGGTGGTTGGCGGCGTCTTTGCATTCCTGCTTTATTCGATGTGCGTGATCGGCCTGCCGATGCTGCTTGACCGCGAGGTTGACTATGTGACGGCCATGCTGCGCAGCATTAACGTCGTCTCAGCCAATCCGGTGCCTATGCTGATCTGGGCAGGGATCATCGCGATATCCGTCTTTGTCGCGATGATCCCTGGCTTTCTCGGGTTGATCGTGGTCTTGCCGTGGCTCGGTCACGCGTCCTGGCATCTTTACCGGCTGTTGATGCGCGACTAGGGCCTTTCGCGCCCCATCCCGATCAGTTTCCAACGCAGCGTTCCCGCTCGGTCGTCTCCGGCCTCGAGGGCGTAGATATAGGCCTGCGTCAGCAGGAAACCGGCCTCTTCCTCGGATCGGTTGGTCTCGGCCGCCTCGGCATAGATCGACACGACTTCGGCCAGGTTGCGATCGTTTATGGCTTGTTCAAGCGGGGTCACTCCGCAGCCCTGTCTGCCTTGTCCGGATCTGTCAGTTTTTCGGCAACCCAGGCATGGAAGACGTGGGTCGGGCCGTCCATCACGGGTGAGAAACGCCCGCCATCGAACAGCGACGCATTGCGACCCCGCTGCATGCCCTCGACGACAAAGACATCTTCTTCGAAAACCTTCCGCCACTGCGCGGTGTTCTGAGCCTTGAGTGCCAAGGACGGCTCTGGTTCAGAATAATATATGTTGACCTCTTCGCGGGTCTGGGCGCGGCCCTGTGGCAGCAGAAGGATCGAGTAGAAGTGATCGCGGTGCGTCCCGATCAGAACGTTGGGATATACGGCAATGTATTCGGCGCCGGTGTCCCATTGGTCCGACAGGTCTGCGAAATCCGGAAACACCTCTCCGGATGCGCCGGTGAGTTGTCGATAAACCAGTGTTCCCTGGCCCGAGAACTTGGACCGCGCTTCGATATGATAGTGATCTTCCAGCCGCGAATAAGTGTTCAGGTCTGGATGGACCCAGGGCAGGTGGTAGCTTTCGCAATAGTTTTCGACCGCAAGCTTCCAGTTGCATCCGACGTCGAGATGAAAGCGACTGTCATCGCCGCCGTGATACATCGGTTGGTCGAACTCTGCCCAACGTTCGATGAGTTCGGCGTGCAGAACCTCGAAAGGCGGCGCGGTACCCGAGATGTTGATCCAGACGATGTCCATCCAGACATGGCTGCGCACCTCGATCAGGCCGAGCGTTTTTTTGTCGATGCCGTCGCATGCATTCTGACCCGGTCCGCCCACATGGGGTGTTGCGACCAGATCGCCTTCGGTCGAATAGCACCAGCTGTGATAGGGACAGCGGATCGCGCCCTCGATACGCCGGGCTTCTTCGACCAGGATCATGCCCCGGTGGCGGCAAATGTTCTGGTAGACACGGATCGTGCCAGATCGGTCGCGCAATAGCAGCAGCGGCTCGTCCATGAAGTCGATCGGCTTGGCATCGCCCCGTTCTGGCACGTCAGATGCGACCGCGATCGCTGCCCATTGTTGTTTGAGCAGGCGGTCCGTTTCCAGTTCGAACACCTGGTCATCGACATAGTGCCGGTTCGAAAGCCCGTTCGCCTGCGCAATTGGCCGCAGCACGTCCTCAAGATCATCAGACCGCATTGTGCTCTCCTCTCCAATGACGAAGGAGGCTAGGTGCAATCGTTCGGGTGGTCCGGTCGATTTTCGACCAGACTATTCTGCCAGCGACAGGATCGGGTCCGAGTTAGGACGCTTGAGCCTTGCGGCGCAACAGCCGCCGGTGTTCGGGAGTATTTTCCGTGAGTGGCTTAAATGGGACGACTTCCGCCGTTTGACTAGCAATGTGATGTTTTTGTGGATCTTTGAAATTCATTAACTGATCTGCAAGGCCGGTGCCTGCAGTATGCTGGATACGGGTGACGCTTTTGGCACGGCGGCCCTTGCTGCCGGTTTCGAGTTCGAACTGCACGAAATCGCCGACCTCGAGGAATGAACCCTCCGGTTGATCGTTCTGATCGTCGCGATAGTAAGCCAGCTCCTTCTGGTCTTCGCACCATATGACCGCTTCGCGGTCGAGACTGTCGCTCCAGAGTATCAAACCGATCATATTCTCTATCCAGCCTGCCTTCATTTCGAAGAAACTGAATTCCGTCGCGAAGATACATTCAAAACTGCGCACGCCTGGCTTGCAATTTGTGTCCACAGCCTCCATGGTCGGTATCAATACAGCGTCACCTATGACGCCAATTAGGGTCAAGTCTTTCCTCAAATGATACAATACCGGACTGTTTCAGTACTTGCTGGTGCAATTTCGCGCCTAGGGGAAAGGAAGGCACCATGACCGCGACACGAAAAACACCAGCGGAATTGCGCAACATGTTTGGCGAAAACCTCAGGAAACTCGCGCGAGACTACCCATCTATATCCGAACTTTCTCGTCAGTTGGGAATTAATCGCACTCAATTCAACCGCTACTTGTCTGGAGAGAGCTTTCCGAGGCCCGATGTGCTGTCGCGGATCTGTGACTTCTTTGACGTCGATGCGCGCGTTCTTCTGGAGCCGGTGGCACAACTTGGACGCCCTGCGGATCCGATGACCGGTCCGTTTCTGGCAGGCTATCTGGGCCAGGGTGTCGCGAACCTTGATGAGGCAGAGTTCCCGTCGGGCTTTTATCGCTTTTCCAGACGCAGCTTTCTGGACCACGCCCGGTTTGTCGTCGGGTTGATCTACGTGTTCCGGGACGAACGACACACCTTTATTCGCGGGTACGAAGCGCGGGCCGCGATCGAGGCGCAGGGATTGCCCATGACCGGTGAGGCGCGCGAGTTCCGGGGTATCGTGATGCGGCAAGAGGAAGGGATCGCCGCGATGATCTCGCGCAAGGGGGCGATGACCTGTTCATTCAACTATCTCAGCAGGGTCACGTCGTTCGAAAACAACTACTGGCTGGGATACGTGGCCCGCACGGTCCGTGAGATGCCCGGGTCAGAGCGCGTTGTGCGCATGGTCTACGAGCATCTTGGCAAGGACTTTGGCAAGGCGCGCAAAGCCGCCAGAACGGCCGGCTATTGCAGTTCAGAAGAACTGCTGCCGTTCCACCAGCGTCTCCTGCAGCCGGAACAACCGTTCAGCTGAGGGCACCACCGCGCGGCAGGGCGGCGACGCCGGTTCGCGCGATCTCGCTCAGGCCCAGCGGACGCATCAGATCCGCGAACGCGTCGATCTTGTCGGGCGCGCCGGTGATTTCAAAGATGAAGCTGTCGAGCGTGCTGTCGACGACGTTGGCGCGAAAGATATCGGCCAGCCGAAGGGCTTCGACCCGCTTGTCGCCCTGACCGGTCACTTTCAGCATTGCCAGTTCACGCTCGACGCTCGGGCCTTCTACCGTGAGATCATGAACCTCATGGACGGAAACGATACGGCCGAGCTGCGCCTTGATCTGCTCGATGACCTGGGGTGTACCGGTCGTCACGATCGTGATGCGGCTGAGGTGGCCCTGGTGATCAACCTCGGCGACCGTCAGGCTTTCGATATTGTAACCGCGACCTGAGAACAGCCCGATGACACGGGCAAGAACACCGGCTTCGTTGTCTACGATGACCGCGAGCGTGTGCGACTCTGCGATGTCAGAAAAGGTTGGGCGCAGGTTATAGGCCGACTTGGCCGAAGAGCCCTTTTTAATTTTCAAAGCAGACACGGTGGACCTCTTGCATGATCACTGTCTTGAACAGTGTTGCAGGCCTATCGGGTGGTGATCCGCATGGCAAGTGCCTGACTTGTCCCGAGGGTCCGGGCTCGGGTCGATGGGCGGCACAGCCAATGCCGAGCCGCCCATCGTCGTTCGAAGATCAACCCACCGACAGTTGGCGCGGTACGGCCATGGCCTCGGGGCCATCGTCATCGCACGGGTCGATCTGGGATGTGTCGATACTTCGCTCGCCGAACGATACCACCACGTGCTCCGGCTCCAGCCTGAGCGGCGCCTCTTCGGCATCGGCGGTCTCGGCCGGCTTGTTGCGACGGGTGAAGTAAACGACCAAACCAAGGTCAACCATCGTCACCGCAAGGTTCCAGACATAAAGATAGATCAGAGGGCTGAATTCACCGCCCTCATGCCAATGAAAGATTTTTGAGCAGATGCCGCACAGGTAACCAATACAAACAACCGCCACGAAAACCGGGCTTTTTCCTACTGCGGTGCGTTTTTCAATCATCTTCGCAATCGACCAGTACCAGCCGATAGAGAAGAGGAAGAACATCGCCGCCTCAAACATTTGTGCGTGCGTCAGCGTCACGGGCTGCTCCATCATCATTTAAGTTTGTCGAAGGAGTTTTCCGTAACCGCCGGTGCCCCTTTCGCTGTTCAATTTTGTATCAATCCAATTTGCTTAAAGTAGGGCAGATCACATGATCAGGAGTAGAAGATTTGCCCTGATCCACTACCGCTTGGCGAGATTGTGGCTATTGTATGAAGACTTCTCGGAAAGCGCGTGCGGCGGCGATGTTTTTGACACAATTGCCGCCCGGACGCGCCCCAGTGATTCCTTTAGATTTTTAGGACCCCGAATCAATGGTTGTTTACCAATTTTCTCTTGGCCGAGAACAAACGGGTAACGCACCCGGGCAAGACTTTGACGAGATACGGGACCTAAGGTTGCGCGCTCCCGAGCAACGAGAACTCTCCATCCGGTGAAATACCAGCTCTCGCGGCTACGATTCCCCGTCCGTGAAGGTCCACAAGATGTGCAAATACATTTCGGGTTGCTGCAGGTAGCAGTGCCGCCGGGGTATCAACATAGACATTTTCGGCGATGGCAGCAGCACTTGATGGCCCGTTACCGAGCGCGTCGACAATCGCCGCCTCGCGCGCGCGCCTGTGCGCGATCAGCCAGTGCAGTCGGTCGGTCGGATTTTCCACCTGAGGCCCGTGACCCGGGTAAAAGACGCGCCAGTCGTTTTGGTGCAGCTTTTCGCAGGACGCCATGAAGTCGGTCAAATCACCGTCGGGGGGCGATACCAGCGACGTCGACCAAGCCATCACGTGATCGGCGGTCAGACAGGCGTCACTCCAACCGAGGGCAATGTGGTTCCCGGTGTGACCTGGCGTGTGGATCACTCGGAGTGACCAGTCACTCCCCGTTATAAGTGATCCGTCCTCGACCGTATCGTCGGGGGAAAAATGCACGTCGATCCCTTCACCGCCGCCCGCCATGCCTTCCTGTGCAAGTCTCTGCATGATCGGGCTGCGCCCTGCGCTGGCGTCGCCAAAGGCCAAGACCGGTGCCCTTGTCACCTTGGCCAGGGGCCGGGCCAGCGGCGAGTGATCGAGATGTGAGTGGGTGACGATGATACAGCGCACCTTGCGTCCGTTGATCGCCGTCAGGATGGCGCTCAAGTGAGTCTCGCTGATCGGGCCAGGGTCGACGATGGCGATGTCGGTATCGCCAAGGATATAGGTGTTGGTGCCCCGGAACGTCATCGGCGAAGGGTTCGGCGCAACGATCATCTCAAGTCCGGGCTCAAGCGGAATGACCGCACCTACGGGCGGATTGTACTCGGCATCGTTCATCACGCTTTTCCCTTCCCGCTGGCACCGTTAGGGTCCGATCATGAACCTGTCATGGCTCAAACATTACATGCCCCGGAGCCTTTACGGACGTGCCGCGCTCATACTGCTGCTGCCGGTCGTGTTTTTGCAACTCGTCATTTCGGTGGTTTTTACACAGCGGCATTTCGAGGATGTCACGAACCAGATGTCCGATACGGTCGCACGGGAGTTGCGGCTGGTGCTTGATGGCGCCGAAGAGTTCGCGGGCACGACTGATGCCTTTGCCCGCATCGAACGAAACCTCGCCGCCCTCGAAGTATCCATAGCGCCTGCACCGAGCGAGAAACTCGAGCAGGCCGACGCGCGCATCTGGTACGACTTTTCAGGGGCGGTCATATTCCTGCGCTTGCGCGCTCGTGTGCCTGAAATCGGGTCCATCGATCTGACCGGCAACCGGATTGTCAGTGTCTTTGCGCAAAGCGCATTGGGTCCGATCGAGATGCGGTTCGACCGGCGCAGGCTGTCGGCCTCCAATCCTCACCAGCTGTTTGTCATCATGGTCTTCTTTTCGGTTCTCATCACAGCGGTCGCATTCATCTATCTGCGCAATCAACTTCGCCCCATCAAACGGTTGGCGAGCGCCGCCGAAGCGTTCGGGAAGGGGCGGCATATGCCCTACAGCCCATCCGGCGCGACCGAGGTGCGGGCCGCTGGTACCGCTTTTGTGGACATGCGCAACCGGATCGAGCGGCAGATCGAGACGCGCACGCAGATGCTGTCCGGCGTCAGTCACGATTTGCGGACACCGCTGACGCGCCTGCGCCTCGGCCTCAGCCTGCTTGACGATGAAGATCGTCAACCGCTGGAACGCGACGTGGATGACATGGCACGCATGATCGACGAATTCCTGAATTTCGCCAAAGGGTCATCCGAGGGCGAACCCGAGCCGATTGATCCCGTGGCACTGACCGAGGAACTGGTTTCCGATGCGGCCCGCGCCGGACAGAACGTGACAATGAAAGAGGTCAGCGGGAGCGGAGAGGTCATGCTGCGCAAACACGCGATCCGGCGGGCGCTTGGCAATCTGATCAGCAATGCCGTGCGCTACGGTGAGCGGGCCGAAGTATCAGTGACCCTCAGCGACAGATCTCTGCGCTTTCGGGTCGAAGACGACGGGCCGGGCATACCCGAGGATCAGCGTGAAGAGGCGCAAAAACCGTTTTCGCGCCTTGATCCCGCGCGGAACCAGGACCGGGGCGGCAGTGTCGGGCTGGGCCTGGCCATCGCGCGCGACATCGCGCGGGCGCATGGTGGGGTTTTGCGGTTGGGGCAAAGCGAGCGGCTGGGTGGATTGCGGGCCGACATCGTGATCGCGCGGTGATGCGGTGGTAGGCCCGGAGGGACTCGAACCCCCAACCAAAGCGTTATGAGCGCTCTGCTCTAACCAATTGAGCTACAGGCCCGCCGAAGCCCTGCCTAGGACCGCCACATGCCGCCGTCAAGTGGCCCGTTGCGGTCAGCGTGGCTTTGGATTAACCGGACCCAAACAAGGCGAGAGGGGCAATGGCGAAATCTGCAGATCAGGGCAAGAACGGCCTGTCCTATGCCCAGGCCGGGGTCGATATCGACGCCGGAAACGCGCTGGTTGACCGCATCAAGCCCGCCGCAAAATCGACCGACAGGCCCGGTGTGATGGCTGGTCTCGGCGGCTTTGGTGGGCTCTTTGATCTCAAGGCCGCGGGATACGAGGATCCGATCCTGGTCGCGGCAACGGACGGCGTGGGGACCAAACTGCGCATCGCCATCGACACCGGTAATGTCGAGGGCGTCGGCGTCGACCTCGTTGCCATGTGCGTCAACGACCTCGTATGTCAGGGGGCCGAGCCGCTTTTCTTTCTCGACTACTTCGCGACGGGCAAGCTCTCTGTCGATCTTGCTGCTCAGGTTGTCGAAGGCATTGCCCTTGGGTGCCGAAACTCCGGCTGTGCGCTGATTGGGGGTGAGACCGCCGAGATGCCCGGGATGTATCCGCCGGGTGACTTTGATCTCGCGGGCTTTGCTGTGGGCGCGATGGAGCGTGGCACCGCTCTGCCATCGGGTGTGGCCGAGGGTGATGTGGTTCTTGGTCTTGGCTCGGACGGCGTACATTCGAACGGCTACAGCCTCGTGCGAAAGCTGGTCGAGGTGTCGGGGCTTGCCTGGGACGCCGACTGCCCATGGGCCGCGGGCACTCTTGGTGCAGCACTTCTGACCCCGACACGGCTTTATGTGCAGCAATGCCTCGAGGCCATTCGCTCGGGTGGTGTTCATGGCCTGGCGCATATCACCGGCGGCGGACTGACCGAGAACCTGCCACGGGTTCTGCCCGACGGGTTGGGGGCGCAGGTCGATCTTGGGGCGTGGCAGATGCCGCCCGTTTTTGGATGGCTGCAAGGGCAGGGTGGCATCGATCAGGCCGAGATGCTCAAGACCTTCAACTGCGGCATCGGCATGGTGCTGGTGGTCGACAAGGACCAGGCGTCTGATCACATCGCGCATCTGCAGAGCGCAGGAGAAACCGTTGCCGTCATCGGTTCGGTTGTCGCGGGCGACGGGGTGGACTTTCACGGCGCCCTCAATTGAAGCGGGTTGCCATCCTGATTTCCGGCGGCGGCTCCAACATGCGGGCGCTCGTCGAAAGCATGACGGGTGACCACCCGGCACGACCCTGCGTCGTGCTGTCGAACAATCCGGGATCGACCGGCATTGCCTGGGCTGCCGAACACGGGGTCCCGACGGCGATCGTTGATCACAAACCCTTCGGTAAGGATCGCAGCGCGTTCGAGGCCGAATTAACCAAGGCGCTTGAACCACATGCGCCCGATATCATCTGTCTTGCGGGGTTCATGCGGGTACTGACCGCAGGCTTCGTAACGCCCCGGCAAGGTCGGATGCTGAACATCCATCCATCGCTGTTGCCGAAGTATCAGGGGCTGAACACCCATGCCCGGGCGATCGATGCAGGTGACGCCGACCATGGCTGTACTGTGCATCTTGTCACGCCCAAACTCGATGATGGTCCCATCCTTGGTCAGGCGCGGGTTCCGATCCAACCGGGCGACACACCCGAAAGCCTCAGCCAACGAGTACTCGCGCGTGAACACATTCTTTACCCGGCTGTCCTACGCCGATTTGCCGAAGGTCATGACGAACCGCTCTACATCTGAGGGACTGGCCCCTTGTTCGGCCTTGGTATAAGGGCATAAGGTCGCAAGACGCGGGCAATCAATAAGAACCAGAACGGATCGCACATGCAGATACTCACCTCGACCGATGCTCTTGCCACATTCTGCAAAGAGGCAAGGCAGCAGCCCTACGTCACGGTCGACACAGAGTTTCTGAGGGAGCGGACATATTATTCAAAGCTCTGCCTCGTCCAGCTTGCAATGCCGGGGCAGGGGGACGATGGCGCGGTTCTGGTCGATCCGCTTGCGGATGGGCTGGCGCTTGATCCGCTTTACGATCTCTTCAACGATGACGCGGTCGTTAAGGTTTTTCACGCGGCCCGGCAGGATCTCGAAATCTTCTATGTCGACGCGCAGGTTCTGCCCCAACCTCTGTTCGACACGCAGGTCGCGGCGATGGTCTGCGGTTTTGGCGAACAGGTCGGGTATGAGACGCTGGTGCGGAAGATCGCGAAGCAGTCGCTCGACAAGACCTCCCGGTTTACCGATTGGTCGCGACGACCGCTGACCGATGCACAACTCTCCTATGCGCTCGCAGACGTGACACATCTGCGGGACATCTACGAACATCTGGCAAATCGGCTTGAGCAAACCGGGCGCAGCCGCTGGGTCAACGAAGAGCTTGGCACGCTTCTGTCACCCGACACCTATGTCGTCAAACCGGATGAGGCGTGGCGGCGGGTCAAGACCCGGACAAATTCGTCTCGGTTTCTCGCGGTGGTCAAGGAACTCGCTGCGTTTCGGGAAGCTCATGCGCAGGAGCACAACATCCCGCGCAACCGCATCTTCAAGGACGACGCGCTGATCGAACTGGCTGGAAACAAGCCCAAGTCGATCGAAGAGCTGGGTCGCTCGCGCCTATTGCTGCGCGAGGCGCGTAAGGGTGCGGTCGCCGACGGCATTTTGAACGCGATCAAACGCGCGGTCGAAATGGCGCCCGATGACATGCCCAAACCGGATCGAAGCCGCGACAAGCTGCAGGTCAACACGGCGCTTGCCGATCTGCTGCGTGTGCTGCTCAAGGCCAAGACCGAGAGCGAGGGCGTCGCCGCCAAGCTGGTGGCACCGGCAGCCGATCTTGATGCCATCGCGGCGGGCGTTCGGGATCTTCCGGCGCTCAAAGGTTGGCGCAAAGAACTCTTTGGTCAGGATGCGTTGCGACTTTGCGATGGAGAGATCGCGCTTGCCGCCGAAGGCGGCGACGTGCGGATCATACCGCTCGACTGATCAGCGGCGTCGCGATGACATCGCGTTGCGCACCCCGACAACCCGGATGACCCGAACGCCACCAAGTTGCTGATCGGTTAGTGCCACGGCGGCGGTAACCGTCCGGACGCGTTCGCTTATGCCGGTCCCGGCCTCGTCCGGTGTGACGCCTGCCAGTTGGAAGGTCAGAACGCCGTCTTCAGAAACAGGCTGCTCTTCGTCAGTCACCAGACGCACGTCGTAAACGCCCTGACGGGCTGCTGTTCCGGACGCGCGGACAATGGCGCCGCCGGGCACACGCTCGATCACGAGGGCGGTCACACTGTCGAGCGGACGGCCCCGGTAAGTGCCGTCGTCACTGGGCGAGCCCAGCAACCGCCCGCGTTGGCGGGTGGGGATCAGTGGATTGACCTCGGCATCCGGGTCCACCTCAACAGGGGCAGACCGCGCATTCCCAAACCAGTTTGTCGGGTTGAGACGGCTATCGCGAAAACCACCGCAGGCCGCAAGCGCCAGAATGCTCACCAGCATCACGCCCGTTGTCAGTCTTTTCATTGGTGGCGTCCCCCGTTTCCTGTCGCGTTTGGTACCGCAACTCGGTTGGTTTGAAAAGCCATGCGGGCGTGGTCTGGACCTTTGGCTGCGCGCCGCCTAACTGTCTTTTGTCGAAGGGAGAATACCGCATGGCCGCACCCGCCTTTGAAGAAATCGTCGAAGATTTTGAGTTCCTCGAAGATTGGGAAGATCGCTATCGCTATGTCATCGAGCAGGGCAAGGCGATGGAGCCGCTCGACGAAGCGCTGCGCGTTCCGGCGACCAAGGTTGATGGCTGCGCCAGCCAGGTCTGGCTCCATGCCGGCATCGACGGTGGGGTGTTTCATTTCGACGGCGAAAGCGATGCCATGATCGTTCGGGGCCTGATCGCCGTGCTGCGCAAACTCTATAACGGGTTGTCCCCCGCCGAGGTCATGCAGGTCGATGCGCGGTCCGAGATGGCGCGATTGGGGCTGAATGACCACCTTTCAGCACAGCGGTCAAACGGGCTGAGGGCGATGATTGAACGGATCCGTGGCCTCGCAGCGGCAGAAGTTTGAGCCACCCGCAGGCGCGGTGCGCCTGAAGCTTGGTCAAAGTCGCGAAAGCACGGGATCAAGATCGCCGTAGCCGGTGAACCGCCGCTCAAAAGCCAGCCCCAGCCGATCGGCGCATGCCCGCGCCTTTTCCGTCAATGCCGGGTCATCGGTTTGGGCCTGATAGACCAGTGTCTTGTAATGGCCGAAATAGGTGTCCCGAAGCTCCGGGTGACGGTCGAGGCCAAGAGGACGGATCACAAAGGCATCGAATTGTCGGACGAGAAAATCGGTCAGGTAGAACGCATCGATTTCGTCGCGGGCCGCGAACGCTTCGTTGCCCTCAAAAAAGCTGTAGCAATGTGGCCCCTCTATCATCTCGACCCCAAGCTCGGCGCAGACCGATTGCAACTGCCCGCCGGTCCCGCAATCAGCATAGGCGACAAAGATGCGATCATACGAAGCCCGGTACTTGGCCACCGCGTCGCGCACCGCGTCCGGGATACGGTCCGGGTGGTTATGGAGGATCGCCGGAAGACAGGTCAGATCCAGATGATCCAGGTTGGCCGACGTCTTGATTGCGATGATCTCACGCGCCAGCGCACCGCAGGCTACAATCAGCACCTTCCCACACCCTGACGGAGCCAAGCCCTCGGTCGTCAGTGTTGCAGTGTCGGTCATGGTTTGGTTCTGATCAGCTGGCGACCATCTGGTTGTGCTTGCGTGCCATGAATTCCTTGGCCGTCTCGACCGCAACCGCGGCGTCACGGCAATAGGCATCAGCGCCGATCGCGCGTCCGAACTCTTCATTCAGGGGCGCACCACCAACGAGCACGATATAGTCATCGCGCTTGCCGGTTTCGATCATCGTGTCGATCACGACCTTCATGTAGGGCATCGTGGTCGTCAGCAGGGCGGACATGCCGAGTATGTCGGGCTGTTCCGTCTCGAGCGCTTCCATGTAGCTCTCTACCGGATTGTTGATGCCCAGATCGACGACCTCGAAACCCGCACCTTCCATCATCATGCTGACGAGGTTCTTGCCGATGTCGTGGATGTCACCCTTGACCGTGCCGATCACCATCTTGCCCATACGTGGGGCACCGGTTTCGGCCAGCAGCGGTTTCAGGATCGCCATGCCGCCCTTCATCGCGTTCGCCGCCAAGAGAACTTCGGGGACAAATAGAATCCCGTCGCGGAAGTCGTTGCCGACAATCGTCATGCCCGACACAAGTGCTTCGGTCAGGATCTTGTAGGGTTCCCATCCGCGATCCAGCAGGATCTGCACGCCTTCCTCGATCTCTTCCTTCAGCCCGTCATACAGATCATCGAACATCTGCTGAACGAGTTCGTCGTCGTCCAGTTCGCTCAGAATGATGTCGTCTTCTTCGTCCGACATGACAAATCCTTTCGATCAGATGGCACAGGCCGTTTTTCGCATATGGGCGGATTGACGCAGACCGACATTGCAATTTGCGACATGGGTGATGCCGTCGGCGACCAAACCGGTCGCATTGTCACCATTGTGACCCGGTCTTCGCCTGTTGCGCGAGGAACGGGGTGGTTAACGTTCTCTTTATGTTCTATTCTCGACCTATGACCGGACCGATACAGAACGCAAAGGCCAAGGGGCGCGGCGCGGTGTCGAACGCGCCCAGCCGATTTGACCGGCACGACAGGGAAGTGTTCGATGACGGCTGGCATTCCGAGCCTGATGACCTGCCGCCGTTGCGGACCGAGGTCAGTCTTGAACGGCCTCGGTCTGCCATCACCTACAACCGCTCGCCTGACCTGTCGTTCGACCGGTCGATCAACCCGTATCGTGGCTGCGAGCACGGATGCGTTTATTGCTTTGCGCGGCCGACGCATGCCTATCTCGGTCTTTCCCCGGGGTTGGATTTTGAGACCAAACTGATCGCGCGGCCGGATATGCCGGACGTCCTGCGGCGCGAGCTGCAACGGGCCCAGTATCAGCCCGCGACCCTTGCCATCGGAACCAACACAGATCCCTATCAACCCATTGAGGGCCAGCATCGGATCATGCGGCAATGTCTGGAGGTTTTGGCCGAGTTCAATCATCCGGTCGCGATCGTCACCAAAGGCAGCCTGATCGAGCGCGATCTGGATATTCTGGGTCCAATGGCCGAGCGCGGGCTCGCCAAGGTTGGCATTTCGGTTACGACGCTTGATCCGGCCATCAGTCGTTTGATGGAGCCCCGGGTGCCGTCCCCTGCGCGTCGTCTCAAGATGATCGAACGGGTGGCTGATGCGGGTATTCCCGTGCGGGTCATGGCTTCGCCGATGGTTCCGGCTTTGACGGATACCGAGTTGGAACAGATCCTTGAGGCTGGCCGCGATGCGGGGGCTACGGCGGCGAGCTGGATCATGCTGCGGCTGCCGCGTGAAGTGTCGACGCTGGTGCAGGAGTGGCTGGCCGAACATTTTCCGGACAGGGCGGCACGGATCATGGCGCGACTGCGCGAGATGCATGGCGGGCGCGACTATGACCCGGAATGGGGGCGCCGGATGCGGGGCGAGGGGCCCTATGCCGAAATGGTGGAACATCGGTTCAAGATCGCCATAAAACGTCTTGGTTTGGTGACGGAACTTCCGGCCTTGCGGACCGATCTCTTTCGTCGATCCGGTGCGCAGCTGACGCTGTTCTAGCGTGCCTCACGCAACGCGTCGACGGGTCCGGCGTCTGGCCGGGGCTGCGTCGCCCGTTCCGTCAGTGTCTGACGAAAATCCACCCAGCTTGGCGGTGATTTCTTCGAGTTGTGGAGCTGTTCCGATCGGCTGCGTATCAAGCGCTTCGCGCATGTGCCGCAGATGATCGGGCGTCGTTCCACAGCAACCGCCGACGATCCGCGCCCCGCAATTGCGGGCCAGCACAGCGTATTCCGCCATCAGTTCCGGCGTGCCGTCATAGTGAATATGACCGTCGTGGAATTTCGGGATCCCCGCATTGCCTTTCGCGATCAGGGGTCGTTCCGTCCCGGAGGATGCAAAACCAAGGACAGTCCGCAGCAGATCCGATGCGCCGACGCCGCAATTCGCACCGAAGGCCAGCGGCGGGTTCGGCAGCTCCTCGACGAGGCGCGACAGGTCGGTGCTTGTCACGCCCATCATGGTGCGCCCCGCCGTGTCAAAGCTCATCGTTCCGCACCAATCAAGACCCGCCCTTGCAAAGCCTTCGGCGGCAGCGCGAAACTCCTCGGGGGCCGAGATGGTTTCGAGCCAGCCGATATCGGCGCCCCCTTCTTTCAGCCCGTCCGCCGTTTCGTGAAACATCTCGACCGCGATGTCGTGGGACAGCGTGCCGACCGGCTCCATGATTTCGCCTGTCGGCCCGACAGATCCGGCAACGATCACGGGTCGGCCGGCGGTATCGGCAATGTCGCGGCCAATCTCGGCGGCGATCCGGCTGAGGGCGTGGGCCCGCTTTTCCGCATCGTGCAGTTTCAGCCGTGATGCATTCGCGCCGAAACTATTGGTCAAAAACAGATCGCTGCCAGCGTCGACCGCGCCACGATATAACGTCTTGATCTTCTCGGGCTCGGCATCGTTCCACAGTTCCGGCGCGTCGCCTGATTGCAGACCCATGTTGAAGAGGTTGGTGCCCGTCGCGCCATCTGCCAGCAGCGTCGTCTTTTCATCCAGCAATGTCAGCAGCGGATTCGACATGGGGCACCTCCGATACGCACGGTGGAGTGCTTGTGTCATGCCGTCCGAGCGGAAGCCACTTCATAATCTGCATCAACATTATGAGGTTCATTAGAGGTAAGGCCCGGATCCTGTTGGATTGGCGGTGGCATGATAACCTCGCGGGCGATGTCACACAGGCCCAGGATCAGCGGCACTGGTCCCGGCGCGGCGGCGTAGCGCGGCTCCCATTTCGGCGCAAAGTTGGATTTGAACTGCCGCAGTCCAGCGGTTTTCGAGAAGGCCGTTGCCTGAACCGCTGCCCATCTCCAGAAAGCGGAATTGGGGTTGGGGCAGGCCGGTGTGGCCGCCATGTTGAACTGCGCGACACCTGCGTTGCCCGCATGTCTGATTGCCGTGTCAACAAGGGCGTGCATCGTTCCATCCGGCGCATCGCCGGTCGACCGCATCAGGTCGAGACACCATTCCTGCGTGGATTGATGGCAGGTGATGAAGGCAACCACACGATCATCGCATTTTGCGAGGGCGACCCACTGGCTGGCGACATAGTCAGGACTGAAGCGCCCCATCGTGCCACCACGGGCCATGCCATTCCGTGTCTGCCATTCGGCGTCGACGCGGGCGAGTTCGGCCCATGGCCAGGCCGGAGCCAGCTCGATTTGGATGCCTGCCTTTTCGGCCGCTCGCAACTTCCGCCGCAATGTCCGGCGGGCCGGGATGTTTATGTCGTAGTTGGGTGCATCAATCAGCGCGTCATCTGCCAGATGCAGCGCAGACCAGCCACCATATCTGAGGCCGGCGGCGATGCGGGCCGAACACTTGTAGACCATGGGGATCCGGCCGTGCTGTCGGCCAAGAAAGCGCAGACCATGCATCAGACTGGGTGCACCACCGCTTATCGGATCGAAAAGCGCCGTCATGGTCTGACCGGTGGGCCAGATCGCGACCTTGGCACCAAGAAGGCGAATGGCTTTGCCGCCGTTTTGCCTGATCACGGCAACCTCGCTCCGCGGAGCCTCGGCCAGCGATGGTGGTTCGTCATGCCGGACGGGCCGCTGAAACGCGGTGAACGGGCGCAGCAGTACCAGGCCTGCAACGATGGCCGGCACGACGAAATAGACGATCCGGAAAGCAAGCAGACTGCCCAACAAATCCCCAAACGCGATGTGCGGCATTGCGGCCATCAGCGTCACTTCGAATGGGCCGATCCCACCGGGTGTGTTTGAAACCAGTGCTGCCCCCAGAGCGATGAGAAACAGCGGTAAGATCTGCATAAAGCTCAGCCCATGGTCCGGCGGTAACAGAAAATAGAGGGCGGCCGACGCGGTGGTCAGGTCAATCGTTGTCCAAAGCAAAAGGTTCGCCGAATGCCGCAAGGTGGGCAAATGCACCGCACGCCCCTTGAAGCGGAAGGACGGTTTGAAGAAGAGCGCAAAAAGCAGCGCGTATGTGGCAGCAACACCAAGGAACCCTGGCCAAAAGGCCCAATCCGGTGCGGGCAGCAATACGCAGACGATGGATGTCAGCGCCACCCAGCTGACGATGAAGCAAAGCGAGACGAAAGCGGAATGCCGCAGCGCATGCCCGAGGCTGAATTCGGGCAAAAGACGCCAGCGAGCCAAGGCGCTCGTCACAAGAGCGAATCCGATGAATTGGCCTAGGGCAATTGCCGCTGCGCCGGTGATCCGGGCCTGTTGCGGCGGAATCCCGGTGCGAAAGTACAAATGACCGACTTCGTCATAGCGCCCAATGGACCAAAAGCTGGCAATCGTCATGGCCAACGCTGCCACCCAACCCCATAATGGGATCGCACCCACCTTTTCCGGCAACTCGCTGAGCGTCTGGGCCGTCATCTTGTCTTTGACGAGAAAGTAACAAATCGTCAGGGCGATTGCGGGAACGCCGCAATTCATCACCAGTTTCTTAAGTCTTTCCAAACTGTTCCGCACCATGACCGCCCCACAAGCTCCTGGGGTCGATCGTTAAGGGGTGGGAATGAGGAACAGCTTAACGGGCGGATCTATCCACAACAAAAAAGCTCCCGAACCAGAGAGGGTCGGGAGCATGGTTTACTTCAGCTTTTGGCCTTAAGCGTTTGAATTAGCTTGTTTCAGAGAGGATTTGCGCCTTGGCCTCGGCCATCAGCTCGCGCATTTTGGTTCGAATTGTCTGTTCGTCCGCGCGGTGCCCCAGGTCGCCCGAGACCTTGCGATAGACGTCTTCGTCCCCGGCTTCCTCGAAATCGGATTTCACGACTTCGCGGGCATAGTCGTCCGCTTCTTCGCCGCTCTTGCCCAAAAGGTCAGCCGCCCACAGCCCCAGCAACTTGTTGCGCCGCGCCTCGGCCTTGAACTGCATTTCGGCGTCATGGGCGTATTTGTTTTCGAATGCGCTCTCGCGCTCGTCAAAGGTGCTCATCGGCGGTATCCCCTTCGGTCTTGCTTGTCTTTCATATGCGGACCTGGGCCGTGTTACGCAAGTCGGAAGATGCGCGGTTGCTTGCGGCATTTGCACCCTTGACGTATGAGGGCGCGACCAAAGCGGGATTCACGCTTGTCTTACCCCGAAAGGACACGAATGGCGCGCCGTAAGAAGATCTACGAAGGCAAGGCAAAGATCCTGTACGAAGGGCCTGAGCCGGGGACGCTGGTTCAATACTTCAAGGACGATGCCACGGCCTTCAATGCGCAGAAGAAAGATGTCATCGAGGGCAAGGGCGTTCTGAACAACCGTTTGAGCGAATTCTTCATGACCGGCCTGTCCCAGATCGGGGTGCCGACACACTTCATGCGCCGCCTGAACATGCGGGAACAGCTGGTGCGTGCATGCGAGATCATCCCTCTCGAAGTGATCGTCCGCAACTACGCCGCGGGCACGTTCACCGAGCGGCTGGGCATCGAAGAGGGCACCCAACTGCCCCGTCCGATCGTCGAATACTGCTATAAGGACGACAAGCTGGGCGATCCGCTCGTGACCGAGGAACATATCGCGGCGTTTGGCTGGGCCAGCCAGCAGGACATGGACGATATCCTCAGCCTTGCGCTGCGGGTCAACGATTTCATGAGCGGTGTACTCTTTGCCGTCGGGATCCGGCTGGTTGATTTCAAGATCGAGATCGGGCGCATCTACGAGGGCGATTTTGCGCGCCTTGTCGTAGCAGACGAGATCAGCCCGGACAGCTGCCGTTTATGGGACATCGAAACGGGGCAGAAGCTCGACAAGGACGTTTTCCGGCGTGATCTGGGCAATCTGACGGATGCGTACACAGAGGTGGCGCGGCGTCTTGGCGTGATGCCGAAGACGGCCACCGCGATCACGAAACCCACATTGATCAATTGAACGATGTCGTCGGCAAGCCCCATGACATTTCCTGGACGGAGAGAACAAAGATGAAAGCCCGTGTGCATGTGATGCTCAAGAACGGTGTCCTCGATCCGCAGGGCGAGGCGGTGCGGCACGCCCTGGGCTCCATGGGCTTTGAGGGCGTCGCGGGCGTTCGGCAGGGCAAGGTCATCGAACTGGACCTTGCCGATGACGCGACCGAGGCGGATGTGGCCCGGATGTGCGAAAAGCTGCTGGCTAATACAGTTATCGAATCCTACACGATCGAGATGGCCGGATGAGGGCCGCCGTTGTCGTCTTTCCGGGATCCAACTGCGACAGGGATCTGGCCACTGCGTTTGACGCAGCAGGCGCTGACGTCCGCATGGTGTGGCACAAGGATACCGCGCTGCCGGAGGGCACCGACATCGTGGGCGTGCCCGGCGGCTTTTCCTTTGGCGACTATCTGCGCTGTGGGGCCATCGCGGCGAACTCTCCGATCTGCAAGGCGGTCAAGGCGCATGCGGATGCGGGTGGTTTCGTGCTGGGCATTTGCAATGGGTTCCAGGTTTTGACTGAGACGGGGCTTCTGCCGGGTGCCCTGCTTCGGAATGCGGAACTGAAATACATCTGCAAAACCGTCGGGCTGACGGTCGAAAGCTCGAACAGCGCATTCACCGAAGGATACAATGCCGGCGATACGCTGCAGATCCCGATCGCGCACCACGACGGCAATTACTTTGCCGACGATGCGACGATCGCAAAGCTCGAAGGTGATGACCGCATCATCTTCCGTTATGTCGACAACCCCAATGGTTCGCGCAACGCGATCGCAGGTATCGTTTCTGAGAACAGAAGGGTGCTCGGCATGATGCCGCACCCCGAAAGGGCGGCGGACCTCGGCCATGGTGGCACAGATGGCGTGGCCATGTTCCGCTCACTCGTCGGTGCGGTGACATCTGCGTGACTTGAGCCGGTCAAAAGCGATCTATAGTGTCGCTCTATGGCTGATATGGGGCTTAAGATCAGCGGAAAGTCGATGGGGTGGCGTGTTCGCGCTGCCCTTATTCTGCTTATAGCCATCGCAGTCGCCACGATCAGCATCACGAATTCCTATCTGACAGAACGATTCAAGGAAACGACACGCAATCGGGCCGAGCTGCGACTGACCCTTTATTCCGGCAACCTCCATGCCGAATTGCGCCAGAATGCCATTATCCCGCAGTTGCTGGCCCGCGACCCCGCCTTGATTGGCGCGCTCAATTCAGCCGATTACAAGCAATCGACGCAGCGCCTGATTTCATTCATCGAGGAAAGTGGCGCGGCCTCGTTGTCATTGTTGGACAAAGACGGCCGGACCGTCGCTGCGACGGATCGTAACCAGCTGGGATCAAACCACCGGAATGCGCCCTATTTCGTTAATGCGATGCGGGCCAATGACACTGTTTTCTCGGTATCTGAGCGCGAGTCGGGCGGATATTCATTCTATCACGCGCGGCGCATGCAAGCAGGCGGCGACACGATCGGTGTTATCATCGCCGAGGCCGACTTGCAGAAATTCGAGCGGGCATGGGCGGGTATTTCGGCCGCCGTTTTCGTGACCGATAGCGAAGGGCGGATCATTCTCGCCACCGAACCGCGCTGGCGCGGTCGCTCCGAAGAACAGGCCTTGGCGACGCAAACGCCGCAAAGCGCTATTGAGCGCGCCATTCGCGCGACTGCCGATTGGACCGCCTTGCCTGCCGACGCCTACCTTCAGGGCGAGGGCGTGCTGAGACAAGATACCCGGATCCCGTTCCGCGGGTGGAAAATGACCTCGTTCACCACCTATGCCAGTGTCCGCGAACGGGTGAACGGCGTTCTGGCGCTCGAGATCATGGGATTTGCGATTCTTCTGGCCGGCGTCTTCTATTTGCTTAACCGGCGGTCGGCCCTGCGCGTGGCGCTTGTTCAGCGGGAGTCGGCGCAGCTTCGCCAGTTGAATGTGCGGCTGCAGCAGGAAATTGCCGAGCGCAAACGGGTGCAGGAAGACCTTGCCGTGGCCGAGCAAACCCTCGAACAATCCAGCAAACTGGCGGCCTTAGGCGAAATGTCGGCCGCTGTGAGCCATGAATTGAACCAGCCCTTGGCGGCGATGAAAACCTACCTCGCGGGCGCGCGCCTTTTGCTGAGCCGCAGCCGCCCGGACGAGGCGCTTTCAAGCTTCAAACGGATTGACGATCTGATCGAGCGGATGGGCGCGATCACCCGCCAGCTTAAATCCTATGCCCGCAAGGGATCGGATGAATGGAGCCCTGTAGATATGGGTGATGCGCTGGCTTCGAGCCTCGCAATGATGGAGCCGCAACTGCGTCAACGTCACGTGCGCATCACCAAGATTGCCCCCGACAAACCGGTTCTGGTCATCGGGGATCGCCTTCGGATCGAGCAGGTTCTTGTTAACCTTTTGCGGAACGCGCTGGACGCGACCAAGGCGGTTAAGGAACCGGCCATCGAACTGATCCTTTCGGCCGGGGAGACGGCAACCCTGACCGTACGGGACAACGGGCCGGGCATCGTTGATCTTGATGCTCTTTTTGAGCCTTTCTACACGACCAAGGAGCCCGGTGACGGCGTCGGGCTGGGTCTTGCCATTTCCTCGGGCATCGTAAACGAACTGGGGGGACGGCTCACGGCACGCAACGGACAAGCGGGCGGGGCTGTGTTTGAGGTGCAACTGCCGATCGCACCCGAAGAATCCATCGAAGCGGCGGAGTGACATTATGACTCAAGCGATGAAAATTGCGATTATTGATGACGAACAAGACATGCGGCAATCAATCAGCCAGTGGCTGGCTTTGTCGGGTTATGACACCGAGACATTTGCAAGCGCCGAGGATGCGCTGAAGACTTTGGGGCCGGAATATCCAGGCATCGTGATTTCGGACATCAAGATGCCCGGCATGGACGGGATGCAGTTTCTGAAAAAGCTGATGGGTTCAGACAGTGCGCTGCCCGTCATCATGATCACCGGCCACGGCGATGTGCCGATGGCGGTTGAGGCGATGCGCGTTGGTGCGTTCGATTTCTTGGAGAAACCGTTCAATCCGGACCGGATGTCCGAGCTGGCCAAAAAGGCGACGGGCGCGCGGCGCCTGACGATGGACAACCGCGCATTGCGGCGCGAGCTGTCGGATGGCGGCCAGCTCATGAAAAAGCTGATCGGGAACTCGCCGGTCATGGAACGGCTGCGCGAGGACATTCTCGATCTGGGTCAAGCCGACGGCCACGTTCTCATCAATGGTGAGACTGGTACCGGAAAGACACTGGTCGCACACGCGCTCCATGCCGTTGGCAGCCGCGCGGGCAAGAAGTTTGTGCTGATCAGCTGTTCCTCGATGGAAGAGGATGCGCTGACAAAGCGGCTGTTCGGGCCCATGCTGCCAGAGGACACCCAGTTGCCCGCTGTGGAAGAGGCGCGGGGCGGGACGCTGGTGCTAGAGGATGTCGAGGCCCTGAGCGAAGCGCTGCAGGCCAAACTTTTGAGCGTGATCAATGAGCAGGGGACCCCTGCGGAGACGCGGATCGTCGCAATATGCAACCTGCAGGAGGCCGGGCGCACCTGCGAAGACGCCCTGCGCCCTGACCTGTTCTACCGTCTTGCGGCGCTGCGGATCACGGTTCCGCCATTGCGGCAGCGGGGTGAGGATATCCTGACGCTTTTCACCCGGTTGTCGGATCAGTTCGCTGACGAATATGGGTGCGAGGCGCCGAAGGTTTCGGCGCAGGAAGCGGCACAGCTTTTGCAGGCACCCTGGCCCGGTAACGTGCGCCAGCTGATCAATATCGCCGAACGGGCGGTGCTGCAGGCGCGGCGCGGTACGGGGACCATCGCATCGCTTCTGATGAACGATCACGAAGAGATGCAACCTGTGATGACAACCGAAGGCAAACCGCTCAAAGAGTACGTGGAGGCGTTCGAGCGGATGCTCATCGACAACACGATGCGCCGGCACAAGGGTTCGATCGCGAGTGTAATGGAAGAGCTTTGCCTGCCACGCCGAACGCTGAACGAAAAAATGGCGAAGTACGGGCTGCAGCGGGCGGATTATCTCTAGGTCCTGCATCGCACCGCTGGGCGACACAAGAAAATTCGAATTTTCTTGGCAAAACCCTTTGAAAGGGTTTTGGTCGCTCGCTGCGGCGGTTCAGGCAGGTGGTGAAATCGCGCATCGCGGCTGAAAGCCTTTGACCTTGTAATCCCCCCAGGTGTTCGCTTATCTACGAGCACGGGAATGTTACGCCGGTTGGCGTCAGACAAACCCGCCGAGTTTCGCTGTTTCATTGTCACGATCTACGATCATTCGCACCATGAAGCAGACCGATTGGGCCCCTTGGGCCGAGAGACGCTGACGGTGGCCGAGGCTGCGCGCAGCAAATAATGGATGCGCGACGGGCCCCAGGCCGCGCGTGTCGGAGAAGAACCGCGATGACGCGCGCAGACAGCTTCATAAGCACGGCAGGCGCCTTGAGTGCCGCCCGCTGCGTATCGTTCGATATCGCCAGAACAAGTCACGCTCTTAATACCGCTGCACCCCCGGGTCCGGCGGCACGACGGCGTGCAATGGACATACATGCCAAAGAAAATGCTCATCGACGCCACCCATGCGGAAGAGACCCGCGTCGTGGTGGTGGACGGCAACAAAGTCGAGGAGTTCGACTTTGAATCCGAAAACAAACGCCAGCTTGCTGGCAACATCTATCTCGCCAAAGTAACCCGCGTCGAGCCGTCCTTGCAGGCGGCCTTCGTCGACTATGGCGGCAACCGCCATGGCTTCCTCGCCTTTTCCGAGATCCATCCGGACTATTACCAGATCCCGGTCGCCGACCGCGAAGCATTGATGGAAGAAGAGCGTGCCTATGCCGAGGCGATGCGCGCTCGGGATGATGCAGAAGAAAAGCCTAAGGGGCGTCGTTCGCGGTCCCGTGCGGCGAAGGCGAAGGACTCAGATGCGGTCGTCTCGACCGAAATCGAGGGGATGGAGACCATCGACCTCGAGGCCGATGACCAAACCCCCGAGGCCACGTCTCCGATGGAAACCGTCGCCGAGACTCCGGTCGACACCCCGGCTGCGGACGAAGTGGTCGACGAAGCGGAAAACGGATCGTCGGAGAACACGCAGAGCGAGGCCGAGGACGGCAGCAAAACTGACGAAGATGCTGCAAAAGCGTCCGATGCTGAAGGTGATGCTGCTGAAGATACCGCCTCCGACGATGATGACACAGAGGAGAAGGGCAAGGATGCCGCGTCTCGCGATGACACCATCGAATCTGTTGCTGATGATGACGACAGCGAAGATATCCGGCCACCCCGCAAGCCACGGCCGCGCCGCTACAAGATCCAGGAGGTCATCAAGGTCCGCCAGATCCTGCTGGTTCAGGTCGTCAAGGAAGAGCGGGGCAACAAGGGTGCTGCGTTGACAACCTATCTCAGCCTCGCCGGACGTTACTGCGTGCTCATGCCCAACACGGCGCGCGGCGGTGGTATCAGCCGCAAGATCACGAACGCCACGGACCGCAAGAAGCTCAAGGAGATCGCGGGGGCGATGGAGGTGCCGCAAGGCGCGGGCCTGATCGTTCGCACCGCCGGTGCTAAGCGCACCAAGGCCGAGATCAAGCGTGACTATGAATATCTGCAGCGCCTCTGGGAACAGATCCGCGAACTGACCCTTAAGTCGATCGCGCCCGCCAAGATCTATGAGGAAGGCGATCTGATCAAACGCTCGATCCGCGACCTCTATAACCGCGAGATCGACGAAGTGCTGGTCGAAGGCGAAGCGGGTTACCGCAACGCCAAGGATTTCATGAAGATGATCATGCCGTCGCACGCAAAGAACGTGCAGCGGTACGAAGATGCGCTGCCGCTTTTCGCGCGGTATCAGGTCGAAACCTATCTCGGCGGCATGTTCAATCCGACGGTTCAGCTCAAGTCGGGCGGTTACATCGTCATCGGTGTGACCGAGGCCCTTGTGGCGATCGACGTGAACTCGGGTCGGGCCACCAAGGAAGGCTCGATCGAGGAAACGGCGCTCAAAACCAATCTCGAAGCGGCCGACGAAGTCGCCCGCCAGCTGCGACTGCGTGACCTTGCGGGTCTCATTGTGATCGATTTCATCGATATGGATGAGCGCAAGAACAACTCGGCCGTTGAGAAGCGCATGAAGGATCGGCTCAAGACGGATCGGGCCCGCATCCAGGTGGGCCGAATCTCAGGTTTTGGCCTGATGGAGATGAGCCGCCAGCGCCTGCGCCCGGGTATGATCGAGGCCACGACCCAGCCGTGTCCGACCTGCCATGGCACTGGTTTGATCCGGTCCGATGACAGTCTCGCGCTGTCGATCCTGCGCCAGATCGAAGAGGAAGGCACACGCCGTCGTTCACGCGAGGTGCTGGTGCGCGCACCCGTTGGCATTGCCAACTACTTGATGAACCAGAAGCGCGAGCATGTCGCACAGATCGAAGCCCGCTACGGGATGTCCGTACGCATCGAAGGCGATCACACTCTGGTCAGCCCAGACTTTTCGCTCGAGAAGTTTAAGACCGCCACGCGTGTTCTGGCTGCGTCAACCGGCCCGGTCGTATCCGTGGATATGTCGATCATGGATCAGGTGGATGAGGCCGAGGAAGCTGAACAGGAAGAAGCGCCTGCAGCGGACGAAGCTGAAAGCAAGCCCAAACGCCGCCGCCGCCGCCGTCGTCGCGGTCGGGGTCGTTCGGGTGCGGATGGTGCAACCGAGAATGGCGAGAATGCCGAAGATCAAGCCAACGGCGATGAGACCCCCACAGAGGGCGATGCCGAAGCGGAAGTGACCGAAGCTCCATCGGAAGACGCCAAGAGCGAAAAGGCGGAAAAGCCAAAGTCGCGCCGCAGCCGTTCACGCTCGAAGAAGTCCGAAGAGAAGCCCGCGGAAACTGAAAGCGAAGTCGAGGCGGCCCCAGAGGCTGCAGAGGACACCACTCAGGAAGAGCCGGCCACGGAAGAGCCCGCGAAGAAAAAGCGCGCCCGAAAGCCGCGCAAGACCGCCGCTGAAAAAGCCAAGGAGGCGGCTGCAGCAGCAGAGGCGACCGCTGACGAGGCGGCGGCCACGTCCGACGAGGCAGAGGTGGCGGTCGCTGAACCCGCACCAGCTGAGGACAAAGCGGCAGAACCTGCAAAGGAGGCAGCAACCGCTGAACCTGTTGCAGTCGAAGCCGCGGGACCTGCTGAGGCCGAAGAGGCCGCCGACCGTCCAAAACGTCGCGGCTGGTGGTCACTGGGGCGCTAAAAAACAGGGGCGGCCAAAACCCGCCCCTAAGCCTTTCTGATGACGTAGGTCTGAACGGGACCGTCAAGATCGGTCGAGACGAGGTCATGGCCCGCCTCGGTGCAGAAATGCGGCACATCCACAATGGCTGCCGGATCGTCCGCAAGGACGGTCAGGCATTCACCGGGCTCCAGCGCCTGCAACCGCTTGCGGGCCTTGAGAACGGGCAGGGGGCACAAAAGCCCGATCGCATCCAGCTTCAATCGGTCGTTCATGGCCTTGGCTTATGACGGATGTTTCAGACAGTCCACAAGGATGTGACAACACTGCGGGTGACGCGGAGGTGAGATTGGCATAGGTGGGAATGCATGTTCGGAATTGACATCATCGATGCAGGGCTCTTGCCCGCCATGATCGTGGCGCTGCTTGCGGGGCTCATCAGCTTTCTGTCGCCCTGTGTTCTGCCCATCGTGCCGCCTTATCTGGCTTACATGAGCGGCGTCAGCGTCAGCGAGATGACGGCGGAAACAACGGCCCGGACGAAGGCCACGATGACGGCGCTCTTTTTCGTTCTGGGGTTATCGACGGTGTTCCTGATCCTTGGATTCACCGCATCGGCCTTCGGGCAGTTCTTCCTGCAGAACCAGGTGCTGTTCGCGCAGGTCTCGGGCGCGGTGGTGATCGTCTTTGGCCTGCATTTCCTTGGACTGTTCCGGATCCCGTTTCTTGATCGCGAGGCGCGGATCGACGCGGGCGATCAGGGCGGGAACGCGTTCGGTGCCTATGTGCTGGGCCTTGCGTTCGCCTTTGGCTGGACACCCTGTATTGGTCCGCAATTGGGGGCGATCCTTTCATTGGCGGCATCCGAGGCGTCTGTTGCGCGCGGCACGGTGTTGCTGGGCATATACGCGGCGGGCTTGGGCATTCCGTTCCTGCTGGCGGCCATGTTCATGACCCGGGCCATGGGCGTGATGAACCGGATCAAGCGGCACATGGTGGCGATCGAACGCACTATGGGCGTTCTGCTCGTGGGGGTCGGAATCGCGATGCTGACCGGGGCCTTCACCGCGTTTTCGTGGTGGCTGATCGAACAGTTTCCGGCCCTTGCCGCAATCGGGTGATCGCCCAATCCGATCTCGCCTTTCTTTACGCTTTGATAGTAACTTGCTCTGAAACATCGCCGCCGAAGAAAGGATAGCGATGACAGGGCAAGAGCGGATCGTGCGCAAACGCCGGGTGTTCTACATCCCCGGCTACGATCCCATTCCGCCGCGCCGCTACCGCGAACTCTACCGGAAAGAAGGGAAGGCGCAGTCGGATCTCTCCGGTTACAGCCTTTCGCTGATCGAACGGCCCAAGTCCCACCGTTTCGGCTGGGCCGTCGAGGCGCAGATCGATGGCGCGACGGTCGAGGCCGATTTCGAGGTGCTCGTCTGGTCCGATATCGTGCGTGACAGCATGGACGCGTCTATCCTGCGCACGTATCAGCAGCTGGCGCGCACCGCGTGGATTTACATCGCAAGCGGAGCATTGGGGCGTCTTGTCAGACTGCGCAAAGGGCCGGTGATCGCGGCGCTCTATCCGGTCGGGATGCTGCTGATACAGCTGCTGTTGGCTGTAACCGTCGGCATATTGGCCTGGCGCCTCATGAGCATGCTGGGAGCGTTCGGAAGTATTGCCGGGGCGGGTCTGGGGCTTGTGCTGGCGTTTGGAATCCTCAACTGGTTCCGCAGCAAGGATGGCCGGTTCTTCGCGCATTACCTGATGCACGATTATGCCTTTTCTGCGTCCGAGAACGGGGCTTATCCCGAGGCGTTGGAAACACGTCTGGACGAGTTTGCAGAGGCGATTGCCGCTGCGGCCCAAACGGACGTTGACGAGGTGCTGGTCGTCGGGCATTCCTCGGGCGCACATCTGGCGATATCCGTTCTTGCGGATCTGCTAAGAGCAGGCCGGTTGGAGGCCGACAGGGTGTCGTTGCTGACACTGGGGCAGGTTGTTCCCATGGTTTCATTCCTGCCAAACGCCGATCGGCTGCGCGCCGACCTCCGGCTGATGGCGGCGCAGGATCATGTTGCCTGGGTTGATGTGTCGGCCCCGGGTGATGGGTGCACCTTCGCGCTGTGCGATCCGGTAGCCGTTTCAGGGGTGGCGCCGGTCGATAAGAAATGGCCGCTGGTCCTGTCCGCGGCGTTCACGCAGACCCTGCAACCGGACACGTGGAAGGCACTGCGCTGGCGCTTCTTCCGGCTGCATTTCCAGTATCTTTGTGCCTTTGATCGACCGGGTGATTACGACTATTTTCAGATCACTGCAGGGCCACAGTTGCTGAGGGACCGGTATGCGGGCCGCGCGGCGTCACGGTCGCGGATCGAAACACCGGTTTCGAAATTCACCTCGGTGGCCGCTTGATCCCGCCCAAGCCCGATACCCGCAAAGGACGCACCTCGCTCTGGCGGTATGCGCGGCTTTTCCGGCAGGACATCCTATCGGCCCAGCCCGAACGGCTTTACAAGGCGTGGATGGCTGAATTCCGTACGCCGTTCTTCCGCAGCTACCTGGTGAACCAGCCCGATCTGTTGAAGCTTGTTCTCAAGGATCGCTCTGACGATTTCCCGAAATCCGATCGGATCGCTGAAGGGTTAAGGCCGCTTTTGGGGCATTCGGTTTTCCTGACAAACGGTGAAACCTGGAAACGTCAGCGTCGTATCATCGACCCGGCCTTTGAGGGCGGGCGGTTGCGGGAAAGCTTTCCGGCCATCTGGGATGCCGCCGAGACCGCCGTTGCGAGAATGCAGGAGGGCGAGGTCGAGATCGAGGCGCAGACCAGCCATGCGGCTGCAGACGTTATTTTCAGGGCGCTCTTTTCAATCCCGATCGAAGATCGTTTGGCGAGCGAGGTCTTCCATGCCTTCCGTCAGTATCAACGCAGCCAGCCGATATTGAACCTGGCGGCCTTTCTGCCATTGCCTCGCTGGATGCCACGTGGCTTTCGCCGTTCCACGCGGCGGAACGCGGCCCACATCCGCGCACTGATCACGCGACTGACCCAGCAGCGGATGACCGAGATCGAGAAGGGCGAAGCGCCAAGCGACCTGGCCACGAAGATCATGACGCAGGTCGACCCGGAGACCGGAGAGACGTTCGACGTAAGAGAGATGGTCGATCAAGTCGCCATTTTTTTTCTTGCCGGTCACGAAACCAGCGCCTCGGCCTTGGCATGGGCGCTCTACCTGCTGGCCCTGAACCCGGACTGGCAAGACCGGATCGCCGAAGAGGCCGCGAACCTTGAAAACGATTTCTCGACCATGGCCCGCCTTCCGTTGACGCGGGACGTGTTCCGCGAGGCGCTGCGGCTTTATCCGCCGGTGCCGATGATGGTGCGTGAAACGACGCGCGCCGAACGGTTCCGCGACCGGGATGTGCCGACCGGCAGTCAGATTGTGCTCAGCCCTTGGCATCTGCATCGGCACACCCGCCTTTGGGACCGGCCCGATGAATTCGACCCGGCCCGCTGGCAGACCGAGAACGGCAAGGCCTGCCAGCGTGACGCGTTCATCCCGTTTTCCGCCGGCCCGCGTGTATGCACGGGGGCGGGATTCGCAATGGTCGAGGGGCCATTGATCCTTGCCCATCTGGTGCGGGCGTTTCGTTTCGATTGTATCGCGGGGCGCGACCCGATCCCCGTTGCGCACCTGACTGTTCGCGCAAAGGACGGCATCTGGCTGCGGATTACGAAGCGTTAACGATAACACCCTTGTTACCGATTTGCGGTTAACGATGAATGGGTTAGAGCAACATTTGACGAATCTGACAGGAGGGCCCCATGGCTGATTTCGATGCGATGCGCACCCAGATGAAGGAAGGGGCCGGTTTCATCGCCGCCCTGGATCAAAGCGGTGGATCGACGCCCAAGGCTCTTGCGCTTTATGGCGTGGATGCGGGGGACTACGACGGCGAAGACGCCATGTTCGCCGAAATCCAGCGCATGCGCGCCCGGATCATGCAGGCATCCGATTTCACGAAGGCCAAGGTGATCGGCACGATCCTTTTCGAAAAGACCCTGCATGAATCGGTCGACGGCATGAAGGTTCCGGAATTTCTCTGGAGCCAGAAAGGGATTGTCCCGTTTCTCAAGATCGACAAGGGCCTTGAGGATACCGCCGACGGCGTGCAGGTGATGAAACCGATCCCGGGCCTTGCTGAAACACTGGCGGCGGCGAAACCTTTGGGTATCTTCGGGACCAAGGAACGCTCGGTCATTCATGAGGCGGATGCGGGCGGGATCGCGCGGATCGTCGCAAACCAGATGGATGTGGCCAAGGTGGTGCTTGATGCGGGTATGGTCCCGATCATCGAGCCCGAGGTTAACATCAAGTCGGAAACCAAGGCCGAAGCCGAAGGCATGCTCGAAGCCGAATTGATGGCGGCGATCGATGCCCTGCCGCAGGGCGCCGAGGTGATGCTGAAACTCACGCTGCCGACAAAGCCCGGTCTTTACGACGCATTGGCCGATCATCCGAAGGTGCTGCGCGTCGTGGCATTGTCGGGCGGCTATTCGACGGAGGAAGCCTGCGCGCTTTTGGCGAAGAACCCCAAGATGATCGCCAGCTTTTCGCGGGCACTGACCGAGGGTCTGCAACGCGCTATGTCGGATGACGAATTCGGCGCGGCGCTTGGGCAGAACATCGATCAGATCTATCAGGCTTCGGTCGCCGCCTGAGCCTTGGCGCGATAGTACCTTAGGACAAAAAGACGGATCGCGGTCGCCAATCCCGCATCCGTCCCGCGATCGATATCGATCGCGGCGGCAAGGGCGTTCAGCGCCATGCCGCGTTCTTTCGCGATCTCCTGAAAGGCGCGCCAGAATTCGGGCTCAAGCGATACGCTGGTGCGGTGTCCTTTGAGAGTGAGCGAATGTTTTTCCGGGCGGCTCACGTCAAGACCTCAATGGAAATGGGCCAATGCGGTCTGCGCATTGGCCCGAGACTAACATGCGATCCGTTACCGATTACCTCACACTTGTCAGGTTCGGTGACGTTTGTGGCTATTCAGAGGCGTCATTGGCATCATCCTCGGGCTTTTGAATGACTTTGCCATCGAGCGTCTTTTCCACGCCTTCTTTTTCAGCCTTGGCGCCTGCGCGTTCAGCTTTCGTCAAACCGAACACAACCGCATTGCGATCAGCCTGCGTCTTTTTCGACGCCTTCTGCCTGGCCTTGCGGTAGCGGTTCAGGTTAACGACATTTGTCATTATTTCGGGCCTATCATTTCCTCGGGGCGTACCACCCGATCAAACGTTTCTTCGTCGACAAAGCCCAGCTTAATCGCCTCTTCCTTCAGCGTTGTTCCGTTCTTGTGCGCCGTCTTGGCAACGGTTGTCGCATTGTCATAGCCGATTTCGGGCGCGAGCGCTGTCACCAGCATGAGCGACTCGCGCATGAGTTTGTCGATCCGCTCTTCGTTGGCTTGCAGGCCATCGATACAGTTATCCGTGAAGGCCTGGCAGGCGTCGCCGATCAACTGCATCGATTGCAGGACGTTATAGGCCATCATGGGTTTATAGACGTTCAGCTCGAAATGACCCTGGCTGCCCGCAAAACCGACGGCCGCGTCGTTGCCCATCACATGGGCGCAAACCTGCGTCATCGCTTCGCACTGGGTCGGGTTCACTTTGCCCGGCATGATCGAGCTGCCGGGTTCGTTTTCGGGCAGGATCAATTCACCCAGGCCGCAGCGTGGGCCCGATCCCAGCAGGCGGATGTCGTTCGCGATCTTGAAGAGGCTGGCGGCAACCGTTTTCAACGCGCCTGACATTTCGACCATCGCGTCATGGGCTGCGAGCGCCTCGAACTTGTTGGGGGCGGTGACAAAGGGCAGGCCGGTAATCTCGGCCATGTTGGCGGCAACGCTTTCGGCCCAGCCGACCTTGGTGTTCAGCCCCGTGCCGACAGCCGTGCCGCCCTGCGCCAGCTCATAGATCCGCCCCAGGGCATCGTTAACCCGCGCGATACTCATGGCGACCTGATGGGCATAGCCGCCGAATTCCTGCGCAAGGGTCAGGGGTGTTGCATCCTGTGTATGCGTGCGGCCGATCTTGATGATCCCATCGAAGGCCGCGACCTTGGCGGTGATCGCGGCATGCAGCTTTTCAAGCCCGGGCAGCAGCACATCCCGTGCTGTCATCGCGGTGGCGATGTGCATGGCGGTCGGGAACGTGTCGTTTGATGACTGCCCCATGTTGCAGTGATCGTTCGGATGTACCGGATCCTTCGATCCGATGGTGCCGCCCAGGATCTCGATGGCTCGGTTCGCAATCACCTCGTTGGCATTCATATTCGATTGCGTGCCCGATCCGGTCTGCCACACGACAAGGGGAAAGTTGTCGTCGAGCTTGCCGTCGATCACTTCACCCGCAGCCTCGATGATTGCATCGGCGAGGCGGGCATCAAGTGTGCCTTGTGCCTTGTTCTGCATCGCGCAGGCCTGCTTGATCACCCCGAGGGCCCGCACGATCGCCACCGGCTGTTTTTCCCAACCGATGGGGAAGTTCATGATCGACCGCTGTGTCTGTGCCCCCCAGTATTTGTCAGCAGGAACGTCGAGTGGCCCGAAACTGTCGCTTTCGGTGCGGGTGGCGGTCATGTGCAGGCTCCGTCTGTGTATTCTACGGTATTCCGTTTAGTGTCGCCCCGGGCCTAGCACAATTGGCCAGTTTCGCGCAGTCTTGCGTCACACTGATTTGAGAAAACCCGATATCGTTCCTACATCTATGACAGCGAGCCGGCACCATTCGGCTCGGGAGGGCAGAAAGATGAGAGTACCAGCCAACCTGGCCCGTATCGTGACTGGATTTGCCGTTGTGCTCATGCTCAGCGTTGCCGTTGCGAGCGCGAATAATATTGAACGGTTTGTTGGCACATATACGGGCAGCGCGGTCATGAAGACGGTTGATGGCGAATCTCAGCCACGCAACCTCAGCGTCAAGATCGCAACGACCAAGCGCGGCTTTTCCGTCGATTGGACGACAATCGTCTACAGAAGCGACGGGCGCGAAAAGGAAAAGTCATACAGCGTCAACTTTGTACCAAGCGATCGGGATGACGTGTTCGCGGCCGCCATGAAGAAGAACATGTTCGGTCACGAAGTGCCGCTCGATCCGATGAAGGGCGAACCTTATGTCTGGGCCCGTCTGTCCGGAGATACGCTGACGGTCTATTCGCTTTTTGTTGACGACATGGGCGACTACGAGATGCAGCAGTTCGACCGGAGCCTTGTTGAACGCGGCCTGCAGCTTGAATTCACGCGCTTCCGCAACGGTGACAAGCAACGGACGGTGTCCGCATTGCTGGAGCGTCAGTGGCCCTAGTGTTGCCGAAACCGGAACGTATAGACGCGGGCCGGAGGCAGATTACCCCAGACGATCTGGCTGCGCGTCCACGTTAGGCCAAACGTGTTGCGCACCCGCTCTGCCACAGGGGGCGTATGGCCGTAGGTGAACTGCACAAACACCCCATCCGGGGCCAGCGCCGCCCGGGTGGCCTTGAGAATCGCGAACTGGATCTTGTTGGGCATCGACAAGAGGGGCAGTCCGGACACGACAGCGCGCGCGCCCTTGAGGCCGAGTTTTCCCATATGCTGTGCCGGCGCGTGATGAATGTTAACACCCTCGAAATGATCCTGAAGATGATCAACGAATTCGTCCGAAAGTTCGAAAGCGTGCAGTTCGGATTTCGCGATGCCGCTTTCCAGCAAGGCCGACGTGATCTTGCCCGTACCGGCACCCAGTTCGATCACCGGGCCCTCGCCGGGCGGCACAGCCACGGCCATCTTGCGTGCCAGCGCCTCGGATGACGGGGCGAGTGCGACGACTTTGTGCGGTTGACGGATCAGCTGGCCCAGAAACAGCGGCAAATCTTGTGGCATGACATCAAAATTCTGTTGATTACACTCCGTTCAGAAATGCGTTCTGAGCGTACCAAGTAAAGGCATAATTGGGGCATATCCGGGGAAATTTACCTAGCGTGACCGCGATCCGGGCACGCATCGGTGCTCAGGGTTTGCGGAAGCTGTCGAGCGACACGATATCCGCGTCTTTTTGTGGCTTCTCGCTGGCCGTTTCAAGCTCGACCGCAGCAGGCAGAACTTCGGTCGTCTTCTCCACCGTCTCGGTGGTTTCGCCGCTTTCATCCTGCGTTTCGAACCGCAGGCCGAATTCAACGGACGGATCCACGAATGTCTTGATCGCGTCGTAGGGAATATAAAGAGGTTCGGGCGAGTCACCGAAGTTCAGCGTCACCGCAAAGCCCTCGTCGCCCACATCAAGGTTGTCGTACCAGTGTTGCATCACAACCGTCATCTCGCCCGGATACCGATCGGACAGCCAATCGGCGAGCTCCGCGTCGGGATGGCTGGTGTCGAACGTGATGAAGAAGTGGTGGGAACCTGGCAGGCCGTTCGCCTCGACATCGGCGAGCACTTTTCGGATGAGGCCGCGCATGGCCTCGTGCATCAGGTTGCCGTAGTCGATGGTCCGGCTCATGCTTCTCCCCAACGAGATATAGTCACCATAAGCTATTTCACCGGCAAGGAAAGGGGGAGAAGCATTAAGGAATTTCGAACAACCCGACGGCAACACCCAATGCTGCCATTATGGCCAATGCCAGGGGCAGGCCGAGCTTTACCCGTAAGAGCAAAACGCCCGCAACGACCGTCAGCCCCAGTGCTGCGGTGTTGAGGCTCAGCAGATCAGGCAGGGGCAGGGGAAGCGGGTCAAGCGCCTCGATCCGGGCAAAGAGAACGTGCAGTGCAAACCAGACCGAAAGGTTCAGGATCACCCCGACGACCGCAGCCGTTACGCCGTGCAGTGCGGCCGACAGTCTGGGGCGCGCCGCGATATAGTCGAGCTGAGGGCCAGCGAGGAAGATCCACAGAAAACACGGCACGAAAGTGACCCAGAGGCTCATCAGTCCCGCGACGACGGCCAACCCGAGGCCGCCCACGTTCTGCCCCGCAAGGATCGCAACGAACTCGGTCACAAGGATGAGCGGGCCCGGCGTCGTTTCGGCCAGTCCAAGCGCGTCGATCATCTCGCCTGTCGTGATCCAGCCGTAATCCTGCACGACCTCTTGGGTCATGTAGGCAAGCACGGCGTACGCGCCGCCGAACGTCACGACCGCCAAGCGGGAAAAGAAAAGACCAACCTGAAGCAGAAAGTCATGCTGCAGCACCCATACCGTCAGGATCGGCAAGGCCCAAAGCCCGCCCCAGATCAGCAGGGTTTGCAGCGATCCCGCCGCGTTGAGGCCGGGCAGGTTCGCCACGACACTGCCCTGATATCGGAACCACCCAAAGACCGCTGCAATCGCGATGATGGCGGGAAAGGGCAGGCCGAAAACGAAAAGTGCCAGAAAGGCAAACGCGGCCAGGCCCCAATCCGCCCGACCGTTCAACGCTTTCCGGCCCAGCCGCAAAAGCGCCTGCAGCACGACAATGATGACGGTCGCCTTGATCCCCAGAAAGGCTGCTTGGACAAGGGGAACATTGCCGAAACTGATGTAGCCGATGGCAAGGGCGAGAATGACCACAGCACCGGGCAGGACAAAAAGCAAACCGGCAATCAAACCGCCGACAACACCGCGCAACCGCCAGCCGGCATAGGTGGCAAGCTGCATCGCCTCTGGTCCCGGCAGCAACATGCACAGCGAAAGGGCGCGCAGATACTGCTCTTCGGTCAGCCATTTCTGCCGCTCGACCAGCGTGTCGTGCATCAGCGCGATCTGCGCAGCCGGTCCGCCAAAAGACAGCACACCGATCCGACCGAAGACGCGGAAAAGCTCGGAAAGGGATGCCTGGATCATGCGGCGTATCCATCCGTCCGGTCGTTGTCTTCCTCGTGGTGGTCCCGCGCCCAGCGATAGAGCGCATCGTATAAGCCCATGGCAGCCTCCAATCGGGCGATGTCATCCGCGTATTGACACCATAGCCCCGCCGAGATGGCCGCAAGTCCTGCCGCCTGCGGGGCGCGATCATGCGCATTCGTAGCCGCCGCGCGCACGACGCCTGCCAGACGGTCCAGTGCGTCCGTTCGAAGTGCAAACTCGTCGAGCATTGTGTCAAACGTGCAAAGGGGCCCGCGACGGCTCCCGAAAGTACCGTCGACATCGAAGGGCGTGGCACCAAAGCGGTCCGCTACGTCCCGCACCGCGTCCGCTGAGACAAACAGAAACCGGGCGTTGTGGTCCACAAAGCGACGGATCAGCCATGCACAGGCCATGCGATCGACGGTTGGTGTATCATCGGTGACCCACAGCGTGCTGCCCATGATAGGACTGGGTATTTGGCCTACAGGTATGTGCGGCGCGTCCGATTGGTCGCGCCACGCAAACATGCCGCCACCAAGGTATCGTGCGCCGATGCCTTCGCTGCGCAGCCACGCCGCGAGACCCTGGCTCAGTTTCAGGCCGCGCTGACACACCACAACGCAATCGCGACCCGCAAGTCGGTCCAGCAATGCCGGAATGTCGGTATGTGGATGCCGGAAGGATCCCGGTATCAGATGAGGGTCGTCGGCAAAGTCGGGATCTATCCTGATGTCAACGATTTGCGGGGCATCGGGGGTTCCGATCACGCGCATCAATTGTTGGGGCAGAATTTCATTTGGGGCAGACATGGCATGCATCCTCACAAGCGGAAACATGCGAACGTTGGGCTGCCGCCTCACGGGGTGTTCGCATTAACCCCATGTGTGGAAAAGGTGCCGATGGCGTCTGTGTTGTCAAGGAAAGGTTCGGCGAAAGTGCAGGCTTCTGTTGCCAGGTGCCTGCGAACCCCGCCTTACGCTGCTAGGCGCAAGGGCTTAGATTTCGGTCTGGTTACTGCTTACGCAGCAACTGCAACCGGAGCACGATTGTCGTTTGCAATTGTACTGTTTGGGCCGGTACGGTGGCACCCCGCCGAGACAAAGCTAACCCCTTTAGACGTCCGTCGATCCTATTTCGGCCCCATGATCCCCAAACGAAGGATATTTGGTGGAGCCGCCGGGTACCGCCCCCGGGTCCGATCCGCTTATTACGAGCGCGTTTATGTCCATAGTTCTTGCGAACACCTGAAATATAATCGGGCGCTCTGGGCCGTGCAAGTCCAACCAAGCGATACCGGTCGGCTTTCCCGCGTCGAATTTAGATTAACTTTTCTTACCAGGATGCTAAAAATACTATTAAAAATCTGTGTTGGTAGGCTGTGTAACCTTCACACATTCAGGCCGATCGCAAAGACTGCCATCCAGAAATCCCCAAAAAAGACCATCCATCGCCGGCGCGTCGGGCCGTGGCGAAGAATGCGGTAGGCGAGGATCAATGCGCAGCCGGCCCAAAGATAGCCAAGGCAGATCATGCAGTTCCTGTCGTTCAGGATCAGGGCTGCGGTGCCGATGATGGTGAGCGCGCCGCCTGAAAGGCCGCAGCCAAACCCGGTCTCAAACGGAACATAAGAGGGATGCGTACGGGCCAGTTCGGTCGGCGACATGGCGGCCAATAAAAGAACTAACCCATATAAGACTGTAATGGCCGCGAGGGCCGCGTTAACAAATTCTAAGGTCATATTACTGCTCGAATGAATCTACTTTAAGTAGTTTCATTACTACGAAACATTACCCTAGGATACTATCAAAAAACATTATTGCGTTAGATTGGCGAAAATCAGCCAAGCGGCGAGTATGGCCTCGATACCGCCGTAAATCGCTGTCTTTGCGAATGGCGGTCGATCCAATGCAATAGACACAACCCGCCCCAGGGCTGCGCCGGCATAGGCAAATCCCAACATGACATAGGCGGATGGAGCGTTAAGCCAGATTGCCGCAAGCCCGGCAATGACGAACAGGCCGCCTACGCTGGCCCGCATTTCGCTCAGACCCATGGTGCTGTTCGTTGTCTCGAGATCGAGGACCCCGGCGGTAAAGCGCGGCGCCATAAACCCGAACAATCCAAAACCAATCGTTAAGAGACACGCGACAACATTAAGCAGGTCAATCATGATCGCGCAGTTAGAGCGTCAACAGGTCCGGGCAAGCATCAATAGAGGCTCAGCGTCGCTGCATGCGGTGTCACACCAGTCAGGGCATATCCGAGCATGAAAAGGGCGCCAACAAGCGCAACGAGAAAGCGGTTCATAGAAAATGCTCCTTTCAAAATATGAATATCGTAACCGACGCGCTGACGATCGGAAAGTCTGGCTTTCATGACCCGGGATTATCGGCAAATTTCCGATTGCCGCCCCGGATTTGCTCTGTCAGGAATGCCGATCAGGGAGAGGACATGACGCACGCAATTCGTACATCGCTGTGGCTGGGTTTCTTTGGCTTCATTCTGTGGTCATGGTGGTGGCTTTACTCCATGGCCGTTCGGATGGACGTCGATCTGATTGGCCGGCCTGGGCCCATGGGCCAACGCATGGCCGCGATGGATCCACGGATGGATATGGTCATGCCGATGGCCGAGTTTTCGCCGCTCTTTTTGATGTGGGGCGTCATGATGGCAGCGATGATGCTGCCGACCCTCGTTCCGACGCTTACCACGTATGATAACTTGATCCGCAGCGCCGACGGGACGCGCGCGGGTTGGCTGGGTGTTTTGCTTGGGTACTTCATCGTCTGGGTGGGTTTTGCCGGGCTGATCGCGGCGGTTCAGCTGGCGCTCTTGTTCGGCGGCGTGATCGACATGCTGGGCATTGCCAAGAACCCGCTGGTGGGTGGCGGTCTGCTCATCGTGGTCGGGCTGTTCCAGTTTACCCGCACCAAGGAGCTGTGCCACGGCGTGTGCCATGCGCCGATGACCTATTTCCTCGGCAACTGGAGAACCGGTTTCGGCGGCGGGCTTCGGATGGGTCTGGGACTAGGGGCCTTCTGCGTCGGCTGCTGCTGGGGTTTCATGGCGCTTGGGTTCGTCGGCGGCGTTATGAGCTTGCTTTGGATGGGTCTTGCGACGCTTTTCATGGTGTTGGAGAAGTTGCCTCAGATCGGTCATGTGATCATGAAACCGGCGGGCGTGATTTTGATTGTGGGCGGCGTTGTGTGGGCCGCTCAGGGTGTAGGAGGATAAGATGGCGCTTAAACGCAGACCGAAGGCCGATAAGCTGCCGATTTCGCAGCGGATCGACAGCCGGATGCCCAACCCGGGGCGACGTCAGATGCGCCCAACGGAATGGGTGATCAAGGGTGAACTGTTTCTCAACTGTTCCTGTACCGTCTTCTGCCCATGCGTCGTGTCGCTTGGTGCGCATCCTCCGACCGAAGGCGATTGCAGGGCGTGGATGGCCATTGCCATCGATGAGGGCCACTTCGAAGGCGAAGATCTCTCCGGTCTTAACGTAGGGCTGATGGTGGATATTCCCGGCCGAATGGCTGAGGGCGGTTGGCGTGTCGCGGCCTATGTCGACGAGCGGGCCAGCGGAAAGGCCTATAACGGGATCCTGCAGATCTTTTCCGGCGCTGCTGGGGGTACGACGGGCCTCTTTACCATGCTGGTCAGCGACATTATCGGCGCGGAACGCGAAAAGGTGGAGATTGTCCGCGAGGGCAACCGCCGTGGTCTTTATATCGGGCGCAAGATCCAGGGCGAGATCGAGATGATCGAAGGCAGCAGCCCGGATCATCCTGTGGTTATCGGCAACTCGAAATACTGGATGGGTCCGGACATCATTGCAGCGCGCGGCCTCAAGTCGAAAGTGCGCGACTATGGCCGGGTCTGGGATTTTGGTGGCAAATCGGCAGAGATCTGCGCGATTGACTGGAAGGGCCCCAAGTGATGATCGGGCGTGATTATTGCGTCACCATGGCGCGGTACAATGCGTGGCAAAACAGCAATCTGGCCGAGGCTCTCGAAGCGCTTGATGCCGAGGAACTCACCCGGGATCGGGGCGCGTTTTTCGGTTCGATCCTGCGGACGGCGAACCACCTTGTCTGGGGTGATCACATCTGGATGTCGCGCTTTGACGGGGGCTCGGGCCCCGATTGCGACGGTCTGGAGGGGCTTGACGCCTACGCCAGCGCCCCGGCCTGGAAGGCAGAGCGCGACCGAATGGACGGACGCATATCGCTTTGGGCGGCGAGCCTCGAAGACGCCGATCTGTCAGGCGATCTGACCTGGTTTTCGGGCCTGTACAACGCCGAGATGACGCGCCCAAGGGCCTTGTGCGTCATGCAGTTTTTTAACCATCAGACGCACCATCGCGGGCAGATCCACGCCATGATCACGGCAGCGGGCGTCAAAGGATACGTAACCGATCTGCCCTTCATGCCCGAGGACCAATAATGACATTCATATCGCCGTCGCGCCGGTTGCGCCGTACGCCCTTTTCCGAAGGGGTCGAGGCAGCCGGTGTCAAAGCCTATACCGTCTACAACCACATGCTCCTGCCGACGGTCTTCGACAGCGTCGAGGAGGATTACAGGCATCTCAAATCCAATGTGCAGATCTGGGACGTTGCCGCTGAACGGCAGGTCGAGCTGCGCGGACCGGATGCCGGGCGCCTGATGCAGATGCTGACCCCGCGCGATCTGCGGGGCATGCTGCCGGGCCAGTGCTATTACGTGCCCATTGTCGATGAGACAGGGGGCATGCTGAACGATCCGGTCGCGGTGAAACTGGCCGAGGACCGCTGGTGGATCTCGATTGCGGATTCCGACCTGTTGTTCTGGGTCAAGGGGATCGCCTACGGCTTCCGGCTGGATGTCCTGGTGGATGAACCAGATGTTTCTCCGCTGGCCGTTCAGGGGCCGCTTGCCGAAGATCTGATGACCCGTGTCTTTGGCGAGACGGTCCGCGATATCCGCTTTTTCCGCTTCAAGATGCTGGAGTTTCAGGGGCGCAGTCTGGCCGTGGCCCGTTCGGGTTATTCGCGGCAGGGCGGCTTTGAGATCTATGTCGAGGGCAGCGATATCGCCATGCCGCTGTGGCATGCGCTGATGGAGGCCGGGCGTGATCTGGATGTCAGGGCGGGCTGTCCCAACCTGATCGAACGGATCGAAGGCGGGCTTTTGTCCTATGGCAACGACATGACCGACAACAACACGCCGCATGAATGCGGGCTGGGCAAGTTCTGCAATACCCAGACCGCCATAGGATGCGTGGGGCGCGATGCGCTGTTGCGGGTGGCGCAGGAAGGGCCGATCCGGCAAATCCGCGCCATCGAGATTTTTGGTGACCCCGTACCGCCTTGCGATCGGCGCTGGCCGCTCATGTCGGGCGAGCGGCATGTGGGCAACGTGACAAGCGCTGCCTGGTCACCAGATTTCAACACCAACGTGGCCATCGGCATGGTTCGCATGACACATTGGGACGAGGGAACCGATCTGGATGTCGTGACGCAGGACGGCGTGCGTGCGGCGAGCGTTTGGGAGACGTTCTGGCTATAGGTGTCGGCCTTTCGGAAAGCCTCCGGCGGGCGTATTTTGAACGAAGAGAAGGGGCGCGGCCCCGGAAAGGCGAGCGATGTTCAACGCATTGATTGTTCGTAAAGACGAAGAGAGCGGCCAGACATCGGCGGCGGTCGAGCAGATTGGTCTTGATGATCTGCCCGAGGCGGAGGTGACGGTGGCGGTCGAGCACTCGACGGTGAATTACAAGGACGGTTTGTGCCTTGGGCCGGGTGGTGGTCTTGTTCGAAAGTACCCTCACATCCCCGGCATCGACTTTGCCGGTACGGTCGAAGCCTCCGACGATAACCGCTACAAGCCCGGCGACAAGGTTGTGCTGACCGGTTGGCGCGTGGGCGAGGCTCATTGGGGCGGCTATTCGCAAAAGGCGCGCGTGCGGGCTGATTGGCTGGTTCCGCTTCCTGCGGGCCTCGATACGCGTCAGGCCATGGCCGTGGGCACGGCAGGCTTCACCGCGATGTTGGCTGTTATGGCGCTGGAGGATCACGGGTTGGAACCCGGACATGGGCCGGTTCTGGTAACCGGTGCCGCAGGGGGCGTCGGATCCGTGGCAACCGCCATCCTCGCCAATCTTGGTCATGAGGTGGCGGCGGTCACCGGGCGGCCCGAAACCGGAGATTACCTGAAATCGCTGGGTGCGACCCAGATCGTGCCCCGCGAACAACTGAACGAAACAACCAAGCGCCCGCTCGAAAGCGAAACCTGGGCCGGCTGTGTCGACGCCGTGGGTGGCAACATGCTGGCCCGCGTGTTGGGGCAGATGAAGTATGGGGCATCTGTTGCTGCCGTTGGACTGGCCGGTGGGGCGGCGCTGCCCGCGACCGTCATTCCCTTCCTTCTGAGAGGCGTGAACCTTTTGGGTATCGACAGCGTGATGCAGCCCTATGAGAACCGCCTGCGGGCATGGGAACGGATCGCGAAGGATCTGCCCATGGACAAGCTCGAGGCCATGATCAACCCGGCCACGCTGAGCGACCTGCCGAAGCTTGGCGCAGACATTCTAAAGGGCCAAGTCAAGGGCCGCGTCGTCGTGGATGTCAACGCATGAGCGGTTATGACGACCAGAACATCTTTGCCAAGATCCTGACCGATGACATCCCGTCGGTCAGGGTCTACGAGGATGATGACACACTCTGTTTCATGGATATCTTTCCGCGGGCGGATGGCCATTGCCTGGTCATTCCCAAGACGCCCGCGCGCAACTTACTGGATGCGACCGACGCCCAGCTGGCAAGCGTGATGGCCACGGTTCGGAAGGTTGCGAATGCGGCAAAGACGGCCCTCGGTGCTGACGGCATAACGGTCCAGCAATTCAATGAGGCGGCCGGGGGGCAGGAGGTGTTTCACCTTCATTTCCATATTTTGCCGCGCCATGAAGGTGTTGCATTACGCCCCCCCGGCCAAGCCGGCGACATGGATCAGATTGCATCATTGGCCGCACAGATTCGCGCTGAAATCTAACGCTTTTTCTGCATTGCAGCAGCGGTTTTCGGGTTTCATTCTTTCCATGGATACCGGTCTGAGACGCAAAAAGCGGCTGATTTGGCGCATATTTGGGCATTCCAAAATATAAACATTTTGTAAAAATGCCGAGGCATGTTTCCCTGTTGTCACAAATAAAATGATAACAGGAAGGTAACCATGGCACCCAAACCCCCTCTGATGGATCTACCCATCAGAACCGCAGACAGCGGGTTCTATTCGGGCTTCAGTCCCAGCGTCGCCGTCATCTCGAAATTCATCATTGCCGCCCTTGTTGTGTGGGCGGTGGTGTTTCCGGATGCGGCCGGCGCAGTTCTGAACGCCGTCAACACGTTCATCCTCGCGAACACGGCATATTGGTACATCTATATCGTCGCGGGCTTCGTGCTTTTGTGCTTGTTGTTGGCCATCTGGCCCGCAGCCGGGCGCCTCAAGCTGGGTGTCGAGGGCGACAAGCCTGAATTCTCGAATTTCTCATGGTTTTCGATGATGTTTGGCGCCGGTATCGGGGTCGGCATGTTGACCTGGGCCGTGGCCGAACCGGTTTATCATTTCCAGAACAATCCGGACGTTATTCAGGGTTTTGTGGCCGGTGAATCCGCCGAGACAATTCGCAGCGCATATAAGTGGTCATTCCTGCACTGGGGTCTTGGTGCATGGGCCTGCTACGCGATTGCAGGTCTGGCACTAGGCTTCTTCTGTTACCGGCGCGGTTTGCCCCTGACGATGCGGTCTTCGCTGACGCCGCTCTTCGGCAAGGCGCTGTCGGGGCCATTGGGCAGCGTCATCGACATCGTGGCCGTGGTTGCGACGATCCTCGGCGTTGCTCAAACCCTTGGCTTTGGGGTCGAACAGTTCGTGGCCGGTCTGACCCGTATCGGGATTGGCGGGCTGACCAACGAGGCGGGCACCTCGAACACGCTTGGGGTGATCGTCGCGATCCTTGTCATCATGGGCGCATCCACGCTGTCGGCGCTTTCAGGTGTCGGTAAGGGCATCAAGTGGCTGTCAAACCTCAACATGGGGCTCTCGATCTTCCTTCTGACGTTCTTCCTGCTCTTCGGGTCCACGTTCTTTGGCCTGCAGGCGCTGTTCGTCGGTATCTGGGACTACCTCGTTGCGATGCCCGAGATGCTGTTCACCGTTTGGCGCTCGGACGGCGTCGAAGGATCGGTGGCCACGCAGCTCGAAGGCTGGCAGGGCGGCTGGTCGGTGTTCTACTGGGCCTGGTGGATCGCATTTGCCCCGTTTGTCGGCCTGTTCCTGGCCCGCATCTCCAAGGGGCGGTCGATCCGCGAGTTCGTGATCGGTGCGATCCTTGTCCCGTCGCTGATGTGCTTTGTCTGGTTCACCTGGGCCGGGGGCACGGCAATCGATCTTGAGCTTAACGGCAACGCGAACGGCGCCATTCTCGGTGCGCCGGATGGTGACAAGATCTTTGCCATGGTGGTCCACATGCTGGGGGCCGCACTGGGCTGGGGTATGTCGGTCGTGATCGTGATCTTGCTGATGACCTATCTGGTCACAACAGCGGACTCGGCCGTGCTGATCGTCAACACGATCAACGCTGCAGGTGACGAAGGACCAAAGGCAAAGCCCCACATCTACTTCTGGGGTGTCGCCCTTGGACTTGTCGTTGCAGCGCTGCTGATTGCAGGTGCTTCGGACAACGATCCGAAAGGGGGCCTGAAGGCGATCCAGACGGCCATGGTGATCGGGGCCTTCCCGTTCTCGATCGTTATGGTTCTGCAGGGTATTGCCCTGATCAAAGCGATCTGGAACGACAGCCAGCGTGAAAAGCACGGTGTTGCAACCACCTCCGATTCCGCGACCGCTGCCCCGGCAGAGTGATCGCGACACTTTAGAAAAGGCCCCGGTTCAATCCGGGGCCTTTTTTTGTTTGAGCTGACGCTGGGTGATGCTGGGCGCATATGATCCACGCGAACCGGGGCTACGTAAGCAGTTAACAAAACGGAAATGGACGTTGAGCAGTCACCCAATCATCCTCTGGTTCAGGCGCGATCTGCGGCTGAGCGATCATCCGGCCTTGCATGCCGCCGCGCAGAGCGGGCGTGCCATTATTCCACTCTTTGTGCGCGACGAGCAGGTCGATGAATACGGGGCTGCGCCAAAATGGCGGCTCGGCCTCGGCCTTGAGGCGTTTGGGGATTGTCTGAGCAAAGCCGAAAGCCGGCTGACCCTGCGCAGGGGCGATGCACTGGAAGTGTTGCAGGGCATTATCAAGGAAACAGGCGCCACATCAGTCTATTGGACCCGGCTATACGATCCGCAGTCGACCAAGCGGGACAGCGCGATCAAGACGGCGTTGAAAGAGGCTGGGATAGATGCCCGCAGCTTTGGCGGTCATCTGATGTTCGAACCATGGACGGCGGAGACGAAAACGGGCGGCTTCTACAAGGTCTACACACCCTTCTGGAAGTCGGTAAAGGATCGGGACGTCGATGCGCCGTTGCCGGCGCCCAAGACGCTGACGCCGCCGGAGGCATGGCCGGCATCGGACGACTTGGCCGACTGGGGCCTTGGCGCCGCGATGAAGCGGGGCGCCGGCATTGTCCGGCCTTATGTCCGTTTGGGCGAGGCGGCCGCGCAGGACCGCCTGGCCGAGTTCATTGAGACCACCGTCGCACGATATGCCGATCTGCGGGATCTGCCCGCCATCGACGGCACATCCGGCCTGTCCGAAAACCTGTCGCTCGGAGAGATCAGCCCCCATCAATGCTGGCATGCTGGGATGCGGGCGCTTCGGGAGGGTAAGGCGGGCGCCGAGATCTTTCTCAAAGAGCTGGTCTGGCGCGAATTTGCATACCACCTGATGCATCACACGCCGCATATGCTGACCGGGAACTGGAAACCCGATTGGGATGCCTTCCCCTGGAATACCGAAGAGACGGCCGAGGTGCTGGCCTGGAAACAGGGCCGCACAGGCATCCCCTTTGTCGATGCTGCCATGCGCGAGATGTACGTCACGGGACGGATGCACAATCGCGGGCGGATGATCGTCGCGTCCTATCTGACGAAACACCTGCTGACGGACTGGAAGATCGGCCTCGATTGGTTCGAGGATTGCCTCATTGACTGGGACCCGGCCTCGAACGCCATGGGCTGGCAATGGTCGGCAGGGTCGGGGCCTGACGCCACGCCCTATTTCCGCGTCTTCAACCCGGTCACCCAGCTCGACAAGTTCGACAGGAACCATGACTACGTCGATCGCTGGATCGCCGAAGGCCGGGCCAACCCGCACGCGGATGCGCTGGCCTATTTCGAGGCCATTCCCGAAAGCTGGGGTCTGTCGCCAGATGATCCATATCCGCGCCCGGTCGTAACACCCGAAGCAGGGCGCAAACGGGCGCTAAGTGCATATGAAAACCGAAGTTTCTGAGGTTGCGTGAAATTGTGTGTCAACGTAGCCTGACAAAAAAAGGGGATGAGTTCCGGGGATGGTGCTAACGACGACAGACGGGGAGACGGGGCTCCCACGCTATTTCGCTCAGGTTTTTGCGGCCTCGACGGAACTGCAGCATGGGCGGATCGACTTCGTATTGCCCGACGGACGGCTGTTCCGGGCCCAGGGGCACAATCCTGGCCCGATCGCTGAGCTGCATATCCACAACACTGATCTTTTTGCCCGGCTGATCCGCGAAGGCGATCTGGGTTTTTGCGATGCCTACCTCGACGAATGGTGGAGCACGCCGGACCTGCAGGCGTTCATGGATCTGATCCATGCCGACAACGATGACTATTATGATGGCTTCCGGGGGCTGTGGCTGCTGCGCCAGTTCGAGCTTTTCCGGTTCTGGCTGCATCGCAATCATCGCGGGCAGGCGAAAAAGAACATCAGCCACCATTACGATCTCGGCAACGACTTCTATGGTCTGTGGCTCGACGACACGATGACCTATTCCTCGGCGTTGTTCGAGACGGGGCAGGAAAGTACGGAAAAGGCACAGATTGCCAAGTATGCCAGCATGGTCGATCAGATGGGTGCGCAACCTGGCGATCATATCCTTGAAATCGGATGTGGTTGGGGTGGCTTTGCCGAATATGCCGCCAAGGAACGCGGGCTGCGGGTGACCGGCCTTACCATCAGCGAAGAGCAGTTTAAGTATGCCCGTCAGCGCATTGAAAAGGCTGGCCTATCCGAGATGGTCGATTTCAAGTTGCAGGATTATCGCGACGAGAGTGGCACCTATGACGGCATTGCCAGCATCGAGATGTTCGAGGCTGTGGGTCAGCGGTATTGGCCGGTCTACTTCAAGACGGTGCGCGAGCGGCTGAAGCCCGGAAAAAACGCCACCCTGCAGATCATCACGGTGCAGGACAAGCGCTGGCATATCTACAAGCGCGGCGTCGACTTCGTCCAGAAATACATCTTTCCGGGTGGTATGCTGCCTTCGCCCTCTGCCCTGCGCGAGCAGATCGTAAAGGCCGGTTTTGCCGTCGAACGCTCGATCGAGTTCGGGCAATCCTACAACATCACGCTGCGGCGCTGGCATGAAACGTTCAACGAAAAGTGGGATGAAATCGCCCATATGGGGTTCGACGAACGGTTTCGGCGCATGTGGAATTTTTACCTGACCTCTTGCGCCGCAACGTTTGAAAGTGCCAACTGCGACGTGACGCAGATCACGATAAGACGACCCGGATAACAATGACGAGCAGCGGAAAGACCAATGCCTAACGCGGCACGCCTGTCGGCGGCAGCGACCCTCGCAATTCTGGCCTTTATCGTATCGGGGCAGATCATGCCGTTGATGCCAGAGGGCACGGCCTTTGGCTATTTCACCCCGATCAACATGCTCATCGGGATCCTCTGCGGCTGGATCGCGGTTGGGCCGCGCATGGGCCGGGGATGGACATCGGCGATCAATGTGGGCCTGACGGGTGCGTTCTTGCTGGTGTTCTGGGGCATTTTTGTCCAAGCGGCCAACGAAATGACGCGCCTCGCCATGCGCAATCGCTATGATGGCCCGTTCGAGGCGATCATTGCCGTCTTCCAGATCGGCGCCGAATATGCGCTGATCATGGGAACCGTCACGATCATCGGTACATTGGTCGGCGGCGGGATCATCACCGGACTTGCAGCGGAGTATTCCTGGCGCAAGTGGAATTGAGGCGTGGCGCAATGCTTCCTTTACGGCGCCCTCCGACATCAGCCTCTGCTGGAGTTGGTTCTGGGCCGCTCCCTTGACCTTGGTCTGATCGAAACCGCGCTACCCGACTATGCCGTTCGGTCCGTTTCTGGCGGTATCTATCCCGTGATCCAGCAGGCGGCGGGCCAAGTCGCACCCGGTGTTCTGGCAACAGATCTGACAGATGCGGACTTAGCGCGTCTCGATTTCTACGCCGGCGGCCTTGGCTGCAAGGCGACCGATGTGACACTGGCCGACGGGTCGCAGGCGCTAGCCTATTTGCCTTCTTCGGACCGGGCTGCCGACGGCGACAGCTGGTCATTGGATCGCTGGGTCGAAAGGTGGTCGCCCCTGGTCATGGTGGCCGCCGAAGAAGCGATGTCGTATTTCGGATCGCGGTCGGCCGAGGAACTGGCGGGCCTTTTCCACCGAATTCTGGCGCGGGCAACGACCCGGCTGATCGCCCGCGAAGGATCGCACGATCCGCTCGCCTTGCGCGGCACGGTGGACGTGATCGAAAGACGCAGGGCCTATTCGTCGTTCTTTGCGCTTGATGAATTCACGCTGTCGCACCAGCGGTTCGACGGACAGATGAGCGATCCGATTGACCGCGCGGTCTTTGTCTCAACCGACGCGGCGATCGTTCTGCCCTATGACCCAGTGCGTGATCGGGTGCTGCTGGTCGAGCAGGTCCGGCTGGGGCCATTGGGGCGGGGTGATCCGGCGCTTTGGCAGTTGGAGCCTGTGGCTGGCCTGATCGATCCGGGCGAAACACCGGAAGAGACCGCGCACCGCGAGGCGCAGGAAGAGGCAGGATTGACGTTCCACGGCCTCGAGTTGGTCGGCCGGAATTATGCGTCACCCGGGGCCGCCACGGACTTCTTTCACCTCTATGTCGGTCTGTGTGATCTGCCCGACGACGCGCGGCGCAGCGGTGGTGTCGACAGCGAAGGTGAAAACATCCGCACCCACATCCTGTCTTTCGATGCATTGCTTGAGCGGTCAGAGACCCATGTCACGGCCAATGCACCGCTTAACCTGCTGACCTATTGGCTCGGCTTTCACCGCGACCGGCTGCGTGCCGATTGCTCGGGTGCCGCTGCGGGTTGAGGTCCGCTTGGGGCGGGAGTACATCTGATTCAGTTTTCAGGAAAGGACCGGCTCATGCGGTACGCTTCGGATCTGGCCGACGCCATCGGGAACACACCCCTTATCAAGCTGCGAAAGGCGAGCGAAGAGACGGGCTGTACCATTCTCGGGAAGGCCGAATTCATGAACCCGGGCCAGTCCGTCAAGGACCGTGCCGCGCTCTTCATCATTCGGGACGCCGTGGCAAAGGGTCTGTTGCGGCCCGGCGGCACGATCGTCGAAGGCACGGCCGGAAACACCGGGATCGGTCTGGCGCTGGTGGGGGCCTCGATGGGCTTTAAGACGGTGATCGTCATCCCGGAAACACAGAGCCAGGAAAAGAAAGACATGCTGCGGCTGGCGGGCGCGGAGCTGGTGCAGGTTCCCGCGGCACCCTATCGCAATCCCAACAACTACGTCCGGTATTCCGGTCGCCTCGCCGAAACCCTGGCCAAGACAGAGCCCAATGGCGCGATCTGGGCCAACCAGTTTGATAACGTCGCCAACCGTCAGGCCCATGTCGAAACGACCGGGCCCGAGATCTGGGACCAGACCGATGGCAAGGTCGATGGCTTCATCTGCGCGGTCGGATCAGGCGGCACGCTCGCGGGTGTGGCCGATGTTTTGCAGCCCAAGGGCGTAAAGATCGGGCTCGCCGATCCGGATGGCGCCGCGCTGCACTCATTCTACACGACCGGAGAGCTTGCCTCGCATGGCAGTTCGATCAGCGAAGGGATTGGGCAGGGGCGGATCACGGCCAATCTCGAAGGCTTCCGCCCCGATTTCAGCTACAACATCCCTGATGCCGAGGCTCTGCCCATCGTATTCGATCTGCTTAAGGAAGAGGGGCTGTGTCTTGGTGGCTCGTCCGGCATCAACGTCGCCGGTGCGATCCGGCTGGCCAAGGAAATGGGGCCAGGGCACACGATCGTGACGATCCTTTGCGACTATGGAACACGCTATCAGTCCAAGCTCTTCAATCCGGAATTCCTCAAGAGCAAAGACCTTCCGTTGCCATCATGGCTGACCGAGGCACCCGCCAGCATCCCGGGTGTGTTCGAGGACGCATGATGCGGTTGCTCCGCTACTGGTTCTTTGCGCTTGTCCTGACGCTCATTGCGACGCTGGCAAGCGCGCAGAATTCACAACCCGATTATGATGCGTGGGAGACGCTCAGCGATCGAGCCATCGCCGCGATCGAAGCCGGGCGGGCGTCGAACGCGGCGCTCGAGACATTGCGCTCTGACATCGCAGATTACCGAAGCGAGTTTGAAACGGCCCGTCAGGGCAACGATGCCCGGCTGCGAACGATCCGGTCACAGCTCGATGCGCTCGGACCCGCGCCTGAGGACGGCAATGAAGAGCCCGATCTGGCCCAGCGTCGATCGGCCCTTCAGGCGGAACTTGCGCGATTGCAGGTGCCGTCAATCGAGGCCGATCAGGCCTACACGCTCGCCGACGGTCTGATCGACGAGATTGATCGGGTCATTCGCGAACGGCAGGCGCAGGAACTCATCTCGCTCGGGCCATCGCCGCTGAACCCAACCCAGTGGCCGCGCGCCCTTGAGGCCGTGAATCAATCCTTCCTTTCGACAGTGGGTGAGGTGCGCGACGCCATTCGCAACCCTGTGCATCTCGCGGAATTGCGCGACGGATTGCCGGTGGCCGGTGTCCTTTTCCTCATGGCACTCGTTCTGATTGGTCGCGGACGCGCCTGGTCCAACCGGTTCGGCGCATGGCTTTACGAACGAAGCGGGCGTGGCGGCAACGTCTGGGACCTGCTTGTTTCGCTGGGCCGCATCGTGCTGCCGTTTATCGGCGTCGCTGCTTTGGTGGCGGGGCTTCAGCAGCTTGCGATCTTCGGGATCCGGGGATCGCTGCTTCTGGACGAACTCACGACCTACGCGGCCGTCATATTGATCATCCGTTGGCTGTGCGAACGTCTGTTCGCCAAGGATGAAAGGGTCGCCATCATCAAGGTGTCGGCGACCCAACGGGCCGAAGCACGCTGGTACGGGACCGCGCTTGCCGTGATGATCGTGCTGCGCGGGCTTCACGAACTTGTCGCCGGTTTCGACAATTACGATGCTGCACAGCGTTCAGTCCTGGCTTTCCCGATTGTCGTCATCAGCAGTCTCATCCTCTTCCGGCTAAGCCAGATCCTGTCGAAAGTCGGTGCCGGGGACGAAGAAACAGAGGCGCAGCAGGGCGGGGCGCGGGTCATCCGGATCGTCGGCCGCATCGCCATGATCCTCGCGCCCGTGGCTCCCGTCTTCGCGGCCCTGGGATACGGGTTTGCCGGCAACTTCATCCTGTATCCGACGATCCAGTCGCTCGCGCTTCTGGGCTTTGTGATGGTGCTGCAGCGCCTGGTCGAGGATGTCTATCTCTGGATCACGGGTAAGGGCGAAGACAGCCGGGATGCCCTGACACCGGTCCTGCTGAACTTCGTTGTCCTGCTGTCCTCGGTGCCGCTCCTGTCGCTCTTTTGGGGCGTCCGCGTCGCCGATCTGACCGAACTATGGGCTAGTTTCCTTGCCGGCTTCAGGATTGGCGAAACCACCATCTCGCCCATAGACTTCCTGACATTCGCGGTTGTTTTTGCCGTTGGCTACGTGGTGACCCGGCTCTTGCAGAGTGCGCTGCAACGCTCGGTCCTGCCCAAGACCCGGTTCGATGTCGGGGCACGGAATGCGATCGTATCGGGTACCGGTTATCTGGGCATATTTCTTGCTGCCCTCATTGCGATCACGACAGCCGGGATTGACCTCTCGTCCCTCGCCATCGTTGCCGGTGCTCTTTCGGTCGGCATCGGGTTCGGCCTCCAGAACATCGTATCGAACTTCGTGTCGGGCATTATCCTGTTGATTGAGCGCCCGATTTCCGAAGGCGACTGGATCGAGGTGGGTGGGCAGATGGGATATGTCCGCGACATTTCCGTGCGCTCGACCCGGATCGAAACGTTCGATCGGTCCGATGTCATAATCCCTAATGCGGATCTCGTAAGTGGCACTGTTACCAACTACACGCGTGGCAATACCGTAGGCCGGATCATTGTCTCGGTCGGCGTCGCCTATGGTACGGATACCCGCCGGGTCGAAGAGATCTTGCGGGAGATCGCCCAGGATCACCCGATGATCCTGGCCAATCCGGCGCCCGCGGTCCTGTTCGCGGGTTTTGGTGCCAGTTCGCTTGATTTCGAGATCCGCGCAATCCTGAGGGATGTGAACTGGTCACTGAGCGTCAAGAGCGAGCTTCATCACAAGATCGCCGCACGCTTTGTCGAAGAGGATATCGAAATCCCGTTCACCCAGACCGACATCTGGTTTCGCAATGCCCCGGGGGCTGGCGAAACCGCTCAGACGGATGCCGGTTCGGAAGCGGATGCGGACGGCACCGATGTCGCCGCGGACGACACCGGTGCTGCCGCAAACTGATCAGCCGTACTGGAAAGGCGCAGGAACCCAGGCAAAAGCCTCGCCCGCACGCTCGACATACCCAAAGCCGGGGAACGAGATATGCGCCCCGGCCACCATGACCCGGTCGGTCGCTGCCATGTCAAAAATGCGCGCCCGCGTCGCGGCCGCCATCTCGGAATCGGTATCGAACGCGATGGTGACTTCGGGACGTGCGAACTGGACCGGGCCGACATGGACGATGTCGCCCCAGATCAGCAGTTGGGTGTCGGAACTATCCAGCATGACGCCCATATGGCCGGGGGTGTGGCCGGGCATGAGCATGGCGGTCATCCCGCCGCCCAGATCGGCGTTGTCCTCGACGGTCGTCAGACGGTCGCCAAAGGCGGTCACCGCGCCGCCAGCCAGATCGAAAAAGCCCTGTACCTCCTCTGGTGCGCCGGCCTTGATGTCGGCATTCGTCCAGAAGTCGACTTCGGCTTGCGAAACAACCAGGGCCGCGTTCGTGAACGGGTTCGTGCCGCCGGATACGACGCCACCGATATGATCGGGATGCAGGTGCGTCGCGATCACACGGGTAACGGCATCTGGCGCAACGCCAACGGCCTCGAGCTGGGCAAAGAGCTGGCCGAGCGTGGGGCCCATGATCGACCCGGTTCCCGCATCGACAAGCGTCAGCTCTGATCCATCATCGACCAGAAAGGCGTTGACGCCGGTCGCGACAGGACCCGGTGCGCGATAGGCTTGCGCGGCAAATTCATTGAACTCGTCTGCTTCGATCCCGTTCATCACCCCTGGCTCGATCGGAAGATACCCGTCCGACAGCGCCGTCACGGTCAGGTCGCCGATCGTGAAACGCTGCGCAACAGGAAGCGCCGCGGCATGGGCGGCTGCAAAGGCGGGCAGGGCAGGGGCAAGGCCCGCTCCGACAGCGGCCAGGGCGCTTGTCTGCATCATCTCTCTTCGGTTCATAGTAAAGTCCTTCTGTTGATCGCGCGCAATTGCCCGACAAGAGATAGATGGGGGCGGCGTTGACCCCGCGACAAGGGCAGGGTTGGCGACAACAAAAAATTACAGCCGTCCTTGCGTTCCCCCGCGGATTTTCGCTAAACCCGCCGACGGAGCGGTGGCCGAGTGGTCGAAGGCGCACGCCTGGAAAGTGTGTAGGCGGGAAACCGTCTCGAGGGTTCGAATCCCTTCCGCTCCGCCACCCCAACCTTTGTCTGCACGTCGCATGCTTCCGGTGATCCGCATTTTGGGTGAGTGAGCAGCACGAGGCGCAAAATCAGATCAACCCCAAGCCCTGACCGGGCATGTGGCGAAGCTATGTTTCACCGGCGTCGATTGCGGAAAGCGCGGCATCGGCCACGTCCTTGTCCTGCTCTGGCGTTCCCGATCCCACGCCGATGCCCCCGACGCAAATACCATCGACGAATATCGGAAGACCCCCACCCAGGCGCGTGACGTCGTTTCCGGTGGCGGCCGCAATGGCGGGTCCGACGGTCTCGGGGATGGCGTCGCTCGGCGCTCGGATTGAGGCCGCCGTGCGCGCCTTGGCCTCGGCGCTTTTAAGGCTGAGGAATTTGGCACCGGTCATACGCAATTGTCCAAGTGTCACGCCGCTCGCATCCACGATGACGATGCATTGCGGCTGGCCGATCGCCTCGGCCTTGGCCACGGCGGCCTTCAGCATGGTCATGACGGCCCGGTGCGTCAGGACAAGCGACTTTTCGGTGTGCATGGCTTCCCTCGGCCTGATCCATTTGTTATCGGTAACATAACGGTAGTGCCGGAAAGAGGAAAGCAGATGTCAGGAGCGGAAATTGGTGTGATCGGGTTGGGCACGATGGGTGCCATGCTGGCGCTCAACATCGCCGATCACGGGTTCTCTGTCGCCGTGCACAATCGCACCACGGCGCGCATTTCGGAGTTCATGGAGAATGCCGGGGAACTGGCAAATCGCATCACCGGCCATGCAGAGTTGGAAGACCTGGTGCAGGGCCTCGCCAAGCCCCGAAACATCATCCTCATGGTCCCCGCCGGTGACGCGGTGGATACCCAAATAAAGCGATTGCGCCCATTGCTTGATGCCGATGACATGATCATCGATGCGGGCAATGCGAATTTCCACGACACGGAGCGCCGCGCGACAGAGGCCGCAGATGCCGGCATGCCATTTCTGGGCATCGGCGTGTCAGGCGGTGCCGAGGGCGCGCGCTTTGGCCCCTCCATCATGGGTGGCGGCACGTCCGCGGCGTGGGATCGCGTGGCGCATATCCTGAAGGCTATCTCTGCCAAGTATGACGGGCAGCCTTGCGCGACCTATATGGGCGCGGGCGGTGCCGGGCATTTCGTCAAGACGGTACATAATGGCATCGAATATGCCGACATGCAGCTGATCGCCGAAGCCTATGGCGTGATGCGCGACGGGATGGGCATGGATGCAGCGGCTTGTGGCGCGGTCTTTGATCGCTGGAACGAGGGGTTGTTGCAAAGCTACTTGATCGAGATTTCGGGCAAGGTGTCTGCGGCCGCGGATCCGCAGACGGGTAAGCCGATGCTCGACATGATCCTGGACCGGGCCGGTCAGAAGGGCACGGGTCGGTGGACGGTGATAGAAAGCCAGATGCTGGGGGCGCCAGTGCCGGTGATCGAGGCGGCCGTCGTGGCCCGCAACATGTCCGCGGCGCGTGATCTGCGACTTGCAGGCGCGGCCACCTTTGGCCATGGGGACCGAACGCTTCCAGAGGGCGCATTGACGCTGAACGATCTGGAACGGGCACTGATCGCGGGCAAGGTGCTGTGTTACGCTCAGGGGTTCGAGTTGCTCGGCAAGGCCGGTCTGGAATTCGACTGGGATCTGCCCATGGCGGCGATTGCAGAGGTCTGGCGCGAAGGGTGCATCATCCGCTCGGCCATGCTGAACGACATGGCCGCCGCCCTGACGGATGCGCCAGAGCGGAATCTGGCCCTTGCCCCTTACTTCGCGGATATCCTGCGGGACAACATCGTTGGGCTGCGCAAGGTGGCCACGGTGGCCATGGGCGCGGGTCAGCCTGTGCCCGCGCTGGCGGCGGCGCTGAACTATTTTGACACCCTTACCAGTGCGCGAACGACAGCCAACATGCTTCAGGCGCAGCGCGACTATTTCGGTGCGCACAGTTTTGAGCGCATCGACAAGGACGGTGCGCATCACGGGCCATGGCTGGATCAGCACCTAAACGGGTGAGACGCCGTTCACGTTGAGGAAAACGGAATAGAGCGAGGTTGTCCCGGCGATGAAAAGCCGGTTCAGCTTTTCGCCCCCGAAGCACACATTCGCGACGAGTTCGGGGATATACACCTTGCCAATCAGCGTGCCGTCGGTGTTCAGGCAATGAACGCCGTCGCCTGCCGAGCTCCAGATGCGGCCATGTGTGTCAACGCGGAACCCGTCGAACAGCCCCTCTGTACAGGTCGCGAACACCTCGCCGCCGCCAAGTGTGCCGTCGGCGTTTACAGTGTGGCGACGGATGTGTTTGGGGCCGTCCGCATCGTGGGTGATGCCTGTGTCGGCGATGTAAAGGATCGATTCATCGGCCGAGAATGCGAGGCCGTTGGGTTTGACGTAGTCGTCGGCGACGATGGTCATGTCGCCGGACGGGTCCACGCGGTAAACGTGGCAGGCGCCGATTTCGCTCTCGGCCCGGTTGCCTTCGTAATCCATGAGGATGCCGTAGCTCGGGTCGGTAAACCAGATGGAGCCATCCGATTTCACGACGACATCGTTAGGTGAGTTGAGCCGCTTGCCCTGGTAGTTGTCAGCGATCACCGTGATCGACCCGTCAAGTTCGGTGCGTGTGACCCGGCGAGCGAAATGTTCGCAGGACACCAGCCGCCCCTGCCGGTCGATTGTGTGGCCGTTGGAGTTGTTCGACGGCTGGCGGTATGTCGAGACCGATCCGTCCGTATCGTCGTACCGCAGGATGCGATTGTTCGGGATGTCCGACCACAAGAGATAGCGCCCGGCGGCGAACCATACCGGTCCCTCCGACCAGCGGGCGCCTGTCCATAACCGCTCTACCCGCGCGTGGCCCACGAAGCATTCTGCAAATTCGGGCTCAATGACTTCGAACCCGGTCCCCTCGATCACGCCGAACATCGTCTATTCCTTCCTTTGCCCCGCTGATCCGGCGAACGCCCGGGTCTCGTGGCTGCTCCATGGTGCCGGGGTGGGTGCCTTCCGTTGTATGTTACCGGTCACACTAAGAACTGTGAACGGTGACACAAGCCAAACGAGAGGGTCGAGCCGCCAAAAACCTGTCATTCGCCATTTCTCGCTTCGACACGTCGGCGATCACTGCGGTGCCCGGCGAGATGAACCCGATTGCCTGAGAGCAGAGCTGCCGCGACTCCGTAGGGCGCCACCCGGTTTCGGGTGACGCCGCCTTGGTTTAACGCTTCAGCGCGCCAACGCCTGAGAAGCGGAATGCCTCCTGTTCCAGTGCGTCGATCTCCTCAACGCTCATCTGGTCATGAGCCACGGTGATCCGGCCAAGGAAGACAAAGGGCAGGTCGCCCGCGCGGCCCTCGAGATCAGCCTTGATCGCCTCGGCGGTCGCCGCACCCACGTCATCGCCCATCCGCATCGGCGTGGCGTCAAGCTCGCCGCGACGGATCGCTTCGAGTTCCAGCCCGGTACCACCCCAGCCGGTCGAGAAGATCTCTTTCTCTTTACCGACGGCGACTTGCGCCTCAACCGATCCCATTGCCATTGCGGTGTTGGCGTTGTGGATGATTGTGGCCTCTGGATAGGCCTGCAGGATCAGCGATGTGCCTTCGAACCCGCCTTCGCGCTGGTATTCGCCGTAATGCTCATAGACGGTGGTCCAGCCGGCTTTCTCCTCCACGCAAGCCTTGAAATCGCCCGAGCGCTGGTTGTCCGTGATGCCGGGAATGCCCCGGTTCATCGCCATCGTCACCCCTTCGCCAAGCCGCTCGACCATATAGTCGCACATCGTGAGCGCCCCTGCGGCGGACGAGAAATCAAACCACGCATCGGGTTGGTTCGACAGATCCTTGAGCGGTGTATGAAACGCCCAGACATAGGTGCTGAACCCGTCATTGCCCGCGAGTTTGCTGATATTGTCGGCCTGAATGGCCAGCTCGGATGGGCCGAAGATCACGTAATCATAAAGATCCGCGTCCTGCTCGACCTGGTTGGCATAGGTCGATTGCAGCGAGTGTTCGATCTGGCGCGACGCGAATTCGGTTGTTTCATACGCGATGCCCAGTTGGTCGAGCCGCTTGGTCAGCGCGAGATAGTTGCGCGCCCAGAAATCCGACGTATCCGCCGATGGGTAGATCAGCGCGATTTGCACCGGGTTATCGAGCGTTCCGGTAAAGGCCACGGCGTCCGAACCGACCACCGCCTGCAACGCTTCAAGCTTGCCATCGGCGTTCACCTCGCCGGGGATCCAGTAATCGCGATCGGCAATGCCGGGCAGCTCTTTCAGGGGCAGCGTCGCGTGTCCATCGGCCAGTGCCGTCCCTGCCGCCGCGCTTGCCACGAGGCTCATGGTTGCTAAAAGTCTCATCTTGGTTCCTCCCTTTGCAATGAGAGCGGGGCCATCGGTCGGTGCCGGGGCTGCACCCCCGGCCCGGCCACCCCGCATTTGGCCGATCATCCGCTTGGATTTGGATCACCGGCAAAGATCCCGCCAATGGCCAAGAGGCCAATAAGCAGACCGATCAGCAGCGCGGAAAAGCGCAGCATTTTTTGACCGTCGGGGGTCTGAAGGCCGGCCAAGAGGCCGCCCGCGCCATCGCGGTCCTTTTTCTGCATCCATGTATAAAGCGCGACCGAGCTGACGATGACGACGCCCGAGGCGACCGACTGCCAGAAGAACTCGATCCGCAGGGTCACCAGCGCGTTAATCATCATGCTGAGAAGCAGGACACCCGCAAAGGACCCGAGCATCGACGCGCGCCCGCCGAAAAGGGACGTGCCGCCCACTACCACCGCCGCAATGACGTGCAGGTTGAAGTAGGGGGCTGATGTCGCCTGGATCGCGTTCAGCTTGCCGGTCAGCATCACACCGGCCAGGGCCGCTGCGGCACCGCACAGCACATAGGCATAGACCTTGTGCCGTTTGACGCTGATCCCGGTCAGCTCTGCAGCCTCCGGATTGGATCCGATGGCGATCGTGTAGCGTCCGAAATAGCTGCGGGTCAGCAGGATGTAGCCCGCAATCATCGTGGCGATGCCGATCACGACGGGGATCGGAATGAAGCCCGGGATCTGGCCGCGCCCGATCTCGGTCAGGAAATCGGGGAAGCGCGCCAGCACCAGACCTTTGGCAATCACGAGGGCAAAGCCGCGATAGACGAGATCCATCGCCAGCGTACCGATCAGGTCCGGCACGTTGAAGCGCGTGATGATCAGCCCGTTGATCAAACCCATCAGCGCCCCCAGCATGATGGCAATGGGCACGGCGATGTAGACCGAAAACCCGTATTGCTTGATCAGAAAGGCCATGAGGATCGAGGACAAAGCCGCGATAGATCCGATCGACAGATCAATCCCCCGCTGCGTGATGACAAAGGTCATCGCCATCGCCATCGGCATGTAAAGCGCTGCATCCAGCAGGATCAGGTTCAGGTTGGTGGCCCGGAAGTATCGCGCCGGTTCCGCCACGCCCATAAAGAGGAGGATCGCGAGGATCATGACCATCGGGCCAATGATCGCGATATAGGGCTCCAGCCGCTCGGTCATCGGTTTCGCTGTTACGGCGTTCATGCTGCTTCCTCCGCTCCGACGATGAGACCGAGAACCTCTTGCGTGCTGCTGTCTGCCGTTCTGACGACCCCTACGCATTGTCCCCGGCGCTGCACGTGAACACGGTCGGAGACTTCAAAGACGTCATCCAGCGAGTGGCTGATCAGGATCACGGCCAGCCCCTGCGCCTTGAGCGTCTGGATCAGTTTGAGGGTGCGGGCTGTTTCTTGTGGTCCGAGGGCCGCAGTCGGTTCGTCCATCACCAGAACGCGCAGCCCTTCGCTATAGACCGCGCGCGCGATGGCGACCGCCTGGCGTTGCCCGCCCGACAGGCTTTCGGTCGGCGCATCGAGAGATTTCAGTTTTACGCCCAAACGCTCCATCAACACGCGCTCGGTCTCGGACCGCATCCGCTTGTTGTCGAGAATTTCGAACCCAAGGACCGATTTGGTTAGCTCGTTGCCAAGAAACATGTTGGCCGCCGGGTCAAGGTGGTCAGCAAGCGCCAGGGTCTGATAGACCGCATCGATGCCCGCTTCGATGGCTTCGGCGTGGTTGGAAAACTCGATCCTGTTGCCGTCAAGGTACATCTCGCCCTCGGTCGGTTGATACACGCCCGTGAGCACCTTGATCAGCGTCGATTTGCCCGCGCCATTGTCCCCGACAATGGCCAGCACCTCGCCGGCATAGGCATTCAGGTCGACGTTCTGAAGGGCGGTCACCCCGCCGAAGCGTTTGGTTATACCGCGCATCTGCACGAGTGGTGTATCAGCCATGTCTTTCTCCTCCGTCAGACGGAAAGGACGGGCAACGCACATACCCTGCTGTTCGGATCAAGGTGCGGGGCCAGACCTTGCCGCCCGACCCCGCGGGGAGAACTATTTGCCCCAGATCTCCGCATAGGCCTCGCGGTAGGGGATATCCGGATCGAATTGATTGCTGTCGCCAAGCTTCGCCAGACCTTCGGGGGTCACCAGTGCAGGCGAGGTGACATAGCCCGAACACGCCTCACCCTGAATGGCCCTGTTCAGCTCGTCCACCAGTTGCCAGCCCTGCAGGTTCAGAGGCTCGGCCACGGTGATCGCCTGATAACCGTTTGACCGAATGCGCTGGAACGCCGCCTCTGACCCATCACCGGCAGACCCGGCCTGCGGTCCGGCATCGGGCGACAGCCCGGCCGCGGCCAGCGACGGCCCCATGAAGTCAAAATAGAGGTCGTTGATCGCCAGCGCGTGTGTCCAGCTGTCCCCGTATTTCTGCAACAGCGACGTGGTCAGCGGCCCCATGCGGGTCGAGGTGTCGGCAATGGGCGTGTCCACGTATTCCAGAACCTTGCCACCCGCGGCCTCGACCGTTTCTTTCAGCCGGTCTGCCTTGTCGATGGCGATCTGGTAGGTGGAGTCGGTGAAGATCACGACGCCGATATCCTTGCCACCATCCTCGATGGCCCATTCGGCGGCCACTTCGGACACGGTCATCGCATCGGTCGATACGTTGGCAAAGATACCGCCGGGCGCATCGCAGCCGATCTTGGGACCGGAATGCCACGCGACCATCGGAACACCTGCATTCACGACACCTTCGAGGGCTGCCTGCTGTTCGACCGCATCAAAGCCGTTGATGATGATCCCGTCAGCCTTGAGCGCGAGCGCCTGACCAATCGCTGCCGTACGGCCCTGGATCGATCCCGCCCCATCCAGCACACGCACATCCCAGCCGATCTTGGCCGCGGCTTCTTCGACACCGTTGGTCACGCCCAGAATACCGCCATTCTTCAGATCGCCGGCCACGACCACGATGGACTTGCCATCTGCGGCGGCTGGTCCGGTCGTCGGCCCGTCCCACTCCGCCCAAGCGGGCAGTGCGGCCATAAAAGTGCTGGCGAGCAGCGCGGCCACTAATGTGTGTTTTTTCATGGTTTCCTCCCTTTGCACTTGAGATGCTCAGCGCTTGTCTGCACCTTTTTTGCGCTGCGCGTATCCTGCGATGCCGATGGCAACCAGCAGGGTGACTCCGTTGAACAGCGGTTCGACCCAGAAGGAACCGCCAAATTGTTGAATGCCCGAAATGCCCACGGCCAGGATGACAACCCCGACGACAGTGCCCCATACATTGACCCGGCCGGGCTTGATCGTCGTGGAACCCAGGAAGGCCCCGACGAGCGCTGGCAGCAGGAACTCAAGCCCCACCGATGCCTGCCCGATCCGCAGCTTGGCGGCGAGCAGGACGCCGGCAACGGCCGTCATCGTTCCTGAGGCGACGAAAGCGCCAATCACGTATTTCCGCGTGGGAATGCCGTTCAGCTGCGCCGCCCGCTGATTGGCGCCAATGGCATAGAGATAACGGCCAACGGGCGTGTATTCGAGGATGATCCACATCACGACGGTAATGACGATCAGGTAATAGGCCGTGATCGGCAGACCAAAGACAAAGGTGGTGTTGAGAGCATAGAATCCGTCGGGCAACAGCCCCACCATCTGCCGCCCGCCCGTGTGCCAGAGCGCCAGCGCATAAAGCACCGTACCGGTGCCGAGTGTGGCGATGAAGCTGTCGATCTTGGCGACCTCGACCAGCAGACCGTTGAGGAAACCCGTCAGCGCGCCAAGTAGAAGGACGATGGCGACGGCCATTGGCCAGGGCAGGCCCAACATGGTCTGCAGGCTGATCGCCAGGATGTGCCAAAGGACGATCCCGTAACCCACTGTCAGGTCGATCCGGCCCGCGGCCATGGGGATCATGGCCCCGAGCGACAATAGGGCGATGATCGCCTTGTCCGAGATGATCGACCGCAGGTTCAGCATCGTCGGAAAGGTGTCGGGCAGCAGGATCGAGAACAGCCCGATCAGGAACACGGTCAGGATCACGAGCCCATAGACCGGCAGGAACCGCATCAGGCGTTTGCCGGTACTCAGACCCCTGAGGTCTGCCTTGGTTGGCTCAAGTGCGCTGGATTCAAGCGACTGCATGCGACCCGTCCCCTTCAGACGTTATGTTCCCGGCAGAGGCCGATTGTATCAGGTTCTCGGTGGTCAACCGCGTGCCGCTCAGCTCGTCGACGATGGCGCCCTGGCTGAACACGATGGCGCGGTGGCAAATCGTGGCGATCTCTTCGAAATCCGTGGACATGATCAGGATCGCGACACCGTCACCAAGCGCCCGATTAAGCAGCGCATAGATCTCTGATTTCGCGCCCACATCCACGCCGGCTGTCGGGTCCTCGCAAATCAGCAGCTTGCGATTGGTTGCAAGCCAACGGCCGATAACGACCTTCTGCTGGTTGCCACCCGAAAGCGCTTCGATGGCCAAGGTCGGATCATTGGGTGACAGGCCCAGTTCCGCGCCGATGATCGCCGCCTGTTCGGCCTCGACCCGGGGCGAAAGCATGCTGAACAGTCTGCGCCCGATGCCATCGGGGTTGAGAAAGGTGTTTTCGCGGATGGTCAGGCTCATCGCGACGGATTCTTCGGTCCGGTCCTTGGCCACCAGTCCGACACCCGAATGCAGCGCCTTTTGCGGGGTCGACAGATCCGGGGTTCTACCGTCGAGTACCACGCTGCCTTCGAAGGGCAGGAGGCCAAAAAGCGCGCGCGAGATCGCCTCGTGCCCCGCGCCGCGCAGGCCGACAAGGCCCAGCACCTCGTTCTTCTGCAGATCAAAGCTCAGACGCTGCATGCCAGCGACTTCGAAGTCGCGGAGCGATAACACCGCATCACCGATCTCGTCGGTGGCTTTGACCGTCTCGCGTGTCTTGCGTCCGACAATCTTTTGCACCAGCTCTTCGGGGGTCGTGTGGTCGATGTTCCGCACGCCGACCATCGCCCCGTCGCGCAGCACGGCAACCCGATCTGCAATTTGAAAAATCTCGTCCAGCCGGTGCGAGACGTAGATCATGCCGACCCCTTTGTCCCGCAGGGGCCGGATCGCGGCAAAGAGCCGTTCGACCTCATCCGCCGGCAAAGAAGCGGTCGGTTCATCCAGCACGAGGAACTCGCTGTCCACGGCCAGAGCGCGTGCGATAGCGACGAGGGATTTTTCCGTGCGGGTCAGTTCCTCGACCCGGGTCGTGGGGTCAAATTCGGCGTCCACGCGGCGCAAGGCCTCGACCGCAAAGTGTTCTACATCCCGCCAGCGGATCAGCCCGTTCTTGCGGGAGAACCCGAGCGCGAGCCCGATATTCTCGGCCACCGTCATCCATTCAATCAGCCCGAGATCCTGGTGGATAAATGCCACCTTCTGGCGCTCGCCAAACCCTGCCGGTGTGTGCTGGTACGGCTCACCATCAATCAGCACCTGACCGGCGTCGGCCGCATGGATCCCGCCCAGCACTTTGATCAGCGTCGACTTGCCCGCACCGTTCTCGCCCAACAGCGCGACGATCTCGCCGCGACCCACCGTCAACGACACATCCTCGAGCGCGTAAGTGCCGCCAAAATGCTTGTCGATGCTGTCAAAGAACAAACCTGATTGCAGGTCTGGCATAGCGGCTCCTCCGGCGTCACGGTGCCCAACCTCCCCGTTGAGTTACCCGTAACGTTCCGTTAGCATCGGGTCAGAAAGCGGGCGCTGTCAAGGCTTAAGTTACCCGTAACGTAAAATGGCTAGAACGTGGATAAAAACAGTAAAAACAATAAGGTAAGCCTGTCTGAGGTGGCGCGTGCCGCAGGGGTGTCAAAAATGACCGCGAGCCGGGTTTTGCGCGGGGAGGGCGGGTATTCGGAAGATACCCGCATCAAGGTCATGCAGCAGGTCGATCAACTCGGTTACCTGCCGAATCGACTGGCCACGGTTTTTGCCGGCGACCAAAGCTCGACCTTCATCGGCGTGTCGATCCCGGACCTTGGAAACGAGGTGTTTGCACAGGTGCTTGAAGGCATTGATCGCAAGCTTGGTACCTTTGGATACCAGTCCGTTCTGGGCCTCACACAGCACACGCAGGAAGAGGAGGAGAACTGGATCAGAACGGTTCTGTCGTGGCAGCCTGCGGGCCTCATTCTGACCGGGCGATACCATTCGCCCCGCGCCACTGACATGCTGCGCAATGCAGGGATTCCGGTCGTCGAGATCTGGGATCTGAACTCTTCCCCTCTGGATATGAGCGTCGGGATCAACCACTTCGACAGCGGATTTGATATGGGGCGCTACCTGACATCGCTCGGATACCGCCGCATCGGCTATGTGGGCACGTCCCACGATACGGCGAATGCCGCGACCGAGCGGCTGAACGGGTTCTGCAAGGCGGTCGAAGGGGCCGGTGGTGCCGTCGTCAAACAGCTCTGCCTGCACGATACGGCAACGTATTATCCGGGCTTTTACGGCACCGAACAGTTGCTCTCCGCCGCGCGCGATATCGAATGCATTTTTTTCCAGAACGACGCGATGGCATTCGGTGGGCTACAATACTGCGCCGCCAAGGGATTGCGCGTGCCGGACGATATCGGGATCGCGGGGTGGGGAGATTTGCCGATCGCGTCAGTGATGAACCGGCGCCTCACATCCTGTCACGTCCCGCACCTGAAGCTGGGGCAGATGGCGGCCGAGATGATGATGGGGCGGCTGACGGATGAGCCTGTGCCGACATGCACGGACATCGGGTTTCGGTTGATCCCGGGATCGACGGTGCGGAATAGTGGAGTTTAAGGGCGCAACCGGTCGAAGCCCCATCACAGGTTGGGTCGCGTTTGTTGAACGAGGGTCAGCTAAGAGCCCATATTGCCGGATGCTGCAGGATGCTTAGACGTCCGCTTCCTATTGCCACTACCTAGCGCGTAGACGGCTCATCGTGACCGGCGTGATACCCAAGAAGGACGCTATCAACGAGTGGGTGAAAATGTCTTCATAGCTAGGGAACGCTTGGCGGAACCAGTTCAGCCGCTCCGCCCCGCCAAGAGCGGCGAGACACCATTCGCGCTCCGCCTTTTCACTCAGTGCGCGTCCTAGAACACCATTTGCCCAGTTTCGGATTGGTTCAGAGTCAATCATCAGATTTGTAAGCTGATCCGTATCGATCCAATAAAGCGAGGCTTCTTTGGTTGCTTGGATGGACACAAGGGACACGCCATCCCGCGTTCGCGCGATATTCGGCGTGACAACGCAAGGACCAACAAAGAGCCCAACGCAGACCTCCTTGCCATCCGGGTCACAAATGGTGCTGGCGAGGCACCCATCCAAAAGAATGTACTCATCTGATGCAGGTTGCTCTTGGTGGGTAAGGCGCGCGCCTTTGTTCAAACGCTTACTTCTCCAATGAGACGCAAAACCGTCTGCAAGGCTCAAGTCGGACAGATCAGGTGACTGTGCGAGATAACTCCGTAGATTCATCTTGGTAGCCTTATCAAATGATAATGCGCGTGGCTTCACCCAAGGGCACCTTGGCACGAGATCAAGGAGGTCCCAAAATGGTTCACACACTTCTCTCAAGGTACATCGGGTTTGCCGCAATTGGCTGCGGGTTGATTGCTACCGTCATCTACGTGCTGATGATCACCGTCACGCTTGCCCACATCGAAACTATCTCGGGGCAGGTGTCATTCGACATGCGGCCCTTCGGCTACGGCCCCTCCGATGCCGCGACGCTTCTTGAAGCTTTAGGTGCAGAAGGGCGCGAGTATTATCTCAGCCGCCAGATTCCTCTGGATACCCTCTATCCGGCCTTGCTCGCACTCACACTGAGCAGCACCGTCTGCTGGTTTGGGCGACGCATGCCCAACAGGATAATTGTACGTCTTGGCGTTACTTTCGCCGTCGGCAGTGCGCTTTTCGATTATGCCGAGAACCTAGGGATCGTGGCGATGATCTACGGTTGGCCAGATGTGTCGGGATCAATGGTCTACGCCGCCAGCACAGCGACAATCGCCAAGTCCGTCATGACAACTTTGGCTGTGCTTCTCGCACTTGCAACAGGGCTGATCTGGGCTCGCCTGCCCAAAGCGGACGCTGCTGCCTAGATAAGTAGTGCACGCATTGTCCGCAAAGCCAACCTGCCGCGCGCATCTAACTCGTCTCACCCTCCACCAGCGCCGATCCGACATCGATCCGCACGGGTTCGTTGATCTCGCCGTCGAAGATACCCTTGAGAACAGCAACCACCTGCCGCCCGATATCCTCGGCATGCACGTTCACGGTCGTGATCCTTGGGTTGGACACCTTTGCCACCTCGAAATTGCCGAACCCGGTAATCGCCAGATCCTCGGGCACCCGCAATCCCATCCGTTGAACAGCACTGAGGCATCCAAAGGCTACCGGGTCCGAAACGCAGACAAGCGCGTCGTATTTTGCCACGTCGCGCCCCATCTCTTCGATCACGGCTGCTCCGTGGCGCATCGACACCGGCGCAGGCCCGGCATCGATCATGGCGACCTCTGGCAAGCGGTGCATCCGCGCGGCGCGCACCACGCCCGCCCGCCGTACCGCACCGCGCATATCGGCGCCTTCCGACGCGCCGACAAATGCCAGCTTTCGCCGCCCCGTCCGCACCAGGTGTCCCACGATATGCGCCATCGCATCGCCGTTCGAAAAACCAACCACATGGCCCAGCGGATCGGCGGGCAGATCCCACATCTCGATGACGGGCAGGCCGCGCCCCTGTATCAACTTGCGCGTCTCGAGCGTGTGATGGCCGCCGGTCAAGACCAGCGCTTCGGGGTTGCGGGTCAGGAGTTGCCGAACCAGTTGCTCTTCCCGCTCCACCCGGTAGTTGGTGCTGCCCAAGAGCAGTTGCAGCCCGGCCTCGCCCAAACCATTTGTCAGGGCGCGAAACGTCTCGGCGAAGTTGGCGTTGTTGACCGAGGGCAGGGTGACCGCCACAAACCCGCTCTTTTGGGTGCGGAAGGCCTGCGCCGTGCTGTCGTAGACATAGCCCAGATCGTCGGCCACCTGCCGGACGCGGGCGCGGGTCTTGGCGTTTACCGTGCGATCATCGCGCAAGGCGCGGCTGACCGTCATGGGCGACATGCCGACTGCCTGCGCGACGTCCCGCATTGTGACCCGAGCACTCATCACTCAGGCCCGATATTCGTTCAGTTGGGTGACGTGGTGATGGATGCGCCCATCGAAGTGTTCGGCGACAATCTCGCCCGTAACCTCCCGCGACTGCGCGCGGTAGGGGCTATCAAGCGCCGCCTCCATCGCCGTCTGGTCGGGGTAGCTGATGGCAAGCATCAGCGGGAATTCCGGCGCGCCTGCGTCACGGTCATCGCTGAACATCACCCGGACATCCGTGTTGCCGGGGAACTTGGTCCACAAGGGTACCAGCCGTTCAAGCACTGCGCCGCGAAAGGCGTCTTGATGCCCAGGTTTCACCGCGCCTTCGAACAGGGCAAATCGTGTGATCATGCGAGGGCCTCCTCTTTGGCGCCTTTGAAGAATTCCATGACCGCGGCCTGATCCTCGCCACCCAGCCCCGCAGCCGTCAGCATCCTGTGGATTTCGGCGCAGAGTGCCGTCATCGGCATCGATGTCCCGGTCTGGCGGGCCAGGTCGTTTACCGCGTTCAGGTCCTTGACCATATTATCGATCCGGCCGGTGCGCCGGTAATCCTTGGTCGCGAACCGGGGCAGATATTCCTGCAACAGCGCCGAGTCGGCGCGACCACCCTTAAGCGCCTGCGGGATCTTTTTTGCGTCCACACCTGCATCGAGCGCCAGCTGCGTGGCCTCGGCCACGGCAAGAAAGCCCAGCCCGCAGAGAACCTGATTGATCAGCTTGGTTGTTTGTCCGGCCCCGGCGGGCCCCATATGCGTATAGTTCGATGCGACGTGTTTTAGCGCCAGATGAGCACGCTCCACATCCTTCGCTTCACCGCCCGCCATCAGGGTCAGCTCGCCAGTCAATGCCTTCGGCGCCCCGCCGGACAGGGGACTGTCGACCCATGCCAGCCCGCGCTCGGCCGCCATCTTGGCGAACTTGCGGGTGGCGTCCGGTTCGATCGACGACATGTCGATGATGAGAGTGCCCGGCCGCGCCCCATCCGCAATCCCGTCCTTGCCAAAGGCGGCCAACCCCACGATGCGCGAGGCATTGAGGCTGGTGATGACGAAATCTGCTTCGCGGGCCGCGTCTGCGGCGGACGCCGCCGCCAGTGCCCCCTTGGCGACAAGTTCCTCGACGCGGGCGCTGTCCAGATCAAAGACATGCAGGGTGTTGCCGGTCTCAAGCAACCGCGTGCCGATGGCGCCGCCCATTGCGCCCGCGCCGATGAGTGCAATCTTTTCACTCATATCATCGTCTCTCGCAGGTAAGTTTCGGAATGGGCGATGACATCCGCATAAGGCCGCGCGATGTCGACCTCGGCGAGCCATGGGTCGCGATCCCTATCATCAAGCGGGACGCCACACGCCATCTTGGCGATATTGGCGCGCGGATGCAGATCGTCGCCATCGACAAAGTCGATATCGCAGAGCACCTGCAAGGCCGTGTCAACCGACGACTTGCCGCAGCCCGAAACGCCCATGAGCACGTAGCATCGCATCAGAGTGACGCCGTAATGCCGCCGTCGACGAACAGCGTGTGCCCGTTGACGAAGCTCGACGCCGCAGAGGACAAAAAAACCGCAGCGCCGACCAGTTCCTCGACCTGGCCCCAACGTCCCGCAGGCGTCCGCTTTTCGAGCCAGGCCGAGAACTCCGGATCGGCGACAAGCGCTGCGTTGAGCGGGGTATCGAAATACCCCGGTGCGATGGCGTTACATTGCAGGCCGTATTTCGCCCAGTCTGTCGCCATCCCTTTGGTCAGGTTGGCGACGGCGCCCTTGGTTGCCGTGTAAGGTGCGATGCCGGGACGGGCGAGCGCCGTCTGAACAGAGGCGATGTTGATGATCTTGCCCGCGCCGCGTGCAATCATGTGCCGCGCGACCGCCTGGCCCACATGAAACACGCTGGCGATGTTGGTTTGCAGCAGCCTCTCGAAGGCGTCCGCGGGGAAATTCTCCAGCTCCGTCCGGTGCTGCATGCCTGCATTGTTGATCAGGATGTCGATCGGCCCGTTTTCCGCTTCGAAGCCATCAACCGCCGCGCGCACGCCGTCATGGTCTGTCGCATCAAAGGGCAGCTGGTGAACCGTAGCACCGTCACCCTGCAACGCTTCGGCCGCTGCAGCGAGTTTGCCCGCGTCACGCCCGTTCAGCACGATCTCGGCCCCGGCTTCGGCCAGACCTTTGGCCAGCGCAAAACCGATGCCTTGCGACGATCCGGTGATAAGGGCGCGGCGGCCGGAAAGTGAAAAGAGTGTGGACATGCAGCGCTCCGAATTTGATGGCGCGGGATTGACGCCTGCAGATCGGTACCGATAACATGGTACCGATAACAATCCGTGTCAACGAGGAATCGCAATGTCCAAACCTGTTGTTCTTCAGGTCGGCCCATACCCCGAATGGGATCAGGCACCGCTCGAGGCGGACTTTGACGTAAGACGCCTGTTCGAAGCGGAGGATGCCCGCGACTTTCTTGAAGAACACGGGCCCGGGGTGCGGGCCATCGCAACGCGCGGCGAGTTGGGAGCCCCTGCCGACATGATCGCAGCCTGTCCGGCGCTTGAGTTGATTTCAGTCTATGGGGTCGGCTTCGATGCGGTCGATCTCGAAGCGTGCAGGGCGCGCGACATTCGGGTCACCAACACACCGGATGTGCTGACCGAAGACGTTGCCGATCTTGGTGTCGCAATGATGCTTTGCCAGTCCCGCGGCATGATCGGGGCCGAAGCGTGGGTGCGCGACGGTTCATGGGCCAGCAGGGGGCTGTATCCGCTGAAACGCCGTGTCTTCGGGCGCAAGGCGGGCATACTCGGCCTTGGACGGATCGGGTTCGAAGTTGGTAAGCGGCTTGCCGGTTTCGGCATGGATATCGCCTATACCGATATTGGCCCAAAGGACGATGCGCGGGATTGGACCTTTCTCGATGATCCGCTCGCACTGGCCCAGCACGCCGATTTCCTTTTCGTGACCCTGGCCGCTTCTGCAGAGACGCGGCACATCGTGAACGCCGACATCATCGAAGCTGTCGGTCCTGATGGCATGATCGTTAATATCTCTCGGGCCTCCAACGTGGATGAAGAGGCATTGATCGCCGCGCTGCGATCGGGTTCCCTTGGTGCCGCAGCGCTTGACGTCTTCGAAGACGAGCCGGATCTCGATCCGCGTTTTCTGGACCTCGACAACGTTCTGGTGCAACCGCACCATGCCTCGGGTACAATCGAAACGCGGCAGGCCATGGGCCAGCTCATGCGCGACAACCTGACCGCCCACTTCGCGGGCAATGCTCTGCTGACGCCCGTTTTGTGAAAGG